>NZ_VFML01000001.1:3255000-3895833 GCF_006715045.1 Amycolatopsis cihanbeyliensis | reverse complement strand
GCGTCTTCACCGTGGCCTCGGAGAGGAACAGCTTGTCCGCGATCTCGGTGTTGGACAGGCCCTTGCCGATCAGCACCAGCACCTCGCGCTCGCGTCCGGTGAGCACGTCCAGCACGGCGGGGTCCCGCGGCGGGGTCCCGCCGCTGCCGATGAAGCGGTCCAGCAGCCGCCTGGTCACGCTCGGCGACACCACGGCATCCCCGCTCGCCACCGCGCGCAGCGCCGTCACCAGGTGATCCGGTGGGGTGTCCTTGAGCAGGAAGCCGCTCGCCCCGCCCTGCAGCGCCGAGTAGACGTACTCATCCAGGTCGAAGGTGGTCATCACCAGTACCCGCGAGGTACCGGCCGCCACGATCCGCTTGGTCGCCTCCACCCCGTCCAGCACCGGCATCCGCACGTCCATCAGCACCACATCCGGCCGCTCCCGCTCGGCCAGCCGCACCGCTTCCTTCCCGTCGGCGGCCTCGCCGACCACGTCGATGTCCGGCTGCGCGCCGAGCACCATCCGGAAGCCGACGCGCATCAGCTCCTGGTCGTCCACCAGCACGACACGGATCACGAGGACAACCTAACCGGCAGGCTCGCCCGAACCCGCCAGCCCCCGCCGGGCCCCGGCCCCACCTCGAGGGTGCCGCCGAAGACGTGTGCCCGCTCCCGCATGCCGATCAGCCCGTTCCCGCCGGGTACTTCGGCACCCTCCCCGGCCGCCACCAGCGCGCCGCGGTCCCCGCCGTCGTCGGCCACCTCGACATCCACCGCCTCCGCGTCCTGGCGCACCCGCACCGTGGCGGACGCACCGGGGCCGGCGTGCTTCAGCGTGTTGGTCAGCGATTCCTGCACGATCCGGTAGACCCCGAGGGACACCCCCGCCGGCAGGTCACCCAGCTCGCCCTCGACGTCCAGGCGCACCGGCACCCCCGCCGCCCGGACCCGCTCGGCCAGCTCGGCGAGGGTGGCCGCGTCCGGCTGCGGTACCCGCGGCTCACCGCTGGCGCCCTCGCCCCGCAGCAGGTCCAGCAGCCTGCGCAGCTCGGCGAGGGCACCGCGGCCGGTGTCCGAGATCGTCCGCACCGCGCGTTCGGCCAGCTCGGGGTTGGACCTGATCATGTAAGAGGCCCCGTCGGCCTGCACCACGATCACGCTGACCGCGTGCGCGACCACGTCGTGCAGTTCCCTCGCGATCCGGCCGCGCTCCTCGGCGACCGCGATCCGGGCCGCCTGCCCGCGCTCGGTTTCCAACAGGTGCAACCTCGCCTCCAGCTCGGCGTGATAGGCCCGGCGCGCGCCGACGTACTCGCCGAGCACCCAGCAGAGCACGAAGATGAGCGTGGACGTGATCGTGTTCGGTACCCAGTCGGTCCCCTGGCCGATGGCTGCCTGAGCCACGTTCGCCAGCACGAACACGACCACGTAGAGCGCGCCCGGCTTGCGTCCCGCGTAGACGACCGCGGTGTAGATGGCGATCGCCCCGCAGAACACGGCGCCGAGGCCGAGCCGGAGCTCGCTGTGCAGCACCGAGAACGCCAGCACCAGGTAGGCCGACCACAGCGGGTGACGGCGGCGGACCACCAGCGGCAGCACCACCAGCACGTCCGCCGGCAGCGCGAGGTACCAGGGCGGCATCGGCAGATCCTCGAAGAAGAAGATCAGCACGTCGATGCTCAGCAGCGCCGCAGCCAGCAGGCTGTCCCCGACCATCGGGTGCGCCCGCATCCACAGACTCAGCCGTCGCACCCGGCAACCCTAGGCCGCGGGCCGTGTTCCGCGCGTCACACGGCGGTAGCACCTTGGGTGCGACCGCGGGATGACTCCCATGGCACGATTTCCGGGTGACAGCTACCGGGCACGGGCGGCTCGCCGGACCGCTTTCCACGTCGGTGGCCAACCTGTGCCACCGGCTGCAACCGCAGGTTTCCGCACGGACCGCGGCGGGGTTCGCCGAGGTGCTGCGCAGGTTGGGAGCGCCGCTGCAGGTCGCCGTGGCCGGGCGGATCAAGTCCGGTAAGTCCACGCTGGTCAACGCCCTGATCGGGCGTCGGGTGGCGCCCACCGACATCGGCGAGTGCACCCGCCTGGTCACCCGCTTCCAGTACGGCACCGTGGACCGGATCGAGGTGGTGTTCACCGACGGCCGCACGCAGGTGCTGCCGTTCGCGGCGGACGGCGCGATCCCCGCCGAACTGGGGGTGAACATCGACGAGGTCTCACATGTCGAGGCCTACCTGACCAACGCCGTGCTGCAGGACATGACGGTGATCGACACCCCCGGGCTGGGTTCGCTGGACGCGGCCTCGGTTTCCCGTACCGAGCAACTGCTCGGCGCGGCCACCCGGGACACCCAGGACACCGGGGAGGGCGGCGGGGACGAGGGGTCGAGCGAGCTGGACGACACCTCGCGCAACGCGGTGGCCGGGGCCGAGGCCGTGCTCTACGTGGTCACCCAGGGGGTGCGGGCCGACGATCAGCAGGCGCTCGCCGCGTTCACCGCGGCCACGGCCAGCCGCGAGGCGGGCCCGGTGAACGCCATCGCGGTGCTGAACAAGGCGGACACCATCGCCCCGGAGTCGGTGGAAGGCGCCGAGGGGGACGTCTGGAAGGCCGCGACCGTGCTGGCCGGCAAGCAGGCCGCCACCCTGCGGCCGCGGGTGGCCGATGTGCTCCCGGTGATCGGCCTGCTCGCCGAGTCGGCCGAGTCCGGCGGGTTCACCGCAGCCGATGCCGAGGCGCTGCGCCAGGTCGCCGAACTGGACGATGATGTGCTGGACACCATGCTGATCTCGGCCGACATCTTCACCAGCTGGGACTGCGAGATCCCGGCGGGCACCAGAGTGCGGCTACTGGAGAAACTCGACCTGTACGGCATCCAGCGCGCGGTGCGGGCGATCCGGGCCGAACCGCGGATCACCGCGGGCGCCCTGCGCCGCAGCCTGCTGGACGCCTCCGGCCTCGCCGAGGTGCGTCGCAGGCTGGAGGTCGTGTTCGCCGCGCGGGCCGACGGCATCAAGGCAGCCGCCGCGCTGGCCTCGATCACCGCGCTCGCGTACACCAGCGGGGACCAGGCGGAGCGGCAGCGGGTGCACGACGCCATCGAGGTGCTGCTGGCCAAGCCCGAGGCGCACCAGCTGCGCCTGCTCGAGGCGCTGACCCTGGTGGCGTCCGGCGCGGTGGACATGCCGGAGGACCTCACCGAGGAGGTGCTGCGGGTCGGCAGCAACGCCGAGATCGGCGCGCAGCTCGGGATGCCCGGAGCGGCGCGGCCGGAGCTCGCCGCGTTCGCGCTGGAGCGGGCCGGCTGGTGGCGCTCCTTCGCCTCGTTCGGCGCCACCCCGGCACAGAGCAGGGTCGCGCATGTGGTGCACCGGGCGTACTTCCTGATCTGGCAGCAAATCCGTGAACCGACCAACTCCGTGAACCGGTAGAGGACAGCCATGGCCGCGTGGTTTCGTAAGGACAAACCTCGGGAAGCCACCCGGGAGAGCATCCTGGACAGCACGGACGAGGACGGGCCGACCGGCCGGCTGGACGGCACGGACCTGGCCAGGATCGTGCGGGAGGTCGAAGGCGAGACCGAGGGAACCGGACCGGAGGCTCCCGCGTCGAAACCGGGCGTGGAGCCCGCACCCGTTACCACCCCGGCCGGTGATGGCGCGCTGGAACAGGCGCTGTCCGACCGCCGCGCGCTGATCCAGCTGTGCCTGTACGCGATCGACCGCGCCCGCAGCGGTGGCGTCGCCGAGCGCCTCGAGCAGGGGCTCGCCGCGATCGGGGTGACCGCGCTGCGGCCGGAGGGGCAGCGGTTCGACCCGGCCCTGCACGAGGCGGGCGGGGCCGTCCCGACCGAGGACGCGACGCTCGAGGGCACGGTGGCGGAGACCGAGGTGGTCGGGTTCGCCGACCGCAACCAGCTACTGCGTGCGCCGGTCGTCACCGTGTACACCCGACGCTAGGGTTGACCACGATGACGGCCCCCTCGCCCGGCAAGCCCGCGCTGCCCACCCAGGTCAAGCAGGCCAGGGAGACACTGCTCGGCATGCTGCGCGAGCTCGACCCGGAGGCCGGGAGGTGGGTGGAGGACCTGCGCCGCGCCCGGTCGGGCAAGCCGTCGGTCGTCGTGGTCGGCGAGACCAAGCGAGGCAAGAGCTCGCTGGTCAACGCGCTGCTCGCCACGCAGGGCCTGTCCCCTGTGGACGCCGATGTGGCCACCGCCACCTACCTGGTCTTCGAGCATGCCGAGCAGTGGTCGGCGCAGGCCTGCTACCCGGGCCAGCTCGCGCCGGTCGGGTTCGAGCTCGAGGAGCTGCCCCGCTGGTCCTCGGCGACCCACGAGCTGCCGGAGGGCCAGCTCCCGCCGCGGTACGTCGAGGTCGCCGGACCGGTGCCGTTGCTGGAACGTCTCTCCATTGTGGATACGCCCGGTGTCGGTGGGTTGGACACCGCGCACGGCGAGCTGGCTATGGAGGCCGCGGCCAACGCCACCGCGTTGCTGTTCGTGGTGGACGCCTCCGCCCCGTTCACCGCGAGCGAGTTGCACTTCCTGCGGGAGATGTCCGACCGGGTGGAGACCGTCCTGTTCGCACTGTCCAAAACGGATCAGTTCCGCGGCTGGCGTGAGGTGCGGGAGGCCAACCGGCGGCTGCTGGCCGAGCACGCGCCGCGGTTCGCCGAGGCCGTGCTGCATCCGGTGTCCCCGCGCATGTTCGAGATGGCAGGCAAGGCGGGCGGCGAGCAGGCCGCCGCCATGGTGCGCGAGAAGTCCGGGATCGCGGAGCTACAGTCGGCGTTGCAGGAGCTGCTGGTCGGCAGGTCCGCCATGCTGGGCGAGGCGAACACCCTGCGCGCGCTGTCCACCGCGCTCGGGGAGCAGCACGCCCGCCTGCAGGCCGAGCGCAGGGCACTGTCCTCGGGGGAGGCCGAGGCCGCCTCGCTGCGCGAGCGGCGGGACGAGCTGGCCGCGCAGCGCCGGACCTCGACCCGCGGCTGGCAGTTGAAACTGCGCGGCGAGGTGCAGCGGGCCCGGCTGGAGATCGGGCACGAGACCAGCAGGCAGATGCGGGACGCCCAGTCCTACTTCCGGCAGCAGATCGACGCGGCCAAGCGGGAGCAGCTGGCCGAACTGCCCCGGCAGGTGGACATGACCCTGCAGGCCGTCTCGCAGCGGATGTCCACCATGCTGGCGCAGCGGCTGAACCAGGTCACCGATGCCGCGCTGGCCGAGCTGTTCTCCGCCGAGGAGCTGGAGGTCATCCGGGCGCAGTTCGCCAGGGCGGGTGGGCCGCCGGTGGTGCTGCGCCCGCCGGACAAGCGGCCGCCGACCGCCGAGGACAAGTTGCTGGTCTTCATGGGCGTGTCCGGCGGGGTCGGCGCGGGCAAGCTGGTCGCACTGCCCCTGGCCGGGGCCTTGGCCAGTTCCGTGGTGTTGCCCGCGACCATCGTGATCGGCCTCGGTGCCGGCTGGTGGATGGCCCGTACCCGCCGGCACGCGGCCGACAAGCAGCACATGAAGCAGTGGCTGGTCGAGTCGATCGCGGACGCCCGCTCCACGCTGGACCAGCTCGTCGCCGAGCAGTTGATCGAGGCTGAGCAGCAGCTCTCGCTCGCCCTGGACGAGGCGTTGAGCCGGCGCATCGAGGCCATCGAGGCCGAACTGAAGGAAGTCGACAAGACGATAAAAATGGACGCGCAGGAACGGTCGAAGAAGCTGACCCAGGTGACCAAACGGATCAAGGAAGTCACCGAGGGTCGGGACCGCGCGGAGCAGTTCCTCGGCCGGATCCGGGCGCTGCGGGACCAGTCGTGAGCTACCCGCCGCAGCAGGGGCCGTACGGCAACCACTACCAGCAGCGGGGGCACGGCTACCCGTACCCGGGACAGGAGCCGTACGGGTACCCACCGAGGAAGCGCAATACCGGGCTGATCGTCGGCCTGGTCGTCGGCGCCGTGCTGCTGCTCGGCGGCGGGGCGCTCACCCTGGTGCTCGTGCTGTCCGGCGAGGACGGCCCCTCCCAGGATCCACGGCAGTTCGCGGCCTCCTACGTCACGGCGGTGAACGAGCGCGACCCCGAGGCGCTGGTCGCGCTGAGTTGCTCGCTGGGTGAGTCGGACGGGCAGTACGCCATCCGCGAGTTCACCGAACAGCGGGTCGAGGTCACGTTGAGCGAGGAACCCGCGATGGAGTCCGGGCGGGACGTCGCCTTCTGGCTGGACGTGACCCGGGGCGACCCGCAGGGCGGGGAGCCGCCACAGCGGCGCTACCGGCTGCTACTGATGAACGAGACCGACCGCTGGTGTGCGCTGCTCGGAGCCGGTGGGATGCCGAGTTGAGTGACGGCCGGACCCGCCTGTTGTGTGGTGGAACCGAAGCGGCATACGGTGAGTCTCACTAGCGAGAACACCAGCCCCCGAGACCCTGTTCCCGAACCGGAGACAGGTGCTTGCGGGGAGTGGGAGAACGCGCGCGGCGAAGCCCACGAGTGGCGGGGCCGGGCGCACGAGCTGCGAAGGTGACGATCGTGACCGAGCCCGAGCCAGGCCGAGCCGGTCGTGCCGCGCGTTCAGGAACAGGCACCGAGCTCCGGCGTGAGCCGGCGATACGAGGGGGAGTTCCCTGTGTGGGTCGATGAGAGCGGCGGAACCGACACCGCTGACACCACTGGCACCCCGGACGAGATGACCGTCACCGTGGAGGGTGAGGACTACACGGCCGACGTCAACTTCGACATCAACGAGGACGGCGTCGACGACACCGCGCTGATCGAGCGGGAGGACGGCAGCGTCCAAGCGTTCGTGGATGTCGACAGCGACGGGGACGCCGACGAGTACGTCCAGCTCGACGCGGACGGCAACCTCGTCACCCACGCGGCGTACGACGAGACCAGCGGTGACTGGGTGTCGGTCGAGCCCGGTGACACCGGCGACCCCGGCGGCACGGACACCGACACCCAGACCGGCTCGGACGGCGGGATGACCGCGGATATGCCGGATGGCGAGGTCGAGGTGGGGCCTGCCACGGTCGACACCAACCAGGACGGCGTGAACGACACCGCGGTGGTGCAGGACGAGTCGGGCAACACGATCGGGTTCACCGATGTGGACGGCGACGGCGATGCCGATGTCGCGGTCGTGATCGACGAGAGCGGCGAGTCGACCACCTACGAGCACACCGGCGACGGGCAGTGGACCGAGGTGGAGGGCGCCGGCCGCGCGGCGGGCGAGTCCGATGCCGCGAGCGACGCCGCCTGGGGCGGCGGCCAGCAGCCCGTCGAGGGCGTGGCCCGGATCGACTCGGCCACCGGCCAGTGGATCAGCCAGAACTGAACCTGCCCCTCCGGGCACTCCCCGGATCGGACAAACCACGCGGGTCCGGCACGGCTTTCGTGCCGGACCCGTCCGTGTATCGGCCGGAAGATTTCGCCCGCTCCGCCGATCCAGCGACATCTGAATCGATTCCCTGATCGTTCTTGTGAGAGAACCGACAGGTCAGGGCTCGGTTACTGGTCAGTCACCCGGCTACTCTCATGGAATCCCCAAAATCACGTACACCGGTCCGGCCGGTGTGCGAAGCCATTCGGTCGCCGGCAAAGGAGCCCGCTCCGAACTCGCGAGTTCGGCGTGGGCTCTTGTTCGTCGGAGTCAGGAGAAGAGATGACTGCAGTAGCCATCCCCGGACTGAGCAGCGCGCCGACCACGCACAGCCGCGTGCTGTCGTGGGTCCGGGAGGTCGCTGAGCTGACCACCCCCGACCGAGTGGTGTGGGTGGACGGCTCCGAGGCTGAAGCCGCGCGCCTCAACGCCGAACTCGTCGAAGCCGGGACGTTCGTGCCGCTGAAGTCGAAGCCCAACTCGTACTGGGCGGCCTCCGACCCGACCGACGTGGCGCGGGTCGAGGAGCGCACCTTCATCTGTTCGCAGGACGAGGCCGACGCCGGCCCGACCAACAACTGGATGCACCCGGACGAGATGAAGGCGACCATGACCGAGCTCTACCGGGGCTGCATGCGTGGTCGGACGATGTACGTCATCCCGTTCTGCATGGGGCCGCTCGGGGACGACAAGCCGAAGCTGGGGATCGAGATCACCGACTTCGCCTACGTGGTCGCCTCGATGCGGGTGATGACCCGGATGGGCGCGGCGGCGCTGGAGAAGTTCGTCGACGACGACGGCAACGAGCGCGAGTTCGTGCCCGCACTGCACTCGGTCGGTGCGCCGCTGGAGCCGGGCGAGCAGGACGTGCCGTGGCCGTGCAACGACACGAAGTACATCACGCACTTCCCCGAGGAGCGGATGATCTGGAGCTACGGCTCCGGCTACGGTGGCAACTCGCTGCTCGGCAAGAAGTGCTACTCGCTGCGGATCGCCTCGGTGATGGCAAGGGACGAGGGCTGGCTCGCCGAGCACATGCTGATCCTCAAGCTGATCTCCCCGGAGAACAAGGCCTACTACATCGCCGCGGCCTTCCCCAGCGCCTGCGGCAAGACCAACCTGGCGATGCTGCAACCGACCGTCCCCGGCTGGCGGGTGGAGACCCTCGGCGACGACATCGCCTGGATGCGGTTCGGCGAGGACGGCAGGCTCTACGCGGTGAACCCGGAGGCCGGGTTCTTCGGCGTCGCGCCGGGCACCAACTGGCACACCAACCCGAACGCGATGCGCACCATCGACCAGGGCAACTCGGTGTTCACCAACGTCGCGCTCACCGATGATGGCGACGTGTGGTGGGAAGGCATGGAGGGCGAGCCCGCGCACGCGACCTCCTGGAAGAAGCGGGACTGGACCCCGGACTCCGACGAGCCCGCCGCGCACCCGAACTCGCGGTACTGCACACCGATGTCGCAGTGCCCGATCCTGGCGCCGGAGTGGGACGACCCGAAGGGCGTGCCGATCTCGGCGATCCTGTTCGGCGGCCGCCGCGCCACCACCGTGCCGCTGGTGAACGAGGCACGGGACTGGCAGCACGGGGTGTTCATGGGCACCACCATGTCCTCGGAGAAGACCGCGGCCGCCGCGGGCAAGGTCGGCGAGGTGCGCCGGGACCCGATGGCGATGCTGCCGTTCATCGGCTATCACGCCGGTGACTACTTCAACCACTGGGTGCAGCTCGGCAAGAACGCCGACGGCGCCAAGCTGCCGAAGATCTACTACGTGAACTGGTTCCGTCGCGGGGACGACCGGCGCATCCTGTGGCCGGGATTCGGCGAGAACTCCCGCGTGCTGAAGTGGATCATCGAGCGGATCGAGGGCACCGCGAGCGCCACCGAGACGCCGATCGGCTTCGTGCCCACCGCGGACGACCTGGACCTGGACGGGGTCAAGGAGCCGCGGGAGGACATCGAGGAAGCGCTCACCGTCGACGTGGACGAGTGGCGCCAGGAGATCCCGATGATCGAGGAGTGGTTCGCCAAGATCGGCGACAAGGTGCCGTCCACCATGCACGACGAGCTGGCCGCCCTCAAGCAGCGCCTCGCCTGACCAGCTGGGAGTGACCCGTTCCGGGTGGGGCGGGTCACTCCGTGCCTGTCTGGAAACGCGCGACCCGCCCGGCGCGCGTTCATCCACTCGTCAGCACAGGTCCGAGCGGACCTCGGGCTCCCTGCCCCAGCGGGGGCGTGTATGCAGGAGGCATGACTGCGCGACCGTTCCGTTTCGGCGTGACCATGCTGGCCCCCGCCGCGCGCGCCGAGTGGGTGGACAAGTGCCGCAAGGCCGAGGAGCTCGGCTACGACGTGCTCGGGGTGGCCGACCACCTCGGGATGCCGCCGCCGTTCCCCTCACTGGTGCTCGCCGCGGAGGTCACCGAACGCGTCCGGCTGTGCACCTACGTGCTGAACGCCGGTTTCTACAACCCCGCGTTGCTGGCCCGCGAGGTGGCAGGTACCGACCAGTTCGTCGGGGGCAGGCTGGAGCTCGGCATCGGCGCGGGCTACGTCCGGTCCGAGTTCGAGTCGGCGGGCCTGCCGTTCCCCGGCGGCGGTGCGCGGGTCGGCCATCTCGAACGCACCGTCACCGCGCTGCGCGGGATGTTCGCCGCCGAGGAGCACCGGCCGCGGCCCGCGCGACCGTCCGGTCCGCCGCTGATGATCGCGGGCCAGGGCGATCGGGTGCTGCGGCTGGCGGCGCGGCACGCCGACGTGATCGGGTTCTCCGGGACGGTGGCGGGCAACGACGTCGCGCCGCCGGTGTTCGCGCCGGCCGAGGTGGTCGCCGAGCGCACCGAGTTCGCCCGCGCGGCACTGGGCGAGCGGGCGGCCGAGGTCGAGTTCAACATCATCGTCTTCCGGGTCGTGCCGGGACGGGACCGCCGCGAGGCATTGGAGCGGCTGTCCGCCGATATGCCGAACCTCAGCATGCGGCAGCTCGAGGAGGTGCCCACCGCGCTGGCCGGTACCCCGGAGCAGATGGCCGAGCAACTGCGGGCCGCGCGCGAGCGGTTCGGCTTCAGCTACCTCACCGTGCTGGAGCCGAGTATGACCGACTTCGCCCCGGTCATCGAACTGCTGCGGTGAACCTTCCGTTCGGGCGGTGCCCACTCTCCTCCGCTAGCTGAACAGGCCGATCAGCCTGTCGACGGCGAGGTAGCCGAACATCACCAGGCAGACGGTGAGCAGCCCGTTGGACAGCCAGCGGGAGCGGCCCTCCGGGCCGAGCCTGCGCGAGTTCAGCAGCACCAGCAGGGTGCCGGCGAGGAAGGGCATGAACAGCGCGCCGAGCACCCCGTACGCCACGGTGAGCTGGAACGGCCGGTCGAGGAACAGCAGCGCCATCGGCGGGAAGGTCAGCCACAGCACGTATCCGCGGTAGACCGTGCTGCGCACGCCCGCTTTACGGTCGTAGTCCGCAGGCGACTCCTCCGGCGCGCTCGCGGGCAGCCGCCAGGTACGCCACCAGTCGGCGAACAGCAGGCTCACCCCGTTCCAGACACCGATCAGCGAGCTGAAGGTCACCGCGAAGAAGCCGATCAGGAACGGGATCCGCGCCCACTCGCCGTAGTCGGCCGCCAGGATGCCGCCGAGCATGAGCAGACCCTCGTCGCCGTCCACGATGCCTCGCCCCAGCAGCAGCTCGGACCCGACGATCAGCATGGCGACCACGAAGATCCCGGTGGTGACGTAGCCGACCGTGTTGTCCAGCCGCATCATCGACAGCCACCGCGAGGAGCGCCAGCCCTTGGCCATCGTCCAGTAGCCGTAGGCGGCCATGGTGATCGTGCCGCCGACCCCGCCGACCAGGCCGAGCACGTACACGAAGGAGCCTTCCGGCAACCGGGGCACGAACCCGCCCGCCGCGTCCAGCAGGTTCGGCGCGACCAGCACGGCCGTGCCGACCACGGTCACGAACATGATGCCGACGAATGCCGTCATCACCTTCTCGATCAGCGTGTAGCGGCCGAACCAGACCAGCAGGAAGCCCAGCACCCCGCAGAGCATCGCCCAGTACCGCACCGAGATCGCGGGGAAAAGCGCGTTCAGCGGCAGCCCGGACGCGGACATTGCCGTGGCGCCGTAGACGAACCCCCAGACCACGGCGTAGGCGCCGAAGTAGACCAGCACCCACTTGCCGAGCGTGCGCCAGCCGGACAGCAGCGTCCTGCCGGAGGTCAGATGCCAGCGGCCGACCGCCTCGGCGAGGGCGATCTTGAATATGGCGCCGACGAGCACCGCCCAGAGCAGGGTGTACCCGAACCGCGACCCGGCGACCATCGTGGCCACCAGGTCCCCCGCGCCCACACCGGTGGCCGCGGCCATGATTCCCGGACCGATCTGGCGCAGGCGCGCCCGCCAGCCCACCGGGACGGCCACCTCATCGTGCCCAACGTCGCTCGACATGCCAGGCAACGTAGCCCAGTTCAGAACCACCGGACAGCCATCGTTGGCGGTTCTTTACCGGCGCACCCGACTTTTGGACAGATACCGGATCAGGGCGCCAGTACGGCCCCCTGGTTGTCCACAGCCGAGCGCAGGCCGTCCAGGGGCAGGCCGACCGCGTCGGCCACCGCGGCGACGGTGAAGAAGGCGGGCGTCGGGATGCGACCGGTCTCGATCTTGCGCAGGGTCTCCACCGAGATCCCCGCCTGGTCCGCGACCTCGACCATGCTCCGCTTGCCGCGCGCCTCGCGTAGGACCGCACCCAGCCGCAGGCCGCGCTCGCGTTCCTGGTCGGTCAACGGGACTCGCACCATGGACTCGATACTAGTACCGATCGGCGATCGATTGACGCGGTGCGGCCACCCCCTGGTTCTCCACAGCCTGTGGACAACTCCGACCACACCCTGTGGAGTTCTCCCCGGCGAGATCGCGGGAAACTCGGTGCAACCCGCGGGCGGGTCCGGCGCATGAGTAACGGCAGTGGTGCCGCCGACCGGTGGCGGTATCCACACAGTGTTCACACCTTGTCCACACAGTGTCCACGAACAGGGAGAGCTATGCGTACTCGTCTCGTGCTGTCCGGCTTCGCCGCGGTGCTCGGCCTGGGGGTCGGCATCCCGCTGGTCGCGGGCGCGGATACCGCTCCGGATGAGCAGCCCGCCGCGCGGAACCCGGTCGAGGCCACCCCCGCCCAGGAGCCTGTCGTCTCCACTCCCCCGGTCACGCCCAGCCAGGAGCCGACCGTCGCGCCCAGCCCGCCCGCGGTCACGCCCAGCCAGGAGCCGACCGTCGCCCCCAACTCGCCCGCGGTCACGCCATCGCCGGTGTCGCAGCCCCCGCAAGCCCCCCGGCCCGAGGCCCAGGTGCCGGTGGACATCCCGGCGGGCGGGCACCCCTAGCGGTGCCCCGTTCCACCACGCCGTACGACGGCGAGTTCAGCCAGTACTTCGCCGCTCGAGTGCACTCGTTGCGCTCGACGGCGTACTTGCTGTGCGGTGACTGGCACCGGGCGGAGGACATCACGCAGGCGGCACTCCTGCGGCTGTACCTGGCCTGGCCTCGCCTTTCCCGCCGCGACGCGCTGGACGCCTACGCGCGGCGCGTCGTGGTGCGTACCTTCCTCGCCGAGAACCGGAGGCTGTGGCGGTGGCGGGAGCGGCTGGTCGGCGAGCACGTCGAGACCGCGGTGCCGCCGGCGACCGCGGAGCGGGACCACGAGCAGCGGATGCTGCTGCGTTCCGCGCTGGCCGCCGTGCCGCCCCGGCAGCGGGCGGTGCTGGTGCTGCGGTACTGGGACGACCTCAGCGTCGAGGAGACCGCGGCCGCGCTGCGCTGCTCCCCTGGCACGGTGAAGAGCCAGACCGCGCGAGGGCTCGCCACCCTGCGGCAGCGGCTCGGCCCGTACCTCGACGCGCTGTCGTTGGCCGGTGAGGAAAGGAGGTGAGCCGGATGCGAGACGAGGACGTGCGTGCCCTTTTCCGCGCCGGTGCCGCGGGTGACGACCCGCCGGTCGGCCTCGACGTCGCCGACATCCTGCGTCGCGGCAGGCGGGCACGGCGCCGGAACCGGGGGCTCGCCATCGCCGCGAGTGCGCTGACCACGGTGGCCGCGGTGGTGGCGATCGCGGTCACCCTCGACCCGGGGCAGCGTGGCCCCGCCGTGCCCGCGGGACCGGGCCCCGCGTCGGTGCGCACCACGCCGGAGCCGAGCACTCCCGGCACCCCGAGCCCCAGCGGCCCACCGGGTCCGAGCGCGACCGTCAGCCCGCGCCAGGCCACCACGCCCCCGGCGGCTCCGCCGGGGTCCCAGACCCCGAACCCGCCGACGGTGGCGCCGACCAGCGGCTGATGAGCAAGGGCCCGCCGAGCGGGTTGCTCGGCGGGCCCTTCCTGGTACCGGGGTCGTCAGGCGCCCGGTGGCACCGGTAGCGGCAGCCCAGGGCAGCTCGTGTCCTCCGGAACGACGCCGTCCACAAGGTAGCGCTCCACCACGTTGTCCGCGCAGGCATTGCCGCCCGCGTAGATGCCGTGGTCGCCCTCGTCGGTGATGGTCAGCATCCGGGAACCCTCGAACGCCCGGTGCGCCCGCTGGGCGCCCTCGATCGGGGTGGCCGGGTCATGCACCGACTGCACGATCAGCACCGGCGGCACGCCCTCGCCGTCCACCTCCGGCAGGTCGATCGGCTTGTTCTTCCAGAAGATGCACGGCTGGATCAGCCAGCCCCAGCCGAGCAGCGGGTACTGCTCGCCGAGCCGCTCGGACTGCCGGATCACGCTGCGCCGGTTGCCCTCCCACGGGCCCTCGTTGCACGGGATGGTCCAGAAGCTCGCGTCGTAGGCGTCGTCGTAGTCGGTCGGCACCCTCAGCGGCTGCGGGCCGGTGATCTCGGTGTCCGGGTTCTTCGCCTTGACCTCCCTGGCCGCCGTGGCCTGCTGCTGAGCCGAGGCGCCGCCCTCGATCAGCGTGCGCACGTTCACCAGGTGCTCGGCAAGGCCGATGAAGGACCGCTTGCTGTACAGCGAGCCGGCGATGGTGGAGTCCAGCTCGTTCGGGCCGACCCGCTCGCCGTCGACCTCCACCGGCCGCTCGGCCAGCGCGGCACGTACGTCCTCGTAGGTCTGCCTTGCCTGCTCCCCGGTGGTGCCGAAGTGGTACACCGAGTCGTACCTTGCCATCCACGGCAGGAAGTCTTGCCGCCAGCGGCGCTCGAAGCCGAGCGGCTGCCAGTCGAAGGACTTCTGCCAGGTGGTGGTGAACTCGGTCGCCGAGTCCAGCACGAACCGGCCGGTGCGGTCCGGGAAGGTGGTCGCGTAGTGCGCGCCCAGCCAGGTGCCCGCGGAGTACCCGACCCAGTTGATCTTGCCTCGGTCGAGCAGCAGGCGCAGCAGGTCGATGTCCCGGACCGTCTGGTGGGTGTTGATCAATGGCCCGAGCTCACCGGAAAGGTGCTGGCAGGAGTGGGCCGCGTACTTGGTCGCCTGCAGGATGAGGTTCAGGTTGCGCGGGTGCCGGTTGCGCGGGTCCAGCGAGTCGCCGGTGCCGATCGCGCCCCCGCAGGTGATGTTGGTGCTCTCCCCGGTACCGCGCGGGTCGAAGCCGATGATCTCCTGGTGCTCACGCAGCTTCGGCTGGTTCCGCAGCCGCGCGGGGAACATCCGGCCGGGCGCGCCGGGGCCGCCCGGGTTGGTCAGCACGCTGGCGGTCGCCTCACCGCCGGTGGCCTTGAGCCTGCTCACCGCGATGGACACGTCGATCTTGTCGTCCACCCGGTTCCAGTTGCGCGGGGCGTTGAAGGTCGCGCACTCGATGTCCTCCGCGCCCGGTGGCGGCGGGCCGGGCAACTCGTCCTCGGTGCAGGGATGCCAGGCAAGGACCTGGTTCGCGTAGCGGGCGGGGATGTTCGTGGAGTTCGGCGGAAGTTCGTCCGCCGGCTCCGCGAGCGCCGGAGTGACTCCGGCCAGCAGGGTGCCCGCCATCGCCGGGATCAACACGGCGAGGCGCGTACGTTTCATAGAGTTGCCCCTTAATCGGTTTGTCGCTTTCGTCGCAGCCGTTTGTGTAAGCCCTCTGCCTGCGACGAAACATTGATATCCGGCGGGCGGGGGTGGGGCAACCGTACGTTCGGTGGAAACCACGGAACGGTGACGGACCGGAGCGGCCCGTCACCGTCCGGGTATCAGCCGACCTCGAACTTCCTGGTGTTCTGGAAGGACTCCTGCGGCCACCGGCCGTGCCGCTGGGTGAGCACGTTGGTGTTGGTGGACAGCGAGCCATCGCGGCAGTCCCGTTCACCCCGCGGCACGATGCAGGAGGTGCGCACCGCGAACGCCAGGTCCGGCCCGGCGAACCGGAGGTGCTCGTCCAGCATCCTGATCTGGTTGTACGGGATGAAGTTGTCGAAGTAGTACTGCATCCCGGTGGCGATACCGCGGCGGGTGCGCAGGTGGTCGCCGTTGAAGGTCACCATGTCGCCGTCCGGGGTGAAGGTCGCGGCGAAGGCGGCCCCGTCGTGCTCGCGCCAGGCCCGTTCCTGCTGTAGCCGCAGCCGCTCGATCTGCCGCAGGTCGTGGTCGTGTCCCCCGGTTCGCCCCGCGTCCGGCTCGGCCGTGGCCGCCGCGGTGCTGCCGGTGACCCCGAGGACGAGCGCGCTCGCCACGGCTCCGATTCCACGTTGCCACTTCTTGCGCATATTTCCTCCCCTTGTCTACCCGTGTGGGTGGTTCCCCGCACACGGTGTACCGCCTTCATGCATAGCGGTAGGGTCTGTCCGCTCAGCAACACCGCACGACCGAGGTGAGGTGGCATGTCCGCAGGTAAGGCCGGTGGCGGAGGCGGGCTGCGGTTCAGCCCGTGGAACCTGCTGCTGCTCATCCCGTTCTGGATCCTGATCACGCCGCTGTACAACCGGGCGGATCCCGAGTTGTTCGGCATGCCGTTCTTCTACTGGTTCCAGTTCGTCGGGATCGCGATCGGTGTGCTCTGCACCGTGCTGGTGTACCGCGGGACGCGGAACAAGCCGACCACCCCGGCCCCGCCGGCGCGGGACGGGGACGTGGACGACCTGGACGAGGGGAGCCACGGCTGATGCAGTGGGTTGAGCTGACCATCTTCTGCGTGCTGTTCCTGCTGGTCACCGTGCTCGGCTTCGTCGCGTCCCGGTGGCGGGCCGCGGCCACCCTCGACCATCTGGACGAATGGGGGCTCGGCGGCCGCAAGTTCGGCTCCTGGATCACCTGGTTCCTGATCGGCGGCGACCTCTACACCGCCTACACCTTCGTCGCGGTGCCCGCGCTGCTGTTCGGCGCCGGCGCGATGGGCTTCTTCGCGATGCCCTACACGATCATCGCCTACCCGCTGGTGTTCCTGCCGCTGCTGCGGCTGTGGTCGGTGTCCAGGGCGCGTGGCTACGTCACCCCCGCCGACTTCGTGCGTGGCAGGTACGGTTCGCCGACGCTGGCCCTGCTGGTGGCGGTGACCGGAATCGTCGCCACCATGCCGTACATCGCGCTGCAGCTGGTCGGGCTGGAGGCGGTGCTGCGCACCATGGGGTTCAACGAGTCCGGCTTGCTCGGCCATCTTCCGTTGCTGATCGCCTTCGTCATCCTCGCGCTGTACACCTACCAGTCGGGGCTGCGCGCGCCGGCGCTGATCGCGTTCGTCAAGGACGTGCTGATCTACGTGGTCATCCTGGTCGCGGTGTTCTACCTGCCGGCCAAGCTCGGCGGCTGGAGCGAGATCTTCGGGGCGGCGCAGGAGAAGTTCGCCGCCACGCCCTCCCCGAACGACGGGATCCTGCTGAACGGGAACAACCAGCTCCAGTACGCCACCCTGGCGCTGGGCTCGGCGCTCGCGCTGTTCCTCTACCCGCACGCCGCGACCGGGGCGCTCGCCTCTCGCGGCCGGGATGTGCTGAAGCGGAACATGTCCGCGCTGCCCGCCTACTCGGTGCTGCTCGGGCTGCTCGCCCTGCTCGGCTTCGCTGCGATCGCGGCGGGCACCAAGCCGTTGATGAACAACGCCACCGGCCGGCCGGACGGCAACACCATCGTGCCGAACCTGTTCAGCGACATGTTCCCTTCCTGGTTCGCCGGCATCGCCTTCGCCGCGATCGGGATCGGCGCGCTGGTGCCCGCGGCGATCATGTCCATCGCGGCGGCCAACCTGTGGACCCGCAACATCTACAAGGAGTACCTCAAGCGGGGTGCCACCCCGCGGCAGGAGGCCAGGCAGGCCAAGGCCGCCTCGCTGGTGGTGAAGTTCGGCGCGGTGCTGTTCATCGTCGGCATCGACCCGCAGTACGCGATCGACCTGCAACTGATCGGCGGGGTGATCATTCTGCAGACCCTGCCCGCGGTGGCCATCGCGCTGTACACCCGCTGGCTGCACCGGTGGGGCCTGGTCGCGGGATGGGTCGTCGGCATGGGCTGGGGCCTCTACCTGCTCTACACCATCCCCAACCCGGCCGCGGGCAAGGATCACTTCGGCGGCTCGGCGCTGGCGCTCGGCAAGCTGAACCTGTTCGGCTGGGAGCCGTTCGCCGGGTCACCGGTGCAGATCTACGTCGGCATCGTCGCGCTGGCAGCCAACCTGGTGGTGGCCGCACTGGTCACCCTGCTGGCTCGCAGGCTGAAGGTGTTCCCCGGGCTGGACACCACGCACGGGGAGGACTACCACGTGGACGAGCACGACGAGAACCTACGCCCGGTCGGCAGCGGGTGACGCGGGCCGCGCCTGCTCGGCGCGGCGCAGCGCGGTGTGCGAGACCAGGTACAGCACGCAGGCGTTCAGCAGGTGCCACAGGAAGTGTGTGCCGGGCGGGAAACTGCCGCATACCGAGTGGTCGGCGGTGCGCAGTGACAGCGACACCGTGAACACCCCGCCGGCCAGCGCGAAGTTCCGCCAGTACGGCCGCAGCGTGCGGTCCCTGGCGAAGGCCAGCAGCAGCGCGAAGGCGAACAGGCCGAGCAGCGGGGCCAGGTAGCTGGAGCCGAACCCGATACTCGCGAACACCGCGGTGACCAGCGCGGTGAAGGCGATGAACGCGGGCGCGGCCAGCCAGGCCAGCCGCCGCCGCACCCCGAAGAACAACCGGGGGAACAGCACCGCGTAGTACAGCACGAACACCAGGATGAATCCGGAGTCCGCGGCCGCGGCCCAGCGCACCGCGAGCGCGTGGAAGGCGGTGCTGGCCAGGAAGATCAGGCCGAGCAGCACGGCCAGCGTGCGGGCGAGCCGCGGGTCGGCGGCGGTCCGTGCCTTCCGCCAGATCAGTACCGCCGCGACCAGGAAGGCCAGGTTGCTGACGGTGTTCAGCGGCTCTCCCCACAGCCCCGGCGCGATCCGCTCGCAGTAGTTGTCGACGTAAGCCGTCCAGTCCACGCGCTCCGGTGTAACAGACCGCCGCCAAGAACGCTCTCAGCCGCACTCGGCCAGCTTGCGCAGCAGGAACCGGCGTTGCGGCTCCGAGCAGGGCAGCAGCAGCGCGCGGCGGTAGTGGTCGGCGGCCAGGTGTGGCTGCCCCGCCCGCAGGTACAGGGCCCCGAAGGCGGTGGGCAGCGGCAGGTACGTGGCCAGCCGCGGCTCGTCCTCCAGCGCCTCCAGCTCGGCGATCCCTGCCGCGGGCCCGTGCACCATGGCCAGCGCGATCGCCCGGTTCAGCCGGGTGACCGGGGACGGCCGCAGCTCGAGCAACTGGTCGTACAGTTCGAGGATCCGGGGCCAGTCGGTGCGTTCCGGGGTCTCGGCGGCGACGTGGCACAGCGCGATCGCGGCTTCCACGTGGTACGCGGACAGTTCCGGACCGGCGCAGGCGGTGGCGAAGGTACGGGTGCCCTCGGCGACCAGTGCCCGGTCCCAGCGGTCGCGGTCCTGCTCGGGCAGCAGCACCAGCTCGCCGCACTCGTCCACCCTGGCCGGCAGCCTGCCCGCCTGCAGCAGCATCAGCGCGAGCAGCGCTCGCGCCCGTGGCAGGTCGGTGCGCCGGTCGGCGAGCAGCAACCTGCCGAGCCGGATCGCCTCCCCGCACAGCTCGCCGCGTACGGCGGCGTCCCCGCTGGTGGCGCGGTAGCCCTCGGTGAACAGCAGGTACAGCACCGCCAGCACGCTGTCCACCCGACCGGGAAGGGCGTCCGGTGGCGGCAGCTCGACCCGTTGCCCGCACTCGCGCAGCCAGCGTTTCGCCCGCACCAGCCGCTGGGCCACGGTCGCCGGCCTGGTCAGCAGGGCGCCGGCGATCTCCGGCACGCCGAGCCCGCCGACGGTCTTCAGGGTGAGCGCCACCTGGGACACCTGGGGCAGCTCCGGGTGGCAGCACAGCAGCATCAGTGCCAGCTCCGCGTCCCCGGTTGCCGGGGTACCCGCGGCACTCAGATCGGCCAACGCGGGCAGCTTCGCGCGTAGCGTGCGTTCCCTGCGCAGCAGGTCGAGGGCGCGGTTGCGGGCGGCGCGGAACAGCCAGGCACTCGGGTTGTCCGGTATGCCGCAGTGTGGCCAGGTGCGCAGCGCCTGCTCCAGCGCGTCGGCGACGCAGTCCTCGGCGAGGTCGAGCCGGTCCGCGCCGAGGGTACGGGCCAGCGTGGCGGTGATCCGCCCCGCGCTGTGCCGGAACAGGTGCTCCACCACGCCGGCCGGTACGGTCATTCGAGGGTCAGCTCCCTGATCTCGATGAACCCGAAGTCGAGGTGCGGGTGGTCCCGGCACAGCTCGACCGCCTCGGCCATGCTCTCCGCCTCGAACACGGCGTAGCCGCCGACGACGTCCTGCGTCTCGGCGAACGGCCCGTTGCTGACCACCACGCCCTCGCCGTTCTTGCGCAGTACCTTCGCCTCGTCGCCCAGCCCTCCGCCGTCGACCATCCTGCCCTGCTCGCGCAGCCTCTCGTCCCAGGCGAGGTAGGCCTGCAACGCCTGCTCCGCCCGCTCCGGATCGGCCCACGCCGGGTCGTCGCCGCCGCCGACGGCGAAGCTGATGTACTTGGTCATCCCGCCTCCTCGGTGTCTGTTCCCCCATGCTTGTCCCAATGCTTGTCCCAACGTCTGTTCCGCAACGCGCGGTACTCAGTCCGTGCAGCCCCGCTCGCCGATGGCTCGCACCTCGATCGACCCGATCGCCAGGTGCGGGTGGCTGCCGAAGATCTTTTCCGCCTGGTCCAGATCGGCCGCCTCGAGCACCAGGTACCCGCCGACGATCTCGCTCGACTCGGTGTGCGGGCCGTCGGTCGAGGTCAGCTCGCCCCCGGCAAGGCGAACCACCCGGCCGCCACGGGAAAGCCCGCCGCCGGAAACCGGGGTGCCCGCCCGCTCCCGCTCGGCGTTCCAGGCGAGGTACTCGTCCAGGGTTCGCTGTGCCTCGTCCGGGCTGAGCCCGGTATAGGCCTTGACCGGGTTGCGCAGGAACCCGACATAACTGGGCATGGTCTCCTCCTCCGGGTTGGTTCGCCGGTATGACGAACGAGACCGCGCCGAATCGACACCACTAGTGTGGCCGACATGGGTGACCAGGTGAGCAGGTTCGGCACCGTCGAACCAGAGGAGCTACCCGCGGACCTGCGCGGGCGGATCGAGGCGATCGCGGAGAAGTCCGGGTTCGTGCCGAACATCTTCCGCGCGCTCGGGCACCGCCCCGCCGAGCTGCGGGCGTTCCTGGACTACCACGACGCACTGATGGAGCGGCCGGACGGCCTGAGCAAGGCCGAGCGGGAGCTGGTGGTGGTGGCCACCTCCGGGGCGAACCACTGCACCTACTGCGTGGTGGCGCACGGCGCGATCCTGCGGATCAGGGCCAAGGACCCGGAGCTGGCGGACCGGGTGTCCAGCAACCCCTGGCAGGTGGACCTGGACCGGCGCGGCCGGGCGATCGTCGACCTCGCGCTCGCGCTGGCGCGGGACTCCGCCCGGTTCGGCGAGGAGCAGGTGGCCGCGGCCCGCGCCGCCGGGCTGACCGAGGACGAGATCTGGGACGTCGGCGCGATCGCGGCGTTGTTCGCCATGTCCAACCGGCTGGCGCACCTGACCGCGCTGCGGCCCAACCCGGAGTTCTACGGGATGGGGCGCTAGGAGCTGTTGAGGAAGGTGCCCGCACAAGGTGATGCGGGGGCGCGCTCTCGGCCGAAGGCCTCGCGAACCCGGCTGCGGGCGGCCTGCTTGCTCGAGGTGCGGCTGTTCGAGGAGCCACGGCCCGTATACGGGTTCGTCGATCGCGCGCCTTCTTGAACACAGCTTAGAGCGCACGCCGCCAGGTCTGCCCGACGATGTCGCGGCCGAAGCGATGTTCCGGCTTCTCCTCGACCAGCTCGAACCCGGCTTCCTGGTAGATCCGGCGGGCGGCGAGGAGTTCGTCGATGGTCCACAGCTCGATCGCGGTGTAGCCGACCGTGCGGGCGAAGGCGAGGCAGCCCTCCACCAGTTGCCCGCCGATACCCCGCCCGCGGGCCCGCGGTTCGAGCAGCAGCAGCCGCAGCTTCGCGAGGTGCCCCTCCGGCCCCGGCATGCAGAAGATCGAGCCCACCGGCTCCCCATCCAGCTCGGCGATCCACGCCGCCTGGCGTGCGGTGTCCCGCGCCTGCCCGTACTCGGCGACCACCCGCGCCACCAGCGCCTCGAAGGTGTGGTCCAGGCCGCACTCGGCGGCATAGCGCACGCCGTGCCGGTGCACCACCCAGCCGAGGTCCCCTGCCCGCGGTGGGCGCAGCAGCACGGAGGTGTTCCGGGAGTCCCGCCGGTGCGCACCGACCAACCCGCCGATCGTGCCCATGGCGGCCAGCAACCGCCGCTGATCCTCCTCGGCGAGCCCGGCCAGCAACTCCCCGACCTGAGCGGTGCTGCGTTCCTCGAGATCCGCCTGCGTTCGCCTGCCCTCATCGGTGAGCCGGACTGTCTGCCGCCTGCCGTCGGCGGCGGAGCGTTCCCTGACCAGCAGGCCCCGCCGCTCCAGTTTGGCCAGCAGGCGGCTGGCGTAGCCGGGGTCGAGGTCCAGCTCCCGGCGCAGGTCGGTCACCTCGGTGAGGTCGTGCTGGGCTACCTCGAACAGCAGCCGCGCCTCGCCGAGGGTGTAGGGCGTGCCGACCAGCCCCTCGTCCAGCACCCCGATCACCCGGGTGTAGAGCCGGTTGAACGCCCTGACCTCGGCCACCCGGTCGGCAGGCACCCGCTCATTCATTGACCATCACAACCAATCAATTGACTGAGTCAATGATATGGGTACATGGTGCCCCGGCAAGAGAAGTCAAGGGGTCCGAACATATGGAAGCCCCGTGATGCTGCCAGGTCGGGGGTCCGCCAGCATCACGGGGTCATCAGGGGTATCGGCGCCGCATCGAGTGGCGTTACATTCGTTATCGAATGTGGTCCAGGTCACTCGATCGGATGTAACCCCGTTGGGCGTATGCGCCTCAGCGCATGTGGGCCTGCCGGGCCTGCGCCATCGCGATCAGTTCGTGGCGCATGGTCGAGCTGGCCGCGTTGTCGATCGCGCGGTTGACCGCCCGGCGGGTACGGGCCTCGGCGCGGCGGGCGCGGAGCTTGGCTGTGAGGTTCATCGGTGTCTGCATCCCCTTGGACTCGTCATCGGCTGTCGGCTGCTGCCTCCAGTATGCACCTTTTTTCACAAAGTCGCCAACGATCGTCCGGTGAACCGGAGCACATGCCGATGATTCATCGGCAAAATCCTGATCTTGCTCGCCACTCTTCCGTTGCAGTCGGTTCACTCAAGCTCCCCACCGCGGCCGAGCAGGTAGTTGCCGAAGTGCGGGACGGTGAACGCGATATGCCCGCGTTCGGCGGAGTACACCAGCCCCTTCTTCATCAGGCTGTCCCGCGCCGGGGACAGCGAGGACGGCTTGCGGCCGAGGTACACCGCGACGTCCGAGGTCACGGCGCTCTCGTCCTTTCCCCTGGTCAGTTCGGCCATCGCGATCAGGTACTCGCGTTCGGCGGGGGTGGCCCGCTCGTAGCGCGAGCCGAAGAAGCCCACCGCCAGCTCGGACTCCGCCTCGGGCGCGGCCACCCGGACGTCCTCCCCGGTGATCGGGTCCGAGGGCGCGGCGTCCCATGCGGCCTTGCCGTAGGCCTGGATGAAGTAGGGGTACCCGCCCGAGGCGTGGAACAGCGCGTCCAGCGCGTCCGGGGCTATCCCCGCCTCCTCCCGTTCCACCGGCGCCAGTACCGCCCGGTCCGCGTGGTCGCGATCCAGCCGGTCGATCCGCATGTACCGGAACAGCCGCTCCGAATAGGACTTCGACGCGGACAGCACCGCGGGCACATGCGGTAGTCCCGCGCCGACCACCACCAGCGGCGCCCCGGACTGGGAGAGCTCGTGGCAGGCCGCGCACAGCGCCGACACGTCGTCCGGGGCGAGGTCCTGGATCTCGTCGATCAGCAGGGCGACCCCGGTTCCGACATCCGCGGCCAGCTCGGCTACATCGGTGAACAGCTCGACCAGGTCGATCTCGATGTCCCCGGAGTCGGCCCTTCCGCTGGCCGCGGGCACGTCGATCCCGGGCTGCCACCTGTCCCGCATCTTCGAGTCCGAGCGGTTGACCCGCAGCGCGAACGCCTTGAGCACGGCGAGCACCTCGTCCACCCGGTCCGGTGCCCGGTGCCTCACCGCGAGGTCGCGAATCGCCCGGTGCAGCGCTGCGGACAGCGGGCGGCGCAGCTCCGCATCCGGTCGCGCCTCCACCTTGCCCGCGCCCCAGCCCCGGCGCACCGCCATCGAGCGCAGCTCGCCGAGCAGCACGGTCTTGCCGACCCCGCGCAGCCCGGTGAGCACCAGGCTGCGTTCCGGCCGTCCCCGCGCCACTCGTTCCAGCACCACCTCGAAGGCCTTCAACTCGCGCTCGCGGCCGGCCAGCTCCGGTGGGCGCTGCCCGGCGCCGGGGGCGAACGGGTTCCGTACGGGGTCCATCATGCCAATCTATTGGGTTGTCTAGTGTTCGGCCGATATTCCGCCAGAAACCGCTACCCGCGTGTCGGGTCGGCCAGTCTCCTCCTGGAATTTCCCCCGCGGTCACCCCGCTGTGTGAGCCTCGGTCGAAACCTTCACCGAAAGGCTGGGGAACGGGTATGAAACGCAAGTACGGACGCACGGTGCTGGCGGCGGTGCTGGTCACCGGGCTGCTGGGCACCGGGACGGCGCAGGCCCTGCCGCGCGGGCACCTCGACCTCCAGGCGCACCGCGGCGGGATCGGGCTCACCGTGGAAGGCACACTCGCCGCCTTCGCCAAGGCCATGGAGCTGGGTGTGACCACGCTCGAGCTGGATATCCAGATCACCGCCGACGGCCGGGACGTGGTCACCCACGACCGCAGGATCGACCCGGGCAAGTGCGCGGACACCACCCCGGTCACCCCGGGCGACCCGGACTTCCCCTACGCGGGCGAGTACGTCAGGGACCTCACCTTCGCCCAGGTCCGCACGCTGGACTGCGGGTCGCGGCGGCAGCCGAACTACCCGGATCAGGAGCTCTCGCCGGGGGCGAGGATGCCCACCCTGGCCGAGGTGTTCGCGCTGGCACGGCGGCACCACGCCTGGGGGATGCGGTTCAACATCGAGACCAAGGTGGAGGCGGCCGCCCCGGAGGAGACCGCGCCGCGCACCCGGTTCGTCCGCCGCGCGGCCTGGGAGATCACCCGGTCCGGGTTCGCGCGGAACACGACCGTCCAGAGCTTCGACTGGGGCGCGCTGATGGAGATGCGCCGTACCGCGCCGTGGCTGAAGCTGGTCGCGCTCACCCAACCCGGCTTCCTCGAGGTGGGGCAGCCGGGCAGGTCGCCGTGGCTCGGCGGCCTGGATATCGACGACTTCGGCGGCAGCCCGGTGCGCGCGGCGAAGTCCTTCGGCGCCCATGCGCTGTCCCCGGTGCACGGCTACCCGCAGGGCGGCGGCGTGACCGACCCGGACTACGTCCCGTTCACCACCGAGGAGCTGGTGGACGAGGCGCACCGGGCCGGGATGAGAGTGGTGCCGTGGACCGTCAACGACAAGGCGACCATGCACAAGCTGATCGACGACGGCGTGGACGGGATCATCACCGACTACCCGGACCGGCTGCGCGAGGTGGCCGCGGACCGTGGCTTCCGGCTGCCGCGGTCCTACCCCGCCCGCCGCTAGCCTTCGCTATTGTTTTCTAGTGTCAGCTCTATATTTCGGTAGAGCCCGCTAGTTCGCCGGAGCGTGAACATGGCCCCGAGCGGGTAGTTTCGAGGTGAACCAGTTCTCACGTCCAGGAGGGCGACGATCGTGATACTTCGTCGAGTGGCCCGCCCGCTGCTTGCGGCCATATTCATCTCCGGCGGTATCAACGCGCTGCGGGACGCCGAGGGGCACGCCAAGGCGGCCGAGCCGTTGCTGGACCGGACCGTCGGCACCGAGACCGTGGACGCGGCGACCCTGGTCCGGGCGGATGCCGCGGTCAAGGTTGGTGCCGGTACCGCGCTGGCGCTCGGCAGGTTCCCCCGGTTCGCCGCCGCGCTGCTGCTGGGCAGCCTGGTGCCCACCACGGCAGCCGGTCACCCGTTCTGGGAGAAGGAGGATCCCGGCGAGCGGCAGCAGCAGCTGGTCCACTTCTTGAAGAACGCGGGCATGGCCGGTGGCCTGCTGCTGGCCGTGGCGGACACCGGCGGCAGGCCCTCGGTGGGCTGGCGGGCCCGCCGGGCCGCGCGCCGGGCGGGCGCGCAGGCCGGCGCGCTCGCCGACAAGGTGCGCTAGGGGCTACTTGCTCGCCACTCGCCGGTACCTCGCGACGGCGAGCGGGGCGAAGATCGCCACGATCGCCACGCAGCACAGGATCGCGTACAGCGACGCGTTCTCCGCCGGCCAGCCGGTCGGTGGCGCACCGAACTGGTTGCCGAACAGGTCCCTGGTGGCGTTGATGACCGCCGTGAACGGGTTCCACTCGGCCAGGGGCCGCAGGAAGGCGGGCAGGTCGGCGGTGAGCACGAAGGCCGAGGACACGAAGCTGAGCGGGAACAGCCAGATCAGCCCCGCGCTCTGCGCGACCTCCACGCTGCGGGCCACCAGTCCGATCCAGGCGCCGATCCAGGACAGCGCGAAGGCGAACATCAGCATCACCAGGTAGCCGAGTACCGCGTCCAGGAAGCTGCCCCGGATGCGCCAGCCCACGATCAGCCCGCAGAGCGACATCACCACCAGCGCCACCACGCTGACCGCGAGGTCGGAGGTGGTGCGGCCGAGGACAACCGCGAGCCGGGACATCGGCAGCGAGCGGAACCGGTCGATGATGCCCTTCTGCAGGTCGTTGGCGAAGCCGACCACGGTGAACGCCGAGTTGAACGCCATGGTCTGGGCGAAGATCCCGGCGATCAGGTACTCGCGGTAGGCGGCCCCTCCTGCCTCCCCGCCGATGGCCTCGCCGAACACGTAGGCGAACAGCAGCACGAACATGATCGGCTGCAAGGTGGCCGACATCAGCCATTCCGGGTTTCGCCGGACGTTCATCAGGTTGCGCCAGGCGACCACTCCGCCGTCGGAGAAACTCTTCGTGATCCCGTTCATGCCGGCAGCTCCTCCTCGGTGGCGTGGCCGGTCAAGGAGAGGAACACGTCGTCGAGGGTCGGCCGATGCAGTGCCACGTCCTGCACCACGACGTTCTGCGCGTCCAGCCTGCGCAGCGCCTCGATCAGGGCCTTGGGGCCGGTGTCCACCAGCACGTCCGCCTTGCGGGTGTGCTCGTCCACCGCGGGGGTGCCGCTGCCCACCTCGGCCAGCACCCGCGCGGTCGCCGGCAGGTCCTCGGCCGCGGCCACCACCAGCTCCAGCCGTTCCCCGCCGATCTGTCCCTTGAGCTGGTCGGCGGTGCCCTGCGCGATCACCTTGCCCCGGTCGATCACCATGATGTTGTCGGCGAGCTGATCGGCTTCCTCCAGGTACTGCGTGGTGAGCAGGACCGTGGTGCCGTCCGAGACCAGCTCCTTGATCACATCCCACATGTCGATCCGGCCGCGCGGGTCGAGCCCGGTGGTCGGCTCGTCCAGGATCACCACGGTCGGCTCGGCGACAAGGGCCCCGGCGAGGTCGAGCCGGCGCCGCATCCCGCCCGAGTATCCCTTGGCCGGCCGGTCGGCGGCCTCCTCCAGGCGGAACCGGGCGAGCAGCTCCCGGGCCCTTGCCTTGGCGGCGGACTTCTTCTTGCCGTACAGCCTGCCGACCATGTAGAGGTTCTCGGCGCCGGTGAGATTCTCGTCCACCGCGGCGTACTGCCCGGACAGCCCGATCGCGTGCCGTACCGCGTCCGGCTCGGCCAGCACGTCGTGCCCGGCCATCCACGCACTGCCGGAGTCCGGCTTCAGCAGGGTGGCCAGGATCCGCACGGTCGTCGTCTTGCCCGCGCCGTTCGGGCCGAGCAGCCCGAGCACCTGCCCGGTCGGGATTTCGAGGTCGACCCCGTCCAGCGCTGTGGTAGCGCCGTAGGTCTTCACCAGACCCTGTGCACGCACCGCGACCTTGTTGTCGGGTCGCTCCATGTCATACCCCCTTCGGCAGTAATGGGGGCATACTAGGAGTGACCACCGACGATTGTCGTCCGGAAATCCCCCGAGTTCTCCCTGAGCTGACTACTCAGCGTCGACGTGCAGAGCGTTGTGCACAACCCTCAGCGTTCCATGATCGCGGTGACTCCCTGCCCACCCGCGGCACAGATGGAGATCAGGCCGCGCCCGGATCCCTTCTCGTGCAGCAGCTTGGCCAGGGTGGCGACGATCCGGCCGCCGGTGGCCGCGAACGGGTGACCGGCGGCGAGCGAGGAGCCGTTCACGTTCAGCTTCGCCCGGTCGATTGCCCCGAGCGGGTTGTCCAGCCGAAGTTTCTCCTTGGCGAAGTCCGGGTCCTCCCACGCCTTGAGGGTGGCGAGCACCTGCGCGGCGAACGCCTCGTGCACCTCGTAGAAGTCGAAGTCCTGCAGGGTGAGCCCGGCCTTGGCGAGCAACTGCGGTACCGCGTACGTGGGTGCCATCAGCAGGCCCTCGCCACCGTGTACGTAGTCCACCGCCCCTGTCTGGGAGAGGGTCAGGTACGCGAGCACCGGCAGGTTGCGTTCCTTGGCCCACTCCTCGGTAGCCAGCAGCACGGCCGAGGCGCCGTCGGAGAGCGGGGTGGAGTTGCCCGCCGTCATCGTGCCCTCCGGGCCGCCGAACGCCGGCTTGAGCTTGCCCAGCTTCTCCGAGCTGGAGTCGGCCCGCAGGTTCTGGTCCCTGGACAGCTTCAGGTACGGGGTCAGCAGGTCGTCGAAGAAGCCGCGGTCGTATGCGGCTGCCAGCCGCTGGTGACTGGTGGCGGCGAGCTCGTCCTGCTCGGCGCGGTTGATGTCCCATTCCTTCGCGGTGAGCGCCGCGTGCTCGCCCATGGAAAGGCCGGTGCGCGGCTCGGCGTTGCGCGGGATCTCCGGGACGATGTGCCCCGGCCGGAGCTTGGTCAGCAGCCTGAGCCGCTTGCCGACCGTCTTCGCCGCGTTGAGCTGCACCAGGAGCTGCCGCAGATCGTCGTTCACCGCCAGCGGCGCGTCGCTGGTGGTGTCCACCCCGCCGGCGATGCCGGACTCGATCTGGCCGAGCGCGATCTTGTTCGCCACGTTGATGATCGCCTGCAGCCCGGTCCCGCAGGCCATCTGCACGTCCGCGGCCGGGGTTTCCGGCGCCAGCTTGCTGCCGAGCACGCTCTCCCTGGCCAGGTTGAAGTCGCGGGAGTGCTTGAGCACGGCGCCGGCGGCGACCTCGCCGATCCGCTCACCCTGCAGCGCGAAGCGGCTGACCAGCCCGTCCAGCACCGTGGTGAACATGTCCTGGTTGGAGGCCTTGGCGTAGGGGCCGTTGGACCGGGCGAACGGGATGCGGTTGCCGCCGATGACGGCGACCCTGCGCGCGCCGGAACTCGCCTTCGGCCCGGGTTTGGGCTTGGCCGCGCCCTTGTTCGCGGCGGACTTGGCCGCCCGCCCGCGCCCGGTCGGCGCCTTGTCCGGCTTCTCGGCTGAGCTCATGTTTCCTCCAGCGCCCACTGGGCTAATCGACCGTGATGTACAACCCGCGACGAGTGTAACCTACTTGCGAGTAGGTTAAGCTTCGTAGTGACGCGACCGGCAGTAAAAGCGGAGGAAGTCATGGCTGACAGGTACCAGCAGTTCACCAGGACACCGGTAGGAAAGTTCCTGGTGCCCAAGCTCGGCCTGCCGAACCCGACCCCGCTACGCCGGTACAAACCGGGTCAACCACACCTCGAGGGTCCCGCACTCCTCGGTGCGGCGCCGGGTGGGCGGCTGGAGAAGTTCCTGCACGGCCAGCTGGCCGGGGCCGGGATCGAGGTGCGCGAGCTCGAGGCCGCCCAGGGCAGGTACGGCGCACTGGTCTTCGACGCCACCGGGATCACCGACCCGGCCCAGCTGCGCGAGATGTACCGGTTCTTCCAACCGGTGATCCGCAAGGTCGGGTACTGCGGCCGGGTCGTGGTGCTCGGCACGCCGCCGGAACACGTCGACGGCAGGGAACGGATCGCGCAGCGCGCGCTGGAGGGTTTCACCCGCTCGGTCGGGAAGGAGCTCAAGCGCGGGGCCACCGCCCAGCTCGTGTACGTGGCCGAGGGCGCGGAGGGCGCGACCGAGTCCACCATGCGCTTCCTGCTGTCGGCGAAGTCCGCCTTCGTGGACGCGCAGGTGATCCGGATCGGCACCGAGGGCAGGCCGGAGGTGCCCGTGCCGGACAACTGGGAGAAGCCGCTGGACGGGAAGGTCGCGCTGGTGACCGGTGCTTCCAGGGGCATCGGCGCGTCCATCGCCGAGGTGCTGGCAAGGGACGGCGCGCGGCTGGTCGTGCTGGACGTCCCGGCCCAGGGCGGCGACCTCTCCCAGGTGGCCAACCGGGTCGGCGGGGAGGCCCTGCAACTGGACATCACCGCGGGGGACGCGCCGGCCAAGCTGGCCGAGCACCTCACCGAGCGGTACGGCGGGGTGGACATCGTGGTGCACAACGCGGGCATCACCAGGGACAAGACGCTCGGCAACCTGACCGAGGGCGGCTGGGACGCGGTGCTGACCGTGAACCTGGTCGCGCAGCTCGCGGTGAACGACAAGCTCCTGGCCGACAAGGTTCTGCGCCAGGACGGCCGGATCATCGGGGTGTCCTCGATCGCGGGTATCGCGGGCAACGTGGGGCAGACCAACTACGGCACCAGCAAGGCCGGGGTGATCGGCATGGTCGACACCGGCGCGCCGACGCTGGCCGGGTACGGCGGGACGATCAACGCGGTGGCGCCGGGGTTCATCGAGACCAAGATGACCGCGGCGGTACCGCTGTTCATCCGGGAGGCAGGCAGGCGGTTGTCCAGTCTCTCCCAGGGTGGCCTTCCGGTGGACGTGGCCGAGACCATCGCCTGGTACGCCAACCCCGCCTCCGGCGCGGTGAACGGCAACGTGGTCCGCGTATGCGGCCAGGCCCTGATCGGGGCGTGATCGCGATGCCGGTGAAGGACGTGAAGGAACTGCACTCCGCGCCCAAGCTGTCGGCGCTCTACTCCAAGGCGGCGCTCGGCGGGTTGCTGCCGGGCGGCAAGGGCGGCGGTGGCGGCGAGCTGCCCGCCCTGGAGTACGTGCGCTCCGGGGTCTCGGTCGATCCGGCCCACCTCGCGGCGTACAACCAGGTCTGCGGGTTCCGGCTGGACGACCGGCTGCCGGCCACCTACCCGCACATCCTGGCGTTCCCGCTGCAGATCGCGCTGATGACCGAGCCGGCGTTCCCGTTCCCGCTGCTGGGCATGGTGCACGTGGCCAACCGGATCACCCAGCGCAGGCCGGTCGGGCTGGGTGAGCAAGGCACCATCCGGGTACGCGCGGAGAACCTGCGGCCACATGCGCAGGGCACGCAGTTCGACGTGCTCAGCGAGTGGGTGCCCGGGGGCGAGGACAGTCCGGTGTGGACGGATGTGAGCACCTACCTGCGGCGCGAAGGGTCGTCCGGGGACGGCGGGAAGAAGGACCAGCTCGCCGCGCCCACGTCGACCGCGATCTGGCACGTACCCGGCGATATCGGCCGCCGCTACGCCGAGGTGTCCGGGGACCGCAACCCGATCCACCTGCACCCGCTCACGGCGCGGTTGTTCGGCTTTCCCTCGGCGATCGCGCACGGGATGTGGACCAAGGCGCGCAGCCTGGCGTCGTTCGAGGGCAGGCTGCCCGAGGCCTACACGGTGGACGTACGGTTCAAGGCGCCGGTGCTGCTGCCGGCGAAGGCCGCTTTCACCTCATGGCACACGGGGGAAGGCTGGGCGTTCGAGCTGTGGAACGCGCGCAAGCCGAAACCGCACCTGGTGGGCACCATCGAAGCCGGTTAGGCTGTGTTGAGGAGAGCGCGCCCCCGCATCACCCTTGTGCGGGTCTCTTCCTCAACAGCTCCTAGCCGTCCCGCGGCTTCCAGACCTCGCCCTCGACCAGGTCGTTGAACCCGAGCCAGACCAGGTTCATCAGCCAGGAGGCGAGCACGCCGTCGGTCACGTCCGGATGGTCCAGCCACCAGTCGGCCAGCGACTCGGCGGCGCCGACCAGTGCGGCGGCCAGTCCCTCGCCGGACTTCTCCACCTGCTCGGCCAGCCCCTTTCGGCTGCCTGCCGAGACCACGAGCGCGGCGACCAGCTCGATGGCCCTGCCGCGCATCGCGGTGATCTCCTCGGCGAAGGAACCACCGACGGCCAGCGCCTGCCGGTGCAGCACGGTCCAGGACTCCCGGTAGTCCGCGACGAACCGGTAGAAGGACCGCAGCCCGTGCCAGAGCTGCATGTCCGGCGGCACGTCCGACTGGATGCCGCCCTGGACCGCCTCCAGTAACCGGGTAGCCTCACGCCGGATGCACGCGCCGAACAGGTCCTCCTTCGCGCCGAGATAGGTGTAGATCATCGGCTTGGACACGCCCGCCACCTCGGAGATCTCGTCCATCGACGCCGAGTGGTAGCCGTACCGGGAGAACACCTGCACCGCCGCGTCCAGAATCTGGCGCTCGCGAACCGCCCTCGGCAGCCGCTTGGCCCGTTCGGGTGAGCGTTGCTCCTTCGCCTGTACTTCCTCCGACACACGTACCTCCTGTTCCCCTGAACGCTACCGGTTGTCGAGGTGGAAGGCGGTAGTCAGGCACATTTCGCGTCCTTGCCGCAGTACCTACTGACAGGTAGCCTTACTAAGCAGTAGGTTTTGGGAGAGGGTTATGGTGGACAGAACCGGGGTCACCGACGTGGAACTGGCGGGGTTGCGCGGCCGCGCACTGATCGAGACCCTCGAGCGGATCGATCCTGCCCGGCTGGACCCCGCCGATGTGGACGTGAACGCCCTCGCCGCCGCCGTGGACCCCGCCGAACTGGGCAAGGACGACTTTCGCAGGCTGCTGGCCGCGCTGTCCAGGGTCGCCGAGCGGGTACCCGAACTCGACCTCGGCCGGGTCGACCCGAAACACTTCGCCACCCTGGTGGCAAGGGCCTCCCGGGCCCAGTTGGACCGGGTCGTCGCCGAGCCACCGCTGCGCGCGTGGCTGCTCGGCGAGATCTTCGACCGGATGAGCACTCACCTGCGCCAGGACCGGGCGGCGGAGCTGGACGCCGTGGTGCACTGGCGGCTCTCCGGCGGCAGCGGTGCGGGTGGCTACGACCGCTACGAGACCGTCATCCGGGGCGGTAGCTGCACGGTGCGGCGGGAGATGCGGGAGCAGCCGAGGGTGACCATCACGGTCGGACCCGCGGACTTCTTCCAGCTGATCACCCATCAGGCCACCCCGGCCGTTCTCTTCGTCACCGGAAAGATCAAGGTCAAGGGGGACCTGGCATTCGCCGCCGGCTTGATCGGTTTCTTCGATCTTCCCGAACCCGGTTGATCGAGTACCATTTCCGCCGTGTCCAGGGCAGCAGCGATCGCGCGGAACTGGCGGGCGAGAATGCCATTCCGGCGCCGCGGGCATTCCACCGTGCGCGGGGTGGAGAGCGAGCACGCGATCAACGCCTTCGCCCGCGGGGTCGACGTCGGCGCGCTCAGCGCGGACCAGTTCGTCCAGCTGATCGAGACGCTGCACATGCTGGGCAGGATGGGCGCGGGCGTTGAGCTGAGCTCGCTGTCGACGGAGGTGCTCGCGGACATCGTCCGCAGCGCGTCGAAGGAACAGCTCAAGGCCATTACCGAGCACGACGAGTTACGTTCGGTATTCCTGGACGAGATTTTCCGCCGGATGTCCGAGCACTTCGTTCCGGAGCGGGCCAGAAATGTCAGTTTCGTGGTCGGTTGGCGGTTCACCTGGGGCGACGGCAGTGCCGGTTTCGATCGTTTCCAGACGTTGATCGAGGACGGCGTCTGCGTTTCCAGCGCGGACCTCGGGCACGAGCCGGACACGACGATCACGGTGTCCGCGGAGGACTTCATCCGGATGGCGACCGGCGGGGTCGCGATGGCGACGATGTTCGTCACCGGGCGGGTCAGGGTCAAGGGCGAGTACGCCCCGGCCATGCGGCTCAGCAGCTATTTCGATCTCCCCGGCGGGGACTGAGAGCCGGCGTTTACTGCGGGTCGATCACCGGCCGGTGCGGTGGCTGCTGATGCGGCGGCTGGGGCCGGTCGGCCTGGTTAACGACCACCTCGCCGTCCACCACGATCACGCGTCCCTGCCGCTGCCCGTGCATCGGCCCCATGGCCTGCGCACGGCGCTCCAGCCTGCGCACCCACGCCCGGCGGAACACGCCCCGGGTCGGCGGCAGCAACAGCAGCAGTCCCGCCAGGTCGCTGACGAATCCGGGCAGCAGGATCAGCACCCCGCCGAAGGCGACCAGCATGCCGTTGGTCAGCTCGGCATGCGCCGGCCTGCCCGCGCCCGCGGCGGCAAGGAACGCCTGGGCGGCCCGGCCACCCTCGCGCCGGGCCAGCGCCGACCCGATGAAGGCCCCGGCCAGCAGCAGGCCGATCGTGCCGAGCAGCCCGATAGCCGAGGCGACCGCCCAGACCGCGGCGATCTCGGCGACCAGGTAGAGCAGCAACACGACAGCCATACCCGGTCAACGTACGCCCCGCCCGATTCGTTCCCCCAGGGCCCTGAACGTGGCTTTCCGGACGCTCACCGTCCCGAAAGTTCCGTTCGGGACGGTGAGCGCCCCGAACGTGCCGTTCAGGGCCCCGGGGGGACAGGCCGGTTCAGAAGGTGAAGGCCACCGCGGGGTCGGCGAGCAGCGTGCCGACGTCGGCGAGGAACTGCGAGCCCTGCTGGCCGTCCACCACCCGGTGGTCGAAGCTCAGCGCGAGTTGCAGCACCTTGCGCACGGTGATCTCCCCGTCGACCACCCACGGGGTGTCCCGGATCATGCCGAAGGCCAGGATCGCCGACTCGCCGGGATTCACGATCGGCGTGCCGGTGTCCACGCCGAACACCCCGACGTTGCTGATCGTGATGGTGCCGTTCAGCATGTCCGCGGGCGGCGTCTTGCCCTGCCGCGCGGTGTCGGTGAGTTCCTCGATCGCGCGGGCGACCTCGGCCAGCGACATCCGGTCGGCGTCACGGACCTTCGGGACCACCAGCCCGCGCGGGGTCGCCGCGGCGACCCCGAGGTGCACGTAGTCCTTGTAGACGATCTCGCCCGCTTCCTCGTCCCAGGTCGCGTTCACGTCCGGCGTGCGCTTGGCGGCAAGGCACATGGCCTTGCAGGCGAACGCCAGCGGGGTGAGCCTGACCCCGGCGAAGGCCGGGCTCTGCTTCAGCCGCTCCCGCATCTCCATCATCGGCGTGACGTCCACCGTGAGGAACTCGGTGACGTGCGGCGCGGTGAACGCGCTCTGCACCATGGCGTTCGCGGTGGCCTTGCGCACGCCCTTGATCGGTACCCTGCGCTCCCTGGCCGCCGCGTTCACGGCGGGTGCCGGACCTTCGCCCGCCACCGGGGCCTCGGGAGCCTCGGGGGCTTCGGTGGCCTCGGGCGTGGCGGCCCGCCGGACGTCCTCCCTGGTGATCACGCCGCCGTCGGCGGTCCCGGTCACGGTGCGCAGGTCCACCCCGAGGTCCTTGGCGAGCTTGCGCACCGGCGGCTTCGCCAGCGGCACGTATCCACCCGGCTCCGGTTCCGGCGCCTCCGCGGTAGGCGACCCGTTACCCGTGGTCGTCGCGGTCGCCGCGGCGGTCTTACGCGGGCGGCGCTTCGTGGTGGCGGCCTTGGAGCCGTAGCCGACCAGCGGCTTCATCTCCTCCTCGGCCGGCTCCTCCGGCCGCGGCGTGGGCTCGGCCTGCTCGGCGGGAGCGGCTCCGTTCCCGGAAGCGGGAGCCCCACCGGGGTCGACGTCGATGGTCAGGATCGGCGCGCCGACCTCGACCGTCTGCCCCGGCTCCACCAGCAACTCGGTGACCACACCCGCCCACGGGATGGGCAGCTCCACCGCGGCCTTGGCGGTCTCCACCTCGACGACGATCTGGTTCACCCGAACCTCGTCGCCCGGCTGGACCTGCCAGTTCAGGATCTCCGCCTCGGTCAGCCCCTCCGCGGTGTCGGCGAGGGGAAAGTGCTTGTAGTCAGGCATCGTCCGAGTCCCCCTTCACCAGTCCAGCGCGCGGTCGACGGCATGCAGCACCCGATCGAGGTCGGGCAGGTAGTGATCCTCGAGTTTGGTCGGCGGGTACGGAGTGTCGAACCCGGCCACCCGCAGCACCGGCGCCTCCAGCGAGTAGAAACACTCCTGCTGCACCCGCGCGGCGATCTCCGAGGTCAGCGAGGACTCGGTGGGGGCCTCGCTCACCGCGATCAGCCGCCCGGTGCGGCGCACCGACTCGAAGACCGGCTCCAGGTCCAGCGGGGACAGCGTGCGCAGGTCGATCACCTCGAGCGCCACCCCGTCCTCCTCGGCCGCGGTGGCGGCGTCCAGGCACACCTTGATCGAGGGGCCGTAGGACACCACCGTGGCCGAGCCGCCACGGCGCACCGTCCGCGAGGCGAACAGCGGGTCCGGCGTGGCGGCCGTGTCGACCTCGGCCCTCAGGTTGCCGGAGTGGTACAGCCGTTTCGGCTCGAAGAACAGCACCGGGTCGTCACAGGAGATCGCCTGCTGGATCATCCAGTACGCGTCGACGGGGTTCGAACACGAAACGACCTTCAGGCCGGCGATATGCGCGAACAGCGACTCCGGCGACTCCGAGTGGTGCTCGACCGCGCCGATCCCGCCGCCGTACGGCACCCGGATCACCACCGGCACCTTGACCTTGCCCTGGGTGCGGTAGTGCAGCTTGGCGAGCTGGCTGGAGATCTGGTCGAAGCCGGGGAAGATGAAGCCCTCGAACTGGATCTCGCACACCGGCCGGAAACCGCGCACGGCCAGGCCGATCGCGGTGCCGATGATCCCGGACTCGGCCAGCGGGGTGTCCAGCACGCGCTGCTCGCCGAAGTCCTTCTGCAGGCCGTCGGTGATGCGGAAGACACCGCCGAGCTTGCCGACGTCCTCGCCGAGGATGAGGACCTTGTTGTCGCGTTCCATCGCGGCCCGCAGGCCGAAGTTGAGCGCCTTGCCGATGGTCAGCTTCTGCACGGAACTCTGCTGCGTCACGTCGTCGGCCGTCGTGGTGGGAGCCGCCATCACCGCTCACCCGCCGTGTTGATGCTCGAGCCCGCAAGCGACTCTTCGGTATCGATGCTCGAGCCCGCAAGCGACTCTTCGGTATCGATGCTCGAGCCCGCAAGCGACTCTTCGGTGGCGAAGCCACCCAGGTAGGCGAGGTACTCCTCGCGCTGCGCGTCCAGCACCGGTGAGGGTTCCGCGTAGACGTTCTGGAAGATCCGTTCGGGCGGGGGATCCGGCATGTTGAAGCAGTAGTCCCGCAACTCGGCGGCGAACGAGTCGGCCTCGGCGTCCACCTGGTCGAAGAACTCCTGGTCGGCGCCGCCGCCCCGGGCGAGGTGGGCGCGGACCCGCTCGATCGGGTCCTTCAGCTTCCACTCCTCCAACTCGCCGGACAGCCGGTAGCGGGTGGGGTCGTCGGTGGTGGTGTGCGCGTCCATCCGGTAGGTGAACGCCTCGATCAGCACCGGGCCGTTGCCCTGCCTGCACTCCTCCAGCGCCCACCGGGTCACCGCGAAGCAGGCGAGCACGTCGTTGCCGTCCACCCGGATGCCGGGGAAACCGTAACCGCGGGCGCGCTGGTAGAGCGGCAGCCTGGACTGGCGCTCGGTCGGCTCGGAGATCGCCCACTGGTTGTTCTGGCAGAAGAACACCACCGGCGCGTCGTAGACCGAGGCCCAGACGAAGCCCTCGGCCACATCGCCCTGGCTGGTGGCACCGTCGCCGAAGTAGACGATTGTCGCCTCTGCGGTGCCGTCGCTGTCCTCGCCTACCTTGCCGTCGAACTTCTGCCCCATGGCGTAGCCGGTGGCGTTGAGCACCTGGTTGCCGATGACGATCGTGTACGGGTGGAAGCCGTGCCGCTGGAAGTCCCAGCCGCTGTGGTCGGTGCAGCGGAAGATGCCGAGCAGCTCCTTGAAGTCCACCCCCCGGGTCCAGGCGACCCCGTGCTCGCGGTAGCTCGGGAAGGCCATGTCGCTCGGGCGCAGCGCCCTGCCGGAACCGATCTGCGCGGCCTCCTGGCCGAGCAGCGGGACCCAGATACCCAGCTGCCCCTGCCGCTGCATCGCGTTCGACTCCCGGTCGCCGCGCCGCACCAGCACCATGTCGCGGTAGAGCCCGCGCAGGGCCTCGTCGTCGATGTCCGCGGCGTACGGGTCGAACGGTGGCGAGGGGACCCGCTCGCCTTCGGGGGTGAGGAGCTGAGTGAGCTCAGGGCCACCTTCGGTTGTTGCTCGCAAGCCCGCTATCACCTGTTCTGGGGTCGGTTCCGCCGCGGTCGCGGCTGGTCCGGCGCCAGGTTCCGGGCGCGTCCACTGTTCGGGGGACGACATGCGCTACTCCTTGTGTCGGTGCCGCGCAGCCGCTTGTGGCGGCCGCCACGACGACTCGCCGGCGGCCACTCGCGCATCGGGTCCGAGCGCTCGGTATCCGTCGGCGGTGACGGTGTTCGCGGTCATCCTGGCATGAAACTCGGCCTTCTGGTGAGCCCTCGAAGCCGTTTTGTTGCTGACGAAGTACCGCCCGAGCTGCGTAAACGCTTGGAATACCTATGGTGGGGCAGCCGAAAGTAGGGTTTGCACCGGCACGCCGCGACCAGCCCCTTCCGGGCGGGCGAGCGGGGGGGAACCGGGCCGGCCGGCCCCCGATGCGGGGTCACCCGAATGTCCGTGTTGTGGCGTACGACACACTTTGTTCGTGTCAGGATCGGGGGCATGGACCAGCACGTACTGCGGAACACCGTGCACGAACTGTGGGCGGGCACGGCCCTGGACAGCCTGTCCGGTTTCGTCGCCATCCCGGCGCTGTCGCCGGCCTTCGATCCGGTGTGGTCGGCGAACGGCCAGCTGCACGCCGCCGTCGAGCACGTCCGCGGCTGGCTGACCGCGCGCGGCCTGCACGGGGCGAGCACCGAGGTGATCCAGCTACCGGGGCGCACGCCGTTGCTGGTGCTGGACGTGCCCGCCCAGGACGCCTCGAACGAGGAGACCGTGGTCGTCTACGGGCACCTGGACAAGCAGCCCGCCGCCGGGGAGTGGTCACCGGGGCTCGGCCCGTGGACCCCGGTGGTCCGGGACGGCAGGCTGTACGGCCGCGGCGCGGGCGACGACGGTTACGCGGCATACGCGGGCGCGGGCGCGCTGGCCGCGTTGCAGGCGGCGGGCGGGCGGCACGCACGCACCGTGGTGCTGCTGGAGACCTGCGAGGAGTCCGGCAGCCCCGACCTGCCGCATTACCTCGAACTGCTGGCGGACCGGCTGGGCGCGGTCGGCCTTGTGGTGTGCCTGGACACCGCGGGTGGGGACTACGAGCGGCTGTGGCTGGCCACCTCGCTGCGCGGGATCGCCTTCCTCGACCTGACCGTGCGGGTGCTGGAGTCGGGGGTGCACTCCGGGCACGGCAGCGGCATCGTGCCCGGCTCGTTCCGGGTGATCCGGCAGCTGCTGGACCGGATCGAGGACCCGCACGCGGGTGAGATCGCGCTGCCCGAGTTGAACGTGGACGTGCCGCCGGAACGCCTTGCCGAGATCCGGGCCGCGGTCGCGGGCGGGTATCGCGCTCCGGAGCTGCCGCTGGCCGAGGGCGTGCGCCCGCTGAGCGAGGACGCCGTCGAGCTCATCCTGAACAACACCTGGCGCCCCACCCTCACGGTGACCGGAGCCGACGGGCTGCCCCCGATCTCCGACGCCGGCAACGTGCTGCGCCCGCTGACCGGGCTGAAGCTGAGCTTCCGGCTGCCGCCGACCACGGACGCCGCGGTCGCGCTGCGCTCGATCGAACGTGCCCTCACCGGCGGGGTGCCGTTCGGGGCCCATGTGCAGATCGACCGGGCGGAGGCGGCGGACGGCTGGAACGCACCGCCGACCGCGCCCTGGCTGGAATCCACGCTGGACAAGGTCAGCGCGGACGTGTTCGACCGGGATTGGCAGGCGATCGGGCTCGGTGGCTCGATCCCTTTCCTCGGCATGTTCGCCCGCGCCTACCCGCGGGCCCAGTTCGTGGTGACCGGCCCGCGTGGCCCCGGGAACAACGCGCACGTCCCGGACGAGTGGCTGCACCTCGACCAGACCGCCCGGGTCACCGAGGCCGTCGCCCGCATCCTGCACGCCCACGCCACCGCCTGAAAGCTGTTCCTGAACCGGAGCCGGCTACCCGAGGCGAGTGGACGAACGCGCGTCGCGGATCAGGCACTGCGGGTCAGATGTCGGCCTTCCGGAACTCGAAGGACCGGGCGGCTTCGGAGGTGAAGTCGTACTTCAGGGTGGCGAGACCGAACGGCTTGGCCGGGTCGACCGCGAACAGTGTGGTCGTGCGCGGCGGGTTCCGGTCCTGCGCGGGACCGTACCGGTAGTCGCCGGTCAACCCCTCGAAGGACACCGTGCCCAGCTCCCTGGACGCGGCGAGTACGCCGTCCCGGGAGAGGTCACCGGCCTCCACCGCCTGCTCCAGCACCGCGGTCATGGCGCGGGCCTGGTTGTAGCCGAAGGCGAAGTAGAAGTCCGGCTGCTGCTGCGGCGCGTACTCGGCCACCCGGGACACCATGTCCTTCATCCCGGGGACCGACTCGTCACCCCACTCGGTGCCCTCGGCCACGATGGTCACGTACTGCCGCATGTACGGCGCCACCGGCGACTGGGCGAGCGCACCCACGTAGCTCGGTGACTGCGCGTACCACTTCGGGGTGAACCTGGCCTGTGCCGCGGTACCCCAGATCTTGCCCGCGTCCGTCGGCGTCGCGGTGAGGAACACCATCTCGCAGCCCGCACCGGCCAGCGCGCCGATCTGCCCCGCGTAGTTCTCGGTGTTCACCTTGAACCGCTGGGTGTTCGCCACGGTGAAGCCGTACTTCTCCGCCGCGAAGTCGATGCCCTGCTGGCCGGCCTCGCCGTAGACGTCGTCCTGCACCATCGTGCAGATCGTCGAGCCGGGCGAGCCGCCGCCCTCGCCGAGGTAGTGATCCATCGCGTTGATCGACTGGATCTGGTACGGCGCCCCGACCGGAAGCAGGTTGTCCTCCCGCACCCAGAGGGCGTCCAGCGAGGCGGGAGCGCCCAGGATCCTGTCCGCCCGCAGTTGCGGCAGCACCGCCAGGGTCGGTGCGGTGCCGAGGACCTGGGTGAACGCCACCACGTCACCCTTGATCTTGTTGTACTGCTGCACGGTGACATCCGGCTTGTACTGGGTGTCCTCCTGCACGAGCTCGACCTTGTACTTGCCGGCGACCCCGCCCTGGGCGTTGAGGTGGTCGAACCACACCTTGTTGCCGGAGGTCAGTGGTTGCCCGATCACCGCGATCGGCCCGGACAGCGGGCTGAGCACGCCGAGCCTGATCGTGCTCCCGTCGAACCCGGCCGTGCTCGCGGGCTCGCCCGCGGTGCCACCGCCGGAGTCACCGTCGTCGCCCGCGCCACCGCAGGCGGTGGCGAGCGTCGCCACCGCGAGCACCGCCGCCAGCCGAAATGGTGTGCTGCGCATGCTGGACCTCCTTGGTCAGTACGAGAACGGCCAGGCCTTGAAGTAGTTCTTGACCCGCAGCCAGATGCCGGCGAGGCCGAGTGGCTCCAGCACGAGGAACAGCACGATCAGCAGGCCGAAAATGGCCTGGTTGAGCGCGAACACGCTGATGAACCCCTCGCCGCCGACACTGGTCCGCACGCCGGGGATGGCGTCGGAGTAGCGGTCGATCAGTGCGGGCAGCGCGCCCACGAAGATCGCCCCGAGCACCGAGCCGAAGATCGTGCCGAGACCGCCGACGATCACGATCGCGATGTACTGGATGGACAGCAGCAGGTTCCACTCGTCCGGGCTGACGAACTGCTGGTACGAACCGAACAGCGCGCCGGCCATGGCCGCGATCGCGCTGGAGAGCATGAACGCGCCGATCTTGTACCGCCCGGCCCGCACCCCGATCACCTCGGCCGCCTGGTCCCGGTCGCGGATCGCCTGTAGCGCCCGGCCAGGCCGGGTGCGCACCAGGTTCTTCGCCAGCAGCGCGATGACCCCGACCAGGCCCCACACCAGCCAGAAGTAGCCCTGGTTACGCGAATAGCTCTCCCCGGCGATGCTCAGCGCGCCGAAGTCGACCGGGCCGATCGCGGCCCCCGCGGTGACCGAGGTCCCGGAGTTACCACCGGTGAGTCCGGTGAGGTTGCGCCAGAGGTGCTCGCCGATGAAGATCAGGCCGAGGGTGACGATCGCCAGGTAGTGCCCGCGCAGCCGCAGGGTGAACGGTCCGATCAGCCCGCCGAGCGCGGCGCCCACCGCGGCGGCGGCGAGCAGCCACACCGGTAGTGGCAGGCCGAGGTCCCCGCCCACCCGCGCGGTCACGTACGCGCCGGCGCCGATGAAGAACGCGTGCCCGAGCGAGATCTGTCCACAGTATCCGGTCAGCAGGTTCAGCCCGATCGCGCCGACCGCGGTGATCCCGACGTAGATCAGCACGGAAAGCCAGAAGTCGTCCTGCACCACCGTGGGCAGTAGCAGGAACACCAGGATCATCGCGAGCAGGCCGAACCTGGCCGGCGGCGTACCGAAGAGCCGCAGCTGCTCGGCGTAGCCGCGGATCAGGTTCCGGTGCGCCTTGGCCATCTACAGCCGCCTCACTTCTCTGGTGCCCAGCAGCCCGTAGGGCCTGATCAGCAGGATCACGATCATCAGCAGGTAGGGCACGATCACCGAGACGTTGTCGCCCGCCCAGCCGGCGAGATGCTGCTGGTAGCCCCTGGTGAGCGCCTCGGCGAGCCCGATGACCAACCCGCCGAGCACCGCGCCGGCCGGGGAGTCGAGGCCGCCGAGGATCATCGCCGGGAAGGCGGCCAGCGCGATGAACCCGATCGAGGGCGACAACCCGCCGGGACCCGCCGCCATGGTGATCCCGGCGAGCGCGGCGAGTGCCGCGGCGATCGCCCAGGACACCGCGTACACCCTGCGCGCGCTGATGCCCTGCGCCAGCGCGGCCTCCGGGTCGAAGGCGGTGGCGCGCATGGCCAGCCCGAGCGAGCTGTACCGGAAGAACAGGAAGAAGGCGAGGACCACGGCGACGGTCAGGCCGATGGTCCACAGGTCACGTACCCCGAAGACCAGGCCGCCCGCTTCGACCGTGCGGATGTTCCACGGGTTGGGCACCTGCTTGTTCCGGAAGCCCCAGATCGCGGTGATCAGCGGTTCCAGTACGAACAGCAGCCCGATGGTGATCATGATGACCGCGAACGGCGGCCTGCCGACCATCCGGCGCAGCACCAGGCGTTCGAACCCGGCGCCGACCAGAGCCGCGGAGGCGCAGCACAGCAGCACCGCGAGGGCGAAGGCCATGGCGAGGTCCTCGGCGAAGGTGTAGCCGAGGTAGGCGCCGAGCGCGAGCAGCCCGCCCTGGGCGAAGTTGATCACGCCGGTGGATTTGTAGATCACCACGAAGCCGAGCGCCACCAGCGCGTAGGTCGAGCCGAGTGCGAGACCCGCGAAGCAGTTCTGCAGGAAGGTGGTCATCGTGCCCTACCTGAATGAGCGTTGTGCACGTGCGCCGGTGCGCCTACCGTGCGTGCCTCGCCCGCATCCGGTCGCCACGAGCCGCCCCCGTCGACCGGACTGTGCATAACGCTCATGGGTACATCGCCTCGATCTCCGCGGCGAACCGTTCGGCGATGGCCCTGCGCTTCACCTTCTGCGTGGCGGTCAGCTCGCCCTCGGTGTGCTCGAGCTCCTTGTCGATCAACCGGAACCGCTTGATCTGCTCCACCGCGGCCAGGTCGTGGTTGACCTCGGTGATCACGCTCTGTACCAGGTCGCGGACCTCGGGCTTGCCGGAAAGGTCGGCATAGGTGGTGTAGGCCAACCCGCGCCGGGTGGCCCAGTCGCCGACGGTGTCCCGCTCGATGCCGATCAGCGCGGTCAGGTACTTGCGCCGGTCCCCGAGTACCACGGCCTCGCGCAGGTACGGCGAGACCTTGAGCCGGTTCTCGATCTCCGAGGGCGAGACGTTCTTGCCGCCCGCGGTGATGATGATGTCCTTCTTGCGATCGGTGATCCGCAGGTAGCCGTCCTCGTCCAGCTCCCCGACGTCGCCGGTGTGCAGCCAACCATATTCGTCTATTGTGGACGAAGTCGCGTGCGGGTCGTCCAGGTAACCCTGGAACACCCCTGCCGAGCGGGTGAGGATCTCGCCGTCCCCGGCGATCCGCAACTCCACCCCGGAAAGCGGCACGCCGACCGCGCCCAGCCGCACGTCGCCGACCGGCGTCAGCGTGCAGATCGCGGTGTTCTCGGTCTGCCCGTAGCCCTCGCGCACCGTAATGCCGATGGCCCACAGGTACTCCAGCACCTGCGGCGCGATCGGGGCCGCCCCGCTGATCGCGGTACGCACCCGCACCATGCCGAGCTTCTCCCGGAGCGGACGGAAGATCAGCAGCTCGCAGGCCGCGAAGGTGAGCCGGTCGGCCAGGGTGTTCCGGCCGCGCATCCGCCGAGCCGCGATCCTCCTGCCGTGGCGCAGGCACAGCCGGTACAGCCCGCGCTTGAGCGGGGAGGCGTCGGCCATCCGGATCTGCACCCCGGCCAGCATCTTCTCCCACACCCGCGGCACGCCGAGGAAGACCGTGGGCTGGACATCCCGCAGGTCGCCGGCGAAGGAGTCGCCGCCTTCCCCGAAGTTGACCACCGAACCGGCCCACACCGCGTCCACCACCGAGATCAGCCGTTCGGCGATGTGGCACAGCGGCAGGTAGCTGAGCACCTCGTCCCCGCTGTCCCCGCCGCCCGAGCCCAGCGCCTCGACGAACACCTGCGCCGAGGCGACCAGGTTCGCGTGCGAGACCATCGCGCCCTTCGGCGGTCCGGTCGTTCCCGAGGTGTACACCAGGATCGCGGTCGCCGCTGGGTCCAGTGTGGACACTGATTCGGTGTAGGCCGCCAGCGCGCCCGCACCTTCGCCGCGGCGTTCCAGCTCGGCGAAGGTGAGCAGCCCCGGCACCTCGTCCACCCGCACCCCGCGCGGGTCCATCAGCACCAGATGCCGCAGCTCGGGCAGCCGGTGCCGGACCGCGAGCGCCTTGTCCAGCTGCTCCTCGTCCTCGGCGATCAGCACCGTGCTGCGGGAATGCCCGAGCAGGTACTCCACCTCCATCTCCGGCGAGGTCGGGTACACCCCGATGCTCCGCGCGCCGAGGCCCTGGACCGCCAGGTCGGTGATCACCCACTCCGGCCGGTTCTCCGCGTGGATGGCCACCCTGCCGCCTGGCCCGACGCCGAGATCGCGCAACCCGGCCGCCACGGCCGCGACCCGCCGCGCGTACTCCGCCCAGCTCCACTCCCGCCAGTACCCGCGGTACTTCTGCCGGATGGCCGGGGCGTTCCGGCGCTCCTCGGCCTGCTCCAGCAGTCGCGCCGGCAGGGTGGCCGCCTCCTTGGCGTGCGCCATCCTGTCCGTGCCGCGGCTCGGTACCGAGTTACTCATGCTGGGTCCTCCGCGGCCTCGCGGTGGTCTTTGTGCGTGCCGCGGCTCGGTACCGAGTTACTCATGCGGCACCGCCGAGGTAGGCGTCGATCACCCGCGGGTCGTGCTGGATCTCCTCGGGCGTCCCGGTACCGATGGCCACCCCGAAGTCCAGCGCCAGCACCCGGTCGGCGAGGTCCATCACCAGCCTCATGTCGTGTTCCACCAGGATCATCGCCAGCCCCAGCTCCCGCCGGATCTCCAGCAGGTACCGGGCGGTGTCCTCGGTCTCCTCCAGGTTCATCCCGGCGACCGGCTCGTCCAGCAGCAGCAGTTTCGGCTCCATCGCCAGCGCCCGGCCGAGCTCGGCGCGTTTGGCGACGCCGTAGGGCAGCAACCCGGCCGGTGTCGAGCGGTAGGGCTCCAGCTCGAGTAGTTCGACGATCTCCTCCACCGCGGCGCGGTGGCTGATCTCCTCCCGCTTCGCCTTCCCCCACCACACCATTCCGGACACGAAGCCGGTGCGCATCAGGTGATGCCTGCCGAGCATCAGGTTGTCGATCAGGGTGAGATGCCGGAACAGGCCGAGGTTCTGGAAGGTGCGCGCCACCCCCATGGCGGCGACCGCGGCCGGGGCGCGGCCGGTGAGCCCGTTGCCCTCCAGGGTGATCGTGCCGTGCTGCGGGCGGTACACCCCGCCGAGGCAGTTGAAGATCGAGGTCTTCCCCGCGCCGTTCGGGCCGATCACGGCGAACAGCTCGCCGCGGGCGACCTCGAAGCTCACCCCGTCGAGCGCGGTGACCCCGCCGAAGCGCAGGGTCAGCTCCCGCGCCTCGAGCAGCGGCCCCTCGGCGGTCACGCGCTCCATCGCTTCCTCCTGCGGTAGCTCTTCACCTCGGCGAAGGAGCGTCGCGTCCGCGTCGCGCTCGCGCCGAGGTAGAACTCGCGGATGTCCTCGTCGGCGCGCAGCTCGACGGCGGGCCCGTCGCGGACCACCCTGCCGGTCTCCAGCACATACCCGGAGTCCGCAATGGACAGTGCCATCATCGCGTTCTGCTCGACCAGCAGCACGCTGGTGCCCTGCTCGTTGATCTGCACGATGATGTCCCGCACCTGCTCGACCAGCCTGGGCGCGAGACCGAGCGAGGGTTCGTCCAGCAGCAGCAACCGCGGCGCCGCCATCAGTGCCCTGCCGATCGCGAGCATCTGCTGCTCCCCGCCGGAGAGGTAACCGGCGATCGCGCGGCGCCGCTGCCCGAGTACCGGGAAGAGATCGAGCACGCGCTGGTAGGACTCACGCACCTCCGCGCGGGAACGCCGGGTGTAGGCGCCGGTGCGCAGGTTCTCGTCCACGGTGATCTCGGCGAAGACCCGCCTGCCCTCCATCACCTGCGCGATGCCGCCGCGCACCACCGCGGCCGGATCAGCGCCGGTGATGTCCCGGTCCGCGAGGTGCACCGTGCCCTTGGTGATCTTGCCGCGGTGCGGTGCCAGCAGCCCGGTGATCGCCCGCAGCAGCGTGGTCTTGCCCGCCCCGTTCGCGCCGAGCAGCGCCACGATCTCCCCGGAAGGCACCTCGATACTCAGCCCGCGCAGCACGAGGACGACGTCGGAGTAGACGACCTCGAGGTTCTTCACCGACAGCATCGCACGTCCACAGAGTGATATAGATCACGGAAGATAGTGAAGTTAACTGTTGAGTAGCGTGCCAATCAATAGATGAGCCGAACTGTGACCTCGGAGGGCTGGCAGGATGGTCTTCGTGGAGCAGAACTCGATACGCGACACCGTGCGTGGGCTGTGGTCGGACGACATCCTCCCCAGCCTGCGCGATCTGGTGGAAATTCCCGCCCTTTCCCCGCTTTTCGACAGCGAGTGGCAGCAGTCCGGTCACCTGGAGGCCGCTGTCGAGCACGTCCGCGACTGGCTCACCGCGCGGCGGTTCCCCGGTGCGACCGTCGAGGTGGTCCGGCTACCGGGGCGCACGCCGTTGCTGGTGCTGGACGTGCCGGCGACCGGTGACGTGTCCCCGGACGCGGGCACCGTGCTGCTGTACGGGCACCTGGACAAGCAGCCGCCGGTCGGCGGCTGGTCCGCGGGGCTGGGGCCGTGGACCCCGGTGGTCCGGGACGGCAGGCTGTACGGGCGCGGATCCGCGGACGACGGTTACGCGGGCTATGCCGCTGCCGCCGCGCTGTCCGCGGTGCACGCCGCGGGCGGCAGCCACGCGCGGGCCGTGGTGCTGCTGGAGACCGGCGAGGAGTCCGGCAGCCCGGACCTGCCCGCGTACCTCGAGCATCTCGAGGAGAAGCTGGGCCGGGTGACCTTCGTGGTCTGCCTGGACTCCGGCGGCAACGACTACGAGCGGATGTGGCTGACCACCAGCCTGCGCGGCATGGTGCGGCTGGACGCCACCGTCCGGGTGCTCGACTCGGCGCAACACTCCGGGTTGGCCGGCGGCGTGGTGCCCAGCTCGTTCCGGATCCTGCGCCGGTTGCTCGAGCGCATAGAGGACGCCGAGACCGGGCAGCTCCTGCTGCCGGAGTTCAACGTCGAGATCCCGGAGAACCGGCGCGCGGAGACCGTGGCGACCGCGCGGGTCGCGCCCGGCGCCACCGCGAAGGCGTTCCCGCTGGCCGGCGGCATGCGCCCGATGGCGGAGGACGACGTGGAGCTGCTGCTGAACAACGGCTGGCGGCCGACGCTCTCGGTGATCGGGGCCTCCGGCCTGCCCGACCCCGCCGAGGCCGGCAACGTGCTGCGCGACGCGACCACGCTGGCGTTGAGCTTCCGGCTGCCGCCGACCGCCGACTCGGCCGCCGCGCTGAACGCCGTGCGGAAGGTGCTGACCACGGACGTGCCGTACGGCGCGACCGTCGAGCTGTCCGGCGTCGAGCGGGCGGACGGCTGGAACGCGCCGGAGGCCGCGCCCTGGTTCGCCGGCGCGCTGGAGCAGGTCAGCGACAAGGTGTTCGGCGCGCCATGGCGCAGCGTCGGGCTCGGCGGCTCGATCCCGTTCATGGGCCTGCTCGGCGAGAAGTACCCGGAGGCACAGTTCCTGGTCACCGGCGCGCTCGGGGCCGACTCGAACGCGCACGTCCCGGACGAGTGGCTGCACCTGGACCAGGCCCAGCGCGTCACCGAGGCCGTCGCCCACATCCTGCACGCCCACGCCCACGGCTGATCAGGCCATCCGGCCGAGCGCGTCGGTGATGGAGGTGAGCTGGGAGGCGAAGGAGTGGTAGCTGAAGGGGACCGCGGGGTTCCAGCCGGTGATCCGGCCCGCCTGTACCGCGGGTAGCTGGTTCCAGGTCGGGAACCCGGCGAGTTCCGTGCGCTGCAGGTTCTCCGCGCGGTTGTCGTACAGGATCACGTCCGCCTCGTACTTCCCGGCGTTCTCCCAGCTCAGCGCCTCCCAGTAGTCGCCGTCGGTGGTCTGCTCCGGCTCCACGACGGTCATCCCACGCTCGGTGAAGTGCTTCGCCGCGGGGAAGCCCGCCGCCTTGCCGACGTACAGGTTGTCCTGGGTGGCCGAGACCAGCAGCACCCGCTGGTCCCCGAGCGCGTCGACCGCGGCCTCGAACCTCGCGTCGACCTCCTCGAACCCGGCACGCGCCTCGCGTACCGGCTCCGCGTCGACATCGGCGCCGAGCGCCGTGGCCAGTTCCCGGAACTTCGCGATCCCGTCCAGCATCGAGACGAAACCCACGTCCACCCCCACCGTGGGCGCCGCCTTCTCCACCTGGTCGGCCTGCTCCTCTGGCACGTACCACAGCGAGTCCTCGGTATACATGATGCTGACCAGCAGGTCGGGGCGAAGCTCGATGTAGGCGTCGTAGTTGAACTCGCCCCAGACGTTGCCCAGGGAGGTGACCGTGTCCAGGTCCACCTGCCCGACCTCGGGATCCGGGCTGCCGTCGGGCAGCCGGGAGGGGCCGAAGATGCCGACCGGGCGCAGCCCGAACTCCCACAGCGCGGCGGCCGCGGCCACCTGTGCGACGATCCGCTCCGGCCGCGGGCCGTCCAGCACCCGGCCCCTGCCGTCGGTGTATCGCCAGGTCGTGCCCGCTCCGGTGCCTTCGGTGCCGCCGTCCTCGCGGTAGCCGCAGGAGGCCAGCGCCGTGGATGCGCCGAGCGCGGCGACCCCGGTCAGGAACCCGCGGCGGCTGAGGGCGTTGAGGGACCGCATATCACGCCTCCCAAGGTAAGGTGAGCTAACGAACTATTTGTCTAAGGCTAGCCTTGCCTTACTGTAGGCGCCATGGTGACGATCACCTCGCCGCCCGAGCGCGACCTGCGGACCCTGCGGCCACTGGTGTTGCTCGGCGCGCTCGTCGCCCTGCTGGTGGTGGCGCTGCTGTCCGTCGCGTTCGGCTCCAACCAGCTCTCCCTCGGTGCCGTGCTGCACGCGCTGTTCGCCTACGAGGGAACCTTCGAGGACGTCGTGGTCAGGGACACCCGGGTGCCCCGCACGCTGCTCGGGATCGCGGTGGGCATGGCGCTGGGCCTCGCCGGCGCGTTGATGCAGTCGATCACCCGCAACCCGATCGCTGATCCCGGGTTCCTCGGCATCAACCACGGGGCCGCGGTGGCGATCGTGTTCGCGCTGGCCGCGTTCGGCGTCACCGAGCCGGCCGGGCTGATCTGGTTCGCCTTCGCCGGGGCGCTGGTGGCCACCGCGCTGGTGTATGCCATCGGCGGCGGGCGGGGCGCGAGCAGCCCGATGCGGCTGGCGCTGGCCGGGGTAGCGGTGCAGGCGAGCTTCGTCGGGATCAACCAGGCCATGCAGCTGATCAACACGCATTCGCTGGACAAGATGCGGTTCTGGCTGGTCGGCTCGCTGGCCAACCGGGATGTCGACGCGCTGACCGTGCTGCTGCCGTTCTTCGTGGCCGGTGTCGTGCTCGCCCTGCTGCTCGGCCGCTCGCTGAACGCGCTCGCGCTGGGTGAGGACACCGCGCACGGCCTCGGCACCAACCCGCTGCTGGTGCGCTCGGTGGGGCTGCTCGCGGTCGGCCTGCTGTGCGGGGCCGCCACCGCGGCCTGCGGGCCGATCGCCTTCGTCGGGCTGATGGTGCCGCAGCTGGTGCGCGGGCTGGTCGGCCAGGACGAGCGGTGGGTACTCGGCCTCTCCGTGCTGGTCGCGCCGGTGTTGCTGCTCGGCTGCGACGTACTCGGTCGGGTGCTCGGCAGCCCCGGCGAGCTGCAGGTCGGCATCGTCACCGACGTCCTCGGCGGCATCGTGCTGGTGTGGCTCGTCCGGCGGCTGCGGGTGGTGGGCCGATGAACCGCCGGACGGACCTGCGGATCGGGACCCGGCCGATCGTGGTGGTCGGCTGCCTCGTCCTGGTCACCGTGGTGCTGGTGGTGCTGTCCATCGGTACCGGGGACTACGCGCTCACCCCGGCCGAGGTGCTGCGCACCCTCGCTGGGCGGGGCGGAAGGTTCGACTACCTGGTGGTCACCGAGCAGCGGTTGCCGCGGGTGCTGGTCGCCGTGCTGGTCGGGGTCGCGCTCGCGCTGGCCGGGACGGTGTTCCAGGTGCTGACCCGCAACCCGCTCGGCAGCCCGGACATCATCGGGTTCACCGCCGGATCGGCGACCGGTGGCGTGGTGACCATCCTGGTGCTCGGCGCGGGCGCAGGCGCGGTGTCCCTCGGCGCGCTGGGCGGTGGGCTGGGCACCGCGTTGCTGGTGTCGTTGCTGTGCGGCCGCCGCGGGTTGCTCGGCGACAAGCTGGTGCTGATCGGCATCGGGGTGAGCACCGTGCTGGTCGGGCTGAACTCCTACCTGCTGACCAGGGTGACCATCGGGGACGCGGCGCAGGCGACCACCTGGATGGTCGGCAACCTGGCCGGCCGCGGCTGGGACCATCTGCTGCCGCTGGCGATCGCGGTGGTCCTGCTGGCTCCGGCGGTGTTCTGCTACGGCCGCCCGCTGCGCATGCTGGAGATGGGTGATCCGCTCGCGGTCGGCATCGGGGTGGATGTCGACCGGGTGCGGCCGCTGCTGTTCGGCCTCGCGGTGGCGCTGACCGCCGTGGCGACGGCGAGCGCGGGCCCGGTCCCGTTCGTCGCGCTCGCCGCGCCCCAGCTCGCCCGCCGGCTGACCCGGCTACCCGGGCCGAACCTGCTGCCCTCGGCGGTCATGGGTGCCGCGCTGATGGTCGCCGCCGACTACCTCGGGCAGCGGCTGCTGGAGTCCTCGCTGCTGCCGGTCGGCGTGGTCACCGCCGCGCTCGGCGGCGGTTACCTTGCCTGGCTCCTGCTGCTCCAGCGCCGCCCCCGGAGGCCCTGAACGCCACGTTCGCGACGCTAGACGCCGCGAACGTGGCGTTTGGGACGTCTGACGTCCGGAAAGCCACGTTCAGGGCACTTCAGGCCATGCGGGTTAGCTGGACCGAGACGTCGAGGTGGGAGCCCTTGCCGCCGGTGAAGATGCCCTTCAGCGGCGGGACGTCGGCGTAGTCCCTTCCGGTGGCCACCCAGACATGCCGTGGCCCGACCGGGATCGCGTTCGTCGGGTCGTGTGCCCACCAACCGCCGGTCCACACGTCCACCCAGGCGTGGCTCTCCCCCTCCACGGTCTCGCCGAGCTCCGCCGAGGGTCGGGTGTGCAGGTATCCCGACACGTACCGGGCCGGGATCCCGATCGCCCGCAACATCACCAGGGTCACGTGCGCGTAGTCCTGGCAGACGCCCTCCCGTGCCCGCCAGGCGTCGGTGGCGGTGCTGTGCACGCCGGTGCTGCCGGGCCGGTAGGTCAGCTGCTCGCGTACCCACCCGCAGACCGCGAACACGGTGTCCGCGGGATCCCGGTCCTTGCGCAGCTTGCGGGCCACCTTCGCCAGCTCCCGGTCGTGCGGGGTGTACTTGGTCGGCTGCAGGTACTCGGTGTGCTCGTCCACCACCCGTTCCGAGCGCAGATCCCGCCAGCTCGCCTCGCGGATCGGCTCGGCGGCTCCCGCCGTCTCCACCACCGAGGTCGCCAGCACGGTGAACTCGGTGTGCGGGGCGTGCAGGTCGAAGGAGGTGACCTCGGTGCCCCAGTAGTCGGTGTAGCGGTAGGCCCTGGTGGCGGGCGTGGTCTCGATCCGGGTGGCGAGCACGTTCTGCCTGCGGTCCGAGCGCGGGGTCAGCCGTGCCTCGTTGTACGACTGGGTGGCCGGGGAGTTGTAGTGGTAGCCGGTGCTGTGCACCACGCGTAGCTGCCAGCTTTCCGACTCGCTCATGGCTCGGCTCCTTGTCGCTGCGCTCCTCGGCCCGTTGGCCGGACCTGCGATGCTCGCTCCGCGTCGCCTTCGCGGCTCACAAGGACACCTCCGCTCCGCGCCAGGCTACCCACGGGGCCGAGTGGAAGTACTGCACCGACACCGCCTCCCCCACTTCCCGGATCGTCTCCTGCAGCGCGGTCAGCCGCCGGGGCAACTCCTCCAGCAGGTCCGATGGTCGCAGGAACTCCAGCTCGCTGCGTGCCCTGCCGAGCAGCCGCAGCGCCTCGGCCTTGTCGTTGCCGCGCGAGTTCAGCGTCGGGTCGAGCTGGTCGACGCAGTCCTCCGCCTGCCGCAGCGCGTAGAACACCGACCGCGGGAACAGCGTGTCCCGCAGCAGGAACTGCACCACCCGGCCGGCGTCCAGCGCACCACGGTAGGTGCGCAGGAAGGTGTCCTGCGCACCGGCCGAGCGCAGCACGGTGATCCAGCCAGGGGAGGACGCCTTGTCCTGCACCCTGGACAGCAGCAGCCGCACCACCATGTCCGCGCGCTCCACCGAGCGGCCGAGTACCAGGAACATCCAGCCGTCGTCCCTGCTCATCGTCGAGTCGGCGAGCCCGGCGAACATCGCGGCCCGCTCCTCCACAAAGGACAGAAAGGAGTGGGGTCCCACCCTGCGGGCGTAGCGCTGCCGCTCCGGCACCGCGTTCCAGGTCGCGTTCAGGCACTCCCACAGCTCGGTGGAGACCACCTCGCGGGCGCCGCGGGTGTTCTCCCGCGCCGCGTTGATCGAACCGACGATCGAGCTCGGGTTGTCCTTGGCGTAGGCGACCAGCTCGGTCAGCTTCCACACGTCCAGCTCGCCCTTGCCCTCCGGCGGGATGCCGAGCACCGTGAGCAGTTGGCGGCTGGCATGGTCGGAGTCCACGCTGACGTCCTCGAGGAGCTGGTGCACCGACACGTTGAGGATGCGGGCCGTGTCGTCCGCGCGCTCGACATACCGGCCGATCCAGTACAACGACTCGGCGTTGCGTGCCAGCATGCCTGCCTCCTCGCGATCGTGCTCACTGCTGTTGCTGCTCCAGTTGCGCGGTGCTGAGCTCGGGTCCCTGCTCCACGGCCAGACCGTCCACAGTAGATGCCTCGGCAAGCGAGGGCGAAGCCAGCTCGCGTTCGGCCGTGGAGGAGCGGGCCGCCAGCACCCAGGTGTCCTTGGAGCCGCCGCCCTGCGAGGAGTTCACCACCAGGCTGCCCTCCGGCAGCGCGACCCTGCTCAGGCCGCCGGGCAGCACGAAGATCTCCTTGCCGTCGTTGACCGCGAACGGCCGCAGGTCGACGTGCCGTGGCGCCAGCCGGTCGCCCACCTTGGACGGAACGGTGGAAAGCTGCACCACCGGTTGCGCGATCCAGCCCCGCCCGTTGGCCCTGAGCCTGCGCCGCACCGCGGCCAGCTCGGCGGGCGAGGCGTCCGGGCCGAACACGATGCCGTACCCGCCGGAGCCCTCCACCGGCTTGATCACCAGCTCGCCCATCCGGTCGAGCACCTGCTCCAGCTCGTCCGGCAGCCAGCAGCGGTAGGTGTCCACATTGGGCAGGATCGGCTTCTCGTCAAGGTAGTAGCGGATCATCTCCGGCACGTAGGTGTGCACCAGCTTGTCGTCGCCGACCCCGTTGCCCACCGCGTTGGCGATCACCACGTTGCCCGCGCGGGCGGCGTTCAGCACCCCGGCCACGCCGAGTACCGAGTCCGGCCGGTAGTGCACCGGGTCCAGGAACTCGTCGTCGATCCGCCGGTAGATCACGTCCACCTGCTGCTCGCCCTCGGTGGTGCGCACGTAGACGATGTTGTCCCGGCAGAACATGTCCCTGCCCTCGACCAGCTCCACGCCCATCTGCCTGGCCAGCAGCGAGTGCTCGAAGTAGGCCGAGTTGTAGACCCCCGGGGTGAGCACCACGACCATCGGATCGGCCACGTTCGGCGCGGCCGCCGCCCGCAGCGCGCGCAGCAGGTGGGTGGCGTAGTCGCCGACCGGGCGCACGCGGTGCTTGGCGAACAGGTCGGGGAACACCCTGGTCATCGTCCGCCGGTTCTCCATCACGTAGGACACCCCGGACGGGTTGCGCAGGTTGTCCTCCAGCACCCGGAAGGTGCCCTCCTCGTCCCGCACCAGGTCGATCCCGGCCACGTGGATGCGCACCCCGTTCGGCGGGTTGACCCCGAAGGCCTCCCGCTGGAAGTGCGCGCAGGAGGTGATCAGCCTGCGCGGCAGCACCCGGTCGGCGAGGACCTGGGCGTCCCCGTAGATGTCGGCGAGGAAGGCCTCCAGCGCGCGCACCCGCTGGGTGACGCCGCGTTCGATCTTCGTCCACTCCGCGGCGGCCACCACCCGTGGCACCAGGTCCAGCGGGAAGGGTCGTTCCTGACCGGACAGCGAGAAGGTGATGCCCTGGTCCACCATCGCCCGATCCAGCGCCTCGGCCCGCGCGTCCAGATCGTTCGCGGCCAGCGCCGAGATCGATTCGTACAGCGCACGGTAGGGGGTTCGAACGGTCCCGTCCGGCGCGAACATCTCGTCGTACGCGCCGGGATACGGGCGCTGCGGCTCGAGGTAGCCGTGGAACTGTGCCCCGGGGCGGCCGTTCGTCCTGGCCCTGGCCCGCCGGGCGCGGCGGCCCGCCGGCGGCAGCTTGAGCGCGGTGTTGGCGTTCATGGTCGTTCACGATGCCACGGCCACGATCGGGTGACGCCCACCCGACCTGCGGGAGACGGTGCCGAAACGGGCCCGTAACGAGCCAATGCTGTGCTCAGCGGGCTCGGAGTGGCAGGATGCGTGCACTCGACCGGTATGACCTACTAGGAGTAATCGTGGCGCGTACCACACTGAGGGCACTCACCCTGCTGCCCGCCTTCGCCCTTGCCCTCACCGCAGCCGGTTGCGCCGAGGAGGTCGGCGGCGGCGAGGACACCCAGGCCGGGGACGAGATCAACCTCGTCAAGGAGGGCAAGCTCACCACGTGTACGCACACCCCGTACCCGCCGTTCCAGTTCGAGGAGGGTGGCGAGATCGTCGGGTTCGACGTGGACCTGGTCGACCTCGTCGCCGAGGACCTCGGCGTGGAGCAGTCGATCATCAACATGCCGTTCGAGGGCATCGAGTCCGGCGAGGCGTTCAACACCAACCGCTGTGATGTGGCGGCCGCGGCCATCACCATCACCGAGGAGCGGGACGAGGTGATGGACTTCTCCGACGGCTACTTCGACGCCAACCAGGCACTGCTGGTGCGCAAGGACTCCGGCATCAAGACCGTGGCCGACCTCGGCGGGAAGACGCTGGGGGTGCAGATCGGCACCACCGGTGAGGAGTACGCCACGGAGCACAAGGACGAGCACGGCTACCAGATCCGCCAGTACGAGGACCTCGGCCTGTTGCAGACCGCGGTGAAGACCGGCCAGGTCGCCGCCGGGATCAACGACAACGTGGTGCACTTCGAGTTCGTGAAGCAGAATCCGGACACCGAGGTCACCGAGGAGTTCGAGACCGGCGAGCAGTACGGCATCGCGCTGCGCACCGGTAACGGCGCGATGCAGGCCAAGGTGAACGAGGTGCTCGCGGCGGCGCAGGGCGACGGCCGCTACGAGGAGATCTACGAGAAGTGGTTCGGGAAGAAGCCGGAGACCAAGTAACCCTCACGGCACCGCACCTTCCCGAGGAGTCCCTTCATGGCCATGTCGCGCCGTAAGCGCGCCCAGGCGTTCCGCGGGGCCCAGTACGCCCTGCTCGTACTGGTCATCCTGCTGCTCGCCCTGTTCGCCAACTGGTCGGAGCTCACCCGCGCCTTCTTCAACCTGGACGCGGCCGCCGACCAATTTCCCGGCATCATCACCACCGCGCTGGTGAACACCATCATCTACACCGCGCTCGGCTTCGCGCTCGGCCTCGGGCTGGGCTTCGTGTTCGCCATGATGAAGCTGTCCTCGGTCGGTCCCTACCGGTGGATCGCGACCGCGTACATCGAGTTCTTCCGTGGCGTCCCGGTGCTGCTGGTCTTCATCGCCTTCGGTTTCGGTGTCCCGCTGGCCTTCGACCTGATATTCGACACCTACACCACGGCGATGCTGTCGCTGGGGCTGGTCGGCTCGGCCTACATCGCCGAGACGCTGCGGGCCGGGATCCAGGCGGTGCCGCCCGGCCAGGTCGAGGCGGCGCGCTCGCTCGGCATGTCCCCGGGGCGTACCACGGTCACCGTCGTCGTGCCGCAGGCGTTCCGGATCATCCTGCCGCCGCTGACCAACGAGGTCGTCCTGCTCACCAAGGACTCCTCGCTGATCTACCTGCTCGGGCTGCTCCAAGTCGAGTACGAGCTGGCGAAGTTCGGCAGGGAGGGACTGAACGAGACCGGTTCGCTCACCCCGATCCTGCTGGCGGGTTTGGCCTACCTGCTGATCACGATTCCGCTCGGTTACCTGTCCCGGTACCTGGAGCGGCGGACCGGCCGCAAGCAGCAGCGCGGCCTGGAGGTGGAAGCATGAGCAGGGCAGCGGCGAGGAGCCAGGGTACTAGTGCCGACCCGATCGTCGAGATCAGCGGGCTGCACAAGGCGTTCGGCCGGCTCGAGGTGCTGAAGGGCATCGACCTGCGGGTTCGCCGGGGCCAGGTGGTGTGCATCATCGGGCCCTCCGGCTCCGGCAAGTCGACCCTGCTGCGCTGCGTGAACCTGCTGGAGGAGCCGAACGAGGGCACGGTCGTGGTGAACGGCCACGAGCTCACCGACCCGGATGTGGACCTGGACGGCGCCCGGCGCGAGATCGGCATGGTGTTCCAGGCGTTCAACCTGTTCGGGCACCTGTCCGTGCTGGAGAACCTGACGGTCGCCCAGCGCAAGGTGCTCAGGCGGGGCAAGGCCGAGGCCGAGCGGATCGCGCGGGAGAACCTGGAGAAGGTCGGGTTGTCGGACAAGGTGGGCGCCATGCCCGCGCAGCTGTCCGGCGGGCAGCAGCAGCGGGCGGCGATCGCCAGGGCGCTGGCGATGGACCCGCAGGTGATGCTGTTCGACGAGCCCACCTCCGCGCTGGACCCGGAACTGGTCGGCGACGTGCTCGGGGTGATGCGGCGGCTGGCCACCGAGGGCATGACCATGCTGGTGGTCACGCACGAGATGCAGTTCGCCCGCGAGGTCGGCGATGTCGTGCTGTTCATGGACGACGGGATGGTGGTCGAGCAGGGCCCACCGGCCCAGGTCATCGGCAACCCGCGGGAGCCGCGTACCCAGTCCTTCCTTTCCCGGGTGCTGAATCCGGTGCATGCCGGCGACTGAGTCCTCCGGAGTCCTCCGGAACCGACCGCCTTTCCCGCTCGTCTCACCACAGTGGGTACTCCACCCGGCCGATTGCGGTAACCATCGGCGATCGGCTTCGCTTGGGGCCCTGGGGCTGGGGACATGTCGAGGGGAGGAGCCGACCGGATGCCGACCTTTCGGCGAGGCACGAAGGACCAGGGGGAGCCGGCGGAGGAGGACACCCCGGCCGACGACACCCGGCCGGATTTCGACCCGTTCGACCCGAACCCGGACCCTTCCTACGAGGTCAAGGCCGAGGACCTGCTCAAGCCGTTGCGCGAGCCGGGGTCCGGCGGGCTGCTGCGCTGGCGCAGGCAGGCGACCAACGCGCCGATCGTGCAGGTGGAGAACGCCTACATCACCGGGAAGCTGGACCTGCGCGCCGCCGAGCTGGAGTACCTGTTCCGGTTCGAGCGCTGCCGGTTCGAGCAGCCGCCGGACGTGCGCGAGGCCAGCCTGCTCGGGCTGGTCTTCCGCAAGTGCTGGCTGCCCGGGCTGAAGGCGCGCAACCTGCGCAGCCGCAACGACGTCCGGCTGATCCGCAGCAAGGTGCAGGTCGACTCGGGCGGGCGGGTCGATGGGGAGACCACCGTGCGCCGCGGCGGGGACCGGGAGCGCGGGGTACCGGACGCCGCGGTCAACCTCACCGACGCCGTGATCGAGGGCTCCCTGGTGCTCACCCGCACCGAGATCAACTATGCCCGGGGCAAGGCGATCCAGGCGGACCGGCTGGCGATCACCGGTGCCCTGCTTGCCTACCGGCTGGAAGCGGGCGGCGAGGTGCGCATCCCCGGTATGCGAGCCGGCGGCAACGTCAACTTCTCCGGCGCCACGCTGAACAACCCGGACGGGATCGCGCTGAACGGCAACGGCCTCGAGATCAGCGGCAGCCTGCTGTGCGAGGCGGACGCCTATGGCGCGTCGGGGCGGCGCCGGTTCTCCGCGAACGGCGTGCTGTACCTGCCCAGCGCCAAGGTCGCCAGCGACATCGTGCTGCGCGGGGCCCGGCTCACCGTGAACCAGACCGGGCCGATCGTGGTGAGCGCGTGGAAGACCGGCGACCCCTATGTCGACCCGCGACCCGCGCTGAACGCGGACCGGCTCCAGGTGGACGGGAACGTCGAGCTGAGCGACGGCCTCCACGCCACCGGGACCATCCGGATGGTCAACGCGCACATCGGCGGCACGCTGCGGCTGGCCGGTGCGCGGATCAAGGTGCTGCGTGGTCAGGCCGAGCCGTACTACGACCGGGCGTTGCATCTGGACGGTTCCGAGATCAACGGCGATGTGGAGGCGACCGGGCTGTCCGTCGAGGGGCAACTGCGCCTCGCCGATGTGACGATCCGCGGAAACGTGCTGGCCTGGAACGCCAAGTTCCTGCACGCCGACCGGGACGTGTTCTCCGCCCGCCGCACCCAGGTGTCCGGCAACTTCCACCTCACCGACGCCAAGGTGGCAGGCACCCTGCGGATGCAGGGCATGCACGTCGGCGGGAACATCGACCTGTACGGCACCCAGCTGAGCAGGCCACAGGTCCGCGCCTCCAGCAGCTTCTCGGTGGACCTGCGCACCTCGCGGGTGGATCGGAACCTGGTGCTCACCGCGCATCGCGGCCGGGCCTTCCGGGCCGATGGCGGGGTGAACATGGACGGCGCCACGGTGCACCGGAAGGTCGACCTCACCGGCGCCGAGCTGCACTCGAGCGGGCAGCACACGATCGCGCTGGACATCAGCGACGTGCAGGCGGACGAGTTCCTGCTGCTGCCCGGCCTGCCGCCGGAGGGCAAGGTGCTGCTGCGCAGGGCGCACTGCGGCACGCTCGGCGACGAGCCCGGGCTGTGGCAGGCGACCGGGGGCGTCGAGCTGGAGGACTTCCAGTACGACGCGCTCACCGAGCCGATCTCGCTGGAGGACGACGGCGCGGTCGAGCGGCGGATCGAGCTGCTGCGCGCGGCGATGGGCGGCTACCGCCCCGGGCCGTACGACCAGCTCGCCAAGATGCTGCGCGCCAGCGGGAACGAGGAGCACGCGGATACCGTGTTGCTGCGCAAGCAGGAGTACCGCTACGACGCGCTGCGCAGCGGCGCCAGTGTCCTCGGACCGGGGATCCGGGTGTGGAGCTGGCTGCAGCGCTGGATGGTGGGCTACGGGTACAAGCCGGTGCGCGCGCTGGTCTGGCTGTTGCTCCTGCTGGTGATCGGCAGCGTGTACTTCCAGTGGCTCTCGGGTACCTGCACCGACAGCGAGCTGCTGCTGATCGACGGAAAGCGCTGCGCGATCAACGCGGACGACAGCGGCCTGGTGTGGAGTTCGGCGCTCTACACCGTGGACCTGCTGGTACCGATCGTCGACTTCGGGAACAAGAACCGCTGGCACATGGACGGCCTGGACAGGTGGATGGGAGTGGGCCTCACCGGGATGGGCTGGGTGCTGGCGACCACGCTGGCCGCCGGTATGACCCGCATGCTGCGGCGCAACGGTGGCTGAACTCCCCGTCGCCCTTGACGAGGGTCGATGCGAATGAGCGCCCTTCTCCGCAAGCTCCGGGCGGCCCCCGTCGCCGGGATTGTGCATGACCCTCGGGGTGCATACTGTTGGTATGTCACATCGGCCGTTGCGATGAAGCGAGGTCAGCATGTCCCAGCCGAGCGCGACCGGGCGGATCGAGGTGCGTGCCCGGCCGGAGCGGGTGTACGAGCTGATCAGCGAGCCGGGCACGCTCGCCGAGCTGGCCGACGAGTACGCCACCTTCCGTTGGTTGGACGGCGCGTTCTCGGCCAGGGTCGGCGCCCGCTTCAAGGGCGGTAATCGCCGCGGCCTCCGGCGCTGGAGCACGATCGCCACGGTCACCGACGCGGTGGCGGGCCGGTGTTTCGCCTTCGAGGTGTCGGCGGGGCCCGCGCCGGTCGCCCGCTGGCAGTACGACATCGAGCCTGTGGCGGGCGGTTGCCGGGTGACCGAGAGCACCTGGGAGCGGCGTCCCGGCTGGCTGAAGTTCGCCGGTTCGCTGGCCAGCGGTGTCTGGGACCGGGCAGAGCACAACCGGCACAACATCGCGAACACGCTGCGCAGGCTGAAGGCCCGCGCCGAGGCGAACTGAGCTGTAACGGCGGCGGCGAGCGGACCGAAAACTCGGTAGACGATCTTTGTCAGCTACCTGGGGGAACCGCGCCATGCTGATGTCCGACCGCCGCCCACGGATCGCTCCGGTGCTGATCGGAGGTGCCGCGGCGCTGCTGCTGATGGCGTGCTCGCCTGAGGAGGCCTCGGCCCCCGCAGCCGGCACCCCGTCCGCCACCACCACCGCGAGTTCCACGCCGGTCACCAGCACACCGTCCACAACGGCGCCGCCCAGCACGACGACGGCACCCACTACCGAGTCCAGCGCGAAGGCACCGCCGCGGACCACCCGGCGGCAGCCCGCACCGAACGCGGGCAGGCAGCCCGCACCGCAGCCCCCGCCGCCCGGCGTGGCCGCACGGGAGCGGGAACGGAAGAAGGCGATCAACTCGCCGTTGCCCATTCCCCCCGAGGCCACCCAGCCGCACTACGCCGACTGACCCCAGTCAGGCACGGCAGCTGAGTAACGGTTTACCGGGGAGTGGCGACAAACCTGCTGTCACCGGTAGGTGACCGCGTATCTCTGTATTTCCCCGTTCGTAGAGAGCACAGGCCCGAACCCCCCATGCCGTTCACGCGCGTCCTCGCCCCGATCGCCACCGTCGCCTGCGTCGCCGGCCTGGTCCTCGGCTGCGCCCAGCACCCGGCCCAGCAGGTCTCCCCGGCGACCCAGACCATCACCAAGACCCCGGAGGCGACCGGCGTCGTGCGCGTGCCCTGACGGGAACAGGGCGGCACACCGGCTGGTTGACTCCGGGCGTGACTTCCGTGCGACATGTACGCGCGCCCGAGCTGGCAGGCGCGCAATGGCTGAACACCGGCGGTGAGCGGCTCCGGCTCGCCGAGCTTCGCGGCCGGATCGTGCTGCTCGATTTCTGGACCTCCGGCTGTGTCAACTGCCTGCACGTGCTGGACGAGCTGCGCCCGCTGGAGCGGGAGTTCGCCGACGTGCTGGTCACCATCGGCGTGCACTCGCCGAAGTTCCTGCACGAGGGCGAGCGGGCCGCGATCGAGGCCGCGGTGCGCCGCTACGAGGTGCGTCACCCGGTGCTGAACGACCCGGACCTCACCAACTGGCGGCAGTACGCGGTCAAGGCGTGGCCCACCCTGGTGGTGATCGACCCGGAGGGCTACGTGGCGCATGTCGCCGCGGGCGAGGGGCACGGCGAGGCGTTGCGCAGGGTGCTCGAGGAGCTGGTGGCCACGCATACCGAGAAAGGCACGCTGCGCAGGGGCGGCAGCCCGTACGTCGCCGCCGAGGAGGCCGGCGGCGAGCTGCGCTTCCCGAGCAAGGCCGTGCCCTCGCCGTCCGGCACCCTGCTGGTCGCCGACACCGGGCACCACGCGGTCGTGGAGCTGGCCGCCGACGGCGAGACCGTACTGCGCCGGTTCGGCAGTGGCAGGCGAGGCGCCGAGGACGGTCCGGCCGACCGGGCGGGCTTCGCCGAGCCCTCCGGGGTCGCGGTGCTGCCGCCCGCGGTGGCCGAGCGGGTCGGGTACCAGGTGGTGGTGGCCGATACCGCGGGGCACCTGCTGCGCGGTATCGACCTGGACACCGGGCAGGTGCGCACCGTGGCCGGCACCGGGAAGCAGTGGCGGGACGGCCCGGTCCGCGGCGCGGCCGGCGAGGTGGACCTGACCAGCCCATGGGACCTCACCTGGTGGGAGCCCGCGGGCGGGGTCGTGGTGGCCATGGCGGGCAACCACACCCTGGGGCTGTTCGACCCACTGCGGGGCGAGATCTCCCGGCTGGCGGGCACCACCGTCGAGGGGCTGCGGGACGGGCCTGCCCCCGAGGCGTTCTTCGCCCAGACCTCCGGCCTCGCCGCGACCCCCGAGGAGCTCTGGCTGGTGGACGCCGAGACCTCGGCGCTGCGCGGGCTGCGGCGGGAGGGCACTGCCTTCACCGTGCACACCGCCGTCGGGACCGACCTGTTCTCCTTCGGCCACCGCGACGGACCCGCCGGGGAGGCGCTACTGCAGCACCCGCTCGGCCTCGCCGTGCTGCCGGACGGGTCGATCGCGGTCGCGGACACCTACAACGGCGCGGTCCGGGGGTACGACCCGGCGAGCGGCACGGTCAGCACCCTCGCATCCGGGCTCTCCGAACCCTCCGGCCTGCTGGTGCATGCGGGGAAGCTGCTGGTCGTGGAGTCCAGCGGGCACCGGCTGCGCGAGCTGCCGCGGGAGACCGGAAGCAGCGTCACCGGCGACGCGCATGCCGTGCGCAGGCCGCCCACCACGCTGGCGCCGGGGGAGGTGGACCTCGAGGTGGTGTTCCGGCCCCCGCCGGGAGAGAAGCTCGACGACCGTTACGGGCCGTCCACCCGCCTCGAACTGAGTGCCTCCCCGCCGGAGCTGCTGGCCGAGGGCGCCGGTACCGGTACCGCACTGACCCGCCGGATCCGGCTGGCCGAGGGTTACCCCGAGGGGGTGCTGCAAGTGGTCGCGCAGGCGGCGAGCTGTGACGATGAGGCCGAGCATCCCGCCTGCCGGATGACCCGCCAGGACTGGGGTGTTCCGGTCCTCCTCGACCCCGCGGGCGAGCGCGATTTCCGGCTCGTCATGGCCGGGCCGGCCGCGGGCGAGGGATAACATGACGGCTGTGTCAGATTCGGAAAGCAGGACCGGCGCGGGCGTGAAGCTCGAGATCCAGCTGCTGCATGACCGGGTGCTGGCCCGGATGTCGACCGACGAAGGGGAGCGGCGGAGCACCGGCGGCATCGTCATCCCGGCCACCGCACAGATGGCGCGCCGGCTCACCTGGGGTGATGTACTGGGTGTTGGCAATAATGTGCGTAACGTGAAGGTCGGCGACCGAGTGCTGTTCAACGCGGAGGACCAGTACGAGGTGGAGATCCAGGGCGAGGCGTATCTGGTGATGCGGGAGCGCGACATCCACGCGATCGCCAGCGAGCGCACCGAGCACGGTACGGGGCTTTACTTGTAGCGGACGCGTTTTCGGAGGGGCAGGTGCGCGAGGAGCAGGACCGGCCGGAGCCGGAAGCCGACCCGACTGAGCCGTTCGCTGCCGCCCTGCCCGCTCCGGAAGCCGCACCGGCCCCCGACGAGGGCTTGCTCGGCGAACTGCTCGACCACGAGCCACCCGCCCCGCTCCCCTCGACGCCCGCGCGCCGGTTCCGCGCCGGCCTCGGCAAGGTGATGATGGCGACCGGCGGTGTCATCGCGCTGCTGGCACTGGTCTACGTCGCCGACCTGATGCTGAGCGCGGGAGACGTTCCGCGCGGGGTCACCGTCGCCGGTGTCGAGGTCGGCGGGATGAGCCACGGTGCCGCCGAGGCCAAGCTGCGGATCGAGCTCGAACCCCGGCTCGTCCAGCCCATCCCGGTGCGGGCCGGTGACGCCAGGGCCGAGCTGGACCCGACCACCTCCGGCCTCGGCCTCGACTGGCAGGCCACCCTCGACCAGGCGGGCCACCAGCCGCTGAACCCGGTGCGCAGGGTGCTGTCCTTCTTCCGCGCCCGCGAGGTCGGTGTGGTCCCCACCATCGAGCCTCGGCTGATCCGCCAGGCGGTCACCGAGCTGGCGAGCGAACGGCTCAACCACGGACTCACCGAGGGCACCATCCGCTTCGAACCCGCGCCGGGCGATGGCGCCGTCCGGCCGGTGGCCGTGGAACCACGGCAGGCCCAGGAGCTCACCGATATCGAGGGCGCGGTGCGGATCGTCACCGACGACTGGCTCACCGACCGGACCATCGAGTTCCCGATGCGGGTGACCCCGCCGAAGGCGAGTTCGGCCGGGGTGCACGCGGCACTCGACCAGGTGGTCGCGCCCGCGGTGGCCGCGCCGATCCGGGTGCGCGGGGAAGGTACGGCAGCCGTGCTGCGGCCCGAGGACGTCGCCGGGTCACTGCAGTTCGCCGCGGTGCCCGACGGTTCCCTGCAGATCAGGGTGGACCAGTCCACGCTCCGCCGGGTGCTGCTGCCACAGCTGGTCGGAACCGAGCAGCGGAGCAGGAACGCCAGGATCGTGTTCGCCGCGGGCAAGCCGGACATCCAGCCGTCCGCGCCGGGTAGGCAGATCAACTGGGCGCGGACACTGGCCCCGCTCATGGATGTCGCGCGCCGCGCGGCGGACCGCGAGCTGCCGGTCGCCTACGACACCCGGCCCGCCAGGGTCACCACGTCCGACGCCGAGCGGTTCGGGATCAAGGAGGTCATCGGCGAGTTCACCACCGGTGGCTTCCCCGGCGACGTCGCGCACAACATCGGCGTGATCGCCCGCCAGGTGGACGGCACGATCGTGCGGCCGGGGCAGACGTTCAGCCTGGACGAGCACACCGGGCCGCGTACGGCCTCGCGTGGCTACCGCACCGCGCCGGTGCACGAGGACGGAACCGGTCCACCGGTGATCGGGGGCGGGGTCTCGCAGCTCACCAGCACGCTGTACAACGCGATCTACCTGGCCGGGCTGAAGGATGCCGGGCACACCGAGCACGCCACCCACTTCTCGCGTTACCCGGTGGCGCGGGACGCGAGCTCGTTGCGGGAGAACGGATCCAGCGTCGAGATGGCGTTCACCAACGACAGCTCCACCGGTGTGGCCATCCAGGCGTCGGCCTCGGGTGGCACGGTGACCGTGCGGATCTGGGGCACCAAGCGCTACCGGGTGGAGAGCGTGCCCGCCCCGCGTACCGACGTGGTCCCGCCCCCGATCAGCATCGGGCCGCCGGAGGACTGCACACCCGTGGCGGGCACGCCGGGATTCAGCACCTCGAACACGCGCATCCTGTACGACCTCGAGTCCGGTGCCGAGGTGAGCAGGCAGACCCGGGACGTCCGGTACGCGGCCCGGCCGACCGTCATCTGCTGACGGGCACCGACCTCGCTGTGTGACCACCGGTGCCGCCCGGTCGTGTGGTGTGCCGGGGCGGGCGGTCCCGCTACGTTGGGTAGGTCAGGCTGATCGCGAGTCCGCAGATGGAGGTTCGGTGTCCCGTCGGGTGCTGCAGAGGAAATCGTTGCCCGCCAAAGGTTTTGCCCTCACCGCCGCCGTGGCCACGGCGTTGCTCACCGCCCCGGCCGCCAGTGCCACGGAACCGGAACCCGCGCTGGTGCGCGCCACCGAACACAACGCCTGCAAGCTGAACGTTCGTGCCGGCGCCGGCACCTCGACCTCGATTCTCACCACCCTCACCTGCGACAACTACACCACCTGTGTGCGCGCTGAACCCGACTACCCGCCGTGCTCACCGTTCGTGGTCGGTGAGCGGTACTCCTGCGTCGGCACGGACGACAGGCAGGTCACCGACGACAAGTGGGCCGAGGTCGCCTGGCGGGCGCCGAAGCCCGCCTACGTGGCGGTGGCCTGCGCCGCCTTCCGTGCCTAGCGCAGCACCACACAGCCGCGCGCCTCCAACCCGGCCAGCCAACCGGGCTCACGCAGGTGCTTGTTCCGGCGCAGGTCGAGCTTGTCCAATGTGGATAGATCGGCGATCTCGCCGGGAAGGTCGGTCAGCCCGTTGTCCCGCAGGTCGAGCAGCCGCAGCTCGGTCAGCCGGGCGATCGAGCCCGGCAGGGTGGTGATCCGGTTGCCACGCAGGTGCAACTCGCGCAGCGCGGCGAGATCGCCGATCGACTCGGGCAGTGCGGTGAGCCGGTTGCCGTACAGGCGCAGCTCACGCAGTGCCGACATGGCGCCGATCCCGGCGGGCAGTTCGGTCAGGCCGTTGTCGGTCGCGCCGAGGTAGCGCAGCCGATTCAACCCGCACAGCGAGTCCGGGAGGGTGGTCAGCCGGTTGCCGGAGAGGTAGAGGTACTCGGTGAGCCCGGGCAGCGCGCCGAGCGTGTCGGGCAGCTCGGTGAGCTGGTTGTGTCCGAGGTCGAGGGTGTGCAGCGCGGACAACCGACCGATGTCCGGGGAGACGCGGACGAGCCGATTCACCGACAGGTTCAGCATCCGCAGGCCGGTGAGCTGCCACAGCGAGTCGGGCACCGCATCGAGTTCGTTGTGGTAGAGGCTCAGCCACTCCAGCCCGCGGGCCTGGGTGAGTCGTTCCGGGAAGCGGGTGAACCGGTTGTGATCCAGGTCGACTCGGGTGACCCCGGTGAGGTCCACCGGCGGTAGTTCGGTCAGCCCCTTACCGCTGAGGTCCAGCCAGCTCTCCCGCACCGGGCCCAATCTGGCGGGCCGGCGCAGCGCGGTGCGCCGGCCCGCCAGCGGTCAGGACTTCGGTGTCGTTCGGCCGCCGGTGATCTTCGGGTACGCCGCGGCCGCGGCGATGACGCCGACCACCGCGGCGGCCACCTGGAACACGTGCCGCCACCAGTCGATGCCCGGGGTGTCCCGGATGCCGAACACGCCGGCCAGCCAGTTGCCGATGAACGCGGCGATGATGCCGACCACGATGGTCAGCCACATCGGGATCTTCTGCTTGCCCGGAGCGAGCATCCGGCCGATGACGCCGAGGATGAGGCCGACGATGATCGTCGTGATGATGCCCCAGATTCCACCAAGCATGTCTGCTCCTTCACCCGCGAGAGAGTAGGTACCCGAAAGGGTTGCACTACCGCGCGTAGGTCGCTGGACGGGGCGCACTTCCGGGTGAACCCCAGCCCCGCGGATCCCGCGCGAGGCGGGCCGGTCGAGATGCGCATCCTGGTCTGGGAACCTCCGCGAGTGTTCGAGCGCGACTGGCGGCAGGGCATCGTCGAGGACGGTGTGGTGCGCTACGAGGAGGTCGCCCCCGCCTACGCCGGATGAACGACAACGGGGTCGTGAGCGCGGGTGCGCTCACGACCCCGTTCGCGTGCCGCCGCGGGATGGCGGGTCAGTGAACCAAGCGGCGCATCAGAAGGCCGCCTCGTCGATCTCCATCAGGTCGTTGTCCGCAGCCTCGACGATCGCGCGCCGGGCGGTCAGCTCCGGCAGCACGGTCTTGGCGAAGAACGAGGCGACGGCCACCTTGCCGTTGTAGAACGGGACATCCTTGGCCGCGGCGCCCGCGTCCAGCTTGGCCATCGCGATCTCGGCCTGCCGCAGCAACTGCCAGCCCACCAGCAGGTCGCCCGCGGACATCAGCAGCCGGACCGTGTGCTGGCCGACCTTGTTCACGCTCTGCGGGTCCTCCTGCGAGGCGGTCAGGTAGCCGATCATCGCGCCGAGCATGCCCTGGGTGTCGTCCAGCGCCTGCTTGAGCAGCTCCCGCTCCTTCTTCAGCCTGCCGTTGCCGGCCTCGGACTCGATGAAGCCGGTGATCTCCCCGGCGACGTGCGCCAGCGCCTGCCCCTTGTCCCGGACGATCTTGCGGAAGAAGAAGTCCAGCGACTGGATGGCCGTGGTGCCCTCGTACAGGGAGTCGATCTTGGCGTCCCGGATGTACTGCTCGATCGGGTAGTCCTGCAGGAAGCCGGAACCACCGAGGGTCTGGAGGGACTGCACCAGCTGCTCGGTCGCCCGCTCCGAGCCCGCGCCCTTCACGATCGGCAGCAGCAGGTCGTTCACCCGCTCGGCCAGTTCCAGCGCCTCGGCGCCACCCTCCTGCGTCCAGATCTGGTCCTGGTAGGTCGCGGTGTAGAGGTACACCCCGCGCAGGCCCTCGGCGTAGGCCTTCTGCAGCATGAGCGAGCGCCGCACGTCCGGGTGGTGGGTGATGGTGACCCGCGGCGCGGCCTTGTTCAGCATGTTCGGCAGGTCGGCGCCCTGCACCCGCTCCTTGGCGTAGTCCAGCGCGTTCAGGTAGCCGGTGGACAGCGTGGCGATGGCCTTGGTGCCGACCATCATCCGGGCGTACTCGATGACCTGGAACATCTGCGCGATGCCGTCGTGCACCTCCCCGAGCAGCCAGCCGACGGCCGGGGTGCCGTGCTGGCCGAAGGTCAGCTCGCAGGTGGTGGACACCTTGATGCCCATTTTGTGCTCGACGTTCGTCACGTAGGCGCCGTTGCGCTCCCCCGGCTCACCGGTCTCCGCGTCGAACCGGAACTTCGGCACCAGGAACAGGGACAGTCCCTTGGTACCGGGCTTCGGCTCGATGCCGGGGCCCTCGGGGCGGGCCAGCACCAGGTGCATGATGTTCTCGGTCAGGTCCTGGTCGCCGGAGGTGATGAAGCGCTTCACCCCGTCCAGGTGCCAGGAGCCGTCCTCCTGCAGCATGGCCTTGGTACGGCCGGCGCCGACGTCCGATCCCGCGTCCGGCTCGGTGAGCACCATGGTGGCGCCCCAGGCGCGGTCGATCATGAACTGCGCCCAGCGCTTCTGCTCCTCGGTGCCGTTCTTGTCGACGATCATGGCGAAGTTCGGCCCGGCCATGTACATGAACAGCGCCGGGTTCGCACCGAGGATCAGCTCGGAGGCGGCCCACTGCACGGTGGGCGGCAGGCCGAAGCCGCCGAGGTGGTCGGGCAGGCCGAGCCGCCACCACTCGCCGTCCCAGAGCTGCTGGTAGCTCTTCTTGAAGGACTCCGGGAGGGTGACGGAGAAGGTCTTGGGGTCGTAGACCGGCGGGTTGCGGTCCGCGTCGGCGAAGGATTCGGCCAGCGGACCGACGGCGAGATTGTTCAGCTCGGTGAGCACGCCACGCGCGGTCTCCTCGTCGGACTGTTCGAGCACGCCCTTGCCGAGGCGCTCCTGAACGCCGAGTACCTCGAACAGGTTGAACTCGAGGTCGCGGACGTTGCTCCTGTAGTGGCCCATGTCGTCGCTCCGTTTGGGTGTTCGGGATTCCGGCTGGGCACATCCCCCTACTCGCCGGTAACATAAGGGTATTACCTGTCAGTAACCTACGGCAAGCCGATCAGCCTGATTGTGACGAATAGTGCTCTTTGGGGCTACTTCCCAGCGAGTCATCCGGTCGAACGACGAGGATCCCGCGCCGGAACGCGGTGGTCACGGCGTGTGTGCGGTCCCGAGCGGACAGCTTGCGCAGGATGCTTTTGACGTGCGTGCGCACCGTTTCCACGGAGAGGTAGAGCACTTTCGCGATAGCCGAGTTCTCCAGCCCCTCGGCCACCAGTTGCAACACCTGGTACTCGCGTCGGGACAGCGGCATCTGGGTGTGCACCTGCTGCTGACCGGGTGGCTGGCCTGCGGGCTGCCGCTTCGGCCGGGAGGTGAGCGTGGCCAGCGCCGGGTCCACGTAGCGCCGGTCGGCGTGCGCACGCAGGATCGCCTCGGTGAGCTTGCGGGGCTCGGTGGCCCTCGGCACGGCGGCGTGCGCGCCCGCGGCCAGCACGGTGGCGAGGAAGTGCGGGGTGCGGTTCGCGTCGCGGACCACGACGACCACGATCGTGCCCGGTTCCCCGGCGGCGAGCAGCCGGATGAGGTGGCCCTGCGGGTCCAGCCCGGAGTCGACCAGCACGGTGTCCGGGCGTAGCTGCTCGCACATCTGCAGGGCGGAGTGGTGCGCGCCGGCGTGGCCGAGCCAGTACAGGCCGGGGGTGCGGTGGATGAGGGCGGCCAGGCCCTCGCGGTAGAGGGGCACCGGATCGATCGCGGCCACGCCGAGCCCCCGGGCGCCCGGCTTGAACGGCTGGCCCCTGTTCGAGCCGATGCTCTGTGTCATGCGTTCTCCGTCTCGCTACATCCGGCCCGGTGTTCCCTGGTGGGACTCGGGACGGGTTAACCCGTGACGCTTTTGACGGCCATTCATTGGTTTCGTGACGAAGATTCCCCCATCAGGGGGGTTATTGACCAGGCTTGGGGTGGTTTTGTTAACACGTGGCGTTGTTAAACAGCGGTACGAAGGGCGCGGAACTCCTCCGCAAGGGTGATAACGCTGTAATGCGCGTTCAGCCCGCTCGGGTTCGGTAGCACCCACAGTCCGGCGCCGCCGACCTGCTCCTCCTGCCTGCCGATCCGTGCCCGCGGCCGACCGAAGGCCGTGCGGTACGCGGTGACACCGACCACGGCCAGCCAGCGTGGCCGGTGCCGGGTGACGTTGCGCACCAGAGCCTCGCCACCCGCGCGTAGTTCCGCGTCGGTCAGCTCGTCCGCGCGTGCGGTCGCCCGGCCGACCAGGTTGGTGATGCCGAGCCCGTAATCGAGCAGCTCCCACTGCTCGGTGGGGTCGAGCAGGCGCGGAGTGAAACCGCCGCGATGCAGTGCGGGCCAGAACCGGTTGCCCGGCCGGGCGAAATGCAGGCCGGTGGCGCCGGAGTACAGGCCGGGGTTGATTCCGCAGAACAGCACGCGCAGGTCGGGTCCGATGACGTCCGGGATCGTGCGGCCGTGCGCCGCTCGGAGCCGCTCCCTGGTCGGTCGCTCGGCCATCCGGCCAGTGTGCCCCCGGCTCCGGAGGCCGCACACTCGAGGTGTGCGGGAGCCGGGTGGCCAAGTCGGGCGTCGGGTGCGTACCCTGTGTGATCCGGCACACAGGACGGCATCAAGGGGGATGACGTGGACGTGGCGATCGTCATCGGTCTGGTACTCCTGCTGCTCATCGCCGCCGTGACCACGGTTGTGCTCGAGGACCGGCGTAGTGCCCGGCGGGCTGCCCTGCGTAGGCGGGAACGGTTGGCCGAGCTGGGCGAGCCGGCGTCGTAAGCGGCTGGGTGGTCGCGCCGCTGAGCGCGTCGGCCCGCCGTGCCTGTGCCCGCAGCACCAGGAACAGCGCGGCCAGTACCCAGCCGAGCGAGGCGCCCACGGTGTTCGCCATCAGGTCGTCCACGTCGAAGATCCGGTACTGGTAGGGCGCCGTGCCGAAGTTCGCGGTCAACTGGCAGACCTCGATGGCGGCGGACCCGGCGAGGCCCAGCAGCGTGGCCCCGGTGAATCCGCGCCGCCAGAGCACGCGGGCGAAGATGCCGAGCGGGACGAACAGCAGCACGTTCATGGACAGTTGCTGGAAGGCCAGCGTGGTCAGCGGGTTCCCTACGCTCTCCCGCGCCACATCGGCCGTCCACTGGAACGGGACCAGTTGGATGTGCTGGCCGAGCCGCCCGCCACCGGGGCCGGGCAGGGGGAGCAGTACCAGCGCCACGGTCAGGCAGGCATAGAGCGTGACCAGTGCGGTCCTGGCCAGCCTGCGCGGCAGCACCCGACCGAACCGGGCCTGCTGCCCGAGTATCTGCGGGATGAGCAGCACCGCCCAGATCACCAGGAAGCCGAGCAGCCCGTATGCCAGCGCGAAGGTCTGTGCCGAGGTCATGCCTTCGAAGCTATGGCGGGCTGACCTGCGAAACCTCGGTCGAAGGGCCGGTGGTTGCCTTCCCCATCGGCCACCTGGCCGATGACCGCTCGGCCCTCCCTCCGCCCCGCCGGTTGGCGGTTCGGGTGGTGAACCAGACCAGGGTGACCACTGCGGCGCAGCCCGCGAGCTGCCATCCGGTCGGCCGCTCGTCCAGCAGGAGCAGCCCCAGCAACACGGCCAGCACCGGCTGCAACAGCAACAACGCGGCACCGACCCCCGCCCGCAACCGGGGCAGCGCCGTGCCGACCAACACCCAGCCACCCACCTGTCCGGTGAGCGCGAGTGCGGCCAGCCAGCCGAACGCGGGCCACCCCGGTGCCAGGTCGACCCCGCCCCAGACCAGGCCGAACAGCAGCGACGTGACCGCGGCACTGATCGTGGCCGTGCGCACCGGCGCCACGAGCTGTCCCGGTGTGGCACCCTTGCGCAGCAGGAACAGGAAGCCCGCGTACGCCGCCCCGGCCGCGACCCCCATCAGCGCACCACGCACCGGGTTGCTGCCCGGTTCTGCCCGCCCGATCGCGCCGCTGGCCAGCGCCACCGCGAGCAGCATCAGCGGGGCGGTCGCCAGGAAGCGTGCGGCCGGCCGTTCCCTGGAGACCAGCCAGGCCAGCCCGGGCAGGATCACCACCTGCACGTTGACCAGCACCGTGGCGATCGAGGCGCCGACATCGGCCACGCACTGGCCCCAGAACACCAGGTCGATCCCGAGGAACACCCCGGCGGCCAGCCGGCAGCGGGTGCGGCCGGGATCGCGGTCCGCCCGGGGCTCCCGCAGGGCGAGAGGCAGCAGCACCGGCAGGGCCAGCAGGCAGCGCCAGAGCGCGGCGGTCCCGGGGCTGGTGCCGGACAGCTTGACGAACATCGCCGAGACCGAGATGCATGCAGCGCCGGCGAGCAGCAGGAGTCGGGGATCGGAACGAACGGTCACTCCTCGAGCGTGCGAGGAGTAACTGATAAGGACAAGTGAATTTTTGTTCGCCTTATTCAGTAGTATTGCTGTCGTGTTGAGTCTGGACCGGCTACAGGCGCTCGCGATGGTCGACCGGCACGGGTCGATCGCGGCCGCGGCCGAGCAACTGCATCTGACGCCCTCGGGCGTGTCCCAGAAGCTGGCCAAGCTCGAGCGGGAGACCGGGCACCGGTTGCTCGAACCGCGAGGACGTGGTGTGCGGCTCACCCACGCCGGGCGGGTGCTGGCCGAGCACGCCTCCCGCATGCTCACCCAGTGCGTGACGGCCGAGGCGGACCTCGCCGACCTGACCGAGGAGATCCTCGGGCCGCTGCGGATCGGCGCGATGCCGAGCACGGTCCGCAGGTTGCTGGCGCCGGCGCTGACCATGTTGCGAGCACGCCATCCCCGGCTGTGGCCGACCCTGCGGGACGGCGAGGTGGTGGACACCATGCCGTTGCTGCTGGCGGGCGAGCTGGACCTGGTGGTCGCGGAGAACTGGGCGCACCGGCCGACCGTGATCCCGGAAGGGGTGAGCAAGCGGCTGCTGCTCGACGAGCAGGCCATGGTGGCACTGCCCGTGGACCATCCGCTCGCCGGCCGGGAGACCGTGGATCTCGCCGAACTCGAGGGTGCCGCGTGGACCAGCTGCGGGCCGGGTAGCGCGGCGGGTGAGGCGCTGGTGCAGGCGGTCCGCAACCAGCGGGTGGAGCCGGAGGTCCGGTACATCGTGACCGAGTTCCCCACCCAGGCCGCGCTGGTCGAGGCCGGGCTGGCGGTGGCGCTGATCGCCCCGCTGGCATTGCAGTCGGTTCCGGGTGGGGTGCGCCTCGTCCCACCCGAGCCCGCGCTGCGCAGGGAGATTCACGCGGTGTGGCGAACCGACCGGGAGAACCCGGCGGTGCGCGCCGGTGTCGCCGCACTGGCCGGCGCAGTACCGTCGAGCGTATGACGATCACCCTCCGTGCCGCCGAGGAGGCCGATCACCCGGCGCTCGTCCGGGCCGTGCAGCAGTGGTGGGGCGACTCCCGCTCCCCCGAGCAGGCGCGCGAGCTGGCGTTGCTGCTGCCCCGGCTGTTCCTGCAGCACTTTGCCTCGACCAGCCTGATCGCGGAGGAGGACGGCGGCGAGCGGGCCTGGCCCGCAGGCTGTACGAGACCTTCTTCGCCGCGGCCATCGTGGAGGGACGCCAGGTGGTTCGCGCGGTGACCTCGCCGGGGAACAAGGGGTCGATCGCGTTCCACCGCCGGATGGGTTTCCAGGTGGAACCGGGCGACCGGGAGGTGGACGGCGTCGCGGTGCGGGCGGACTACGACGGGCCGGGCGAGGATCGGGTGCGCTTCCGGACGGACCTGCTCGCCACCACGTGAGCTCCCGTTTCGCCAAGACCGTGTCCCGCCGGGCGGGGAGGATGGGCGGCATGCCGACATGGGAAGACGCGATCGCGATCGCCAAGAGACTGCCCGAGGTCGAGGAGTCGACCTGGTACCGCACACCCGCACTGAAGGTGCGGGGCAAGGGTTTCGCCCGGCTGCGTACCGAGGCCGAGGGCGGGCTGGTGCTGATGTGCGGCCTGGAGGAGAAGGCCGCGTTGCTCGACTCCGGTGACCCCGCCTTCTACACCACCCCGCACTACGACGGCTACGGTTCGATCCTGGTCGACCTCGAGCGGGTGGACGGGAAGCACCTGGCGGAGCTGATCGAGGAGTCCTGGCGGCGCAAGGCTCCCGCCACGCTGCGCAAGGCCGTCGATGCCGAATCAGGTTGACAGACAACGACAACGGGGGTGTGATGTTCGGACTGACCGTGCTGTTCAGGTTGCGCGACGCCGACGCGGCCGGCGGGTTCGACGCGCTCGTGGCGCGGACCCTGCCGCTGATCGAGCAACATGAACCCGGCACCCTCGTCTACGCCGTGCACGAGGTCGAGGGTGACCCACTCGCCAGGGTCTTCTACGAGCTCTACGCCGACCGGGCCGCCTTCGAGGAACACGAGCGCGCCGAGCACACGAAGCGATTCCTCGCCGAGCGCGAGCAGTACCTGGCAGAGGTCCGGGTGGACCGGCTGAACCTGCGCGCCGCCAAGGGTGTCGGCTGATCTGCCGATGCCGGGGAGGTCGCCCGCGGCCGGCTCGGCGGCGGCTAACCGAAGGCGACCACCGCAAGGCTCTTGTCGTCGTGCCGCTTGGCCCGCGGTAACTCCTGCGCATCCGGATCGGCGTGTGCCTCCCATGCCTCGCAGTGGTGCAGCAGCGCGCCGAGGTCGTTGGCATCGGCGGTAGGCATGGTCGGCCAGTCGTCCAGGCCGAGGTAGTCCATAGTGGTGTAGGCGCCATCGGTGGCCAGTACCGCCCACGGCGTCGAGCCCGGTGTTCGGGTGGTGACCAGCGCGTGCTCCGCCGAAGCCGGGTCGGCCTCCGCGATCCAGTAGCCGCCTGGCTGGTTGCGGCATTCCGCCTGCCGAATCTGCAACTCGCCGAGCAGGGCGAGGTGTTCATCGTCGTACCCGCTGCCCGCGGCAAGGCGTTCCCGGTACTTGCGGCGTGGCGCGAGATCGAGCCGGTCCATCCGGTCGTCGGTCAGCGTCTCGTCCGGCAGCATCACCAGGTTGTCGCCGAGCACCAGGATGTCCACGGTGTGCTCGAGTTCGCGGGCGATGGTCACCGTGCTGGAAGGGGACGCGCCCGGCGAGATCTCCAGCGCGTGCGCGGTACGTTCGATCGCACCCGCGAGTACCTCCCGAAGGTCCCCGTCCGGGGCGGCGTTGAGCGCGTCCCGCAGGTGGCGCCCGAGCCGGTCGGCGTAGGTCCCAGCGGCTACCGGTACCGGCAGGAACGCGGTGGCGCCGTCCAGCATGATCACGGCGTTCTCGGTGGTGAACACCCGGTCATCGCTGTCGGCGGCGGCCGGCAGCTGGGCTGCGGAGACACGCATGGGTCACCAGCGTACGGGCCGCGACGAGGAGGTTCTCGCCGGTCGGCTGATGGCACGGTCCCGGAAAGCGGTGCTGACCTGCGAGTGTCCCTACTCGCCCTGTGCGTCCGTTGGCCGGGGCGTGGTGTTGGGATGTTGCCGTGGTTGCGCTGGCTGAAAAGCGGAAGGCCGCCGGTTCGACCTCGCCTCTGGCCACGCTCGGCACATCCGATGACTTCCGCGCGGTCTGGTTGTCTGTTCACACGACGACCAACGAAAGGACGGGTATGGCCAAGCTTCTCTACTCGGCGACCATGTCACTGGATGGCTACATCGCCGGCCCTGGCGGCGACATGTCCTGGCTGTCCGAACATCTGGGGGCCGAGAATCCTACGGCGACGCGCCTGCCGGCGAGTGTCGGCGCGATCCTGGTCGGCAACAACACCTTCGGCGGTGATGACCCGAACCGGGGTACTGAGAAGGAAGGCGCGTTCGGGGGCGCCTACCATGGCCCGACGTTCGTGCTCACTCACCGCCCGCCGGATGAGCCTGCCCCGAGCGTCACGTTCGTCAGCGACCTGCGTAGCGCTGTTGCGCAGGCCAAGGAGGCGGCTGGCGACAAGTACGTGAATATCCTGGGTGCGAACGTCGCCATGCAGTGCGTCGAAGCTGAGCTCCTCGACGAGGTTCTTGTGTTCGTCGCCCCGGTACTGCTCGGTGGTGGGGTACGGATGTTCGACACCGACGGTCAACGGGTGCGTCTGACACCACGTGCGGGCGAGACGGCCCATTGGTATGGCGTCGAGTACTGAACGGGGCTTGAGTCGCGGCTGCGGTCGCCTGGATCGCTGAGCGTTTCGGTGACGGCGTCCGCTCCGGCCTCGGCGAGCTTGGCGCGTTTGCCGGGTTTGTTGGCGTAGCCGAGCGCTGCGACTCCTGCGGCGTGTGCGGCTTCGATGTCGGTCACAGAGTCGCCGAGCAGAGCACAGTCGTCCGGTGCCACATCGAAGGCGGTCATGGCGCGATTCAGGAGATGAGTTGACGGCTTGAGCAGGGCAGGGTCTGGGCTGGCACGGGCGGCTATGTAGTCGACCGCGGGGCGCAGGTCGTGGAGGTCGAGATACGCGCTGACTGCGGCCTCGCTGTTGTTGCTGACGATGGCCAGCGGGCGGCCGGAGTCGTGCCAGTGACGCATGAGTTGCTCGGCGCCGGGGGTGGGCGCGGCCGTGGTGATGGCGTCGACCTCGTGCGCGGTGAACGCTGCCTCGACGTAGCGGGCTTCCTCGGTGCCGAGTGTGGCGGCGTGGCGGAGCACGTCGAAGGGATCGGTGGCTGTGGCGACGTGGTTCGGCAGGTCCGTATGTCCGCCGTCGGCCAGAACGGTGCGGAGATGGCCTGCGACAGTTTCGTCGGGGACTCCGGTGAACACCGCGCAGACGGGGCCGTCGAAGTCGAGGAGTAGAACCGGCGCGCGGTCCAGCCGTTGGCGCACGTCGTCGTGCCCGCCTGCGGCTGTCATCGGACGTAGTCCTTGGCGACGCTGTTCCACATGCTGTCGAACCAGGTTTTCGACTGCTCGACGTATTGGCTGCCGGTGGAGGTGTCGTCGTCACCTGCGGAGTGGTGGAAGAGAACGGCGTCCTTGCCCATGAGGTCGTACATGGCCTGGGTTTCGCCGCCGAAGGTGATGACGTGCTCGCGGACGGGGTAGAAGCCGAAGAACGCTTCCTCGTTGTTGATCAGGTAGAGCTTGAACAGCGGTGCGGCGGGATGTACGCGGATCTGGGCGGTTGCCTCGTTGACCAGGCCGAGGGCGGCGAGTTCGCTCACGGAGTCGACGATGGCCAGGGTGTGGCGGCGCATGATCTCTTCGGCGCGTTTGCGGAAGTTGGGGCTGTCGGCCTTCTCGTCCACGGTGCAGGGCACCGACCAGGGTTCGGAGGGGTCGGGGACGAGTAGCCGGACGGTGATGGACTCGGGGCGGAGTCGGCCGATGCGGATCTTGTCCAGGGGTTCGGTGATGACGCCGTGCAGGGTTTCGCCGGAGAACCCGGCGAAGTCGATGCTGACGTGTTCGGCCTCGAAGGCGTGCTCGATATGTGGCCGGAGCCCGACCGGGCGTTCGGTGCGTTCTCGGACGAAGACCCCGCTGCCCTGCCGCGACACGATCAGGCCTTCATCGCGCAGCTCGCGCAGGGCGTTCTGCACGGTCATCGGTGCCACGTCGTAGGCCCGGGCCAGCTCAGCACGGGACGGCAGCTTGTCCCCTGCCGCGAACTTCTTGGTCAGGATCGCCGCTCGGAGGGCGTTGGCTACCTGCACATACGGCGGGCGCGGATCATCGGGGTCCAACGGCATGGTGTGCTTCGCTCCTGATTACGGCTGTGCGGCGTTAGCCCGGCTGAACGTTGCGCTTGAACCAACGTTGCAAGCATTTTCTCCACGTTATCTGCAGCCGTCTAGGCCAGCTAGCGAGCTAGGCTGCTCGCCACTTGATTTGTCTAGTCAACCTAGCTAACCTGTACAAGTTAGCTAAGTGGGCACTGGATGGGCTTGTGATTGGGAGGACAGGCATGGCGATACCGCGTGGAACGCGCTTCGCGATCGAGCATGACGGGGTGTTCCCGGACGGAGCGGCGATCGTTGGGCCGGTCGCACCGGATATGGAGCACGGCTCGAAAGAGGGCAAGGCCCGGGGCAAGCAGTCCAAGCAGAAGACAGTCGCGTGATGGCATGGCGGCCGTCACGTGAGGCGGTCGCTCGGTGGAACCTCGCCTATGCCGAGCAGACGACCGCGCTGTTCGCCGCGATGCGTTCCGGCGATCCGGCGGCAGTGCGGCGTCTGGCTGGGGCCTACTACGCGGTCGCGCAGGCGTGGCGGATGCTGTCCGCCGATTTCGGTGCACCCGTGTGGGCTCGCCATGCCGCCTCCGTGGCGGCCGAGGAATTCGAACTATGCGCGCGGGTGGAGACCCTGCGTGCCGACATCACGGAACCGTAGAGGGGTCAAGCATGGTGTCGAAAAAGCTGGTCGGCGTGTGGGAACAGGCCTACCGGCGCTACATGGTGGCTTCCGAAGCGATAGCCGAACGATCCCCCGATGCCGCGACCGTCCGGGAGATGGCGTTGACCTCGCACGCGGTGGCCTCCGCGTGGCGTGGCATCGCGGCGGACTGGCGGCTGCCGTGGTGGGCCAAAGCTGCGGCCGAATCAGCGGCCGAAGCCTTCGATTGCCAGGCACGTCACTGGCGCGGCCGGATCAACGAGCGCAACAACGAACAGGACTACAGGCATGGCGTTCAACGCCCAATGGACCCCGGGGCCGAACGCGGTCGCGGGCATGCACATCAATGGTTCGAGGATGCCTCCGGTGGGGCTGGTGGTGTACCTGGACCCCGACAGTTTGGCGATCCTGCCGCCTACCGATCCGATGGAGTGGCCGGGGTTCGTCCGGCTCCTTCACCAGCTCAGCGACGGCTGTCAGGACATGGCGGCCTTCCTGGAGAACGGGGCTGAGCGGACTTGTCCTCCTGGTTGACAGCTACCGGCAGTGTGCGGCTGTCCGCGAGTGGCTGGACGATACGAACGACGAAAGCCCCAGATCTACAGTGGACACCTGTTGACCTGGGGCTCTCATGGTGGAGCGGATGACGGGAATCGAACCCGCGTTCTCAGCTTGGGAAGCTGATGTTCTACCATTGAACTACATCCGCAGTGCGTCGCCGAGCATACTATGCGTCGGTCCCTCGGCCGCACACCCCCTCCCGTCCTTGACGATGCCACGACAAAGTGACAACACTTGTTGTCGACATCGCGTGCGAGGTGAGCGGGTATGGGCGACAGGGTCACCGACGAGCGGCTTCCGGACCCGGAGTTGTTCCGCCAGGGCGGCTTCCGCCTGGCGGCGAAGTTCTTCGTACCCGGGGACATCCGGGCCGACGAGCGCCAGCAGCGCCGCCTGCGCGAGTTCGCGCAGGACGAGGATCCGCTCGCGGACGACCTGGTGGCGATGACGCGGCGGTTGCCGGCAGGCACCGGGCGGGAGTTGTTCGAGCGGGCCCTCGTCGACGGGATCGAGGCGCTGGAGGATCCTCCGCTCGAGCTCGCCGCCCTGCTGCGGGACGCCGAGGCGACGCCGTACTGGGTCGACTTCGCGCGGATCGACCGCGGCGCCAGGGCGATCACCCGCACCGGCCTGCTCGGGCTGTTCCCGCTCGGCGACATGTCGCTGATGGGCGGTTACCTCGCGTCCAGGGCTACCAAGTCGCTGATCGGGACGGGCGCGATCGAGCGCACGGCCGACCGGCGGCTGGTCGAGACCGCGGCCTGGTGGATCGACGTGACCACCGAGGGCGCGCTGCGCCGCGGCGGCCCCGGTTATGCCTCCGCACTGCGGGTCCGGCTGGTGCACGCGCATGTCCGCGCCGCGATGAACCAGCGTCCCGACTGGGACTACGCCGCCTGGGACCGGCCGGTCAACCAGGTGCAGACCGCGGGCACGCTGCTGCTGTTCTCCCTGGTGTTCGTCTACGGTACCCAGCTGCTCGGCGTCCGCTACACCGAGCGGGAGCGCGCGGACATCCTGCACCTGTGGCGATATGTCGGCTGGCTGCTCGGGGTGGCCGACCCGCTGCTGCCCGCCACCGAGGAGGACGCCTGGCGCCTCCTCTGGCTGCTGGCCAGCACCGAGTTCATCCCGGACGCCGACTCCAAGCGGCTGGCCGCGGCGCTGCTCGAGTCCCATGCCGCGATCGGCGCGGGCCGGGGCGCGGTCGGCAAGGTGCTCTCGCACCTCTCGGTCCGGGTGCACTCCTCGATCAGCAGGCTGGTGCTCGGCAAGAGCAACGCCGACTTCCTCGAACTGCCGAACGACCCGGTGGCGCAGGGTGCCGTGCTGGCCGTGGCCGCCCTCAACTTCGGCGCGGAGACGATGCGGCGCTGGATCCCCGGCGCGACCGGGCTACAGGAACGGCTCGGTGGTGTCGGCAGGCGCCGCTACCTCGCCCAGCTCGGCAGGCTCTTCGAACTCGATCCGACCTACGCGGCCCATATGCGGACCACGCCCGGGGCCGCGGCCTGATGGCTACTAGGCTGGCGGGGTGCTGCTCAGCGATCTGGACCTCCGCAAGGAGCTCGAAGCCGGGCGTCTCGGGGTGGACCCCTACACCCCGGCGATGCTCCAGCCGTCGAGTATCGACGTGCGTCTCGATCGCTTCTTCCGGGTGTTCGACAACACCAAGTACACCCACATCGACCCCTCGCTCCAGCAGGACGAACTCACCTCGCTGGTGGAGAAGGCCGGCGAGGATCCGTTCGTGCTGCATCCCGGCGAGTTCGTGCTCGGGTCCACCTTCGAGGCGGTGAGCCTGCCGGACGACCTCGCCGGGCGGCTCGAGGGCAAGTCCTCGCTGGGCAGGCTGGGCCTGCTCACGCACTCCACCGCCGGGTTCATCGACCCCGGCTTCTCCGGGCACATCACGCTGGAGCTCTCCAACGTGGCCAACCTGCCGATCACGCTCTGGCCGGGCATGAAGATCGGCCAGCTCTGCCTGTTCCGGCTGAGCAGCCCGGCCGAGCATCCCTACGGCTCGAGCCAGGCCGGCTCCCGCTATCAGGGCCAGCGTGGCCCCACGCAGAGCCGGGCCTACCTCAACTTCGACCGGGTGGACACCCGCCGCTGAGCCGCGAACCTACGCGGCGATCGGAGCGGACCATTCGATGTGGTGGTCCCACATCCAGCGCTGGGGATCCTCCGGGCTCGCGGTGATCTTCTTGAACGCCTTCGCGATGAAGAAGTCCCGCAGCAGCCTGCCCACCGGGCCGGGCGTCTTGTTCCCGGTGTTGCGCCGACCCTGCGCCACGATGGCCTCGACCCGCTCCCGGCGCAGCCGCTGGTAGCGCGCGAACGCCGCCCGAGTGCCGTCCACATCGCGCAGGCAGCGGGCCAGGGTCACCGTGTCCTCCATCGCCATGGAGGCGCCCTGCCCGGAGGCAGGCGAGGTCGCGTGCGCCGCGTCCCCGACGATGATCATGCGACCCCGGTGCCCGTTCGGCACCGAGGGGACGTCGTAGGTCGGCCACGGCCGGTAGATATGCGTGCTGGCCTCGGCGATCGCCTTGGCCGGCCCCTTGTCCACCTCCGCCAGCCGGATCAGCTCCGCCCGCCACCGCTCGTCGGTGATCGCGTCCAGCTCGGCCCCGCCGGGCTCGGTGCGCCGTGGCGGGTTGGCGAACCACCACACGCCGCCGTCCGGATGCGGCATGTAGCCGAAGAAGCACCGTTTCCCGAAGATCATGTACGTGGTGCCCGGCCGCCCGTCCACCGCCACGTCGCGGGCATGCCCGCCGGTGTTCAGCAGCCCCAGGTAGCACGGGTCCGGCGCCTCGGGGTCGATCAACCCGCGCACCCGCGAGTGCAGCCCGTCCGCGCCGATCAGTAGGTCACCCTCGGCATGACCGCCATCGGCGAACTCGGCACGTACCCCGTCGCCGGTGTCGCTCGCCCCGGTCAGCCGCTTGCCGTACTCGACCCGGATGCCCCGCCGCTCGGCCTCGTCCCTGAGCACGCGGTACAGGTCGGCGCGGAGCACGGTGCGCATCACCGTGCCATCGGCCAGCGCCGACTTTCCCCGCGATCTCGCCGAGCCGCTTGCCGTTGCCGTTGAAGAACGCGAAGTCCGGGGTGTCGAAGCCCTGCTCCCACACCGGGCCCTTCAGGCCGACCGCGTCCAGTGCGTCCAGCCCGTTCACCGCCAGGCTGAGGAAGGCGCCCACCCCGTCGGCCGTCCGGCCGTACGCCTCGTGCACCAACGCCCGAGTCATTAGTCCTAACCGTATCTCTTAGAAATTAGTTCGTTCTGTCGAACGAAATGATTCGTTATCATCGGTCCCGTGTCAAGTACGCGAGCTGAGCTGATCGAGCAGGTGCTGAACGCGGGCAGGCTGCTGTCCACCGAGACCGTGATGTTCCATACGGCGATAGCCGACACGGTCGGTCTCTCGCCGGTGGAGACGAAGACGATCGACTACCTGGAGCGGCTCGGGGCGCAGACCCCGAAGGAGTTGGCCCGCAACTCCGGGTTGGCGCCCGCTTCGGTCACCGCGCTGATCGACCGGCTGGAACGCAAGGGCATCGTGCGCCGGGGCCCGCATCCGGAGGATCGCCGCAAGGTGCTGGTCGAGCTGTGCCGGGAGCGGTTGGCGGCCCTCGGTCCGCAATGGGAGTCGCTGCTTTCCGGGCTGGTCGAACTCTGCGAGCGCTACAGTGACGATCAGTTACGGTCGATCGTCGAGTTCATCACCGAGTCGGCGGAAATTACTCACCAAACGACCGCGAAGCTGACTGGGCAGTAGCACCGAATCACCCGAAGTAGGTTCCGGACATCACTCGTTGGTGGTAGTTTGCGCCACCGTGTCCACGCCGAGACCGAATCGTAAGCCCATGCTCCTGGCCCTCAGCGTGCTGCTCGGCGGCGCGCTCGGCGCGGGCGGTCACCTGCTGTCCGAGGTTTCGTCGAACGCGGGGCCGGGCGGCGCGGACACGCCACGCCATGCCGCCTACCTCGCGGCACCGCAGGGGGCGGGCGAGGGCGCCGGGACCCAGGCCACGGGCGAGGCGAGGACCACCTCCGCACCGGGGGACGGCACGACCACTTCCGCCGAACCGACGGCCCCGCCGAGCTCCACCACCGGCAGCGCGACACCCGCGACCACGCCCACCGAAAGCACCCCGGCCGAGACATCCTCCACCGAGCCCGCACCGGCGCAGGACAGCTCGCGCCGGGAACCGACCGCGCTGCGGGACGACTCGCTGACCGGCCAGGTGGTCGCACTGGTGAACGAGGAACGCGGGAAGGCGGGCTGCGGGCCGGTGGAGTCGGACGACCGGTTGGCCGCCGCGGCGCAGGGGCACAGCGAGGACATGGCCGCCCGCGACTACTTCTCGCACACCACCCCGGAGGGGGTCACCTTCGACCAGCGCATCCGGCGCGCCGGGTATCCCAAGCCGGGCGCGGAGAACATCGCCATGGGGGCGCGCAGCGCGGGCAAGGTGATGTCGATGTGGATGAAGTCACCCGGCCACCGGAAGAACATCCTGAACTGCGCACTGGACACCATCGGTGTCGGGCTCGAACGCTCCGGCTGGTACTGGACGCAGAACTTCGGCTACTGAGCCACCTCCGCGGGTAGAGTGCCGGTATGACACACCTTGTGTCAACTCGCGGTAGTCACGGTGACCACGGAGCGCGCCTTTGGCCGCAGGCCCCGCTGTCGGGGCGGCGGGGCGCGTGCCCTCGTGGCCATGTGTTGGGTCGTGCCGGGCGCCCCGTCGACACGATCGCGGACGCGCGCGGAGCCGCGGAGGAGCAAGTATGACCCGGCAGGCGCGACTGAGGACGCGCGTCGGCGGCGCGCTCGCGCTGTTCCTGCCCGTGCTCTTCCTCGCGTTGCCCGCCGCGGGCGACGCGGGCTCGTTCGCCCTCGCCGCCGCGCTGGCCGCCGCGCTGGCCTCCGCGCTGGTCGTCCGCGCGGGGCGGCTCCGGCCGGAGCCCACGACCACCCCGGTCCAGCAGCGGGCCGTCAGCATCCGCGAGCGCGCCCGGTCGGCCGGCTTCCTCCGGCTCCGTGATCCGGACGCGCCGGGCCGCACCCGGCCACGAGCTCCGTCAGCGGGCAGCGCGGCTGCCTGATCTCTCCCCGAGCAGGGCAGTCGCTTCCGCCTGTCCGACATCCTGCTCGTCCTGACGGAGTGACCCCATGTTCGATGCCCTGCTCTACCCTGTCTCGGCCGTTCTCTGGTTCTGGCACACGGTCTTCGGTTCCCTGCTCAGCCCGGACAGCGGGTTCGCCTGGGTGCTGGCGATCGTCTTCCTGGTCTTCACCATCCGCGCGTTGCTGATCCGGCCGGCACTCGGCCAGCTCCGCGCGGCCCAGCGCACCCGGGAGCTCGCACCCCACATCCAGCGGATCCGGGAGAAGTACTCCGGCGACCGGACGCGCATCGCCCGCGAGGTCCAGCGGTTGCACGCCGACCGCGGCGTCAGCCCGTTCGGTGGTTGCCTGCCCGCACTGGTCCAGCTCCCCGCCTTTCTCAGCCTGTTCTGGGTGCTGCGCGGATTCACCCCGAACGCCCAGTCCAACCAGGTGTTCGATCGTGCCGGGGTGGAGTCCTTCCTCGGCGCCGACCTCTTCGGGGCCAAACTCGGCAACTGGCTCAGCCAGCCGGCGGCCGAACTGCTCGCCATCGGTACCGACCGGGCCCATATGCTCGCCGTCGGAGTGCCGCTCATGCTCCTCGCCGGGCTGGCGACCTTCCTGTCCATGCGGATGAGCCTGCGGCGGCAGGACACCACGGCCAACCCGCGGGTCGCCTCGATCGGCAAGGCCATGATGTATCTCGCGCCGGTAGGCATGCTGGTTTCCGGGTCCTTCTTCCCGATGCCCATCGGGGTGCTGCTGTACTTCCTGGCCAACAACCTGTGGACCTTCGGCCAGCAGCACGTACTCACCGGCCTGGTGGACCGGCGCCCCGACCGTCGCTAGGAGAACGCGCCGTGCCTGCCCTCGCCCCCGGCGAAGCGCCGCGCCCCCGCGAGGCTGTCCGCGGCCAGTGACACCATCCCGTGCCGGAACTCCGCGGCCAGTGCCTCCTCCTCCGCGAGGCCCTCCTGCTCGAGCAGGGAGAGCCGGTCCTGCCGCAGGCAGGTCTGCGGGAACCGGGCCAGCTCGGCGGCCAGTTCCTCGGCGGCCCGCCTGCTGTCACCCTTCGGCACGACGCGGTTGACCAGCCCGATCGCCTGCGCCTCCGCCGTGTCCACCGGCCTGCCGGTGAGAATCAGGTCCATCGCCCTGCTCGCCCCGATCAACCGGGGCAGCCGCACCGTGCCGCCGTCGATCAGCGGCACGCCCCACCGGCGACAGAACACACCGAGCACCGCGTCCTCCTCGGCCACCCGCAGGTCGCACCACAGTGCCAGCTCCAGGCCACCCGCCACGGCGTGGCCGGCGATCGCGGCGACCACCGGCTTGCCGAGCCGCATCCGGGACGGTCCCATCGGCCCGTCCCCTTCCGCGGTGAGCTGGTTGCCCTCCGCGGTGCCGACGGCCTTGAGGTCCGCGCCGGCGCAGAACGCGCCGCCCTCGCCGTGCAGCACGGCCACGGCGGCGTCCTCGTCCGCGTCGAAGGCGCGGAACGCCTCGGCAAGGGCGGCGGCGGTCGGCCCGTCCACCGCGTTGCGCTTCTCCGGGGCGGCCAGGATCACCGTGGTGACCGGGCCCTTCCGCTCCACTCGTACCGTCACGTCTACTCCTTCGGCCGGGACCCGTAGTCGCCGAACGGGTCGTCCCGCTCCCGCACCGCCTGCCGGAAACCGGCCTCGGTGGCCCTGGCGACGAACGCCCTGCCCGCACCGGTGTGCCTGGCCGCGCCGTCCAGGAAGGTGCCGAGGGTGCGGGAGGAGGCGAAGCCCATGTTCTCCACCGTCTGGTTGCACAGCAGCTTGATCATCTCGAGCTGGTTGCCCGGCAGCCGCGCCATCCGCTTCGCCAGCTCGAGCGATCGCCGCGGCAGCGCCTCGTCCGGAACCCGCTCGGCGATCAGGCCGATCCGCTCGGCCGTCGCCGCCGGGATCTCGTCCCCGGTGAGCAGGTAGCGTTTCGCCTGCTCGAAGCCGATCCGGTACACCCACATCGCGGTGGTCGGCGTGCCCCACACCCGCGCGGGCGGGTAACCGAACACGGCGCCGTCCGCGGCCACGATCAGGTCCGCGCAGAGCACCATGTCCGTACCGCCCGCGACGCACCAGCCGTGCACGGCCGCGATCGTCGGTTTGGCCGCGTACCAGAGCTTCAGGTACACGTCCACGAATCGCGACATCATCCGGTAGTCCTGTGCCGCGTCCCAGCCGGCCTCGGCCTCCGCGGTGGCCTGGTACTCGGTCGACCAGTCCAGGCCGTAGCCCGCGCAGAAGGCGGGACCGTCCGCGCGCAGCAGCATCACCCGCACCTCGGGGTCGGCATCCGCCTCGTCGATCGCCGTGGCCAGGGCCGTGCCCAGTTCCGGCGTGATCGTGTTGTACTGCTCCGGCCTGGCCAGGACGATCGAGCGCACCCCGTCCTCGGTCTCGGTGCGAACCGGGGAGCTCATGCCTCCACCCGCGCCCTGGCCAGGATGGTGTCGGTGCTCGTGCCCGCGGGCAGGGTGCCGAAGGCGATCCCCCAGTCCCCGCCGAACCGGGAGGCGCAGAAGGCGTCGGCCACCGCGGGATCGCCGTGCCGCACCAGGAGGGAGCCCTGTAGCACCAGGGCGAAGGTCTCCACCAGGCGGCGGGCCCGGAACTGGATGTCCGCCAGGTCGCCCAGTTCCTTGCGCAACCGGGCGGTGGCCTCGTCCAGCCGGGCGTCCGCGCCCGCGGCCTGCTCGACCTCGGTGAAGAACACCTCGATGGTCTCCGGTTGCTTGGCCATGGCCCGCAACGCGTCCAGCGCGGCCACGTTGCCCGAACCCTCCCAGATGGACATCAGCGGAGCCTCGCGGTACAGCCGCGGCATCCCGGACTCCTCGACGTACCCGTTGCCACCGAGGCATTCCAGCGCCTCAGCGGCATGCGCGGGTGCGCGCTTGCACACCCAGTACTTGGTCACCGCGAGGGCGAGCCTGCCGAACAGCTCCTCGCGCTCGTCGCCCGCGCAGGCCCGATCGGTGGCGCCGGCCAGCCGCATACCGACCGTGGTGGCCGCCTCCGCCTCGACGGCGAGGTCGGCCAGCACGTTCGCCATCAGCGGCTGGTCGATCAGGTACTCGCCGAAGGCCTTGCGGTGCCGCGCGTGATGCACCGCCTGCACCAGCCCGTGCCGCATCCCGGCCGCGCTGCCGATCGCGCAGTCCAGCCGGGTCTTGTTCACCATCTCGATGATGGTGCGCACGCCCTTGCCCTCCGCGCCGACCAGCCAGCCGGTGGCGCCGTCGTACTCGATCTCGGCCGAGGCATTCGAGTGGTTGCCGAGCTTGTCCTTCAGCCGCTGCAGCCGGATCGGGTTACGGGAGCCGTCCGGGAGCACCCTGGGCAGCAGGAAGCAGGACAGGCCGCCGGGGGCCTGCGCCAGGGTGAGGAACAGGTCCGACATCGGTGCCGAGGTGAACCATTTGTGCCCGACCAGCCGGTAGCTGCCGTCCGCCGCCGGCCGCGCGTCGGTGGTGTTCGCGCGGACGTCCGAGCCACCCTGCTTCTCGGTCATCGACATGCCCGCGATCAGGCCGCGCTTGCCGGTCGGCTCGCGCAGCCCGAAGTCGTACTCCGGGGAGGCGAGCAGCGGCTCGTAGCGCGCCGCGAGCTCCGGGGCGTGTCGCAGCGCGGGGACCGCCGCGTAGGTCATCGAGATCGGGCAGATGTGCCCGGGGTCGGTCTGCGTCCAGACGTAGTTCTTCGCCGCGCGGGCCACGTGCGCCCCGGCGCGGTCCTGCCGCCACGGCGCGGCGTGCAGCCCGTGCTCGACCGCGACCCGCATCAGGTCGTGCCAGTGCGGGTGGAACTCCACCTCGTCGACGCGGTGGCCGTAGCGGTCGTGGGTGCGCAGCACGGGGCGGTTCTCGCTCGCGAGCCTGCCCCACTCCTGCGCCTGCTCGCTGCCGGCGAGCCTGCCCAGCTCGTGTAGTTCCGGCTCGGCCCAGCCCGCGCCCTCCCGGTGCAGCGCGGCCAGCAGCGCGGGGTCGGCCGCGGCGTCGTGCCCGGTCAGCGGCGGGACCTGGTTGGTGACTTCGTGAGTGCTAGGCATGTGCGTCTCCTAGTGCGCGCAAGGTGAAGGTGCACAGTGCGGGCATGGTGGCCGTGTCCGTGCTGTCCGTGTTCTCCGCGGTCAGTGGGCCGATCAGCACCTCGGCGGCCGCGCCGACCAGTGCGGCCGCGGTGATGTGCGGGTCCTGCGGGGGTAGCACCCCGGCCGCGACCCCCTCCTCGATCCGGTCGGCCACGATGTCCCGGAAGGCCCGCCGGAACCGCAGCCGTTCCGCCTCGACCGGCGCATCCACCGGCTCGGCCAGCAGGGCGTAGGCCAGGCGGGGCGCCTTCATCGCGCGGCCGGCGAAGGTCTCGATCACCGCGACGATCCGCTCGGTGATCTCGCCGGGGCGCTGGGACGCCTCGTCGACCGCGGCCACCTCGCGGCTGACCACCACCCGGAACAGCTCGGCCACCAGCTCGGCCTTACCGGGGAAGTGGCGGTACACGCTGCCGACGCTGACCCCGGCCTTCGCCGCCACGGCGGCCACCGAGCAGCCCGCGTACCCGCTCTCGGCGAGCAACTCCGTCGCGGCGTCGACGATCGCGGCGCGCTGGGTGTCCAGCCGCGCCTGGATCCGGGGTGTCCTCCGGTACGGCATGCAAGAAGTGAACCACTGATTCGCAGCTTCATGCAACCGGTCAGAGTGTGCGGAGGCCGCGCAGGACGCGGCGCATCAGGTCGAGGTCGGGGCGGCCGTCCGGGGTGGAAAGGCTGGCGTGCACCTGGATCAGCCCGGCCTCGGCCAGGTCCCCGAGCAGCACCCTGGCCACCCCGAGCGGCAGCGACAGCAGCGCCGCGACCTCGGCCACCGAGCGCGGCTCGGTGCACAGCCGCCCCACCGCCCTGCACTCCGTGCCCAGCCGTTCGTCCTGCCACGGTCCCCGCGGATCGGTGGCGATCAACGTCTCCATCGCGAGATGCCGGGCCGCGCGGGTGCGGCCGTGGGTGAGCACATAGGGGCGCGCCCGCATGCGGGCCGACTCGGACTCGGCGGGCGGTTCCGCGATGTTCCCGATGTGCTCGGCCGCCGCTGGTTCCGGGCCTGCCGGCTCGGAGTCACCTTGAGCACCCATGCTGATCGCCTCGCGTGCAGGGGGTCGTTACCTCACGGACGGCGTTGGCGGCGAGGACTATCGATGTTACTTGCGGTGTCCAGCCCTGCCCTTCCGGTTGACCCGTCCCGGTGCGAAGCTGGCCCGGTGGGGTACACGAAGGGCTTGCACGAGGTCACCGAGAACGTCCACGCCTACCTACAGCCGGACGGCGGCTGGGGCCGCAGCAACACCGGCCTGATCCGCGGCACCGACAGCGCGTTGCTGGTGGACACCTGCTTCGACGCGCCGCTCACCCGGCAGATGCTGGACCGGATGAGCCCGCTGACCGCGCACACTCCGATCGAGGTCGCGGTGAACACGCACGGCGACGGCGATCACTGGTTCGGCAACTACGAACTGCCCGCCGGGGTCGACATCGTCGCCGCGGAGGCGGCGGTCGCGGAGATGCACCACCTGACCCCGCAGGCACTGGCCGCGCTGGCGGAGGCCGAGCTGGAGCAACCGATGCGCGACTACCTGCGCCGCGCCTTCGGGGCCTTCGCCTTCGCCGAGAGCGGGGCCAGGCTGCCGGGGCAGACCTTCACCGGCAGGCTGGAGCTGACCGTCGGCGGCACCCTGGTGGAGCTGATCGAGGTCGGGCCCGCGCACACCGCGGGTGACCTGCTGGTGCACGTCCCGTCCGCGCGCACCGTGTTCACCGGGGACATCCTGTTCATCGGCTCCACCCCGCTGATCTGGGCTGGCCCGGTGGACAACTGGATCGCCGCCTGCGACACCGTCCTCGGGCTCGGCGCCGAGCACATCATTCCCGGCCACGGCCCGGCCACCGACGCCGAAGGGGTGCGCGCGGTCCAGCGCTACCTGCGGTTCGTGCGCGACGAGGCGCGGCGACGGTTCGACGCGGGGCTGGACGTGCCGGCGGCCGCCGCCGATATCGAGCTCGGCGAGTTCGCAGGCTGGCTGCAGCCGGAGCGGCTGGCGGCGAACGTGGACCGGCTGTACCGGGAGTTCGATCCCGAGCGCCCGGCCACCGACAAGGTGACCCTGTTCGGCCTGATGGCGCAGTCGCACGCCCGGCGTGCCTGAGAGCCTGTTCCGGAGCTGGAGATAGCTGCTCACGGTGAGTGGAAGAACTCGCGCGGCCGAGCCGACCGTGTCGCGAGTTTGGAACAGGCACTGAAGGTTCGCCGAGCAACCACGTCGTGCCGGCAATCTGGACACAGTGGACGGTTGGCCGGCGCGGTGCGACGGCGCCTAGCCCGAGCGCTGGCGGCTGAGCGCGTACGCCTCCAGCTCGCGCAACGCCGCCGCGACGGCCGGGAGCTCCCGGCCGCCGCGGCGGGTGCAGGTGAGGAACTTCCGCGAGGGCACGGTCGGCCCGGTCACCGGAAGGTGGGCGACCGGAAGGTCCGGCGGCAGCTGCCGCAGCCGCGGAGTCAGCGCGACGCCGAGCCGGTGGGCCACCAGGGTGGCCACCACGTCCCACTGCTCGGCCTCGTGCGCGATGTTCGGGCTGAACCCGGCCGCGGTGCAGGCGGCAAGGGTGTGCTCCCGGCAGGTGTTGTCCGGCACGCCGATGATCCAGTCCTCTTCGGACAGTTCGGCCAGGTCCACCGAGTTCCGCCCGGCGAACCGGTGTTCCCGGTGGACCAGCAGGTCGTACCGATCGTCCAGCAGGGAGCGCTGGTCGAACCGCCGGTCCCCCACGGCTGGACCGGTCTGGGTCGCCTCCACCACGGCCAGGTCGGTGTCCCCGGCGAACAACAGGTCGAAGCTCTCCGCGGGCTCCGCCTCGCGCAGCCGCACGGTCAGCGCGGGGCAGGTGTCCCGCAGGATGGCCGTGACCGGCGCGAGCAGCGTGCTGACCGCGGTGGGGAACCCGGCCATCCGCAGCACGCCCGCCGGTTCCGCGCCGGTGTGGAGCAACTCGGCCTCGGCCCGTTGCCAGCGCGACTCGATCGCGTCCGCGTGGCTGAGCAGGGTGCGCGCGGTGGGGGTGAGCCGGACCCGGCGACCGTGCCGTTCCAGCAGGACCACGCCGAGGTCGCGGCCGAGCTGGCGAATCTGCTGCGAGGCCGCCGAGGGCGTCAGGTGCAGGGACCGCGCCGCCGCGGTCACCGTCCCGTGGTACGCGACCGCGCGCAGCACATGAAGCCGCCGCAGGTCGATCATGTAGGCCATTCTTCACGATCATGTGCAAACATCCAACCTGGACCCACAGGGTTTTGCCTTCCACGCTGGAGATCAGCGAGCAGGAAGGAAGGTCTGAGGTGAGCAACTGCCCGTTCTGTGGCTGGCCGGATGCCCGGCCGTTCCGGGTGCTGTCCCGGCACCGGACACCGGAGGGTGAGACCGTGTGGACCCGCTGCTGCTGTGGCTCGGCACAGGTCCGTTCGATCGACGAATGTGGGACGCGGGTCGTGGCGCGCAGCCGTCCCGCCAGCGCTTGATCGGCAGCCTGATCGACACCTGGGGTGAACACGAGCTGCGCAGGTGGCACTCACCCCTCACTCGATTGGCCTAGTTGGAAAAAATCTTCAGAAAAAGTCCACCCGTTGTGTATCTGACGGGGTGGTAGCTGCGTCATATGGGTCGATGGCGTTTCCACCTCGACATCGGGAGGACGCATGAGCCCCGACCGTTCCCACGCGGCGGAGATCGCGGCCGTTCGCGCCGGTCTCGCCGCGCTGGCGGACCCGTGGCTCGCCGGCGAGACCCTGATGAGCAGGCTCCCGGCCGAGTCCAGGGTGGCCCGGTTGGGGGTTCCCGCGCCCAGTTCCGATGAGGTCACCGCCCGTGCGGACCAGGCACAGCGGATGGCCGAGGCCGCGCGCCGGACCGTGGGTGAGGAGGTCGTTGCCGCGCTGGCTCCCACGCCGAACCTTCCCGAACGGTTCGACCTGCGGAACCTGAGTGGCCGGGATTACGTCACACCGGTGAAAGACCAGGGTGAAAGCGGCTCCTGCAGCGCGTTCGGAACGGTCGCCGCGCTGGAGGGAACGGCCGCTTACACCAGGAGTGCTCCGGGACTGAACCTCGACCTGTCCGAGGCGCACCTGTTCTTCGGACACGGGGCGGAACGCGGCCGAACGAATCAGACCGGTTCGTGGCCGGACGAGTTGTTCGACGACAGCATGTCCAAAGGCGTGACGTTCGAGGACTACTTTCCGTACACCGAGGACGGTTCCGGGTCGTTGCATCCGGACTGGGGCAACCGCGTCGCCAAGGTGGAGGACGTGGTGGACCTCGGCCGGAACCCGGCGGCGATCAAGCATCACATCTACGGCTACGGCCCGGTGACGGCTTGCCTCGTCGTCTACAACGACCTGTTCCACTACACGGGTGGTGTGTACCGACACACCACCGAGGAGACCAGTGGCGGCCACTGTGTCGCGCTGGTCGGGTGGGACGACACCGCGGGATGCTGGATCGCGAAGAACTCGTGGGGGGCGGACTGGGGTGAACGTGGTTACTTCCGAATTGCCTACGGCGAGGCCTACATCGAGGACTACCCGGATCCGCGGCCGACCACGCTCGGCTGCACCGGGGTGAACCTGCGGGCCTGGCTCCCGCCGCAGCGCGCGCTGCGGTTGTTTGCGACGGCGCATGACGCCAATGGATGGGCGTACCTGGAAAACCTGGGATGGACGCGCCTGTCCGGGGGGTCGCACAGCACAACGAACAAACTCGCGATGCTGACCCACGCGCGAGCCGGTGGATTTCCGGTTGCCCCGTTCGTCGACAACGACGAGCTGAGCATGGTCCAGATCGCGTACTAAATCCGAGGGGAGAGCACGATGCCAGCCAACGAGGCGAGCGAGAGGTCCGCGAAGCAGCGGGAGAAGGAACCGGACATCGCGAAGGCGGACTACTTCGAGATGCCCGGCCCGGAGCAGCCGGATGCCGCCCCGCCGACACCACCGGATCTCGTGCCGCAGGGAAATCCGCACGCGAACACGGTCCCGCCGATGTACGCGTACGTCCCGCAGGGTGACCCGCAGGGCAATCCGCACGCCAACACCCCGCCGCCTGCGTACGTCCCGCAGGGCAACCCGCACGCCAACACGGTGCCGCCGATGTACGCCGCGCATGGCAACAACGGGCCGATGGCGCTGGTCCCTGCGTACCTCCCGCAGGGGAACCCGCACGCCAACACCGTCCCTCCGGCGGCTTTTCCGGCGTCGCCGCCCGTGCCACAGCCGGCGCCGCCGCAGCCGGTGCCGCAACCGGTGCCGCAGAACGGCCTCCATGGCTCGACCGACGGCTGGAGCCGCAACCGGGTGATCACGCACCTGTTCTCCTACAACGCCTCGCCCGGTGTGTGGGTGTGGGTGCAGGGCACCGGCTGGCGTCGGCTGTCGCCCGCCTCGGAGTCCGGGCACAGCCACCTGCTGCTGCTCGCGGTGACGGCGAAGAACAACGGCCTGCCCGTGGACTATCACGAGGACGCGAGCGGGCAGATCGACCAACTGCTGGTCTGAGGTGACGTAACCACAGGCTGGTGGTGGCCGGCAGTCGAGGGGGCCGCCGGCTACCACCACCCCTGGAGCTCGAAAGGAATGTGCCGTGCTGGTCCGGTTGGCGCAGGTCGATGCGGGGAGGACGACCGAGCTGCGCGTGGGGGACGCCGTGGAGCTGCGGCTCCCGGAGGTTCCCTCATCCGGTTACCGGTGGCGTTGGCGGTTGCCGGAGGGGGTCCGGTTGACGGCCGACGAGCACATCGGGGCTCAGGGGCACCCTAAAGGGGGTCGGGCGGGCCCGGAGCAGGGTCCGCCTGGTCAGGGTGGGGTTCGCCGGCTGGCGTTCGACATCGTCGGCGCCGGCCGGCACCTCCTGGCAGCGGAGCTGGCGCGGCCGTGGGAGGACGGCCCGCGCCGCTCCCTGACCTTCCCGTTGCTCGCGACCACGACCGCAATCACTACTCCAAACGAGTGACTTATGTATTCGGCACCTACCAGGGCGGTCCTTTCCGTCAAGACCTTGGCAATACTCGCGGCACCGACTTGAAGAGATGTCGACACGCGAAGTGGGGCGGATGCGGTGACAGATGTTCGAACCGCCGAAACGGGTCCTCCGTGGGAGGGCTTGCAAGGCCATGAACTGCACGCGGCATGTATGCACGCGGCCCGGGCGGGGGACCATCGCGCCCGCGAACGGTTGGTCGCCGAGCTGACCCCGCTGGTGTGGCATGTCGCGAAGGGCAACGGACTCGACCAGCACGTGGCCGAGGACGTCGTACAGACCGTGTGGCTCGCGTTGTTCAGCCACTTCGACGAAGTCAAGGAACCGAGGGCACTCGCCGCCTGGCTGATCACCACGACCCGCAGGGAATGCCAGCGGGTGAACGGCGGGAAGCCCCGGTCCGTGCAGCTCACCGACGAGATCGCCGAGACCGTTCCGAGCACACAACCGGCACCGGAGGCCGAGGCATTGCGCGCCGACCGGGACCGCCGGATCTGGCGCGCCTTCGCTCGGTTGCCGCAGTACTGCCAGGAAGTGCTGCGGCTGACCGTTCTCGCGGGGCGAGCAGAGTACCGCCTGGTCGCCGAAGCCCTGCGGATGCCACCCGGCAGTATCGGGCCGACCAGGGGCCGCTGCCTGAACAAGATGCGAGACCTGCTGGACATCGAAGGGGGCGGCAGCGTATGAACGAGATCGGGCCGGACGGTGCGGGCTTGCCCGATAACCGGGAGCTGATGGCGAGCGTGGGCAGGCTGGTCGAGGCCGACCCGCCGCCCGACGACTTGGTGGAGCGGATCCAGTTCGCGATCGCGCTGGAGAATCTGGACGTCGAGGTCGCCCGCTGGGAACGAGCCGACCCGCTGGCCGGCGTGCGAGGCAGCGGCGAGGGCACGATCACGTTCACCGTGAGCGACCTGACCGTGATGATCAATCTGACCAAGATCGGCCGACATCATCGGATCGACGGGTGGCTCGTCCCCGCCGGGGAGTACGGCGTCGAGGTGCGGGTGGCCGAACACGGATCGTCGTCCACGATGGCCGACGAGGGCGGCCGCTTCGTGCTGGACGATGTCCCGAGGGGCACCACCCAGATCGTGGTGACACTCGGCAACGCCACGTCCTGTCGCACCGTGGTTACGCCGACCGTGGTGTTGTAAGTACCCTGGCGGCTGACGCTCGACGATCACGAGTGTGCTCCCATAGGGCGCGTGCCCGATTCGTCGAGTCGTGCCGGCCGCGCCGTCGCCGCCGCACGTGACCTCCACCGACGTGCGAGAGAAGCCACCGCCGATCACGACGAGGTGAGGTCCGTTCGGCTGTGTTACCGCGCGTTGCGGCGGTTGGCCACGGTGGACCAGATCGACGACGTGTGGCTGGAGATCCGCACCCGGATCCTGATCAGCCTCGCCTACGCCGAGGCGGAGACCACCTCCACGGCCGCGGGTCTCGGCCAGTTGAAGGCCGCCGAGGCGGTGCGCGCCCGGATGACCCAGGGGGCGTCACCGCGCCGCTCGCTGAAGACGGTGATCGGCTTGCAGCGCGCGGTGATCCTGTACCGGGCGGGTCGGCTGCGCGAGTCGCTTGCCCTGTTCGACGCGATCCTGCCCACCGTGGACGAGGCGGACGACAACGGGGTCATGCTGCCGGGAAACCTGATGAACCGGGCCTTCGTGCACAACCTCATGGGCAATCCGGAGGCGGCGCTGGTCGACCTGCGGCAGGCCTACGACCTGTGCGTGGCGCGGGGGCTCAAGCAGCTCGAGGGCAAGGTCCGGCACAACCTCGGTGACCAGGCCCAGTTGGTCGGGGACGTGCCGGGAGCGCTGCACCACTACGAGAAGGCCGCGCGGATCTTCGTGTCCGAGGGACCGGGCTCGCTGTCCAAACTGCGGCTGGACCAGGCGCGCGCCCTGCTGTCCGCCGGACTGGCCGACGAAGCCGCCCGGTTGCTCGACGAGGCACTGCCGGAGATGCGCCGTACTCGCCGCATCCAGGACATCGCCGAAGCCGAGGTGGCCAGGGCCGCCGCGGCCATCCTGGAGGGCGACTTCGCGATGGCCAAGCGCCTGGCGACCGCCGCGCGGCGCCGGTTCCTGCGCCGGGAGAGCGCGTCCTGGGCCGAGGTGGCCGCGCTGGCCCGGCTGCGCGCCGAGGCGCTGGCGGTGCTGGAAAGCGACGGCAGGCCCGGCACCCAGTTGCCGGCTCGGTTGCGGGAGGTCGCCGATCGGCTGGCCGAGTTCGGGCTGCGGGACGAGACCGCGGTCGCCCACCTGCTCGCCGTGCGGCTGCTACTGCGCCGCGGCTCGGTGGAGGCCGCGGAGGCACTGCTCGCCGAGGTACCGAAGCCGCGCCGGACCACCCCGGTGGACCACCGGATGCTGCGCAGGTTGTGCCGGGCCGAGCTGGCGGTGGCCGCCGGAAGGCACCGCTCGGCTCTGGCGCAGGCGCGGGCCGGGTTGACCGAGCTGGGCCTGATCCGGGACCGGATGGGCGGGCTGGACCTGCTGTCCGGAACCGCCGTGCACGGCCAGGAGCTCGGCCGGCTCGGCGTGCGGGTGGTGCTGGAACGCGCCCGCGGGCAGTCCGGGGCGCGGCGGGTGCTCGCCTGGCAGGAGCGCACCAGGGCGCAGGTGTTCCGGTACGAGCCGATGCCGGTGATCGAGGACCAGGTGTTCGCCAGCCGGATCACCGAGATGCGCAGCGTGCAGCGGACCGTCCAGCAACTGCGGCTGGAGGGCAAACCCGTTGCCACGCTTGAGAAGCGCTACGCCGCTCTGCAGCGGGAGGTGAGCAGGCTCGGCTGGTACACCAGCCCGTGGGGCAGGCCCCGCCCGGTGTCGGCGCCGGAGGAGGTGGCCGAACGGCTCGGCGAGCGGGCGCTGGTCAGCCTGGTCCGGCAGGGCGACACGCTGTCCGGGGTGGTGGTCCGGGACGGGCGGTTCCGGCTGGTTCGGCTCGGGCCGCTGGACGATGTCGTGGAGACCACCAAGCAACTGCATGCCGACCTGGACGCGCTGGCCCCGGACCAACTTCCGGAGGCACTCGCCAACGCCGTCACGACCTCCGCCCGCAAGCGGGCCGAGCGCCTGGACGAGTTGCTGCTGGCGCCGTTGCGGGAGGCGATCGGCGACCGGGAGCTGGTGATCGTGCCGATCGGCCCGCTGTACGCGTTGCCGTGGTCGGCGCTGCCCTCGCTGCGCGGCCGCCCGCTCGCGGTCGCCCCCTCGGCCACAGCCTGGCTGGGCGCGACGGCCCGGCGCGGTCAGGAAGAGAAGGGGGACGATCCGGTGCTGCTGGTGGGCGGTCCGGGCGTCCCCGGCGCGGTCGGCGAGGTGCGGCAGCTGCGGTTGGTGTACCCGGACGCGCATCTGGTCGATGCCGAACTGGCGACCAGCACCTCGGTGCTGTCCGAGCTGCAGGGCTCCCGGCTGGCGCACCTGGCCGCGCACGGCACGCACGAACCGGCCAACGCCCTGTTCTCCCGGCTGGAGCTGGTGGACGGGCCGCTGTACGCGCACGAGACCACCCGGCTCAACCGGCTGCCGGAACGCGTGGTGCTCGCCGCCTGCGAGCTGGCGATGAGCCACACCCGGCCCGGTGAGGAACCGCTCGGCTTCGCCGGAACCCTGCTCGCCGCAGGGGCTCGGTCGGTGTTCGGCGCGGTGGCCAAGGTCGGTGACCATGCGGCGGCGGAGACCATGACGGACCTGCACCGCCTGCTGTCCGCCGGCGAGCAACCCGCCGTGGCACTTGCCGAGGCCACCGCCGCCGATCCACTGCGCCGCCCCTTCGTCTGCCTCGGCGCCGGCTGAAGGACCCTGAACGTGGCTTTCGCGACGTCAGACGTCCCGATCGGTCCGTTCGGTACGCCTGATGCCCGGAAAGCCACGTTCAGGGCTTGTCGGCTGTGATAGCGGGAATGGCTCCCACCCGCCGATCGTGCCGCGTTCGCCGCGAAACAGCCCCGAGAGCTCGGCTTACCTTCCGGTAGGTAGCTGCCGGGCTATGGCGGAACCCGGGGTAGGCGCCGGTGGGAGCAGCGCGGCGACTCGTGAGCGGATCATGGATGTCGCGGAGGAGCACCTGGTGCGGCTCGGCTACCGCGCGGTCTCGTTGCAGCGGGTCGCCCGCGAGGTGGGAGTGGCCAAACCCGCGCTGTACTACCACTTCCCGCAGGGCAAGGAAGAACTGGTCGTGGCGATCCTGCACCACTCGCTGGTGCGGGTGCGTGCCGGGTTGACCCGGGCGATGGCCGCGGCCACCGCACCGATGGGGAGGGCAGGCTGCGCGCGGCCGCACGGTGGATCTGCACCGAGCCCGGCCGTGGCCGGCGGATGGAGGCGCTGCACGACGCGCTTCGTTTTATCGATCAGCGCCACCATGAGTCGCTGACCGGAGAGTTCCTCGCCGCCACCCATGAGCCGGTGCGCTCGGCGATAGCCGGGGCGATCGCCTCGGGCGAGTTCCGTTCGGGGGATGCGGGTTTCCTGGCCTGGTCCCTTCTTGAGCCTGGCCCAGGGGCTGCTCGACGGCGGGCGGTTGGCATCGCATGTGGACCCGCCCGGCGGGACTTCACCGTCCGAGCCGGGCGAGCCGGCCGAGTGGCTGGTCGACCTGTTCGTGCATGGAGTGCGGGCATGAGCCGCCTTCTTCCGCGCCGGGTACCGATCGATGAACGCGCCTGCGCGGGAGTGGCCATGACAGGTACGTCGACTTCCACGAGACCGGGCAGGGATGCCAACCTCGCGGCCGGCGCCGCCGGTGAGGGACTGCGTGCCGCGCTCGTGCGGCACTACTCGCTGACCAAGCCGGGGGTGCTGTACGGCAATGTCCTCACCGTGGTGGCCGGGTACTTCCTTGCCGGCCGGGCTGCTGACACCATGACGCCTCTCCGCCTCGACCAACGATCCAGCGCCATCGTGTCCACGGCCAGCTGTACGAAACAATCCGCCGAGCGGTGAAGTCGGCCGAATCCGCCGATATCAGCCAGGGGGTGCTGGCGGCTTCCCGGTCTTGGCGCGGAATACCGTCCCGGCCTCGGTGAGCAGCCGGTGCACGGAACCGTAGGAACGCCCCATCGCCGTGGCGATCTCCCGCACGGTGGCGCCGCGCTCGTACACCTTCCGCATATCGTCAGCCAGTTTCGCTCTGGCGGGGCCGGTGAGCCGCACACCCTTTTCCGGGACGCCGGTGAGAATCTCGATTTTCGGCGGTTCCATCTCGCGATTCCTTTCCGCTCAGTATCCGGATGGGGTGAACCATCCGTTCGTCGGGCGAGGCCAGCAGGCGGGGCAGTAGGCGCAGTCGCGGCCGGGTGTGCCACGCACGCACACCACCCCGCAGCAGGACACCCCGAACGTTCGCCCCAGTGCGTGCAGCAACTCACCACCGGCAAGCACCCGGTGCCGCACCTCGCCGTGCAGGGCACCTCGCCAGGCAACGCGTTCACCGGACATCGCTCGGCAGCCACATCCGGGCGCCCGCCGTCCGCGTGGGCGCGCCGGGCCCACCGTGCGGCGGTAGCTCCAGCAATCCGGCCACCACCTCGGCGACCGAACCGCATCGCTGCCACAGCGGATCGCCGTGCGGGTAGTCCTCGGTGCGCAGCCGCAGGCCGAACGCCATCTCCGGCTCCCGCACGGTGAAGGCGTCCACCGCGCCGTGCCGCCAGCGCTCGGCGTGGATCGCGGTGACCTCGGCACCGTCCCGCAGGTGCAGGAACCGGAAACCTTCGTCCATCGAGCGGACCAGCGCCGCGATATGCGGGTCGGTCATGGTCGCCGTCCCTGCTCGGGGGCGGGCGGCACGTGGAGCCAGGGTGTCGCGGCCCTTCGGGCTCGACACGTGCCGCCCGCATATGCCCGGCGCTGTGGGTTCGCCGGGCGAGTCCGGGTAACGGTGGCGATCGCCATCTCGCCTCCTCCGCGTCGTTGTACTCGTCAACCATCATGTACATATCGAGTGACTGCAACTGGAATCGACATGAGAATTCTCAGAACTACACGTGTGGGTGAACGTGAGACTGCCCGCGGCTTCGCTACGCTCACGGCGTTCACCGGGACAGACCCGCAGGGAGGCACGGATGACCGACGGCCCGGCCACGGAGGCCCCATCGCCCAATGTTCGGCTGCGGCGGATCGCCCGCGTGCTGCGCGAGTGGCGCGCCCGGACCGACTACAAGCAGGAGGACGTCGCCTCCCGCGCGGGCTGGTCCAGGGCGAAACAGTCCCGGCTGGAGGCCGCGACCCCGCCGATCCGGCCCGCGGACGTGGTGACCCTGGCACTCGTCTACGGCATCGACGAGGAGGAACGCGAGGCCCTGTTCAACAGCGCGCAGATCGCGCAGGCGCCCGGCTGGTGGGAGTCGGTCAAAGAGGGCGCGCTGGACGCCGACGTGCTGGACTACGTGCAGCTCGAGGCCGAGGCCACGAAGCTGCGGACGTTCAAGGTGGACGTGGTGCCCGGGCTGCTCCAGACGCTTGAGTACGGCGCCGCGCTGGATCGCGCCTCCGTTCCGGCGCTGCCCGTGGAGGCCGAGCAGGACCGGCTGGACGCCCGGATGCACCGGCAGGGCAGGTTGACCGATGACACCCCGCTCCAGGTGGAGGCGATCCTGACCGAGGCCGCCCTGCATGTCGAGGTGGGCGGTGCGGAGGTCATGCGGCGGCAGCGCGGGCGACTGCTGGAGCTGGCCGCGCTGCCCAATGTGCGGCTGCGGGTGATCCCGGCGAGCGCGGGTGCCTACCCGGCGACGGGCGTACCGTTCAGCATCCTCGGCTTCGAAGGGAGCCCCGCCGACTCGGATGTCGGCTATGTCGAACTACTCGGTCGTGGGGTGTATTTGGAGCGAGCCGAGGATGTGCGGCCGTATAGCCTTGCCTTCGGCAGCCTGCGGAATGTCGCGATGAGTCCACGGGAGACCGTGGAGCTCATTTCCGTGCTGTCGAACACGACAACCTGATCCGAGTGGGAGCACATATGCCCGTTTCCGACCTGGCCGATGCCGTGTGGCGCACGAGCAGCTACAGCAACACCACCGCCAACGAGTGCGTCGAGGTCGCCCACCGCCCGCGAGTCGTCGGGATCCGGGACTCCAAGGACCGCGACGGCGGCATGCTGACCGTCCCGGCCGAGGGGTGGTCCGCGTTCCTGGCGGCCGTGCGGGCCTGAACACAGCAGCTGCCCCCGGGCCGGTCCCGGGGGCAGCTGCTTTCGTTCGCTACCTGGTCAGCGCCGGTTCCTCGGACCGGGCCGCGGCGCGTTTGCCCGCGGCGACCACTGTGGCCAGTGCCAGTCCGGTGAGCACCACCACCGTGCCGAAGGCGGTCAGGGTGGCCGCGTCCGGGTGGATCAGCGACTGGCCGCGCATGGCCTGCCAGGTCACCACCGCCAGCAGCCCCGAGTAGCCCGCGGCGCCGACCCCGACCAGCCTGGCCCGCGTCCGCTCGTCCCGCAGCCAGACGTACCGGGTCGCCAGCGCGGTCAGCCCGATCGCCAGCAGCAGCATCACCTGGATGCCGTGCAGGCCGACGAAGTGCGGTACCCGCATATCGCCGCCCTCGGTGCTCCAGTTCAGGATCGGCAGCCCGCCGCCATCGGGCGTGCCAACCCCGTGACCGCCCACCATCGGCATCGTCTCGCCCCGCGCGTCGGTGACCTGCCGGGGGTCCTCGACGTTCACCGAGACGATCCAGAACGCCAGGAACATGCCCACCGTGGAGATCGCGAGCCCGGTGCGGATCGCCCTGGTCAGTGCCCGGTCACCGGTGCGCTGGAACAGCACCATGATCGCGATGATCAGGTTGGCGACGAAGATTCCCGGGATGCCCAGGTTGAAGATCGTCTGGACGGCTTGGTTGGCTGGTTCCTCGCTCTGGTTGAAGTGGCTGAAGGTGCCGCGCGCCGCGGCGAAGGCCACCACGCCGACCTCGATCACCCCGACCACGGCGAACACGGTGCCCACCCACCAGCCGAACCGCCTGGCCCTGGTGAGCCTGCCGAGCAGCCAGGCAAGGGTGGCCGCGTACACGGCGAAGGACAGGCCGAACTTCAGCGGTTTCACCCAGACCGGCTCGCCGAGCAACGCCCGGTCGTCGACGAGCAGGCCCACGATCGACACCGCGACGAGGGACAGCATCAGCGCGGTGTTCACCAGCAACGGCCGGTGCCAGCCGCGGGTGGTGTGCAGGACAGAAGACAAGGCACGCTCCCCAGCTTTCCGCAGTGCGTTTGGACACCACAGAGCCTGCTGGTCACGCGCCGCGAAAACACTGGGGACGGCACCGCATTCCCGGGTAGGGCCCACCCCACCGCCAGTCACCAGCAGCGGTCTTGGGCTGTTCTTGGCGAGTGGTGGGCACACTCCGCGGCATGAGACGAGCACACCCCCCTGCCACCCGGTTCGCTGTTTCGCTCGTGGTCCTCGGCACGGCCGCCTGCGGGCCGTCGCTGCCGCCCGTGCCGGACGGGGTCAGCACCATCTCCGGCTACGCCGAGCACCTGCGGGACACCGGCTTCAGCGGTGCCTTCCTGGTCGATCACCCCGCCGGGACCGAGAGCCACGCGCTGGGCCTCGCCGACCGGGAGGCCGGTACCGGCAACGAGGTGAGCACGGTCTTCGACATCGGCTCGATCGCCAAGAGCTTCACGGCCGCCGCCGTGCTGCACCTCGTCGATGACGGGCTGCTCGAGCTGGGGACTTCACTGGGCGAGCTGCTCGCGGATGTCCCCGCGGACAAGCGGGAGATCACCGTGCGGCAGCTGCTCGAACACACCTCGGGGTGCGCGAGTACCACGACACCGAGGGCGACTTCGAACCGATGACCCGCGCGGTGGCGCTGCGGCGGATCCTCGATCAGGAGTTGGTGTTCCGGCCGGGTACCGGGGAGGCGTACTCCAACTCCGGCTACACCCTCGCCGCGATCCTGGTCGAGGAGGTCACCGGCAGGGAGTTCACCAGCGTGGTCGGTGACCTGTTCGCCGCGGCGGGTCTGCGGCACACCGGTTTCTACGGCAGCGAGACGCTGCGCGGCCTCCCGGTGGCCACCGGGTACGAGGGCTCGGTGCACGGCAGGAACAACCCGGCGTACTGGGAGCCGACCTGGGCGCTGCTCGGCGGGGGCGGGATCGCCGCCACCGTGCGCGACCTGCGCACCTGGTGGCAGGCGTTGCGGGACTCCACGCTGCTGCGGCCGGAGTCCACGGAGCTGCTGCTGGACGCCGTGGCCCCGGAGCAGGCCCCGGAGCAGGCCGTGGACGGGGTGCGCGGGCGCGGCACCAGCGGGCTGAACGACTTCGGCTTCGGCGCCACCATCGTGCAGCTGGAGCGGCCGCGGTCGGTGCTCGTCGTTGCCAGCAACGCGAACCCGCCCGAGGATGAGGTCACCACCGAGGTCGGCCTGGTGCTGGCGCAACTGCTCGCCGGCTGAGGCCGGGCGGCAGCTGGAGGCCGTATGCGGATTCTTGTGGTCGACGACGAGGAGGCGCTCGCCGAGGCGATCGCCGAAGGGCTCACCGACGAGGGGTTCACCGTCGACATCGTGCACGACGGCCGCGAGGCGCTGTGGCTGGCGCGGGAGGGCAACTACAGCGCCATCGTGCTGGACGTGCTGCTGCCCGGGATGGACGGTTTCGCCGTCTGCCAGGAGCTGCGCCGGACGGCGGACTGGACACCCGTGCTCATGCTCACCGTGCGCAACGCGGTGCGGGACGATCGGGACGCTCTCGACCTGGGAGCCGATGACTTCCTCGGCAAGCCCTTCGACTTCTCAGTGCTGCTCGCCCGGCTGCGCGCGCTGATCCGGCGGCCACGGGCGAACACGCTCCCGCCGGCGCGGGCCGGTGACCTCGAACTCGACCTCAGGCTGCACACCTGCCGCCGGGCCGGTACCGAGATCAGCCTTTCGGTAAGGGAGTTCACCCTGCTGCACGCGCTGCTGGAGCGGCCGGGCACCGTCGTGCCCAGGCACGAGCTACGCGACCGGGTCTGGGGTTGGGACTTCGAAGGCAACCCCGGGATCCTGGACGTCTACATCGGCTACCTGCGTAACAAGGTGGACCGGCCGTTCGGGTTGGACACCATCCGGACCGTCCGCGGAGTCGGCTACCTGATCGAAGCCGAGCGGTGATGCGCACCCTGCGGATGCGGGTCAGCGTGGCCGCCACTCTGATCGCGGTCCTTGGGCTGGCGCTGGGTGCGTGGGCGTTCGCTGCCGCCACCGAACACTCTCTGCGCGAGCGGCTGGCGGCCGACCTCGCCACGGAGGCGGAGGCCATCGCGCGCCGCGCTGCCGACCCGGACGCCCTGCGCACCCTGGTGGACGCGCGCACCACCGAGCGGCTGCTCCGGGTCAGCCGCTCGGACGGGACCGTGCTGGCGGCCTCCCGGCACGCGGTCCGGCAGTCGGCCGACCTGGACCAGATCGACATCCACACCGACCCCGGCACCTCGCCACCGGGTGACGGCTGGGTCACCGGCAGCTCCGACCTCGCCGGACTCGGTGCCGGGTGGCTGATCCACCGAGAGCACGACGGCGCGGTGCGGGTGCTGATCGCCGCCCCGCTTGCCGATGTCCGGCAGGCGGCCGGCACCGTCACCGGGATCGCCGCGGCGGCCGTTCCGCTGCTCGCGGCGGGTATCTGGGTGCTGGTCTGGCTGGCGCTCGGCCGGTCCCTGCGCCCCGTGGACCTGCTGCGCAGGCAGGCGGCCGAGTCCGCAGGCAGTTACCCGCCGCCGCGACTCGAGGCGACCTCGGCGGGCACCGAGATCGAGACCCTTATCGCCACCCTGGACGACCTGCTGCAGCGCTCGGCCGCGGGTGTGCGCAGGCAGCGCCGGTTCCTCGCCGACGCCTCGCACGAGCTGCTCAGCCCGCTGGCCACCCTGCGCACCACCCTCGAGGTCGCTACGCGCCGCAACGACCCCACCGACCTGCCGCGGGTGCTCGCGCGCAGCCTGCGGGCGCAGGAGCGACTGGAACACACCGCCGGGCAACTGCTGGCCATTGCGCGGGCCGAGGAATCCGGGGCCGGGCAACCGGCCGAGTTCGACCTGGCCGCGCTCCTCTGCGAGGTTGGCGGCGACCTGGCGGCGACCTGGCGGCGACCGGCGAGGTCCCCGTGCGGACCAGCGTGCCGGACTCGCTGGCCTGCACCGGGGACGAGGCCGGGCTGCGGCGGCTGGTCGACAACCTGGTGCGCAACGCCATCCGGCACGCGCGCAGCAGGGTCGAGCTGCGCCTGCACGCGACCAGGGAGGCCGCCGTGCTGGAGGTGGACGACGACGGTCCAGGGATCGCACCGGGTGACCGGCGGGCGGTGTTCGAGCCGTTCGTGCGCCTGGATCATGCTCGCGCCCGCAAGGATGGCGGCTCCGGCCTCGGCCTTGCCATTGTGCAGGCGGTCGCCACCCAGCACGGCGGCGAGGTCACCATCATCGACAGCCCTCTCGGCGGCGCCCGCTTCCGCGTCATTCTCCCCCGACTTAGGGTTAGCTTTCGGGGTCGGTGTCGATCTCCGGGGCACCCGCGGCCGCCGGGGCCGGTTCCTTCTCCGTGCGCTTGACCGCGGACAGCAGCAACTGGGCCACGTCCACGACCTCGACGTTCTCGCCCGCCTTACCGTCGCTCTGCCGGGCGGTCACCCCGTCGTTCAGCATCACCCGGCAGAACGGGCAGCCGGTGGCGATCTTCGAGGGCGCGGTGCCCAGCGCCTCGTCCACCCGTTCCACGTTGATCCGCTTGCCGATCTTCTCTTCCATCCACATCCGCGCGCCGCCCGCGCCACAGCACATCGAGCGGTCACCGTGCCGCGGCATCTCGCGGAACTGCGCGCCGGAGGCGCCGACCAGCTCGCGCGGGGCCTCGTACACCTTGTTGTGCCGGCCAAGGAAACACGGGTCGTGGTAGGTCACGTCGTCGGCGATCGGTGCCACCGGCACCAGCCGCTTCTCCCGTACCAGCCGGTTCAACAGCTGGGTGTGGTGCACCACCTGGTACTGCCCGCCCAGGTCCGGGTACTCGTTGGCCAGCGTGTTGAAGCAGTGCGCGCAGGTGACCACGATCTTGCGCTGCAGCGGCTCCCGGTTCTCGAACACCGAGTTCAGCACCTCGACGTTCTGCTGGGCGAGCATCTGGAACACGAACTCGTTGCCAGCCCGCCGGGCCGGATCACCGGTGCAGGTCTCCTCCGGGCCGAGCACGGTGTACCGCACGCCCGCGATGTGCAGCAGCTCGGCCACCGCCCGGGTGGTCTTCTTCGCCCGGTCCTCGAACGCGCCCGCGCAGCCGACCCAGAACAGGTACTCGGTGTCCGGCGAAAGCTCGTCAGATCCGTCGGCACCGAACACCGGCACCTCGAAGTCCAGCCCTTCCGTCCACTGCAGACGGTCCTTGGCGTTCTGGCCCCACGGGTTGCCCTTGTTCTCCAGGTTCTTGAACATGCCGTTCAGCTCGGTCGGGAAGTTCGACTCGATCATCACCTGGTAGCGGCGCATGTCCACGATGTGGTCCACGTGCTCGATGTCCACCGGGCACTGCTCGACGCAGGCCCCGCAGGAGGTGCAGGACCACAGCACCTCGGGGTCGATCACCCCGTTCTCCTCCGGCCCGCCGACCAGCGGCCGCTCGGACTCGGCCAGTGCCAGCACGTCGATCCCGGCGTGCGGGTCGTCGCCGGTGAGCCCGATCTCCTCACCGGTCATGTCCTTCTTGCCACCGGCGAGCAGGTACGGAGCCTTGGCGTAGGCGTGGTCGCGTAGCTGGGTGATCAGCAGCTTCGGGGACAGCGGCTTGCCGGTGTTCCACGCCGGGCACTGGGACTGGCAGCGGCCGCACTCGGTGCAGGTGGTGAAGTCCAGCCAGCCCTTCCAGCTGAAGTCCTCGACCTGGCCCGCGCCGAACACATCGGAGTCCGGGTCGGCCTCCTCGAAGTCCAGCGGCTTGCCCGCGCTCATCATCGGCTTGAGCTTGCCCAGCGCGGTGCCGCCGTCGTCCTCGCGCTTGAAGTAGATGTTGAAGAAGGCGCTGAACCGGTGCCAGGCCACGCCCATGGTCATGTTCCTGGCCACCACGATCAGCCAGATCATGCCGCTCATCAGCTTGACGAAGGCCATCACCGACACCCATTCCGGGGCGGTGGGCAGGACCTCGGCCAGCGGCGCGGTCACGAAGCTGGTCCACAGCGCGGGGTCCTCCAGCCCGGCCGCGGTCTTGAACGCCTTCACCCCGAGGATGCCGAGACCCTCGATGATCACCACGGCCTCGACGAAGTAGGCCTGCCCGAAGTTGGAGCCGGCGAACCGGGACTGCCGGTCGGCGCGCCGCGGGTGGTTGAGCTGACGGATCACCGCCAGCGCGACCCCACCCGCCACGGTGCCGATGCCCAGCAGCTCGACCAGCAGCAGCCATACCGACCAGCCGCCGATGATCGGCCAGTGGAACTCGGGGTCGAACACCTCGCCGTAGGCCTCGAACAGCACCAGCGAGCCGATCAGGAAGCCCCACATCACCAGCCAGTGCCACGGCCCGACATGGCGCAGCTTGTTCATCCTGGTGTGTGCCGCGAACTCCTTGATCAGGGTCTGCAGCCGTGGGCCGAACGGACCGTTGCGGGTGCCGTCGGGCTGCCCGAGCCGGATCGTCTTGACCATGCGCAGGACCGTGCGGACGAACATGCTCCACGCGACGATGCTGATCGCGACTGCGATCGCGCCGAGCGTGATCTCTACAGCACCCATTGGGACGGGGCCTTTCGTTCGGGACTTCGCGGTGGGCTGCGGGGAGCGTAACGCGCCCTACTGATGAGTAACCGATTAGCGCGGCCTAAGTCCCCCAGATGTGGTGCACGACTCGGCCACTAATGAGACGATCGTTTCGTTATCTGACCGGGTTTGTCACGGAGGCCATGCTGACATCGCTGAAACCACAACCGGACGGCCGGAAGGCGCGTGGCGAGAAACGCCGGGCCGAGATCATCGCGGCCACCCTGCGGGTGATCGAGCGGGACGGCGTCGCCGGGGTCACGCACCGCACGGTCGCGGCCGAGGCCGGGGTGCCCACCCCCTCGACCACCTACCACTTCGCCAGCCTGGACGACCTGCTCATCGCCACCCTGATCGCCTGCGCGCGGGATATGGCGACCGAGGTGTACTGGATGATCGACCGGGCCCGCTCGCGTGGCAGCGGCGGCGCGGCGGAGGTGGCGAACCTGCTCGCCGAGGCGCTCGGCCCGCAGCGTGGCCGCACCATGGCGGAGTACGAGCTCTACCTGCTGGCTTCCCGCCGCCCCGAACTGCGGCCGGCCGCGCGTCGCTGGCTGGACGTGCTCACCTCGATGGTCCGGCACGACGATGAGATCGCCTTCCGGGTGTTCCTCGCCGGGATCGACGGGCTGCTGATCCAGGGCCTGATCGACGACGAGCCGCCTACCTCGGAGGAACTCCGGCCCGTTGTCGACTACCTGCTCAAGCCCCGCTGACCCGGCGCAGGCGCAGCCACCACAGCGTGCCGAGCATGCCGAGCAGCAGTACGCCGCCGCCGGCCGCCCACCACGGCCATGGCACCTCGGCCCGTTGCGGTTCGGTGTGCGCGGCCAGCGGTTCCGGTTGCCAGTCGGCTGGGTCGGCAGGCCCCGGCGGTGGCTCCTCGGGCACGGTCAGCTCCGGGTAGTCCGGCCCCGGTTCCGCCTGCCCGGTCACGTGCACCTGGAGCTCGAAGGTGGGCAACTCCTCCGGGGTCGACTTCGGCCGCTCCCAGACCGGGCTGAGCTTCGCCACGATGTAGTACCAGCCGGCCCGGGTGGAGCTACTGGCCGGCTGGTTGCCCTCGCGGTTGGCGTACCGCACCCGGGCGGTGCCGACCGGCCCGAGGGTCACCTCGTCCCCGTCGTGGTCGGCCGAGCGCCACCACTGCTTCCGGGCCGGTGCCCGCGTCGGGTCGCGCAACTCGGTCGCGACGGTGGCGGCGTTGCCCCGCTCACCGCCGCGTACCCGCAGCCGGTAGGCCAGTCCCTGGCCCCAGTCCAGCCATACCTTGTAGATGCTGTACTCGCTGTAGTTCAGCTTGTCGACATAGCGACCCGAACCGGGGAGGGGTGCGGCGTTGCGGAAGGAGCCGCCGCCCCAGACGATGCCGGGCTCCCCGGCGGGCTCCCGCCACGGCACCGGCCCCGACTCCGGGCCCGGCCCGTGGTCACCGCGTGCGGCCGGCTCGAGGGAGACGGTGAGCTCGATGTTGTCCGAACTGCGCCGCTTGGCGTTGTCCCAGGTCACCTCGAGGTAGTGCGGTCCGCGCGGGTCGCACCGGGTGCGCGGGGTCGCCGACCAGGTCACGCTCGCCGTCTCCGGGCCGTCGAAGTTGTAGTCCCGGTACCCGCGGGCCCGCGCGCACTCCCGCAACTGCCCGTCCACCAGCCGCAGGTCGACCCCGGACTCGACACGCGAGCGGTCCTTGCGCACCGTGTGCACGGCGGTGTACCGGCCGGTCACCCCCGCGGGCACGTGCACCCGGTAGTAGTGCGGGGTGGCCCGGTCGATCCTGTCCTCGTACTGCCCCGGCCGCAGGTAGGGCGCGTCCTCGTCCGGCTGCTCGGAACCGGCGACGTTCTCGCCGGTCACCTCGTAGGAGCGCAGGGCCCGGTCGGCGATCTCGGGCAGCAGGTCTTCCAGGTCACCGGCCTCCGGAACGTGGTGGTAGGCCCCGCCGGTCTCCTCGGCGATGCAGTCCAGCTCGTCCCGTGCGGCCTCGTCCACCTGGAACCCGACGGTGTGCATCGCCAGCTCCACCTTGTCCCCCGCCAGCTCCTCGGCCACCGCGCACGGCTCGGGCGGGGCGCAGGTGTCCACCCCGTCGGAGAGCAGCACGACCGCCCGCGGTCCCCGCTCCGGCAGGGCCTCCGCGGCCTTGGTGAGCGCGGTGCCGATCGGGGTGTACCCGCGGGGTTGGATCCCGGCCACGTCGGCGTGCAGCGCCGCCCGGTCCACCTCGCTCACCGGCCGCAACGTTCGCACGTCGGCACAGCCGGCCTCCTTCTCGGCCGGGGTGTTCCCGGTGGCGGTGCCGTAGACCTGCAGCCCGACGTCGATGTTGATCGGTAGCTGGTCGACCAGCGTGCCCATCGCGGCCTTCGCGGTCTCCATCCTGGTCCCGCCGCCCCCGGTGGGGGCCGTCATCGAGCCCGAGGCGTCCAGCACGAACATCAGCGAGCCCTGCACAGCCTCCGCGGCCGGCGGTTCGGCGGCCGCGGAGGCCATACCCCCGGTGAGCGTGGCCACGAGCGTGGCCACCACGACCGTGCGTATCTTGTGCGCGCTCCCCATGCCCCGACCCTGGCACCGGCCGTCACCGGCTCGGTAGCGCGCGAGTAGCGCGGGCCGGCCTCAGCTCGCGTAGACCGGGGTGAGCATGGCGCGGCCCAGGGTGTGCCCGAACAGGTTGAACCCGAGGAACGCGGGGGTGGCGGTGTCCTCGATGCCGAGGGACTCCACGTCCACCGCGTGCACCACGAACATGTACCGGTGCGGCCCGTGCCCGGGGGGCGGTGCCGCGCCGAGGTACCGCTGCAGGCCGCCGTCGTTCTTCAGGGTGACCGCGCCCGCCGGCAGCCCGGAGCCGTCACCCGCGCCGGTGCCCAGTTCGGTGACCGAGACCGGGATGTCGAACACCGCCCAGTGCCAGAACCCGCTCGCGGTCGGCGCGTCCGGGTCGAAACAGGTCACCGCGAAGCTCCTGGTCTCCGCGGGGAAGCCGGACCAGGCGAGATGCGGGGACACGTCCTCCCCGCCCGCACCGAAGATCCCGCTGCGTTGCGGGGTCGGCAGGGTCTCGCCGTCGGCGACATCGTCGCTGCGCAGCGAGAAGCTCGGCACCTCGGGCAGGAAGTCGTACGGATTGGGTGGCTGGGGCATCGTCTGCGATCCTCCTGTACGGGAAAGGGTCCGGCCCCAGGCTAGTGCGCGGCCCGCACCGTTACCGTGCGAGTGGGGGTAGGGAAAGCCTCAGGGAGGAATCGGGGGTTCGCCCGGATGTCCACCGACTCCGCGGGCTTTAGCGTTCCATCTGAGAGAAACCTGACAGGGGAGGGCTCAGCATGGCACGGCCGGGATTGGCCCTGGGTGGCATCGTGATGATCGGAGCGGGCGTGGCGGTCGCCTTCGGCTGGGTGTGGCCGTCCACCGCGGAGGCCACCGGCACGGTGGCCGAGCGGGTGCGCAGCGTGGAGATCGACAACTCCTCGGGGGACATCACCATCACGGTCGCCGATGTGCGGGAGACCACCGTCCGGCAGAACTTCTCCTACCGGTTCGGCCAGCCGGACGACACCTTCTCGAGCACCGGCGGCGAGCTGTACCTCGGCGACTGTGGCTGGTGGTGCTCCGTGGACTACGAGGTCGTGCTCCCCCGGGCCGCCGCCGTGACCGGCGACCTCAGTTCGGGGACACTCACCCTGGAGGGGGTCGCCTCCGCCGATGTGCGCGGCTCCTCGGGGGACATGCGGGTGCGGGACGTGGACGGCTCGGTGCGGCTGGAGATCAGCTCCGGTGACGTGGAGCTGACCGATGTCGGCCAGGACGTCACCGTGGACGCCAGCTCCGGCAACATCATCGGGCGGGACCTGCGCGGGGATGTCACGGCCGAGGCCAACTCGGGCGACATCACCCTGGGGCTGTCCGTGGCCGGGGACGTCCGGGCCGACGCCAGCAGCGGGAACATCGAGGTCACCGTGCCGGATGGCGACTACCGGGTGGAAGGCGAGTCGAACAGCGGCGACCGCCGGATCCAGGTCGGGCAGAGCACGTCCGCCGCCCACCTGCTACGGCTGGACACCTCCAGCGGCGATGTCACCGTGAACGCGGGCTGACCTGGGCGGGAACAACTCGGCGGGTACATCCGTTGAGTCAGGCAGGAAGGTTGAGTGAGGATCGCTCAAGTCTGGTTTGACGAGCGATACCAACTCGGGATAGAACTTGAGTTCAGGCCGCTCAACGCGGGCGGAAAGCTGCAGTTCAGAACACACAGGAGGAACAACCCATGGCGCGAGCGGTCGGCATCGACCTGGGTACGACCAACTCGGTCGTCGCCGTGCTCGAGGGCGGCGAGCCGGCGGTCATTGCCAACTCGGAAGGTTCGCGGACAACCCCGTCCATCGTCGCCTTCGCCAAGAACGGCGAGGTGCTGACCGGGCAGCCCGCGAAGAACCAGGCCGTCACGAACGTGGACCGGACGATCCGGTCGGTGAAGCGGCACATCGGCTCGGACTGGAAGACCGAGATCGACGACAAGGCCTACACCGCGCAGGAGATCAGCGCGCGGGTGCTGATGAAGCTCAAGCGGGACGCCGAGTCCTACCTCGGTGACGAGGTCACTGACGCGGTGATCACCGTGCCCGCCTACTTCGAGGACGCGCAGCGGCAGGCCACCAAGGAGGCCGGCCAGATCGCCGGGCTGAACGTGCTGCGGATCGTCAACGAGCCCACCGCGGCCGCACTGGCCTACGGGCTGGACAAGGGCGAGAAGGAGCAGACCATCCTGGTCTTCGACCTCGGTGGCGGCACCTTCGACGTCTCCCTGCTGGAGATCGGCGAGGGCGTGGTCGAGGTCCGCGCGACCAGTGGTGACAACCACCTCGGTGGGGATGACTGGGATCAGCGGATCGTCGACTGGCTGGTGGAGAAGTTCAAGTCCGCCAACGGCATCGACCTGACCAAGGACAAGATGGCGCTGCAGCGCATTCGTGAGGCCGCGGAGAAGGCCAAGATCGAGCTGTCCAGCTCCAACAGCGCCAACATCAACCTGCCGTACATCACGGTGGACGGGGACAAGAACCCGCTGTTCCTCGACGAGAACCTGTCCCGTGCCGAGTTCCAGCGGATCACCTCCGACCTGCTGGACCGCACCAAGGCGCCGTTCCACAACGTGATCAGGGACGCCAGTATCGGGTTGTCCGACATCGACCACGTGGTGCTGGTCGGCGGGTCCACCCGGATGCCCGCGGTCGCCGACCTGGTCAAGGAACTGACCGGCGGCAAGGACCCGAACAAGGGCGTGAACCCGGACGAGGTCGTCGCGGTCGGTGCGGCGCTGCAGGCCGGCGTGCTCAAGGGTGAGGTCAAGGACGTCCTGCTGCTGGACGTGACCCCGCTGTCGCTGGGCATCGAGACCAAGGGTGGCGTGTTCACCAAGCTGATCGAGCGCAACACCACGATCCCGACCAAGCGTTCGGAGATCTTCTCCACCGCGGACGACAACCAGCCCTCGGTGCAGATCCAGGTGTTCCAGGGTGAGCGCGAGATCGCCGCGCACAACAAGAAGCTCGGCATGTTCGAGTTGACCGGCATCCCGCCGGCACCGCGCGGTGTGCCGCAGATCGAGGTCGCCTTCGACATCGACGCCAACGGCATCGTGCACGTGACCGCCAAGGACCTCGGCACGAACAAGGAACAGTCGATGACCATCACCGGTGGCTCCGCGCTGCCGAAGGAGGACATCGACCGGATGGTCAAGGACGCCGAGGCGCACGCCGAGGAGGACAAGCAGCGGCGCGAGGAGGCCGAGACCCGCAACCAGGCGGAGACGCTGGTCTACCAGACCGAGAAGTTCATCAAGGACAACGAGGACAAGTTGCCGGATGACCTCAAGGGCAAGGTGCAGACCGCGATCGACGAGGCGAACGAGTCGCTCAAGGGCACCGACACCGGCAAGATCAAGGAGTCCATCGAGAAGCTGAACTCCGCCTCCCAGGAGCTGGCCACCGCGCTGTACGCGAACACCGGTGCCCAGGCGGGCGAGGCAGGCGCCGCGGGTGCCGCCGGGGCCGCGGGCGCTGCCGGCGACGCGGGCGAGTCCGGCTCGGCGAAGGCAGACGATGTCGTGGACGCCGAGATCGTGGACGAGGACGAGAAGAAGTGACCGAACCGGATCGCGAGGACTCAGTCGGAATGGGCAGGCACAGCATGGATGCCGGCAACGACAACGAGGAGCCGCGAGTCGTGGTCCGCGACCGTCGCAAGATCGACCCGGAGACCGGGGAGCTCCGCCAGGAGCCGGTCGAGGTCGAGGGGGTTCCGGAGGTGCCGGTGAGCGCCGCGGGCCCCGAGGCCGGTGAGTCCACTCTGGACGAGTCGGTCGTGCCGGCAGGTGACGTGGAGCGGCAGCTGGCCGAGCGAACCGCCGACCTGCAGCGGATTCAGGCGGAGTACGCCAACTACCGCAAGCGGGTGGAGCGCGAGCGGGAGGCCGCGGCCGCGACGGCCAAGGCCTCCGTGGTCGGCGACCTGCTGCCGCTGCTGGACGACCTGGAGCGGGCCGAGGCACACGGCGATCTCACCGGCGCGTTCAAGGCGGTGGCCGACAAGCTGGTGAACACGTTGCAGCGAGCCGGGCTGGAATCGTTCGGGACCGAGGGCGAGCCCTTCGACCCGAGCGTGCACGAGGCGGTCCAGCACGCCACCTCGCCCGAGGTGGACGGCCCGACGGTGACCACGGTGCTGCGCCGTGGTTACCACTTCGGCGACCGCGTGCTGCGCGCCGCGCTGGTCGGGGTGACCGACCACGAGCCGGCGGCGGAGCCCGCGGCCGCTGAGGCGGAGGTGCCCGTCGACCCGCCGGTCGAGGGCGAGCTACCGCTGAACACCGATGAGAACGCTCGATAACAGCAGGGAGGGAGGGGACGCCCGATGAGCGCGAGGGAATGGATAGGCAAGGATTTCTACCGTGAGTTGGGCGTCTCCTCCGACGCATCCTCCGACGAGATCAAGAAGGCCTACCGCAAGCTGGCCAGGGAGAACCACCCGGATGCCAACCCGGGTGACGCCGAGGCCGAGCGCAAGTTCAAGGCCGTCTCCGAGGCCTACGGGGTGCTGTCCGATCCGAGCAAGCGCAAGGAGTACGACGAGGCGCGGCAACTGTTCGGCTCCGGCAGCCCTGGTGGCTTCGGCTTCCCCGGTGGTAACAGCGGGGGCACCGGCGGGTTCGACTTCGGGGACATCTTCGGTGGTGGCGGCCAGGCAGGCGGGCTCGGCGGGCTCGGCGACATGCTCGGCAACCTGTTCGGCCGCCGCGGCGCGGCCGGCGGTACGGCCGGCAGGGCCCAGCGCGGTGCCGATGTCGAGACCGATGTCCGGATCGACTTCACCGAGGCGGTGAAGGGCGCCACGTTGCCGCTGCGCCTTTCCAGCCCGACCACCTGCGCGACCTGTAGTGGCAACGGCGCCAAGCCGGGCACCACACCGCGCGTCTGCACCGCCTGCGGCGGCGCGGGGCTGGTCAGCCGTAGTCAGGGGGCGTTCGCCTTCTCCGAGCCGTGCCGGGACTGCCGTGGCCGCGGCACCGTGATCGACGACCCGTGCTCCGAGTGCGCTGGCGAGGGAGTGAGCACCAGGACCAGGACGTTGACGGTGCGCATCCCGGCCGGGGTCGCCGACGGGCAGCGCATCCGGCTGGCAGGGCAGGGTGAGCCGGGCCGTGGCGGCGCCCCGGCAGGCGATCTCTACGTCCGGGTGCACGTCGCTCCGCACTCGGCGTTCGGCCGGTCCGGTAACGACCTGACCATCACCGTCCCGGTCGCTTTCCAGGAACTGGTCCTCGGTGCCACCATCACGGTGCCGACTCTGGACAGCAAGGTGTCGGTGAAGGTGCAGCCGGGCACCGCGAGCGGTCGGGTGCTGCGGGTGCGTGGCAAGGGCATCCACAAGCGGGACGGCACCCAGGGCGACCTGCTGGTGACCCTGGAGGTCGCGATTCCCGCGCGGGTGGACGGGGAAGCGAAGGCCGCGCTGGAGCGTTACGCCGAGGCGAACGCGGGTGAGGATCCGCGTCCCGAGATCACCACGATGCTGCGAGAGCGAGGTTCGTGATGTTCGGCTCCTCCCCGCTGCCCGGCGGCCTGCCGCATGGCGCCGACGAGGACACCCCGGTGTTCGTCATCTCCGTCGCGGCCCAGCTTTCCGGCCTGCACGCGCAGACACTGCGGTCCTACGACCGGCAGGGGCTGGTTTCCCCGGGTCGCACCTCGGGCGGGGGCAGGCGCTACTCCATGCGGGACATCGCGCAACTGCGCGAGGTGCAGCGGCTGTCCCAGGAGGACGGCGTGAACCTCGCCGGCATCAAACGGATCATCGAGCTGGAGAACCAGGTCGACGCCCTGCGCGAGCGGGCACGGGAGCTGGCCGAGGAGCTGGCCGCCGCCTACGCGGCCGCCGAGCAGGCCGCCGCCGCGGTGCATGCCTCCTACCGCAAGGATCTGGTGCCGGTCCGCAGGGAATCCGCCCTCGTCGTCTGGCGCCCACCCCGCCGCCCTCGCTGACTGTCAGCGGGCGGGGGCCAGCCGGCCGAGGAAGGCGTCGAACTCCGCGTCCTGCTCGGGCGTGAGCGCCCTGCGGGGGAGCATCAGCACGAACTGCCCCGCCAGCTTGACCAGGAAGAACCGCTCGGTTCGGTGCACCTCGCCGGCCAGCCGCCACTGGTACTCGACCTGCTCGAGGTCGGTCTCGTAGCGGACCGTGTGCTCGGTGATGGTCGCCAGGACCGGGCGGTCGAACCGCCGCGTGCCTCTGACCACGGTCGTCCGTCGCTGTGGTACTCGACGGTGACGTGCACCGCCCGACCCTAGTCGATGGTGAAGGGGTCGTAGCGGATCTGGTCCAGCGCCGTTCCGGCGACCAGCATGCGGGAGACAGTGGCCCGGATCATCGCGGGCGAGCCGGCGACCAGCACGTCGTGGTTCGGCCAGGCGCCGCGCCGGGTGACCGCCTCGGCCAGCGTGCCGTGCTCGCAGCCGGGCAGTCCGGAACCACGCTCCACCACCGGTGTCACGGTCAGCCAGGGGTTGACCGACGCGATCGCCCGCAACTGCTCGAGGTCGTAGAGGTCATCCCGGGTCGGGCCGCCGTAGAACAGCTGTACCTGCGGGTTCTCCACCCACTGGGCGAGATCGTCCAGCATGGACTGCATGGTCGCGACCCCGGTGCCCCCGGCGATCATCAGCACGCTCCGGCCGGACTCCCGGTCCACGTGCATCCGGCCGAGCGGGGGCCCGATCCGCCAGACGTCGCCGGCCTGGGTGTGGCTGACGATCGCCCTGGACACCCAGCCGCCGTCCACCGCGCGCACGTGGAACTCGATCGAACCGTCCTCGCGCGGCGCGTTCGCCGGGGTGAGGTAGCGCCACAGCCGCGGCCGTTGCGGGACCTCGATGCTCATGTACTGGCCGGGCCGGTAGGGCACCGGCTGCTCGGGCTCCACCCGGACCAGCGCGAGATCCCAGCTGAGCCTGCGGTGCTCGGCGACGTGCCCGTACCAGAACGGCGGGTTGTCATCGGCGGCCGCGGCCTCCTGCATCGACCGCGCGATGATCGTGTACGCCTCGGCCCAGGCGCGCTCCACCTCCGGGGTCCAGTCCGCGCCGAGGTGCCGCTTGAGCGCGGCGAGCAGCGCCGTACCCACCGCCTCGTAGTGCTTGGCCACCACACCGAACTTGCGATGGTCCCGGCCGAGCTGGCGCAGGAACGGCACCAGGTCGTCCGGGCGATCCACCATCTGCACGATGTGCACCAGGGCGCGCACCAGCCGGCCGCGCTGCACCTCCATGTTGATCGGGAAGAAGTCGCGGGTCGCGGGGGCGAGGGTGAACAGCATGCCGTAGAAGAACTGGGTGATCTCCGGGGTGTACGGCTCGGCCTTGGCCCAGGCGTCCCGGATGAGTCGCACCATCGCGGTGACGGCCGGAGGGGCCTCGCGATGCACCGCGGAGGCCCGTGGAACGGGGCTGACCGCGTCGGCTGTCATTGCGCCCACACTTCGTACCCGTGCTCGTGGTCAGTCACGAACGGATGGCGCGCCGCGGGCTCCTCGCCCACGACAGGTCACTGTCCCGCCCGGCGCCATGCAGCTTCATGGATATTCCACCTTCCGGATCAAGCACTCTCCACAACATATGTTGCCGACCGCTTGGGCGGTAGCCGCTGCACAGGTTGTTTGTCCACGGTTGCTCCGGACGGGTGGTTTACACGCCACCAATACGTGCGTCACCTCACGTTTTGGATAGTTGTCGCACGCAATTATTAGATCGTGAAGATGTATGGCACAAATAGCCGGGTGGTGACGGTGGGACCGAGGCCGATGAGACTCCGCCTCGAAGTCGTGCGCGAGTCGCGTGCCGTGGCACAGGTACGGCGCGCCTGGACGGCGCGGATCCGGCAGGCCGACCTCGAGCCGTACCGGGTCGGGTGCCCGCGGAGCCCCGAAGGCCCGCGGGCACCCGAGCGGGTCAGCTCTTGACCTTGTCGTTCTTCTCGATCTCGCCGGACTTGATCTTGTCCCGGAAGCTCTTCAGCTCCCGCTTCACCACCGGCATCAACAGGTAGAGGCCGATGATGTTGAACAGTGCGGTGAGGAACAGCATCGCGTCGGCGAAGTCGATCACGGTTCCCACGGTCAGTACCGAGCCCGCGACGACGAACGCCAGGAAGATGATCTGGTAGATGCGCTCGCTGGTCTTGCTCTTGCCGAACAGGGAGGTCCATGCCTTCTGGCCGTAGTAGCTCCAGGTGATCAGCGTGGACAGCGCGAACAGCGCCACCGCGAGGGTCAGCACGTAGGGGAACCAGGGCAGCACGGTCTCGAAGGACTGGGAGGTCACCGTCACGCCGTTCGGGGTCTCACCACTGTCCACGTAGGCCGTCTTGGCGTCCTGCCAGAACTGGGTCTTGGCGATGACGATGGTCAGCGCCGTCATGGTGCAGACGATCACCGTGTCGATGAACGGCTCGAGTACCGAGACCAGACCCTCCGTGGCCGGGTTCCGCGTCTTCACCGCGGAGTGCGCGATCGGGGCGGAGCCCAGTCCCGCCTCGTTGGAGAACGCGGCCCGCTGGAAGCCGACGATCAGTGCGCCGATCGCACCGCCGACCACGCCGTTCGGGGTGAACGCGCCGGAGACGATGTCGCCGACGGCCGCGGGCACGTCGGTGATGTTGACCAGGATGACGATCAGGCAGGCGGCGATGTAGACGATCGCCATGGACGGGACCAGCCTGCTGGTCACCTTGCCGATCGACTTGATCCCGCCGATGATCACGACGCCGACCAGCGTGGCGAGCAGGATGCCGAAGATCAGTGCGGCGCCGTCGCTGCCGAGGAAGCCGTCCGAGCCGCCGGTCACGTCCTTGAGTTGGGCGAAGGTCTGGTTCGCCTGGAACATGTTGCCGCCGGAGAGGGCGAAGAAGAGGATCGTGATGGCGGTCAGCACCGCGAGGATCTTGCCGAGCACCGCGCCGCGACCGCCGAACCGCTCGGCCAACCCCTTGCGCAGGTAGTGCATGGGGCCGCCGGAGACGGTGCCGTCGGCGTGCGTTTCCCGGTACTTCACGCCGAGGGTGCACTCGACGAACTTGGTACACATGCCGAGTAGGCCCGCGAGGATCATCCAGAAGGTGGCTCCGGCGCCGCCGATACTGACCGCGATCCCGACCCCGGCGATATTGCCGAGCCCCACCGTCCCGGATACCGCCGAACTCAGGGCCTGGAAGTGGGTGATCTCGCCTGGCTCGTCCTTCTTCGTGTACTTACCGCGGACGATATCCAGCGCCAGCTTGAAGCCGCGGAACTGGATGAACCCGAAGTAGACGCTGAAGACGCTCGCGGCGATGATCAGCCAGGCGACGATCCAGGGGAAGCTCGTGCCGAAGACGGTGATCTCACCGAAGGTGAAGTCGTAGAGGACGTCTTTGATCGGCTCGAAGTTGTTGTTGATCCATTCCTCGATCGAGGCGAGGGTGCCGCCCTCGGCGGCGAGGATGTGTGTTGCGGAGTCCGGTGGTGAGCTCGTGGCCAACGGACCGGCGCTGATGCTAGACATGGTCAGGTAGTGCATCGAAAAGCCGGGCCGAATACAAGGGCTGAGCCCAATCTCGTTACCAGTTCGAACGTCCGGTTGCCCCTATATTCCGTTGCCCCACACTGGGTACCAGGTATAGCACGCTCGGTCAACCTGTTCTTGAGTGGAACAGACTCAAGTTTCCTGACGTTGTATGTAGCGACGACATATCCGAGAGGCTGTCATCGGCGCAGCACACGGCAACAGAGGTGAGGGGATGGACGCTTTCAACCCGACCACGAAGACCCAGCAGGCGATCTCGTCGGCGGCGCAGGCCGCCACCATGGCAGGCAACCCGGACGTCGCCGCGGCGCACCTGCTCGGTGCCCTGCTGGCGCAGGGCGACGGGCTGGCTCAGCCGCTGCTGACCGCGGTCGGTGCCGACCCCGAGCAGGTACACAAGGAACTCGAGCCGATCATCCAGGCGCTGCCCTCGGCAACCGGGGCGACCGTCTCCAGCCCGCAGTTCGACACCAGCGCCGTGAAGTCCCTCACCCACGCGCAGAAGCTGGCCACCGAGCTCGGCGACGAGTACGTCTCCACCGAGCACGTGCTGGTCGGCCTCGCTACCGAGGGCGGGCAGGTGGCCGACCTGCTGAAGCGGCACGGCGCGACCCCCGACGCGCTGCGCGAGGCCTTCACCAAGGTGCGCGGGTCGGCCAGGGTCACCAGCCCGGACCCGGAGGGCACCTTCAAGGCGCTGGAGAAGTACGGCATCGACCTCACCGCGCGGGCCAAGGCGGGTGAGCTGGACCCGGTGATCGGCAGGGACACCGAGATCCGCAGGGTGGTGCAGGTGCTCTCCCGGCGGACCAAGAACAACCCGGTGCTGATCGGCGAGCCCGGCGTCGGCAAGACGGCGATCGTGGAGGGCCTCGCCCAGCGGATCGTGGCCGGGGACGTGCCCGAGTCACTGCGCGGCAAGCGGGTGGTCGCACTCGACCTCGGGTCGATGGTGGCCGGCGCGAAGTACCGCGGCGAGTTCGAGGAGCGGTTGAAGGCGGTGCTCAAGGAGATCACCGACTCGGCGGGTCAGGTGATCACCTTCATCGACGAGCTGCACACCATCGTCGGCGCGGGCGCCACCGGTGAAGGGGCGATGGACGCGGGCAACATGATCAAGCCGATGCTGGCCCGCGGCGAGCTGCGGATGGTCGGCGCGACCACCCTGGACGAGTACCGCGAGCACGTCGAGTCCGACGCGGCACTGGAGCGTCGCTTCCAGCAGGTGCTGGTGGGCGAACCCTCCACCGAGGACACCATCGGCATCCTGCGCGGGCTCAAGGAGCGCTACGAGGTGCACCACGGGGTCCGGATCACCGATGCCGCGCTGGTCGCCGCCGCGACCCTCTCCGACCGCTACATCACCGCCCGGTTCCTCCCGGACAAGGCGATCGACCTTGTCGACGAGGCCGCCTCCCGGCTGCGGATGGAGATCGACTCCCGGCCGGTGGAGATCGACGAGGTGGAACGCGCCGTGCGCCGGATGGAGATCGAGGAGATGGCGCTGGCCAAGGAGGACGACCCCGCGTCGAGGGAACGGTTGTCCGCGCTGCGCGCCGAGCTGGCGGAGAAGCGGGAGGAGCTGTCCACGCTGACCGCCCGCTGGCAGAACGAGAAGGGCTCGATCGAGAAGGTGCGCCAGCTCAAGGAGGAGCTGGAGCAGCTGCGCGGGGAGGCGGACCGGGCCGAGCGGGACACCGACCTCGGCCGGGCGGCCGAGCTGCGCTACGGCAAGATCCCGGCACTGGAGAAGGACCTCGAGGCGGCCACGGCGGCCACCGAGGGTGCCGCCGGAACCGAGGTGATGCTCAAGGAGGAGGTCGGCCCGGACGACGTGGCCGAGGTGGTCAGCGCGTGGACCGGCATCCCGGCCGGCAGGCTGCTGGAGGGCGAGACCGGCAAGCTGCTCCGGATGGAGGAGGAGCTCGGCAGGCGGGTGATCGGCCAGCGGGAGGCGGTCACCGTGGTCTCCGACGCGGTGCGCCGCACCCGGGCCGGGGTCGCCGACCCGGACCGGCCCACCGGATCGTTCCTGTTCCTCGGCCCGACCGGGGTGGGCAAGACCGAGCTGGCCAAGGCGCTCGCCGAGTTCCTCTTCGACGACGAGCGCGCCATGCTGCGGGTCGACATGAGCGAGTACAGCGAGAAGCACAGCGTGGCGCGACTCGTCGGCGCCCCGCCCGGCTACGTCGGCTACGACCAGGGCGGCCAGCTCACCGAGTCGGTGCGCAGGCGGCCGTACTCGGTGGTGCTGCTGGACGAGGTGGAGAAGGCACACCCGGATGTGTTCGACGTGCTGCTGCAGGTGCTGGACGACGGCAGGCTCACCGACGGCCAGGGCCGCACGGTGGACTTCCGCAACACCATCCTGGTGCTCACCTCGAACCTCGGTTCGCAGGCCATCGCCGACGCGACCCTGGACGAGCAGCAGCGCAGGGAGGCCGTACTCGCGGTGGTGCAGCGGCAGTTCAAGCCGGAGTTCCTGAACCGGCTGGACGACATCGTGGTCTTCCACTCGCTGGACACGGAGCAGCTGACCTCCATCGCGGACATCCAGGTGGAGCGGCTGGCCCGGCGGCTGGCGCAGCGCAGGCTCACCCTGGAGGTCAGCCCGGCGGCACGGGAGTGGCTCGCGCTGAACGGGTTCGACCCGATCTACGGGGCGCGGCCGCTGCGCAGGCTGGTGCAGTCCGCGATCGGCGACCAGCTCGCCAGGCAGTTGCTGGCCGGTGAGGTCCGGGACGGGGACACGGTCCGGGTGGACATCCCCGAGGCCGGGACGGGCGACACCCTTCGCGTCACCCGAGCGGAGTAGGGGCCGGTGTCCGCGGATAGCCCGAACGGGTCCGCGGACACCGGACTCTCCGGGATGCTGGCCTTGGTGTCCTGGCGGTGAGTACTACGCTGACGCCCGTGGGTATACCGGCGTGGATCTGGTTCGTCATCGCCGCTGTCGCCGCTGTCGCGGGGCTGGCGCTACTCGCTGTGGACAGGGCCAAGGAGGGCTCCCGGAACAGAGAACGTGCTCGCTGGGCCGACCTGCGCGGCTGGCAGTTCGTCGAGGAGGACGAGCGCCTTCCGCAGCAGTGGTCCGGCGGCGCCATCGGGTACTTCGGTGCCGAGTCCGCGGTGAACGTGGTGGCAGGCTCCACCTTCACCTCGGATGGCCGGCGCCAGGTGTTCGTGTTCGATATCGAGGCCGACGGGGTGATCCCCGCGGTCATCGTGGCGGTGCGCTGTAGCCGGGTGCATCAGGTGCTGCTGGAACTCTGGCTGGCCAGTGTGCCGTTCCAGCGCGCGGAGATGCCCGAGCTGCTCGGCCCGGTCGGGCAGCGCTACGCGTTCACCGACGATGTGCCCGGTTCCCGGAACCTGGTCACGCAGGACCTGGTGGACGCCGCCGACGCGCTCGGCGGGGATGTCGGTGTCGCCTGGCTGGAGGGTGAGTGGGTGCTGGCCAGCGCCGCGCCCAACGTCGGCCCGTCCCGGCTGGAGCGCCTGCTGCGGGACCTCGGCGAGATCGCGGACATCGTGGACCCGTTCGAGGACGAGCACCCCGCGAGTGGTCCGCTCGGCGGCGGGCGCTGGGACCGGGGCGGAACCGGGCACGACCCGCGCGAGCTGCTCGAGGCCCCGGACTCCGAGCTGGAAGTCGACGAGCCGCCCGCCCGCAGGCCGCCGCCCGGTTTCTGACCGGCCGCGGCCGCCGCCGGAGCGGTCAGTTCGCCGGCTCGGGTGTGGTCTGCCGCTGCGGTTTGCTCGACTGGTCGGTGTCCGATTCGACGCCGGAAAGGTCCAGGGTTCCGGCGAAGAATCCCTTGCCGTCCTGTTCGTTGCTGAGGGTGGAATTGCTGGGGAGTGCTTGACCCATTGCTTCGTACTCCTGAATCCCGCGTCCGTAAAAGTCCTGGTGGTCCTGGCTCATCGCGGCCAGGTACCCCCGGACGAAGGACACGTAATCGGTGGCACCGTTCTCTGTGGTCATCAAGGCGCTGTTCGGTAGGCGGGGGGTGGCGGTACTTACTCCGAATGGCGGTACGAACAATAGTGTGGGCAGCGTGCGCAGTGTCACTACTAGCACGTAAAGATTTGCTATCACCACCGTGGGTGACAACCATGTGAGTGGTCACCTGGGATCCGGTAGTGTGACTCTTACTCTGCGCAATCGGTACTGTCGGCGCATGACTTCCACCGCATTGATCACCGGCGCCACCGCGGGCATCGGCGCCCAGTTCGCCCGCAGGCTCGCCGCCGACGGATACGCGCTCGTGCTCGTCGCCAGGAACGCCGACCGGCTCGCCGAGCTGGCCGGGGAACTGAGCGATCGGCACGGCACCACGACCGAGGTACTCCCGGCCGATCTGGCCACCCCCGAGGGCAGGTCGGGGGTGGAGGCGCGGCTCGCCGACCGGGACGCGCCGGTCGACCTGCTGGTGAACAACGCCGGAATGGGGCTGTCCGGCGAGTTCTGGACCGCCTCGATGGCGGACCTGCAGACCCAGCTCGACCTGAACGTGACGGCGGTGCTCCGGCTGACCAGGGCGGTACTGCCGGGCATGCTGGAACGCGCTCGCGGCGAGGTGATCAACGTGTCCAGCGTGGCCGGGTTCTTCTCCGGCCGGGGCTCGACCTATACCGCGAGCAAGAACTGGGTGACCTCGTTCACCGAGGGCATCGCGGCCGCGCTGCCCGGAACCGGGGTGCGGATGATGGCGCTGTGCCCGGGGTTCACCCAGACCGAGTTCCACCAGCGTGCCGGGCTGGAGAAGCCGGGACCGCCCTGGTTCTGGCTCACCGCGGAGCGGGTGGTGGACGAGGGACTCGCCGACCTGCGCCGCGGCCGGGTCGTCTCGATCCCCAGCCCGCAGTACAAGGCGGTGGTGGCGATCGGCAGGCTGCTGCCGCAGCGGCTGATCCAGCGGATCGGTGGCGGGATCTCCGGCCGCGGCCGGACCTGACCTGCTACGCAGCAGGACAGCCGTCATGTGACAGACTCCAGCCGTGGCGAACCCCGGATCGGATCAGACGGCGAAACTGGAACTGGCCAGGCTGGTCAACGAACTGTCCGTGGTGCACGGCGCGGTGACGCTGGCCTCCGGCAAGCAAGCCGACTACTACATCGACCTGCGCCGGGCCACCCTGCACCACGCCGCCGCGCCGTTGATCGGCACCCTGCTGCGGCGGTTGACCGCCGACTGGGATTTCGTCGCCGTGGGCGGGCTGACCCTCGGCGCCGACCCGGTCGCCACCGCGATGCTGCATTCGGCCGCCGCCGAGGGCGTGGTGCTGGACGCCTTCGTGGTCCGCAAGTCCGTCAAGGAGCACGGGATGCAGCGGCGGATCGAGGGTATGGCGGTCGCCGGCCAGCGGGTGCTCGCCGTGGAGGACACCTCCACCACCGGCGGTAGCGTGCTCACCGCCGTGGAGGCACTGAACGAGGCCGGCGCCACGGTGGTCGGCGTGGCCACCGTGGTGGACAGGGACACCGGCGCCCGCGAGGCGATCGAGCGCGCCGGCCTCACCTACCGCTCCCTGCTCAACCGCGACGACCTCGGGCTGAGCTGACCCCACCCCCAGCTCACCCGGCGTGTTTGCCGCCCACGCGCGCGTGTTTGCCCTCCACGTGCGCGCGTGGGCGTTTTGCCCGTTCCGGTGGCGGCGTTCCGCCGTAGCCGCAGGTAACCTGGCAAGTGAAACTGGGGTGAAGCGGGCACGGTAAGGGCGAGGAGGGGTCGCAGATGGCCGGTTTTCTGGCGAGTGTGACGACCGTGGTGCACTTCCTCGCCCTGCTCTACATCGGGCTCGGCGGCTTCCTGGCCTGGCGCTGGCCGCGGAGCATCTTCGTGCACGTGCTCTTCGCCGGCTGGGGGGCGCTGGTGGTGTCCATCGACGCGCTGCCCTGCCCGCTCACCGCGGTCGAGGACTACTTCCGCGGGCTGCAGGGCCTCGGCCCGCTGCCCGGCGGCTTCAACGAGTACTACATCTACGGGGAGCTGATCCCGGAGTCGCTGCTGCCGGTGGTCGGGATCGGTGCGGTGCTGGCGCTGCTCGTCTCCTACATCGGGGTGTACGTGCGCTGGCGCAGCCGGGCACACCAGGACGACACCAACCACCAGGTGCGGCTCGGCTGAGCCCGCGCGGCGATAATGCCGTGGTGATCGAGGAGACCGGGCCGACGGAGTGGACCTTCCGCGCGGAGGTCGGGGTCGGTCCCTGGCCGGGTCCCTGGCCGGAGGACCCCCGGTACGATCCGGAACTGCTGGAACACGGCGACCGGCGCAACGTGGTGGACGCCTACCGCTACTGGCGGCGCGAGGCGATCGTCGCCGACCTGGACCGCAGGCGGCACCCGTTCCACGTGGCGATCGAGAACTTCCAGCACGATCACAACATCGGCACCGTGGTGCGTACCGCCAACGCCTTCGCCGCCGCGGCGGTGCACATCGTCGGGCGCAGGCGCTGGAACCGGCGGGGTGCCATGGTCACCGATCGCTACCAGCACCTGCACCACCACCCGGACGTCGCCTCGTTCGCCGCCTTCGCGGAAGCCGAGGGCCTGCCCGTGGTCGCGGTGGACAACACCCACGGCGCACGGCCGGTGCAGGACGTGGCCCTGCCACGGGAGTGCGTGCTGCTGTTCGGCCAGGAGGGCTCGGGGCTGTCCGAGCAGGCCCAGCGGGTCGCGTCCCGAGTGGTGTCCATCGCGCAGTTCGGCTCGACCCGCTCGATCAACGCCGGGGTCGCGGCCGGCATCGTGATGCACGCCTGGATCAGCCGGCACGCGAATCCCGCCGACGCCTGGTGACTACGCCGGGGCCACCTGGACCGGGATCCCGTTCAGCACCGCGGTACCGGACAGCGCGTCCAGCAGCCGCTCGTCGGCCACCAGGTTCGAGTTCACCCCGGCATGCTCGGCGGCGACCGCGGCGCGTACCCCGGCCAGGTCGTGGCCCCAGCCGTGCGGAACGCTCACCACCCCGGGCCGGATCTCCTCGGTCACCTCCACCGGAACCCGGATCCGGCCGGTCCGCGCGCTGAGCTCGGCCGTGCCGCCGTCGGTGAGGCCGAGCCTGCTCGCGTCCTCGGGATGCACCTGCACCGTGCACCTGTTGCTGCCGCGGACCAGCGGCTCCAGGTTGTGCATCCAGGAGTTGTTCGAGCTCAGGTGCCTGCGGCCGATGAGCACCATGCCGTTCACCGGTGCCAGGAGGGTCTCGGCCAGCCGCGGCACATCGGCGGTGATCGACTCCGGGGCCAGCTCCACCTTGCCGCCGGCGGTGCTCAGCACCTCCGGGATGCGCGGGCGCAACGGCCCGAGGTCGAGCCCGTGCGGGGCGGCCTCCAGATCGGCGAGGGTGAGTTCGTAGGGGCCGCCGCGCAGCATCAGGTCGATCAACCGTTCCGGCCCGCGCCGATCCGCCGCGGCCGCGGGTTCCACGCCGGAGCGCCGCGCGACCTCGGCGGCCATCGCCTCGTCCAGCGCGGCGAGGTCGACGTCCGGACCCTGGCCGGTCACGATCCCGGTCAGCCGCAGCAGCGTCTCCCACTCCTGCGGCAGCTCGGCCGGCAGCGCCGCCGGGGTCCAGTTCGCCACATTGCGCACCGCGAGCTGGTAGAGCGCGAGGTCGTAGTGCGGCCGTTCCAGCGGGCTCGGCCCCGGCAGGATCACGTCGGCGTGCCGGGTGGTCTCGTTCAGGTACACATCCAGCGACACCATGAAGTCCAGCTCGCCGAGCGCCTCGGCCAGCCGCCCCGCGTTCGGGGCACTCAGGCAGGGGTTGCCGCACACCGTGATCAGCGCCCGCACCCGCTCCGCGCCGGGGGTACTGATCTCCTCGGCCAGCGCGGCCACCGGCACCTCGCCGAACACCTCGGGCAGGCCGCGCACCCTGGTGTGCCACCGGCCCGTGGCGAACGGCCTGCGGGCCCGCCCGGCGGCGTTGGCCTGCCCGGCAGCGGCCAGCGGGAACATCGCCCCGCCCTCGGCGTCCAGGTTCCCGGTGAGCACGTTGAGCACGTCCACCAGCCAGCTGGCCAGGGTGCCGAAGGCCTGGGTGGTGGTGCCGATCCGGCCGTACACCACGGCCCGCTCGGCCGCGGCCAGCTCGCGCGCCATCCGGCGGATCTCGCCGGCCGCGATCCCGGTGGCCGGGGCGACCGCCTCCGGGGTGAACGGCAGCGCCAGCTCGCGTACCGCTTCCACCCCGTGCACATGCTCGGCCAGCCTGCCCAGCGCCACCCTTTCCTCCGCGAACAGCACCCGCACCAGCGCGAACAGCAGCAGCGCGTCGGTGCCGGGCCGGATCGCGTGGTGCTCGTCGGCCGCCTTCGCGGTCCGGGTACGCCGCGGGTCGACGACCACGATCCGCCCGCCGCGCTCCCGGATCCGGCGCAGCCTGCCCCGCGCGTCCGCGGCGGTCATCAGGCTGCCGTTGGACACCAGCGGGTTCGCGCCGAGAATCAGCAGGTGCTCGGTGCGGTCCAGGTCCGGCACCGGGATGGTGAAGGCGTCGCCGAACAGGTACCCGCTGGAGTAGTGCTTCGGGATCTGGTCCACCGTGCCCGCGGTGTAGAAGTTCCGGGTGCCGAGCGCCTTGTACAGCGCCCGGCCGTAGAGCGCGGTGGACAGGTTGTGCACGCTCGGGTTGCCCGCGTAGACGGCGACCGCGTTCGGCCCGTGCTCGGCGCGGATGCCGGGCAGCCGGGCGTCGATCTCGGCGAAGGCCTCGTCCCAGGACACCTCGACGAAGGTGCCGTCCCGCTTCACCAGCGGGGCGCGCAGCCGGTCCGGGTCGTGGTGCAGGGCACCGATCGAGGTGCCCTTCGGGCAGATGAACCCGCCGGAGAACACGTCCTCGGCATCCCCGCGAACCCCCGCGACCTCCCGGCCGTCCAGGGTGACCTCCAGCCCGCAGGTCGCCTCGCACAACGGACATGTCACATGCGCCTTGGTCATGGGCACCTCCTCCCTCGCATCGTAGACATACCGGGCGGTATGCGGGTAGTGGCGAGATGATAGGGGGATGACCTCGGCGCGGTGGGCGAGCGCCGCCGAGCGGGCGGTGACGAGCAGGCACCTGTGCCGGGTGTACGGGCTACCCGGCACAGTGCTCGGGCGCAGCGCCTGGCCACCCGGCCCGGCCGATCGGCCGCACCGGCACTGGAACTACTGGTGGCAGGCGCACCTGCTGGACTGCCTTGTGGACGCGCAACTGCGCGACCCGGAACCCCGGCGCGCGCGGCTGATCGGCCGGTTCGCCCGCTCGATCCGGTTACGCAACCGCGGCGGCTGGCTGAACGACTACTACGACGACATCGCCTGGCTGGCGCTGGCCCTGCAACGGGCGCACGCGGTGACCGGCCTGGACGTGCGGGTTCCTTTACGGCGGATCCTGGCCCGGCTGCGCGCGGGGTGGTCCCGGGACGGGGGTGGCGGGATCTGGTGGCGGCGCGGGGACCGGTTCAAGAACGCGCCGGCCAACGGGCCCGCCGCCATCGCGCATGCCCGCGCGGGGGACACCGAGCGGGCCCGCGCGCTGCTCGCCTGGATGGCGGGCACGCTGGTCGATCCGGCCACCGGGCTGGTCCGGGACGGGTTGCGGGTCGCCGAGCCGGGCCAGGAGGAGGGCGACGAGCTGGTCACCCTCGTCTACACCTACTGCCAGGGCGTCTTCCTCGGCGCCTGCCTCGAGCTGTCCGATGTGGACGCGGCAGCGCGTACGGTCCGCGCGGTGGCGGCACACTGCGCGCCCGGCGGGGTGCTGCGCGGCCAGGGCGGTGGCGACGGCGGGCTGTTCGCCGGCATCCTGGCCCGCTACCTCGCGCTGGCCGCCCGCGGGCTCCCGCCGGGAGAGGCGGCGAGCGCGGCTGCCGGGCTGGTGCGTGCCTCGGCCGAGGCCTGCAGGCGGGGCTCGGCCACGGTGGCGGGTCTGCCGCTGTTCAGTCCGGAGTGGACGGAGCAGGCACCGGACCCCGGTGCGCTGGCAGGGCATCCGGCCCGTGACCTCTCCGTGCAGGTCGGTGCCTGGATGCTGCTGGAGGCCGCGGCCACGCTGGACTAGCAGCCGCAGGAGGCACGGTGCCGTAGCGCGGGTGGCAGCCGGATGGTCTCCGGGGCCCGGTCGGGATCGGCGATCCGCCCGAGCAGTAGCCGGACCGCCTGCCTGCCGATCTCCTCCACCGGCTGCGCCATCGTGGTCAGCGGGGGATCCACCAGGTCGGCCCACTCCGCGTCGTCGTACCCGGCCAGCGCCAGGTCGCCGCCGATCCGCAGCCCGCGCCGCTGTGCCTCGTGCAGCACGCCCACCATCATCGCGTCGTTGGCCACCACCACGGCGGTCGGTGGCTCGGGCAGCGCCAGCAGCTCGCGCAGCGCCGCGGCGCCACCCTCCCGGGCGGAATGCCCGCAGGTCACCAGTTCCGGGTTCCAGGCGAGCCCGCTGCGGCCGAGACCCAGCCGGTAGCCGAGCGTGCGTTCCTCGCTGGTGGCCAGGCCGGGCGCGCCGGAGATCAGCCCGATCCGCCGGTGCCCGCGGCTGCCGAGGTGCTCGGTCAGTGCCGAGGTGGACTGGATGTTCTCCGCGCCGACCTGGTCCACATCGGTGCGGGTGGTGAGCCGGTCCAGCAGCACCGTCGGCATGCCCAGCGACACCAGCTCGCCGATCACCGTGCCGTCGCCTGGCGCCGGGGTGAGCAGCAGGCCGTCCACCCGCCGGGAGCGCAGCGCGCGTACGGTGTCCTGCTCGGTGGACACCGTGTCGTGGGTGTCGGCGAGCAGCACCGTGTACCCGGCCGCCGCGGCCTCCCGCTCGATCGCCTGCATCAGCACCGCGAAGTACGGGTTGGCCAGCAGCGAGATGGCCACCCCGATGGATCGGGTACCGCCGGTCACCAGTGAGCGGGCGATCGCGTCCCCGGTGTAGCCGGTCTGCTCGATCGCGGTCAGTACGGCGGTCCTGGTCTCCGGCGCCACCGCCCTGGTCCCGTTGACCACGTGCGAGACCGTGGTGATCGAGACGCCGGCCAGCTCGGCGATATCGCGCTGGGTGGGGCGGGACGATCTCGACGGCGACATCGGCCTCCTCGCGTCGGGTTCGGCGGCATGGTTCTGGCAAGCGTGCTGCCAAGCGTTTGCGCAAACGCTTGCCGAGGAGCCTACCGCTGTCTACCTTGCCGGTCATCCACCTCTCGACCTCAGCGTGGAGGACAGGAGATATGCGGAAACCGGCCCTCATGGGCCTCGCGCTGGCGGTGCTCGCCACCGGGTGCACGGTAGAACGGCACTGGGGCGGTAGCGCGGACGCGGGCGGCGACCAGGTCAACATCGGGCTGGTCACCAAGACCGACACCAATCCCTACTTCGTGCAGTTGCGGGTGGCGGCGAGCGCGGCGGCGCGGGAGGCGGGTGCCGAGTTCAGCGCGCTGGCCGGCCAGTTCGACGGGGACAACAACGGGCAGGTCAAGGCGATCGAGAACCTGCTGCAACAGGGCGTGAACACCATCCTGATCACGCCGAACTCCTCGACCGGTGTGCTGGACGCGATCGAGCGGGCCCGCGGGGCGGGTGTGCTGGTGATCGCGCTGGACACCGCGACCGAGCCGGCCGACGCGGTGGACGCCACCATCGCCACCGACAACGTGGCGGCCGGCCGCAAGCAGGGCGCCTACGTCCGGGCGGCGCTCGGGGACACCCCGCCGAAGCTGTTCATGGTCGACGGAACGCCGGGCAGCAGCGTGGACACCAACCGGCACAACGGCTTCCTCGACGGCATCGGGCTCGCCGGAGGGGACCCGGCGATCCGCGGGCGCGCGCCGGCCAACGGGGACCAGAACACCGCGCAGCAGCGGGTGGAGAACCTGCTGCAGCGCACCACCGACCTGAACGCGGTCTACACGATGAACGAGCCGAGCGCGCGCGGCGCCTACGCGGCGCTGCGCCCGCGCGGGCTCGCCGAGCAGGTCGTGATGGGTTCGATCGACGGCGGCTGCGAGGGCGTGCGCGACGTGCGGAACGGGTTGTACGACGCCACGGTGATGCAGTTCCCCGCGCGGATGGCCGAGCGGGGCGTGGCCGCCGCGGTGGAGTACGCCGACACCGGGACCAAGCCGAGCGGGTTCATCGACACCGGGTCCGTGGTGATCACCGACAAACCGGTACCCGGGATGGACAGCAAGGACACCGGCTGGGGTCTCGAGCACTGCTGGGGGGACGAATGACGACCGAGTTGGACGAGCGTACCGGCGTGCGGGAGTTCTTCCTGCGTGCCCCGGCGGTGGGTCCCGCGCTCGCGCTGGTGCTGGCGGTGGCGATCTTCTCCGTGTCCACGGACACGTTCCTCAACCTGGACAACCTGTCCCTCGTGGTGCAGCAGTCGCTGGTGATCGGCACCCTGGCGCTGGGCCAGACCCTGATCATCCTCACCGCCGGGATCGACCTGGCCAACGCCGCGGCGATGGTGCTGGCCACGCTGCTGATGGCCAAGCTGGCCACCGGTGGTATGGACGGCAGCGCGGCCCTGCTGCTCGGCATCGCCGCCACCGTGGTGATCTCCGCGGTGATCGGCTCGCTGGTGACCAGGGTGCGGTTGCCGCCGTTCATCGTCACGCTCGGCGGGCTGACCATGCTGGCCGCCGCGGGCCGGATCTACGCGGGCGGCGAGGCCGTCCCGGTGACCGACGAGCTGCTCACCTGGCTGGGCACCCGGCGCTACCTGTTCGGTGGCATCGAGATCACCTACGGCATGACGCTGGCGCTGGTGATGTACCTGGTGGTCTGGTACGCGCTGACCCGGACCGCCTGGGGGCGGCACGTGTACGCCGTCGGCAACGCGCCGGAGTCCGCGCGGCTGTCCGGAATCAAGGTAAACCGCACGATTCTTTCGGTATATGTGGTGGCCGGCCTGATCTACGGGATCGCGGCCTGGCAGGCGCTGGGTAGGGTGCCCAACGCCGACCCGAACGCCTTCCAGCTCGGGAACCTGGAGTCGATCACCGCCGTGGTGCTGGGTGGCACCAGCCTCTTCGGCGGCCGTGGCTCGGTGCTCGGCACGATGATGGGCGCGCTGATCGTGGCGGTGCTGCGCTCCGGGCTGACCCAGCTCGGGGTGGACGCGCTCTACCAGGACGTGGCGACCGGCGCGCTGGTGATCGCCGCGGTGGCCGTGGATCGCGTGGCGAGGAGGCAGCGATGACCGAGACCGAGCCGACCCTCTCCGCACGCGGCCTTGCCAAGCGGTACGGCCGGGTGGTCGCGCTGGACGGGGCCGACTTCGACCTGTTGCCCGGTGAGGTGCTGGCGGTGGTCGGCGACAACGGGGCCGGAAAGTCGAGCCTGATCAAGGCCCTGTCCGGGGCGCTGGTGCCGGACGCGGGCGAGATCCGGGTGGACGGCGAGCCGGTGCGGTTCCGGACCCCGCTGGACGCCCGCCGGTACGGCATCGAGACGGTGTATCAGGACCTCGCGCTGGCTCCGGCGCAGGACATCGCCTCGAACATGTTCCTCGGTCGGGAGCGAAGGCGCACTGGACCGATCGGTGGGCTGTTGCGCACACTCGACGCACGGCAGATGCGTGCGCAGGCGCAGCGGGTGCTCGACGAGCTCGGTATCGCGGTCAAGTCGATCACCCAGCCGGTCGAGACGCTGTCCGGTGGGCAGCGCCAGGGCGTCGCGGTGGCCCGCGCGGCGGCCTTCGGCAGCAAGGCGGTGATCATGGACGAGCCCACCGCGGCGCTCGGCGTCGCCGAGTCCGGCAAGGTGCTCGCGCTGATCGACCGGATCCGCGAGCGCGGCCTGCCGGTGGTGCTGATCAGCCACAACATGCCGCATGTCTTCGAGATCGCCGACCGGATCCACGTGCACCGGCTGGGCCGCAGGGTCGGTGTGGTCTCGCCGCGTACGCACAGCATGAACCAGGTCGTCGGCCTGCTCACCGGCGCGCTGCGGATCGGCGCGGCCGGCGAGCTGGAAGAGGTCGAGTCCGCGGTGCACACGGGCCTTTCGCCATGACCGTGTTGCTGGCCGGACTGTGCACGATCGACCTGGTGCAGCGGGTGGAGCGGTTGCCGGCGCCCGGCGAGAAGGTGCAGTCGCTTGAGGTGGACACCGCGGCGGGTGGGCCCGCGACGAACGCCGCGGTGACCGTGGCGGCGCTGGGGCGGCGGGCGCGGCTGCTCACCGTACTCGGCGCGCACCCGCTGGCCGGGCTGGCCCGTGCCGACCTGGAGGCCCACGGGGTGACCGTGCACGACCTCGCGCCGGACTTCCCGCACCCGCCCGCGGTCAGCGCCGTGGCGGTGCGGGAGCGGGATGGCGAGCGCACCGTCGTCTCGCACAACGCGGGCAAGGCGCCACCGGGGCCGCCGGACTGGCCCGAGCCCGCCGAGCCGGTGCGCGCGGTACTGCTGGACGGGCACCACCCGGAGCTGGCACTGCGGGTGGCGCGCTGGGCCCGCGCGGCGGGGGCGCCGGTGGTGCTGGACGCGGGTAGCTGGAAGCCGGTGCTGGCCGAGCTGCTGCCGCTGGTGGACATCGCCGCCTGCTCCGCGCAGTTCCGCGCCCCCGAGGGCGCGCTGCGCGCGGTGCCCGCGGTGCTCACCACCGCGGGCCCGGATCCGGTGCGCTGGCGCGCGGGCGGGGCCGAGGGCGAGGTGCCGGTGCCCAGGGTGGCCGAGGTCGCCGACACCCTCGGCGCGGGCGACGTCTGGCACGGCGCGCTGGCCGCGCGGGTGGGCGAGCTCGCGCTGCCGGAGCTGATCGCGTTCGCGAACGAGGTGGCGGCCGAGCGGGTGCGCCACCGTGGACCACGAAGTTGGGTAAGCCCGATCAGGGCGAGATGGGAGTGACATGACCTCGTACGACGACCTGCTGGCCAGGGCGGAGGCACTGGTTGCCAGCGGAGAGCGCTCGGTGCTCGGCATCGTCGGCGCACCGGCCTCCGGCAAGACCACGCTCGCCTGGCGGATCGCCCGCGCGCTCGGCAACCGGGCCGCGGTGGTCGGCATGGACGGGTTCCACCTCGCGCAGATCGAGCTGAACCGGCTGCGCCGCGCCGACCGCAAGGGCGCGCCGGACACCTTCGACGCGCACGGCTACGTGCACCTGATCCGCAGGCTGAGCGAGGGCACGGAGCCGGTCTACGCGCCGGAGTTCCGCAGGGAGATCGAGGAGCCGATCGCGAACGCGGTGCCGGTCTCCCCGAAGGTGCCCCTGGTGATCACCGAGGGGAACTACCTGCTGCTGGACACCGAGCCATGGGACCAGTTGCGTCCGCTGCTGGCCGAGGCCTGGTACCTGGCCCCGGACGAGGACGAGCGGCTGGAGCGGCTGGTCACCCGGCACCGGCACTACGGCCGCTCGCTGGTCGAGGCCAGGCAGCGCGCGCTGGGCTCGGACCAGCGCAACGCCGACCTGATCGCGGCCACCAGGGACCGGGCCGACCTGGTGGTGGCGGACATGGAGCTCAAGCAGTTCGCACTGTAGAAGCGGGGCCGCGCACGCCTCGTGAGCGTGTACGGCCCCGTTCGGTCAGGGTTCAGGCGTCAGACACCCGCGACCTGGCGGATCCAGCTGCGGTAGGCGGCCACCGAGGTGTAGTTGGTGACCGTGCTGCGGTTGCTGGTGGAAGCAACGCCGACCTGGGTGCCGTTGTACACGGCGGGGCCACCGGAGTCGCCGCCCGCGGTGATGCCGTTACCGCGGTACAGGTACAGCGCCTGGCCGCCGTAGGCGTCCCGGCTGATGCCGTAGTACGTGGTGGTGGCCGTCTTCAGCCTCGGGGACTGGCAGCCCGCCTCGTTGCCCCGGCAGGTCGCGCCCCAGCCGTAGACGTTCACCGTGTTGCCCCGGGTCGGGTTGGAGCTGGCGAGCTGGGCGTAGCTGGCCTGCACCGAGCGGTCCAGCCGAACCAGGGACAGGTCGGCCGAGTGGTTGGTGTAGTTGGTCGCCCTGGCGAACGTGCCCTGGGAGGCCACCGGGTTGCCGATCCGGAAGGTCATGCCGGAGCCCACGCAGTGCCTGGCGGTCAGGATCCACTGCGGCGCGATGATCGTCGCGGAGCAGGTCTCCCGCCCGTTGCGGTAGAGCCGCGCGGCCGGGCCGTAGTTGCCGTAGGTGCCGCCGATGATCGAAGGCGACACGTCGTCACTCGGCGCCGGGGGTGCCGCGCTGGCGCTGCCCGGGGCCAGTACGGTCCCCGCCATGGCCAATGCCATCGCGCCTGTGGTCAGAGCTCGTTTGATTCGCATGGATGTTTTCCTTCGCGTCAAAGACGTGCAGGGTTGTGCACGCAGGGGTGTCTTTGCGGCTACGAAATTACATCCACCCTGGTAGAGCCCAAAAGTCTTGAATTGTTACGCGCTCATATGCTACGTGTTGAAATTAAATTCTTAGGGTGTTTGCTTGCATTCTGGCAAGAAGAAGAACCAGCAGGCGAGGCCCATGACTGTTGAAATTTCAAGGTTTACTGTGAACTGTTAAGACTGAAATTTCGGTCTGGAGCGAGGTCACCTGCCGGTGCGACACTGTGCTCATGGCGGGTGTACTTGTGGTTACTGGCGGTAGCCGTGGCATTGGCGCGGCGATCTGCCTGCTGGCGGCCGAGCACGGCTACGACATAGTGGTCAACTACGTGACCGACATCGAGGCGGCGAACGCGGTGGTCGAGCATGTGCGGGCCTGCGGGCAGCAGGCGCTGGCGGTGCGGGCCGACGTGTCGAACGAGGACGAGGTGCACAACCTGTTCGAGACCGCCGCCGCGATCGGGCCACTGACCAGGCTGGTGAACAACGCGGGCATCACCGGCTTCACCCCCGGCAGGCTGGACGAGCAGCGGGTCTCCTCGGTGCGCAGGGTCCTCGATGTCAACGTGACCGGCGTGTTCCTGTGCGCGCGGGAAGCCGTGCGCCGGATGTCCACCCGCTACGGCGGCGGGGGTGGGGCGATCGTGAACGTGTCCTCCACCGCGGCGCGGCTCGGTTCCGCCGGGGAGTGGGTGCACTACGCGGCCAGCAAGGCCGCGGTGGAGACCATGACCCTCGGCCTCGCCCAGGAGGTCGCGGGCGAGCGGATCCGGGTGAACGCCGTCGCCCCCGGCACCGTGGAGACCGGGCTGCATGCCGGTGCGGGCCTGCCGGACCGGCTGGAGCGGCTGGCCCCCTCGATCCCGCTCGGTCGCCCGGCTCGGCCGGAGGAGATCGCCGAGGCCGTGCTGTGGCTGCTGTCCCCGGCGGCCTCCTACGCCACCGGTGCGGTGCTGCCGATCGGGGGCGGCCGGTAGCTGCCCCCAAAGTTATCCACAGGAACCCTGTGTATAACCCCCAAGTTGTCCACAGCGTCCACAACACTCGATGGTGGCACCCGGGCTACCGGTCGTCACCCGTGCCCTCTGCGGGTGGCGACCGGGGGCGTGCAGGGCGCCCGCGCGGAGGACGGAAGGTGCGCGCCCCGGGCCGCCTCGATCAGCCGTTCCAGTGGCACCACATATTGGCCCGATGATTGGCGCGATCAGCGCCGACAGCAACGCGACCTGTTTCTGCCCACCGGGTTGCGCCGGGACATCCGTTCCCCAGACCTCGACGGGGCCCAAAAGCTGTCTCTGGACTGCACCAATGCCGCCCTACTGACAAAATCATTCGGCTCTGACCTGGATGGAGTATTTCCGGAAATAATGGCGTACCCCTGGACGGGTCACTTCCGGTGATGCTGACGCAGCACAACGCGACCCCCCGAAGGTAGTTACCGAGAATTAACCGGCCGCGTGTGACGGTAGTTATCGGCCGCGCGCTTTGATGTGCGGACGCCTGGATTCGTCGGGGTGCCGGTACGCGAGCGAGAAGGGACGGCTGGAGCGCATGTCCGAGCTCACGGCTGTGCACCACGTGGCACTCACGGTCACCGATGTGGACCGCAGCGTCCCCTGGTACATGCGGGTACTGGAACTGGCCGAGGTGACCAGGCGGGAGGACCCGGAGACGGGGGTGCGCAAGGTCGTGCTGCACGCGCCCGGCCGGGCGTTCGCGTTGCTGCTGGTGCAGCATCCGGACACCGAGCGACCGGGGTTCGACGAGCGCCGGACGGGCCTGGACCATGTGGCCTTCCAGGTGGAGTCCCCGGCCGAACTGCGCAAGTGGGAGAACCGGCTGGCCGAGTACGGGGTGAGCTTCGAACCCGGTACGCCCTCGCGCACGGTGCCCGGCTCGGAGGTGGTGGTCTTCCGCGATCCGGACGGCATCCAGCTGGAGATCTGGGCCGGGCCGGAGGCCTGAGCGCCCGGTCCCGCCCCGGTCAGGAGCCCACGCTCGCCGCGGTCTCCACCGGGCGGCGCATCTCCTGCCGGTAGCGCCGGATGCCGTAGCCGGTGCCGGCCACGAAGAACACCACGCTGGCCCAGACCAGGGTGGTCTTCAGCCACGGGAGTACGTCCAGCAGGCCGGCGCCGTAGTAGCCGAGCAGAACCAGGGTGGGGACCCAGAGCAGCCCGCCGGTGGCGGTGGCGAGCATGAAGCGCCGCGGGTCCATCCGCGCGGCGCCGGCGATCAGCGGGGCGAGCGTGCGGACCCACGGGATCCAGCGGGCCGCGACGATGGCGAAGAACCCCCTGCGGTCCAGGAACGATCGCGCCCGGTCCAGGTTGTGCTGGTTCAGCACCTTCCCGCCGCGGCGTGCGATGAATCTGGTCCCGGTGTGCTTGCCGATGCGATAACCGACCTGGTTGCCGACGATCGCCACGATCATCGCGCCGAGGGAGAGTCCCCAGGCATGCCCGTCGGCGCCGTGCTGAGCCAGCACCACGCCCGCGGCGAACAGCAGGGAGTCACCGGGCAGGAACAGGCCCACGATCAGCGCGCATTCGACGAACACGAAGCTGAGCACGATGACCCACACCAGCAGTGGGCCGGCCGTGTCCAGCCAATCGAGGCCGAAGCCACCCGCCTCGGCTTGTACCACTCTCACGCCCGAAAGCCTACGTGGCGCTCCGTTCTACTGTCCGTGGGTCGCGAACTCTAGAGCTCGGGAAGCTGCTCGCCCTGCACTGCCTGGATGTCCAGCTCGATCTTGATGGTGGTACCGATCGCGGCCACCCCGGCGCGGACCATCGCGTTGTAGTCGATCGCGAAATCGTTGCGATGCAGCACGGCATCGGCGTGGAAAGCGGCGCGCACCCTGCCCCACGGGTCCGGCCCGTAGCCGCTGTACCGCAGGTCGAGCTGGATCGGCCGGCACTGGCCGTGCAGGGTCAGCTCGCCGGACATCGTCCAGGTATCGGTGCCCTCCCGCTGTAGCCCGGTGCTGCCGAACTCGATCATCGGGAACCGGTCCACGTCCAGGAAGTCCGGGGAACGCAGGTGGTCGTCGCGCATCCGGACGCCGGTGTCGATGGAGGCGGCCTTGATCTCGGCCCGCACGGTGGACTGCTCCACCGGCCGCCGCACCTCGATCCGCCCGGCCAGGTCGCCGAACCGGGCCTTGATGCTGGCGATGCCGAGGTGCCGCGCGGTGGCCACCACCGAGGAGTGTGCTGGGTCGATCACCCACGGCCCCGGCGGCGGGAGCTTCACCGTCCCCGCCGCCGGGGCGAGGGTGACCTCGCCGAGCGACCCCGTGCCGTTTGAGCCGATCTGCGCGGTACGCGCCTGCGGGAGGTACCCGGCCGCCACCAGCACGGCGGTGTAGATCCCCGGCGGCAGCGGCTCGGTGGTCACCGTGCCTTCCGCGTCCGCGGGCACCCGCGCGACCTGCCGGCCGGCGCCGTCGGTGACGGTGAGTGTCACGTTCGGTACCGGCCAGCCCTCCGCCGTGCGCACCCGCGCGCTCAACCCGCCGTCGTTGTCGCTCATCGCCGCTCCGCCAGCTCGTCGATGACCTGCTCGTAGCCGAGCCGGACATCGTGGGCCGCGTCGCCGTCGTGCAGGCTGACCTGGCTGGTCGCCGGCGGGTAGCCACTGGCGACCACGGTGTACTCGCCCGGCGGCAGGTCGGTCACCAGGTAGTTTCCCGCCGCGTCGGTACGGGCCACGGCGAGCACCTGGCCGCCGGCGTCGAGCACGGTGATCCGCGCGTCCGGCACCGCCCGGTCGCCCTCGGTGCGGGCCACCCCGGAGAGCCGGACCGCGGCGGTCAACTCGAGGTCCTGCCGCAGCACCCCGCTGTCCGGCACGACCAGCGAGGCCGCCTCGGGCCGCAGCCCGTCCCCGCTGGCCACCAGGGTGTACGCCCCGGAGTCCACCCCGCGGAAGGCGTACCCGCCGCCGGACTCGGTGCGGCAGGCCCCGGCCACCTCGCCGCGCGCGTCGGTCAGGGTGACCGTGGCTCCCTCCACCGGGTCGCCGCCGGCGAGCCGGATGACCCCGGCCAGCTCACCGGAGCCGGTGAGCGTCACATCCAGGGTGGTGGCCTCCTCGGTGACCACCACGCTGGAGGCCTGCGGCTGGTGCCCGTCCGCGGACACGATCAGCACGTAGCTGCCCGGCCCGGGGGTGTCCACGGTGTAGGAGCCGTCGGTGTGCCCGGTACCGCGAGAGACCTGCTTGCCGTGCTGGTCGATCAGGGTGAGCGCGGCGCCGTCCACCGGCGTGCCGTCCTGCCGCCGGACGTGGCCCGTGATCGGGACACCCGCGCCGTGCCCGTTCGAGCTCGGCAACCCCGCCGGCCGGAACTCCTGCGTGGCCAGCGCCCGGTGCCGCCCCGCGGCCTTGTTCGCGGCGGTGTCCCCGGCGGAGCTCTCGGCGGTGTCCTCGGCGGTGTCCTCGTCCAGCAGGGCCTCCCCGCCTTCCACCGGCGCGGCCGCGGGCGCACCGTCGGCCAGCGGGATCTCCCGCATGAACAGCAGCACCACGAAGGCCAGCAGCGCCACCGCCGAGCCGAGGTAGAACACCGTACTGATCGAGTCGGTGAAGCCGATGAAGAACGGCTTGGCCTGCTCGACCGGCAGGTTGTTGAGGAACGAGGAGTCCTCCATGATGTTGTTCCCGCCGGAGTTCACCGCGGCCGGCGAGACGCCCAGTGCGGCGAAGGCCCTGGCGATGTTGTCGGTCAGCGTGCTGAACAGGATGGAGAGGAAGACCGCGACCCCGATGGTCCCGCCCATCTGCCGGAAGAAGGTGGCGGCGGCGGTGGAGACGCCCATGTCCCGGCGCGGGCCCGCGTTCTGCACGGCGATGATCAGCGTCTGCATGCAGCCACCGAGACCGAGGCCGATGGTCAGCATGTACAGCAGCGGCTGCCAGATCGGGCTGTCCCACTCGATCTGGGCGAACAGCAGCATGCCCGTGGACATCAACACGGCCCCCACCAGCGGGAACACCTTGTACCGCCCGGTGCGCGCGGTGAGCCTGCCGGAGATGACCGAACCGGACATGATGCCCATCATCAGCGGCAGCATCAGCAGGCCGGACTCGGTGGGCGTGTAGCCCTGCACGATCTGCAGGTACTGCGGGACCAGCATGATCGAGCCGAACATGGCCACACCGACGATCACCCCGCCGAGGATGGCCACGCTGAAGGTGGAGTTGCGGAACAGCCGCAGCGGGATCAGCGCGGCGTCCTTCATCCGGGTCTCGGTGAACAGGAACAGCACCAGGCCGATGGCGCTGATGGCGTAGCAGGTCAGCGCGCCCGACGAGCCCCAGCCCCACTCGCGGCCCTGCTCGGCCACCAGTAGCAGCGGGACGAGGCAGGTCGCCAGGAACAGCCCGCCCCACCAGTCGATCCGGTGGTTCTGCCGCTCGTGCGGCACGTTCAGCACCTTGGCCACCACGAACAGCGCCACCGCGCCCAGCGGGACGTTCACCAGGAACACCCAGCGCCAGCCGTGCAGGGTGAACAGCGAGTCCATCCCGGCGAAGAATCCGCCGAGCACCGGACCGAGCACCGTGGAGGTGCCGAACACGGCGATGAAGTAGGCCTGGTACTTGGCCCGCTGCCGGGGCGGGACCAGGTCACCGAGGATGGTCAGCGCCAGGGACATCAGGCCACCCGCGCCGAGCCCCTGCACCGCACGGAAGGCGGCGAGCTGGTACATCGACTGCGCGAACGCACCGGCCGCCGAGCCGAGCACGAAGATGGAGATCGCGGTGAGGTACAGCGGCTTGCGCCCGTAGATGTCGGAGAGCTTGCCGTAGATCGGGGTGGAGATCGTGGCGGTGATCAGGTAGGCCGTGGTGATCCAGGCCTGCATGCTGAGCCCGTTCAGGTCATCGGCGATGGTCCGGATCGAGGTGCCGACGATGGTCTGGTCCAGCGCGGCCAGGAACATCCCGGTCATCAGCCCGGACAGGATCACCAGGATCTGCCGGTGGGTCAGGTTGGGCGCCGCTGAGTCCTCACCGGGTGTGGGTTCCGCCGGCTTTTCGGCGACGGAGCTGGTCATTCGTCCCCCTTGTGCTGCTGCTCGCCGGCCGCGAGCTGTGGATCGTGCGTTTCGATGCCGGCGTTCAACCGGTCCAGCAGCGTGTTCAGCGTGACACGGTCGGCCTCGGGCCAGTCGGCGAGCAGCCAGGCCAGCCACTCGGTGCGCTGCCTGCGGTTCTCCTCGAACACGCGCAGCCCCTCGTCCGTGGCGGCGAGCAGGCAGGCCCGGCCGTCCTTCGGGTCGGCGGTGCGCTCCACCAGGCCGTGCTGCACCAGCGCGCTGGTCTGCCTGCTGATCGTGGAGATGTCCGAGTGCAGGGCCTCGGCGAGCTGGGATGCCCGCTGCGGCCCGTCATGCACCAGTGTGAACAGCAGCGCGTACGCGGCTCGCTCGATGCCGTCCGGCCCCTGCTTGGCCACCCGGGACTTTGCCCGGTTGATCAACCGCATGAACCGGACGACCTGGCGGCCGAGCTCGTCGGCCGTGGCCAGCTCGGCCTCGGTAGCCGGGTAGCCCGGGGCGGAGGTGGTGGCGGGTGGAGTCATCGTTAGGTCTTTCGTGCCGTTTTCGCCGTCTTTGGCCGAGCATGTCTTGTTTGGCTGATACAACTAGTTGCCGAAGTCAAGGATGTACCCGGCGAAGTTAGTTGCGCAAGCCAAGTAACCGCCGATGTGGCCGAACACATACGCAACCTTTTCCGCCCCCATCGTGTTTGCCGCCCACGTAACCGTGTTTGCCCCTCGCGTAGGCGAGTTTGCTGCTCGCGTAGCCGAGTTGGCTGTTCAGCGACACCCGCCGCCGGGTCCGAACGGAAGGAGAAGCAACGCATGCGCCGGTTTCGCTTACTTCTCGCGTTCCCCCTCGCGGCCGTGCTCACCGGCTGTGGCCTGCTCGGCGGGGACGAGCCCGAGCCAGGCCCCGCGGGCAGCGACCTGGAAAAGCCGTCGATCACCGTCGCCGTGCTGCCCTCGATGGACACCTTGCCGGTCTTCCTGGCCGCCGAACGCGGCTACTTCGCCGAGGAGGGGCTGGAGGTGCGCACGCAGCTCACCCGCAGCGGGGCGGACGCGGTGACCAAGCTGATCGGCGGCGATATGGACATCGCCTTCTCCAGCTACCCCGCGTTCCTGCTACCGCAGGCCCGGGACGTCGCGGACCTGCGGTTGGTTGCGGCGGTCACCGAGCTCGCGCCGGGCAACACCGCCGTGGTGGCCGGGCCGGGTTCGCCGGTCCGGGACGCCGGTGACCTGGCGGGCAAGCGGGTGGCCATCACCGCGCGGAACACCCTGTCGCACCTGCTCGTCGCCCAGGCGGCCGCCGAGCGTGGGGTGGACCCGGGCGGTATCGAGTGGATCGAGCTGCCGTTCCCGGACACCCCCGGCGCGCTGAGCCGGGGCGAGGTCGACGCCGCGTTTCTCACCGAACCGTTCCTCACCCAGGCGACGGCCGAGCAGGAGGTGCGGCCGATCCACGACTTCGCCTCCGGCTCCACCGAGGCGCTGCCGGTGGGTGGCTTCGCCGCGACCGCCGAGTTCGCCGCCGCCAACCCGCGTACGGTGGCGGCCTTCCGGCAGGCCCTGGACCGGGCGACCGAGGAGGCCGCGACCAACCACGGCGCGGTCCGCCCGCTGCTGATCGAGGTCGGCAAGGTGGACCCGGCCATCGCGGGGCAGGTGGGCTGGACCAGCTTCACGCCTGCCCTGGAACCGGAACGCATCCAGCGGGTGGCCGATGTGATGGTCGAGCGGGAAGCGCTGGACGCGCCGCTGGACGTGGCGACCATGATCGGCTAGCGGCGGGTCCACCTCATCCGGATCGAGCCGAGCAGTTCGCCCTCGCCGGATGCGGACGTGCCCGTGCGCCACACCCCGACCACCCAGGTGCCGGGCCGGGCGCGGACGCGGGCGAGGTAGTCCTCGGCGCAGGCCCGGGTGTAGTGCGCGAACCACTCCCGCTGCCGTTCCGGGCGGTGACAGAACGTCCAGCCCTGGTCCTCGAACACCTCGACGTACTCCAGCACGCAGTGGCCCTTCCGCACCTCGCGCCGGTACTCCATCCGGTGCCAGTAATCCCAGGTCGGCATGGGCGTAAGAATCCAGCGGCAAGTTCAGGCTGCTGGAAACATGGTGTAATTGCAGGTGACGTTCCGTTATTTCTGAGTGAGGAAACATGACCGTGCAGGTGAGTCCACCTTTCCTGCGCCGGCGACTGGGCAGGCAACTGAAGGCGCTACGTGACCAGGCCCGAATCTCGACCGAAGAGGCATGCCGCGGGCTGGAGTTCTCCGCCGCGACGCTCAGCCGGATCGAGAACGGCAAGACCACCCCCAGCGTGCACACCGTGCGCAGCATGCTCGACCTGTACCTGGTGCCCGCAGACGAGTGGGACGGAATCCTGGACCTGGTGCGCCAGGCGAAGGCCAAGCCATGGTGGAAGAAGTACACCACGACTTCGCACACGCGCTTCCCTTCCATGAACATGGGGTTCACCGAGCCTGATGGCCGGGCAACTCGCTAAGCTCATTGAGCTTGCACGGTTACCTAATGTAGTCGTGCAAGTGCTGCCATTGTCGGCAGCAGGTCACCAAGGGCTCACCGGCTCGTTCACGATCCTCGGCTACCCCTGGCGGGATGAGGACGACATCGCGTTCATCCCGCATGTGGCCGGTGCGGTCAAGACGCGAAATCCGGAGGAACTTGAGCTCCGCGAGCGTACTTTCGCCGCGATCCGCGACGTCGCCCTCGATCCGGACGGTTCGGCCGAACTCCTGGACGACCTGTGCCGGGACCTCCGGCGGAACGGTTGGAGTTGAGACGGCCTTCGGCTAGACCTTGGTGACCATCCAGGCGTGGCCGTCCGGGTCGGCGAAGGTGCCCGCGTAGCCCCACGGCTGCTGTCCCGGCGCGAGGACGACCTCCGCCCCGGCCTCGGCGGCACGCTGGACGATCCGGTTCACCTCGGCTTCGGTGCTCGCGGACAGGCCGAGCAGGCATTCCGAGGTCCCGCGTCCGGCGACCTCCCGGCCGCCGACCACCCAGCCGAAGCCCTCGGTCGGGACGAGCATCAGGTGCAGCCCGTCGTTGACCGCGAACCGCAGCGGCTCCGGCATGCCGTCCTCGGCGGGCTCGCCGAGGGCCGCGAGGCCGAGCGCCGCGCGGTAGAACTCGAACGAGGTCCCGCGGTCGGCGATCGGCAGGGCGAGCACGATCGGTTCGGTGCTCACGATCGGGCCTCCCTTGTGCTGAAGCGGGCGCTGGGCTCGCCGTGCAGGCGGCCGGGCGGGAGCATGCGGCCGCAGGCGACCAGCAGCAGGTCCTGTGCCGCGCCGGACAGCGGTGTGCCGGAGCCGTAGCTCCAGTCCAGGTCCGTGGCGCGCAGCTCGATCCCGTCCAGGTCGACGCCGAAGAACTTGAGCCGCTTCGGCTCGAAGCCGTCCAGCACGATCCGCAGCCGCTCGGGCGGCACCGCGCGGTCGATACCGAGTGGCACGGTGATGTCCAGGCCGTGGATCACGTCGTGGGACAGCGCGCCCTCGTACCCGCCGCCCGGCGGCTTCCACGGGTGGTGCACGTTGTCCCGCAGCGCGGCCGTGAGCTCCGCGGCGGACAGCAGCCCGGCGTCCCGCCGGGCGCACCGGTCGGACATCTTCGTGAAGTTTCCGCCGGACTTCAGCATCTCGCCGAGGAACCGGCGCCCGGAGTACCGGTACGCCATGGTGATGTGCGCGACGACCTCGCGCACCCGCCACCCCGCGCACAGCGTGGGTGTGTCCCACCGTTGCTCGCTCAGCTCGGCGAGTATCTCGACCAGCTCGGCGCGTTCGGCCGCGATGATCTCCCTGATCCCGGTCATTCCGGGAACTCCAGCATCGGCCGGACCTCGATGGTCCCGTAGGTCGCCGCCGGATGCTTCGCGGCGATCTCCAGCGCCTCGTCCAGGTCGGCGCACTCGATCAGGCAGAACCCGCCGATCTGCTCCTTCGTCTCGGCGAACGGTCCGTCGGCCAGCAGCACCTCGCCCTCGCGCACCCGCACGGTGGTGGCCTCGTTGGGCGGCCGCAGCCCACCGCCGCCGCGGATCACGCCACGTTCCGTCATCTCCTCGGACCAGCCGCCGCAGCCGTCCTCGGCGTGCTCGGCGGCCGACTCGTCGCCACAGATCAACAGCATGTACTTCATCAGGTCCCTTCCTTACCGTCTTGCTACCCACCGACGAACGGCCACGGCCCGGACGGACACCGAAGCCGAAGATTTCTGGGCCGGGTGACGCGGCAGCCGGAATGCGACGATAGGGGTGGCTTGTTGAGTGAGCCATGGCACAGGATCACGCGCTGCACGAGTTGATCGGCAGCCGCCCGCTCGGTGTACTGGTGACGCTCAAGCGGGACGGCAGGCCGCAGCTGTCCAACATCACCCACCACTACGACCCCGACGCCGGGATCATCCGGGTGTCGATCACGGACGGCCGCGCCAAGACCAGGAACCTGCGCCGCGATCCACGGGCCAGCCTGCACGTGTCCAGCCAGGACGGCTGGGCCTACGCGGTCGCCGAGGGCACCGCCGAGCTGACCGAGGTCGCCAAGGCCCCGGACGACGCCGTGGTGGACGAGCTGGTCGAGCTGTACCGCGCCCTGCAGGGTGAGCACCCGGACTGGGACGAGTACCGCTCGGTCATGGTCGCCGACCAGCGTCTCGTGCTGCGCCTGCACGTCGAGCGGGTGTATGGCATGGCGTGAACGTCGGCGCGGTGAGCGGAGGGCTCAGCTGACCGAGTGGTCCAGGGCGTCGAGCAGCCAGGTGTGCGTGACGCCGACCGGCGCGGGTTCGCCGGTGACCTCGCCGGCGAGGTGCCAGTAACGGCGCAACCGAGGGTGCCGGTCGGCGGCGGTGCGCCGGTTCAGCGCGCGCCGGAACTCCGGGGTGTCGCGGGCATTGAGCGCGGCGGCGTGGGCCGCGACGAACCGGTCGAGTGCGGGTCCCGGCGTCGCCCGTGCCCCGGCCGCCACCCGGGGAGCCGCCAGCTCGCAGGCCGCGCCGACGGCGGCGTGCAGCGCGCCGAGGTCGGCGATCCGGTCGTGGTCGACGAGCGTGCTGGCCCGCAGCCGGGTGGCGAGTGCCCGGTCGGAGGCGAGCAGCACCAGCTCGGCGTACGCGACGACCTGCTCCGGGGTCGGCAGTTCCGGCGGCCGCGGCGCGCCGATGTCGAGGAACATCCGGGCCGTGTCCGGCGGGATCGGTCCGGTGGTCATCGGGCGCCAGAGACGGACGAGGGTCTCGTGCGCGGAGAACCCGTCCTGCACCGCGGACAACAGCTGGAGCCGGGTGGTGCGGTCGGCAAGTGGCGCTTCCTCGACCGCGCGCAGCACCGAGCGCCGCCAGGCCAGCGTCGTCACCTCGCGGTCGAGCGCGGCCCGCTCGGCGGCCACGGCCTCGGCGAGGGAGCGTTGGCCCGCGAGGATGTCGGCGATCGACCGCAGGCCCAGCCCGAGCCCGCGCAGCCGCCGGATGAGGTTCAGCCGGTCGACCGTGGCCGCGTCGAACCGGCGGTGCCCACCGGTGCTGCGCGCGGGCTCCAGCAGCCCCTCGTCGCAGTAGAAGCGGATCGTGCGGATGGGCACACCGGTCCGACTGGCCAGGTCGCCGATCCCCAGTGTGTCGGTGCTCACCATCGGTCGAACCTCCAGCCGAGTGGAGTTTCTACGGTACTGCCATGGATGTCGCACGACTTGCCGAGGGACTGCACGAGCACACCGCGGGGTTCGCCACGGCGGTGGCCCGCGCCGACCCGGACACGTCCGTGCCCACCTGCCCGGAGTGGCCGTTGCGGGTGCTGGTCGGGCACATCGGCCAGGCACACCGCTGGGCGGCGGGCATCGTCCGTTCCGGCCCGAGCCCGGTACCGGACCCGCTCGACGCGGATCCCGGCTTCACGGAGGAGTGGTCCGGCTGGCTGCACGAGGGCGCCGCGGATCTCGCGGACGCGGTGCTCGTCGCCGATGAGAGTCCGGTGTGGACGTTCTTCGGCCCGCGGCCCGCGACGTTCTGGCTGCGCCGGATGCTGCACGACACCACGGTTCACCACGCGGATGCGGCACTCGCGACGGGCACCGAGTTCGAGGTGGCGCCGGATCTCGCGGCCGACGCGATCAGCGAGTGGCTGGAGATCCTTTCCGACCCGGTCACACCCTCCATGCGACCGGCCTTCGCCGAGCTGCGTGGTACCGGCCAGACCCTCCAGCTCCGCCCCGATACCGGCCCGGGCTGGCTGATCACCCGTACCCCCGACGGCGTGCGGTGGGCACGCGCCACCGGCACCGCGGACGCGACACTGGCCGGTCCCCTCCGCGACCTGCTGCTGGTGTTCACCCGGCGGCTGCCCGCCAGCCGGGTCACCATCACCGGCGACCGCGACCTGGCCGACCACTGGCTGGCGCACACGGCGGCCTGAGCGCGGCGGCCTTCCGGGCTGACCCGCCCGGACGTGCCCGGCGTCAGGTCGCAGGTCATACGTGTCTCTGGATCCGGCGCGCGGGGTGCGCCAGAATCGTCGGAATGGCACGGATTTCCGGATTGCTGGTCGCCCTGCTCGCCGCGTTCGCCCTGCTCGCCCCACCCGCCTCCGCCCGCACGTTCTTCCCCACCGAGCTGCGGTTGCCGGACGGCTTCCAGCCGGAAGGGATCGCGATCGGCGCGTGGCCCACGGCCTACTTCGGCTCCCGCGCCGACGGCCGGATCTACCGGGCCAGCCTGGTCACCGGGCGCGGCCGGGTGCTCAGCCAGGGGCCGGGCACCCCCTCGCTGGGCATCAAGGTGGACTCCGCGCGCGGGCGGCTGTTCGTCGCGGGCGGCACCGGTGGGGACGCGCGGGTGCTCGACGCGCGCACCGGCGAGGTGCTGGCCAGCTACCGGCTGGCCGCCGAGGGTGCGTTCGTGAACGACCTGGTGATCACCCGCGAGGCCGTGTGGTTCACCGACTCCTTCCGGCCGGTGCTGTACAAGCTGCCGCTCGGCAGGCACGGCGAGCTGCCCGCGCAGCGGGAGGTCGGCACCGTCCCGCTGTCCGGGGACATCGAGCACGTGCCCGGCGAAATCAACGGCAACGGGATCGTGACCAGCCCGGACCGCAAGGCCCTGCTGATCGGCCAGTCCGTGACCGGGCGCCTGTTCCGGGTCGACCCGGCCACCGGGGTGGCCCGCGCGGTCGACCTCGGCGGGGAGTCCCTGCCGCACAACGACGGGCAACTGCGCTCCGGCCGCGACCTGTACGTGGTGCAGAACCGCGCGAACACGGTGACCCGGCTGGAGCTGAACCGGGACGGCACCGCGGCGACGGTGGTCCGGCGGGCCACCGACCCCCGCTTCGACGTCCCAGCCACCATGGCCGCCTTCGGCCCCCGGTTCTACCTGGTCAACGCACGCTTCGGCACGCCACCCACCCCGCAGACCCCCTACCGCGCCGTAGCCGTCGACCGCTTCTAGGGGAGCGCCCTGAACGTGGCGATCGAGGCATTCGACGTCGTGAACGTGGCTTTCGGGACATCTGACGTCCGGAAAGCCACGTTCAGGGCTTCGCGCCCAGCCGGAGCAGGATCTCGTCGAGCTGGTCGAGCAGGGGGCTGGGATCCTCGCCGGTGGAGGCGCGCAGGTAGAGGCCGTCCCCGATCACCGTGACCAGCTCCGCGGTCAGCGGGTCGTCCAGGTGCTCGATCAGCAGTTCCCGCCACGGGCGCATGCAGGCCTGCAACGCCTCGGCGGCCTTCGGCTCGTCGCCGGCCAGCCGGACCGCGGCCAGCGTGGTGCGGTGCCACGGGTTGTCCATGCTGGCGTCGGTGACCGAGGAACGCAGGTAGTACCGCGCCACCCCGTCCTCGGCCTGGCGCGCCTTCGCCACGTCCGACTCGGTCAGCAGGGACATCCGCTCCAGCAAGCCGTCCAGCAGGGCATCCTTGGACCCGAAGTGATACAGCAGTCCGCCCTTGGACACGCCGGCCTGCGCCGCGACGGCGTCCAGGGTGACGGCGGCGGGCCCGTGGGTGAGCAGGATTTCCTCGTAGGCGTCCAGGATCCGGTCCCGGGATGAGGGCTTCGGCACGCGGTTGACTGTACCGTCCAGACGGTCTATCTTCAACTGGAGGCGGAAACTGTACCGTCCAGACTGTTAAGTTCAAGGGGAGATCATGGTCGAGGCAGGACGCAGGGAGTGGGTCGCGCTGGGCGTGCTCACGCTGCCGGTGCTGCTGATCAGCGTGGACATGACGGTGCTCGGGTTCGCGCTGCCGTACCTCAGCGAGGACCTGGCGCCCACCGGCGCGCAGCAGCTGTGGATCGTGGACAGCTACGGCTTCCTGCTGGCCGGGCTGCTGATCACCATGGGCACCCTCGGCGACCGGATCGGCAGGCGCAGGCTGCTGCTGGCCGGCGCCGCGGCGTTCGGGATCGCCTCGATCATCGCCGCCTTCTCCACCAGCGCCCCCATGCTGATCGCCGCGCGGGCGCTGCTGGGCATCGGTGGCGCGACGCTGATGCCGTCCACCCTCTCGCTGATCCGCACCGTGTTCACCGACGACCGGCAGCGCCGGATCGCGATCGCGGCCTGGGCGGCCGCCTTCTCCGGCGGCATGGCGCTCGGCCCGGTGCTCGGCGGCTGGCTGCTCGAGCACTTCTGGTGGGGCTCGGTGTTCCTGATCAACGTGCCGGTGATGGTGCTGCTGCTGGTACTCGGCCCGATCCTGCTGCCGGAGGCGCGGGACCCGAACCCCGGCCGGTTCGACCCGCTCTCGGCGGTGCTGTCGCTGGGCGCCGTGCTGCCGGTGGTCTACGGCATCAAGAAGATCGCGGAAAGCGGGCCGGACCTGCTCGGTGTGGGCGCGATCCTGCTTGGTTTCGCCGTGGGTGTCCGGTTCGTCAACCGGCAGCGGCGGCTGGCCGACCCGATGCTGGACCTGGACCTGTTCCGCGACCGGCGGTTCAGCGTCTCGGTTGGTACCAACACGCTCGGGGTGTTCGCGCTGAGCAGCGTGTTCTTCCTGGCCCCGCAGTACCTGCAACTCGTGCTCGGGATGAGCCCGGTGACCGCGGCGCTGTGGATGCTGCCCGCGACCGCGGCCGGGGTGGTGAGCTCGCTGGGCGCCGCGCAGCTCGCCACCCGGTTCGCGGTGCCGCACCTGATCGGGGTCGGTCTGCTGACCGCGGCCGCCGGTTTCCTCGCCCTGACCCAGGTCGGCGTGGAGTCCGGGATCGCCGCGCTGGTGGTCGGGTTCGTACTGGTCGGCGCGGGCGTGCCGCTGTCCGAGGCGCTGACCACCGACCTGGCGATCTCCACCGCGCCGCCACGGCGCGCCGGGGCGGCCTCGGGGATCTCCGAGACCGGGTTCGAGCTCGGCGGGGCGCTGGGCGTCGCGGTGCTGGGCAGTGTGGCCACCGCCGTCTACCGGGCCGAGCTGCCCGGGACGGCTTCCGCCGCGGCCAGGGACACCCTGGGCGGCGCCGTGGCCACCGCGCGGCAACTGCCGCCCGCGCAGGCCGGGGAGTTGCTGGGCAGCGCGCAACAGGCGTTCGTGCACGGGATGCAGGTGTCCGCCGTACTCGGTGCGGTGCTGCTGGCCTACACCGCGGTGCAGGCGATGCTGCTCCTGCGTACCAGCCGGGAGGGCTACCGTGGGCGGCATGAGCAACGATGCCCTGCCCGCCCGACTCCGTGACGAGCTCGGCAAGGACGCCGTGCTCACCGACGCCGACGTCACCGCGAGTTACTCCAGGGACATGATGCCGCTGGCACCCGCGGGCAGGCCGCTCGCGGTGGTGCTCCCCGCGGACGTCGAAGGGGTGCAGGCCACCGTGCGTGCCTGCGCGGAGGCCGGGGTGCCGATCGTGCCGCGCGGGGCGGGCAGCGGCCTTTCCGGCGCGGCGAACGCGATCGACGGCTGCGTGGTGCTGGCGCTCACCAAGCTGGACCAGATCCTCGAGGTGGACGCGGCCAACCGGCTGGCCGTGGTGCAGCCCGGCGTGGTGAACCTGGACCTGCGGAACGCGGTGGAGAAGCACGGGCTGTTCTACCCGCCGGACCCCTCCAGCTACGACTGGTGCACGATCGGCGGCAACCTCTCCACCAACGCGGGCGGGCTGTGCTGCGTGAAGTACGGCGTCACCACCGACTCGGTGCTCGGGCTGGATGTCGTGCTCGCCGACGGGTCCCTGCTCAGGACCGGGCGTCGCACGGTCAAGGGGGTGGCCGGCTACGACCTGGCCCGGCTGTTCATCGGCAGCGAGGGCACCCTCGGCGTGATCACCCAGGCCACCGTGGCGCTGCGCCCGCTGCCACAGGCCCCTGCCACCCTGGTCGCCGGGTTCACCAGCACCGAGGCGGCGGGTGAGGCGGTGGCCAGGGTGGTGCGCGAGGGCCTGGTCCCCTCCCTGATGGAGATCATGGACGCCACCTCGATCAAGGCCTCCGAGGCGTACCTCAGGACCGACATCGGCGCCGGCTCCGGCTGCCAGGCGCTGCTGCTGTGCCAGTCCGACTCCGGCGGCGAGGTGGCCCGCCGCGAGCTCGCCGTGCTGGAGCAGATCTGCCTGGACTGCGGCTCCGACATGACCTACGCGACCGACGACCTCGCCGAGGGCAACATGCTGCTACAGGCGCGCAGGGTCGTGCTCACCGCGCTGGAGCTGTACGGCACCTGGCTCACCGACGACGTGTGCGTGCCGCGCACCCGGATCGCCGAGCTGATCGCCGGCTGCCACCGGATCAGCGAGGAGGTTGGGCTGCGCATCGCCGTGGTCGGGCACGCGGGGGACGGCAACATGCATCCCACGATCGTCTACGACCCCACCTCACCCGAGGAGTCCGCCCGCGCGCAGCGGGCCTTCGACGACATCCTCGAGGTCGGCATGGCGCTGGGTGGCACGGTCACCGGGGAGCACGGCGTCGGCAAGATCAAGCAGGACTGGCTGGAACGCGAGATCGGTCCGGTCGGCATGCGGGTGCACCGGCAGATCAAGGCCGCACTCGACCCGGACAACCTGTTCAACCCCGGCTCGATGTTCGCGCCCGGGTAACTCCCGCGGCCGGCCGGCGCGAATGCGGTCTGCGTGACCTGGACGGGCACCTGTGGAGCTTCGCCACTCCGCTTTAGACCAGGGTTCAAATCAGGGTGAGCAGCCCGATCACCGAACCGGCCGCGAGGCCGAGCAGCACGGCCAGCAGCAGGATCCAGCGCACCGGCAGCGGGGCGGGCCCGGCCACCCGCTGCTCCACGGTGGCCTGCTCGGGCTCGGCCTCGCCCGCCCTGGCTTCCATCGACTCCAGCGCGGCGCGTTCGTGCTCCAGCGAGTTCGCCGCGGGACCGGACAGCAGGCCGTAGCTGTGCGGCACCTCCGCGGCCGGCACCGCCGGCTTCGGCCCGATGATCGAGGTGTTGTCGAACGTGGAGCTGTCGAACGCGGAGCTGTCGAACTCGCGCGGGCGGTCCGACTGCGGTGCCGAGCGTGCCTGGGCACGCAGCGCCTCCGCCAGCAGCCGTTCGTGCTCGGCGGAGCTGGCGGCGTCAGCGTCGTCGGCTGGCTCGGTCACACCCCAACGCTAGTGCCCAGTCAAGTGGATCATTCGGGCAACCCGATGGTGCTCAACCGAGCAGGCCGGACCGCAGCCACAGCCGCCGGGTCGGTCCACCGATCAGGTCGGCGTCGGAGAGGAACCGCACCACCCGCTCGGCGCCGTGCCGTTTGGCCTCCCGGTGGTGCGGGTTCGCCAAGGCCTGCCTGCGCGCCTCCCGCGGGTCCAGCCCGGCGCGGGCGTACTGCGCCGGACGGGTCAGCGCGGTCGCCAGCAGCATCGCCCCCTGCGCGGCCACGTAACGGGCGAACTCCTTGTCCAGCCTGCGTACCCGGCCCATACCGCGCAGCAGGTCCTCCCGCGCGTAGCGCACATGCCGCGCCTCCTCGGTGACGTGGATACGCATCACCGCGCGCACGATCGGTTGCAGGTTCTCGTCCCGCATGGTGTCCCGCTGCAGGACGTCGAAGACCTCCTCGCCCATCAGCGTCGCCGCCCACATCGACGGCCCGCGCAGCACGAACGGCAACGCCTGGCCGATCACGTACCAGCGCAGGTCCTGCCGGTACGGCTTGCCGCCCGCCTTCTCGATCAGCCTGCCGAACATGGTGGAGTGCCTGCACTCCTCGGCGACCTCGGTGTAGGCGTAGTGCACGTGTCGCGATCGCGGGTCGCCGCGGTAGGCCAGCCGCATCAGCATCTGCATCAGGATGGTCTCGAACCAGATCCCCACGCTCACCGTGTTGATCATTTCCTGTTTGGACAGTTCGAGGCGTTGCTGCCTGCTCATCCGCTGCCACAGCTCGGTGCCGTACAGGGTGACCAGCTGTTCCGGCACGAAGAACTTGTCCGGATCCAGCGGGGCATCCCAGTCGATGTCCACATCGGGGTCGTAGTTCAGTCGCGCCGAGGACTGCTGCAGGCGCTGCGCGGTGACCTCGCGGTCGGGCGGTGTCGGGATGCGGCGGCTCATGGACCGTTCCTCTCGCCGGGACACCCAAAGATTAGAACGGTCATTGAAAGAATGGAAGACTAAACCCTTCCGCGTTCGTCGCCCCGCTCGTCCTCGGGCTGCAACAGCGGCCCGAACCGGTTCCCCAGCCAGGCGCTCAGTTCCCGGCTCATCGACCTGGCCAGCGAGGCGGACACCGCCGCCTGCGCCTGCGGGCGCAACCGCTTCGCCCGCTCGGTGAGGGTGGGCACCTCATCGGCCTTCGGGGTCCACTGCGGGTCTTCGGTGGGCAGCACATGCTGATCGACCATGCGCAGGAACAGCTTGGCGAGCTCGTCGGTATGCCGCTGGATCTGCTCGGCGATGTCCAGCACGACCGGCATCGGCACGCCGGCGGCCAGCAACTCGCGCCCCGCCTGGAGCAACCGTGGACTGCGCACGATCAGGTGCGCCCCCTGCTGCTCGACGATGCCGAGCCGGAGCGCCCGCTTGATCGTGCCCGGCCCGGCATGCTTGCCGAACTCCCTGGTCAGCTCGACGATCGGGATACGTTGCGGTACCTCGTCCGACCACGGCTGGGTGAGCACTTCCTCGAGACCGAGCAGGTCACCGAGGTCGCGGCCCTCCTCCCAGGCGGAGATCATCTCGCGGATCTGCGCGAAGGTGTAGCCGCGCTCGAGCATCCCCAGCACCAGCCGTAGCCGGGCCAGATGCGCCTCGGTGTAGACGGCCACCCTGCCGCGCCGCATCGGCGGCGGCAGCAGGCCGCGATCTTGGTAGACCCGAACGTTGCCGACCGTCGTCCCCGCCGCTCGGGCGAGATCGTCGACCCGGTACTCGGTACCTGACTCGGACACCCGCGGGAGTGTAGGAGGCAGGGCAATCCGCCCGTACCGCTGGTTACCGCGCTGGTACGGATTCCGAAACTTGACCATGTGATTACTCCACTGCCAGACTCGGCCGGGCCTGACGTATGACAGAAATCACATTTCACGATACGGAAAAGGCCGTTCATGGACAACCTGGGTGTCCTCAGCCTGGTCGCACTTGCCCCCATCGTGGTCGTCGGCATCCTGCTGGTGGGTTTCCGCTGGCCGGCGAAGTACGCGATGCCACTCGGTTTCGTCGTCGTGGTGCTCGCCGCCGCGTACGTCTGGGAGGTCGAGCCGGTGGTGATCGCGGCCTCCGGCATCCAGGGGCTGATCCTCGCCTGCGGCCTGCTCTACATCGTCTTCGGCGCGTTGCTGCTGCTCGGCACGTTGGCGAACAGCGGGGCGCTCGCCTCGATCCGGGCGACCTTCACCGACATCAGCCCGGACCGGCGGGTGCAGGCGATCATCATCGGCTGGCTGTTCGGCAGCTTCATCGAGGGCGCGTCCGGGTTCGGCACCCCGGCCGCCGTGGTCGCCCCGCTGCTGCTCGCGCTCGGCTTCCCGGCGATGGCGGCGGTGATGGTCGGGCTGACCATCCAGAGCACACCGGTGACCTTCGGCGCGGTCGGCACGCCGATCCTGGTCGGGGTGAACGACGGGCTCGGTGGCAGCGCGGAGGTCGAGCGGCGGGTCTCGGTGCTGGGGCTGGAGATGCCCGACTACATCGCGCGGATCGCGCTGGACGCCGCCGTGGTGCACGCCATCGTGGGCACCCTGATCCCGCTGCTGCTGGCCTGCATGCTCACCGGGTTCTTCGGCGGGCGCGGGCCGCGCGGGTTCGCCGACGGCCTGCGGGTGTGGCGGTTCGCGCTGTTCGCGGCCCTGTCCATGACCGTGCCCTACGTGGTGGTCGCCGGACTGCTCGGACCGGAGTTCCCGGCGCTGCTCGGCGGCCTGGTCGGCCTGGCGATCGTGGTCACCGCGGCCCGGCGCGGCCTGTTCCTGCCCGGCACGCCCTGGGAGTTCCCGCCGCGCGAGGAGTGGCAACCCCGCTGGACCGGCACCGTGCGGCCGGAAGGGGATGTGGCCGGCAGGCGGATGCACCCCGGCCGGGCCTGGGCGCCGTACCTGCTGGTCGCGGTACTGCTGGTGCTGACAAGGGCGGTCGAGCCGGTGCAGGAGTTCCTCACCGGGTTGTCGGTGGACTTCGACGGCATCCTCGGCACCGAGGTCGCGGAGAGCCTGCAGCCGTTCTACCTACCCGGGTTCATCCTGATCGTGGCCAGCGTGGCGGCATACGGGTTGCACCGGATGAACCGCACGCAGATCGCGGCCTCCTGGCGGGTGGCCGGCAAGCAGCTCGCGGGCACCGCGGTGGCGTTGCTGTTCGCGCTGCCACTGGTGCGGATCTTCATCAACTCCGGGGAGAACGCGGCGGGCTACGAGAGCATGCCGCTGACCCTCGCCGACGGCGCGGCCTCGGTGGCGGGTGGGGCCTGGCCGCTGTTCGCGCCGTGGATCGGGGCGCTGGGCGCGTTCGTCGCGGGCAGCAACACGGTGAGCAACCTGATGTTCTCCCTGTTCCAGTTCTCCACCGCGGAGAACATCGGGGTGGCGCCGGAGGCCGTGGTCGCCGGTCAGGCCGTCGGCGGCGCGGCCGGGAACATGATCACCGTGCACAACGTGGTCGCCGCCTCGGCCACGGTCGGCCTGCTCGGCAGGGAAGGCGACCTGATCCGCAAGACGATCCTCCCGATGATCTACTACTGCCTCGCGGGTGGCGTGCTCGTCTACGTGCTGGCCACCTAGCGCACGCCGGGGACCCAGCTCCCGCGGTGCAGCACGCGCGCCGGGCGCAGGTCCTCGTCCAGCACCACCAGGTCGGCGCGCAGGCCGGGGCTCAGCGTGCCCACCCTGTCGGTGACGCCGAGCAGCTCCGCCGGGCGGGCCGAGGTGGCCCGCACCGCTTCCGGAACGCTCATCTCCGCGCCGACGACCAGGTTGCGGAACGCCGTGTCCATGGTGAGCGTGCTACCCGCCAGCGAACCGTTGCTGGCCAGCTTCGCCACCCCGTCCCGGACATCCACATCCAGCTTGCCGAGGGTGTAGGTGCCGTCCGCGGCGTCGGTGGCCGACATCGCGTCGGTGACCAGTACCGTCCGCGACCCGCCCGCGTGCCGGGCGGCCAGCCGCAGCATGGTCGGGTGAACGTGCACCAGGTCGCAGATCAGCTCGACGGTGACCCGCCCGTCGTCCAGCAAGGTCCCGATCGGACCCGGCTCCCGGTGGTGCAGCGGGCGCATGCCGTTGAACAGGTGCGTGGCCACCGTGGCCCCGGCGTCCACGGCGGGCCGGATCTGCTCCTCCACCCCGTCGGTGTGCCCGACCGCGACGATCACCCCGGACTCGGCGAGCTGGCGTACCGCCTTGATCCCGCCGGTGAGTTCCGGCGCGAGGGTGACCATCCGGACATGGCCGCGCCCCGCGGCCAGCAGCGCGTCCACCGAGTCGGTGTCCGGTTCGCGCAGCGCCTCCGGGTCGTGGGCGCCACACCGGGAGCGTGCGATGAACGGTCCCTCGAGGTGGATGCCTGCCAGGTCACCGTCCTGCACCAGCTCGCCGAGCGCGGCGAGCTGGTCGGCCAGGATCGGGATCGGATCGGAGACCAGGCTGGCCAGCATGGTGGTGGTGCCATGCCTGCGATGCGCCATGATCGCCCTGGTGAACTGGGTCGGGTCGGTGCTGGAGAACGACCCGCCGCCACCCCCGTGGCAGTGCGTGTCGACGAATCCGGGCACCACCAGCGCCCCGCCGACGTCCACCTGCTCGCCTGCGGGTGGGACCCCGGTACCGAGACCGGTGATCAGCTCGCCGGAGACCGCGAGCCAACCGGAGTCCATTATCCCGTTCGGGCTCGCCACTCTGGCGCCCGTGATCACGAAGTTTCCGGTACCGTTCACACCAACAGCATATTGGTCCAGACCAGCCCCCAGTGAAAAACCCCCTTACTTCGAAGCCAGCTCGTTATTTATGCCCCTCGTGCATTGCCTTCTGCAGTGCTTCGAGTGCCCGGCTGGCCGTCGACTTCACCGTGCCCTTGGAGATCCCGGCCGCTTCGGAGATCTCCGACTCGGACAGCCCGCCGTAGTACCGCAGGACCAGCACCTCGCGCTGCCGTGGCGGCAGTTTCGCCAGCGCGTTGACCACCGACTGGTGCTCGGTGGACAGCATGGCCAGACTCTCCGCCGAGCGGGCGTTCGCGGTATGCGGTGGCACGTAGTCCCGCGCCGTCTTGCGCCGCCGCAGCACGCTGCGAGAGCCGTTGACCACCGCCGTGCGCAGGTAGCCGACCGCGGCCGCGGCGTCGCGCAGCCGACCCCAGTTGCGGTGCAGCCCGGTGAACGCCTCCTGCACCACGTCCTCCGCGGTGGCCGGCTCGTCCACCAGCAGGATGGCCAGCCGGACGAGCCGCATCCGGTGCGTGCGGTAGAGGTCCTCCAGGTTGAGTGGCGCCGTGGGTTCGCTGGGCCGCGCGGGCGTGTCGATCGTGCGCAGATGTCCGAGCGTGCGTTCGACACTGCTCTCCGCGGGGCCCTGCATCGATACCTGCCCGTCCTCGACCGGTTGACTACGGTGGGTTCGCCTTGCGTGTCCCCGGTCGAGGGCACGCACACAAAGCGTATCGGGTCACCCGGTCGACGCCAGCGGTTCCGACTGTGATCACGGAACTGGACTAGTCCACTGCCTCAAGGGCAGTCGCCGCGCGCCCGCCGTGCCCGGTGACCGAGGCCTCCCTGGCGCCCCGGGCGGCGATGTCCTCCAGCGCCGCCCGGTCGGCAGCCGGCACCCGCAACCGGGCACCGAGCTCGATCATCGGAGGCAGCAGTGACCTGATCAACTTCACCGCGCCCACCCAGCGGGGCACGTGGATGGTCCGCGCCCGCCGCTCGATGCCGGCCTGCAACTGCTCCAGCGCGAGCTCCAGCGGGTAGGTCTTGCCGAACAGGCCGGGCATCCCCGCCCTGAGCTTGCCGAACACCGGGTGCGCGTCGGCGCTTTCCACCAGGTCGGTGCGGATCCAGGTGGGATGCGCGACGCCCACCCGCACGCCGAGGTGGCGGACCTCCGCGCGCAGGCTGTTGCAGAACGCCTCCACCCCGGCCTTGGCCGCGGTGTAGTTGGCCATCCCGGGTGGGTGCGCGATCGCGGCGAACGAGGAGATCGCCAGCAGGTAACCCTTGCGCTCGAGGACGTGCGGCAGGGCCACCCGGAAGGTGCGCCAGACACCGAGCAGGTCCACCTCGATCACCTTCTCGAAGGCGGCGGGGTCGACCGAGCGGACGAACCCGGTGGTCGCGATCCCGGCGTTGGCGATCACCGTGTCGATCCCGCCGAAGTGCTCGACCACCCCGGCGACGGCCGCGCGCAGCTGCGCCCAGTCGGTGACGTCGGCCTCCCAGGCGTGCGCGTTCGGGCCGATCCGCTCGGCCACCGCGCGCATCTCGTCCATCTCCAGCCCGACCAGCGCGACCTTCGCCCCCGTGGCGGCGATCCGCTCGGCCAGCCCGGCACCGATCCCCCGCGCCGCGCCGGTGATCAGCACCACGGTGTCCCTTCCGGCCCTCCGGGAACCGGTCAGCCGGGAAAGCGGATTCGCCATGGGTCCTCCTCGACACCTCGTTCTGCCTGCTGGCGGCAGGTTACAGAACTTACTCACAGTAGGCTACTGATGGGTAGTTCTGGTTGGGGAATTCCTTACGAACTTCGACCGTTGGCAGCCACATGGGTATCGAACTGGGCAAGATCGGAGTGTGGCGGGCCGGCGCGGTGGATCCCGAGTTCGCCGAGGAGGCCGAGCGGCTGGGCTACGGGACGATCTGGATCGGTGGCTCGCCACCGGCCGACCTCGCCGCGGTGGACGGGCTGCTCGAGGCGACCCGCAAGATCGCGGTCGCCACCGGGATCGTGAACATGTGGACCGCGGGCGCGGCCGAGGTCGCGGCCTCCTACCACCGCATCGCGGTGGACCACGCGAACCGGTTCCTGCTCGGGGTCGGTGTCGGGCACCCGGAGATGCAGGACGCCTACACCAGCCCGTACCAGAAGATCCTGGGATACCTGGACGAACTGGACGCCGTCGGGGTGCCCGCCGGTTCGGTCGTGCTGGCCGCGCTCGGCCCGAAGGTACTGCGGGTCGCCGGTGAGCGGACCGCGGGCGCGCACCCGTACCTGACCACCCCCGAGCACACCCGGCAGGCCCGCGAGACGCTGGGCTCCGGCCCGCTGCTGGCACCCGAGCAGAAGGTGGTGCTGGACACCGACCCGGAGCGCGCGCGGGCGATCGCCCGCCCGGTCGTCGGTGCCTATCTCGGCCTGCGCAACTACACCAACAGCCTGCTCCGCTTCGGCTACACCGAGCTGGACTTCTACAACGGCGGCAGCGACCGGCTGGTGGACGCCCTCGCGCTGCACGGGGACGCCGCGACCATCGCCCGTGGCATCACCGCGCACCTGGAAGCGGGGGCCGACCACGTCGCCGTCCAGGTGCTCACCGCGGACGGGGCCGACCCGCGACCCGCCTACCGGGAGCTCGCGGCCGCCCTGTTCTAGCGGGTTCCCTCGTGGGGTGCTGCCGGGTCGCCGGTGCCTCGTAGGATGCGGGCGTAGGCGCCTGCTATCCGAGGAGGACGAAACCCATGCCCATCGCGACCCCCGAGGTCTACGCGGAGATGCTGGACAAGGCCAAGGGAGGGGAGTTCGCCTACCCGGCCATCAACGTGACCTCGTCGGAGACCCTGAACGCCGCGCTGCGCGGCTTCGCCGAGGCGGAGAGCGACGGGATCATCCAGTTCTCCACCGGCGGTTCCGAGTTCGCCTCCGGCACCAAGGTCAAGGACATGGTGACCGGTGCCTCCGCGCTCGCCGAGTTCGCGCACGTGGTCGCCGCGAAGTACCCGGTGAACATCGCGCTGCACACCGATCACTGCCCGAAGGACAAGCTGGACGGCTTCGTCCGGCCGCTGCTGGAGATCTCGCAGGAGCGGGTGGACCGCGGGGAGAACCCGCTGTTCCAGTCGCACATGTGGGACGGCTCGGCGATCGACCTGGACGAGAACCTGGAGATCGCGGGTGAGCTGCTGGCAAAGGCCGCCGCCGCGAAGATCATCCTCGAGGTGGAGATCGGCGTCGTCGGCGGCGAGGAGGACGGCGTCTCGAACGAGATCAACGAGAAGCTGTACACCGCCGAGGGCGACTTCGTGAAGACCGTGGACACGCTCGGTGCCGGGGACAAGGGCCGGTACCTGCTCGCCGCGACCTTCGGCAACGTGCACGGCTCGTACAAGCCGGGCGCGGTCCAGCTCCGGCCGGACGTGCTCGAGCGCGGGCAGGCGGTGGCCGCCGAGAAGCTCGGCCTTCCCGCGGGCTCGAAGCCGTTCGAGCTGGTGTTCCACGGCGGTTCCGGCTCGCTGCTGGAGGAGATCCACGAGGCGCTGTCCTACGGCGTGATCAAGATGAACGTGGACACCGACACCCAGTACGCCTTCTCCCGCCCGATCGCCGACCACTTCTTCAAGAACTACGACGGCGTGCTGAAGATCGACGGCGAGGTGGGCAACAAGAAGGCCTACGACCCGCGTAGCTACCTCAAGGTCGCCGAGGCGGCGATGGCCGACCGCGTGGTGGAGGCCACCCGGGCCCTCAAGTCCACCGGCCAGACCCTCCGCTGACCAGCCCACCGCCAGGAGTGACCGTTCCTGGTGACGACGCCGGGAACGGTCACTCATGGCAGCGGGGAAGTTCACCCGGATGAGTGGTGGATTTGCCCTGGATCTCGGGGTAGCGGCAAGGTGACGGGATGATGTCCAAACGCGTTGTGGCCACGGTGCTGATCGCCGCGCTGGTGCTGGTCGGCGCGACGACGGTGCTGACCACCTTGCTCTGACAGAGCGTCCGAGCGCCGCTGAGACCTGCTGTGGCGAGCGGAAGAACGCGCGTTGGGTGCAGCCCACGAGCGGGGAGGCGGGGCGAGCGACCTGCGGAGGTGACGGTCGTGACCAGAGTCCGAGTCCCGCCGAGCCGACCGCGCCGCGCGCTTCCAGGCGAACACTGAGGTTCCCTTCCGGCGTTTCTGCCAGAATTGCGGCATGACGCACGCCAACCTGCTCGGCCCCGAGCCGACCCGCCTTCCGGAGCGCGCCGACGCCGAGGCCGCGATGGACTCCGGCACCGACCCCACCGAGGTCGCCGCCGAGCACCCCGACTACAGCGAGGCGTGGGCAGCGCTGGCCGAGAAGTCCCTTGCCGCCGGCGAGGTGATCGCCGCCTATGCCTACGCGCGCACCGGTTACCACCGTGGACTCGACCAGCTACGCAGGGCCGGCTGGAAGGGGCACGGTCCGGTCCCCTGGGAGCACCGCCCGAACCAGGGCTTCCTGCGGGCGCTGGCGGCCCTCGGCACCGCGGCGGGCCGGATCGGGGAAGCCGAGGAGTACGAGCGTTGCAAGCAGTTCCTCACCGAATCCGATCCGGCCGCGGCGGAGGCCACCGGGCTGTCCTGACCCGGGCTCAGTGCCGGTTCCTCAGCGCGCGTTCTTCCGCTCGCCTCGGGCAGCCAAGTCCAGTCCGGGAACAGGTTCTCAGAACCGCCCGCAGTTGTCCGGCGGCGTCTTGCCCGCGAACCGATCACCGAGCCAGAGGAACATCTCCGGGAACGCCCGGATCGCGCCGCCCACGTGCGTGGGCACCAGCGAGCTGCTGAACTGCACGTTCGAGCCGCCGGAGCACCACTCGCGGGCCATCCGCCTGCCCTGGTCGTAGGGCACGATGTCGTCCAGCACGCTGTGCACCACCAGCATCGGCACCTCGGGCGGCCGCTCGCCGATCCGCTGCTCGGCGACCCGCGAGGCATACGGTTCCTCGTCGAGGTAGGCCGAGAGCGGGCGGCCGTCCCTGGTCAGGTCGGTCGACTTGGTGAAGGCGTGCGCCGCGATCGCCTGCGGGGTGCACTGGTGCTCGACCTCACTCAGCAGCCGCTTGCCCCGCTCGTTCAGCACGTCCGGGATGTTCAGCTCCGGGTACGCCTCGTCCATGCTGAGCAGCGCGTAGCCGAGGAAGCCCGCGGCATAGTGCCCGTCCAGGTTCTCTGCCACCACGGCAAGGTCGGCCGGTACCGCCCCGGCGTAGGAGCCGCGCAGGTCCAGTTCGGGTGCGTACTCCGGGTGCAGCTCGGCGGCGGCGGCCGAGGCCCCGCCGCCCTGCGAGTACCCCGCGGTGGCCACCGGTCCCGCGCCCGGAAGGTCCGCCTCGGGCAGCCGCTGCGCGGCCCGGACCGCGTCCAGCACGGCGTGCCCCTCGGCGGCCCGGTTCACGTAGGTGTGCATCCCCGGCGTGCCCAGCCCCTCGTAGTCGGTGACCACCACGCCGTAGCCGCGGGTCAGCAGGCCGGCGATGAACGGGCCCTCGTACTCGAGACCCGCGGACAGTGCCTTGGACGGTGCGCACTCATCGCCGACACCCTGGGTACCGGGCGCGTATCCGACGACCGGGCGCGGGCCCTCCCCCCGCCACGGCGAGTTCGGGGTCAGCACGGTCCCGGTGACGGCGATCGGCTCGCCGTGGGTGTCCGTGCTGCGGTACATGATCCGCTGGACCTGCGCGTCCGGCCGGATCAGCTTGATCGGATCGATGAAGAACTCGGCAGGTTCGTGCCGGATGATGTCCCCGTTCTCGCCCGGGGGTAGCGGAGTCGGGGGATCATAGAACGACTCCGCCGCGGCCGGGGCGGCGCCGACCGTCAGGACAGCCATGCCGGTGGCCGCGGCGAGCAGGGTGCCGAGCAACCGACGGGCGCGGGAGGGAACGCGCATACTTGCTCCTCATCGAGCGGGAAAGTTTTCGACATCACTGTCGAAAAAGAGATTGGGTGAGGTGACTCACGATGTCAACCCCGTCCCGCAGGGGTCCGGGACGCCCGCGCAAGCTGTCGGTCGCGCGGCAGCGGAGGCTGGTGCTGACCGCGGCCAGGCAGGTGTTCGCCGAGCAGGGGATGCAGGCCGCGACGGTCGGGCAGATCGCGGGGCGGGCCGGGCTGAGCAGGCAGAGCGTGTACGAGCAGTTCGGGGACAAGGCCGGGCTGTTCGCCGAGGTCGTCGCCGAGGTGGAACACCTCGCCTTCGAGTGGATCAGCGCAAGGGCGACGGACGAGACCGCACCGGACCTGCGGGCATGGGCGCGGCGCAACTACGCCGCCCTGTTCGACTTCGCGCACGAACACCCGGACGCGCTACCGGTGCTGCAGGAGGCCGAGCGCGCGGGCGACCCCGCGATGACCCGCATCCGCGCCCGGCTGGTCCCGCTGTACACCGAGGCCAGCAGGCAGCGCTGGGCCGCGCACGGGGTGGAGCCGGGCCGGGCGGACACCGCGCTGGTCGCGATGTACTTCGCGATGACCGAGACCGTGCTGCGGCTGGACTGGCAGGGCGCGCCCCCGGACCGCTCGGCGCTGATCGACCTGCTCACCGAGTTCACCGTCGGCGGCGTGCTGCGGCTGTACGAGCACGGCGACGGCGTCCTCGGCAAGCTCCGCTGACCAAAGGTCCCTGAACGTGGCTTTCCGGACGTTGAACGTCTCAAAAGTGCCGTTCGCAACACTGAGCGTCGCGATCGCCACGTTCAGGGCCTCACCCGGTGCGGATCAGGCGCAGGTCCTCGGTGTGCCGGTACCAGGTCCACCGGTTCACCGTCCGGGAGAAGGGCACCCCGTCCAGGATCGGGGTCGTGGGCAGGCAGCCGAGCTCGAAGGCCCTGCCGGCGAAGGTGGAGCTGCGTCGCAGCAGCGTGCCCCTGGTGATCCTGGCCACCAGCCCGGCCTCGACATCCGGTTCGACCTCGATCCGCCGGGCACCGCCGCGCAGCGCCCGCTGGTCGTCGCAGTAACCGACGCCACGTACCGGTCCGATAACACCACGCCCGGCCAGCACTCCGCCGGAATCGTCCCGGATGAGCGGAACCGGATCCACCTCACCGCCCCAGGCCAGCGCGAGCGCGCGGAGGGGATCGGTGGGCAGCCCCCACAGCCCGGCCACCGCGGAACGCGGCTCGGCCGGGATGTAACCGACCTTCGTGGTGGCGATTTTTTCCTTGCGCAGCAAGCGAAGCAGTACGGCAGCGAGGTCGGCGTCGGTGCCGGCGACCATCAGGTGCCCGGCCTCCTCGCCGACCAGCAAGGGGTCCACCGCGGCCTTGCCTGGCCGCGCGGGCAGCCGTTCGGTCCGTACGTCGTCGGCCTCGGGCAGCTCCGGCGCGTGCTGCCCGCAGATCAGTACCAGTCCGCGCACGTAACCATCCTCCGTTACAGTCATGCACCGGCATTCACCAGCGCCACCGGCCGACTCGGCCGAATACTGTCCTGTTGCCGAACACCTGGAGTTTCACATGCCGGCCATCGTGCTCATCGGTGCCCAATGGGGCGACGAAGGCAAGGGCAAGGCCACCGACCTACTCGGGGACCGGGTGCAGTGGGTGGTGCGTTACCAGGGGGGCAACAACGCGGGTCACACCGTCGTGCTGCCGGACGGCCAGGATTTCGCGTTGAAGCTCATCCCCTCCGGCATTCTCACTCCCGGCGTGGCCAACGTGATCGCCAACGGGGTCGTGATCGACCCCGGCGCGCTGCTGGACGAGCTCACCGGCCTCGAGGACCGGGGTGTGGACACCTCGGGGCTGATGCTCTCCGCCGACGCGCATCTGATCATGCCGTATCACGTCGCGATCGATAAGGTCACCGAGCGCTACCTGGGCGCGAAGAAGATCGGCACCACCGGCCGCGGGATCGGCCCCTGCTACCAGGACAAGGTGGCCAGGGTCGGCGTCCGGGTGCAGGACCTGCTGGACGAGAAGATCCTGCGGCAGAAGGTGGAAGCCGCACTGGACTTCAAGAACCAGGTGCTGGTGAAGGTCTACAACCGCAAGGCCCTGGACGCCGAGCAGGTCGCGAACGAGGTGCTCGAGCAGGGCGAGCGGTTCGCCGACCGGATCGCCGACACCCGGCTCGAGCTGAACAAGGCGCTGGAGCGCGGCGAGCTGGTGCTGCTGGAAGGGTCCCAGGGCACGATGCTCGACGTGGACCACGGCACCTACCCGTTCGTCACCTCCTCCAACCCCACCTCCGGTGGTGCGAGCGCGGGTTCCGGGATCGGGCCCGGCCGGATCACCACGGTGCTCGGCATCCTCAAGGCGTACACCACCAGGGTCGGCTCCGGCCCGTTTCCGACCGAGCTGGACGACGAGATGGGCGAGCGCCTGCGCAAGGTGGGCGGCGAGGTCGGCGTGAACACCGGGCGGTCGCGGCGTACCGGCTGGTTCGACGCGGTGATCGCCCGGTACGCCACCAGGGTCAACGGGGTCACCGACTTCTTCCTCACCAAGCTGGACGTGCTGTCCGGCCTGGAGACGGTCCCGGTGTGCGTGGCCTACGAGGTGGACGGCTTCCGCACCGAGGACATGCCGATGACGCAGACCGACGTGCACCACGCCACGCCGATCTACGAGGAGCTGCCCGGCTGGTGGGAGGACATCAGCGAGTGCCGCACCTTCGCCGACCTGCCCGCCAACGCCCAGGCCTATGTGGAGCGGCTGGAGGAGCTGGCCGGCGCCAGGGTCTCCGCGATCGGCGTCGGCCCCGGGCGGGAGCAGACCATCGTGCGGCACGAGTTCGCCTGAGCCGTTTCGGTTGCTGGGAAACGGAATACCGTCCCGGTGGTGCGGTTGCACACCGGTATGAGCATCGGAGTGGCACTACCCGCGAGTGAGGCGGGCGCGACGGACAACATCGTCGAGACCCTGATCGAACGCACCGGTGAGGCGGCGGCGGCCGGCCTGCGCTCGGCGTGGTTCCCGCAGATCATGGACGTGGACGCGATCACCATGGCCGCGCTGGCCGGGCGCGCGGTGCCGGAGATCGCGGTGGGCACCTACGTGGTGCCGATCTACCCCCGGCACCCGCTGCTGATCGGCGGTGCCGCGCAGACCGCGCAGGCGGCCACCGGCGGCCGGTTCACCCTCGGCGTGGGGCTGGGTGCGCAGAACGTGCAGGAACCGGCGTTCGGCGTCCCCTACCCGCCGCCCATCCAGAACCTGCGCGAGCAGCTGACCGTGCTGCGCGAGGTGCTGGCCGGCGAGCAGGTGGACTACACGGGCAAGCTGGTGACCGCCCGCCCGCCGCTGTCCACCCGGGTGCCTGGGGCACAGCCGCCCGTGCCGCTGCATGTGGCCGCGATGGGCCCGCAGGCGCTGAAGGTCACCGGGGAGTTGGCCGACGGCACGATGCCGTACCTGGCGGGCCCACGGGCGCTCGGCGAGTTCATCGTGCCGACCATCAGCGCCGCCGCCGAGGGTGCGGGCCGACCGGCACCCGCCGTCACCGCCGCGGTGCCCGCGCTGGTCACCGATCAGGTGAGCGAGGCGCGGGAGTTGGCAGCCGAGCAACTCGCCTTCTACGACACCATCCCGTCCTACCAGCGGGTCATCGACCGGGAAGGAGTCTCCCGCGCCCTCGACCTTGCCCTGATCGGCGACGAGGAGACGGTCGCGGCGGGGTTGCGGCGGTACCTGGACGCGGGTGTGACCGAGCTGGTGCTGGTCAACACCGGCCTGAACGGCGAGCAGGACCGCCTGCGCACCTGGCGGTTGGCGGGCGAGCTGGCCAAGAGCTTCCACTGAACGGAAGGCAACGGTAGTCAACCTCCGTACGCATTGCGCACCATCGGACGCTTAGCGAACACCTGTCGCGATGGAGCACGGGAGGTTGCCATGACCACTGCCGGAGTCCGGGACGCGCGCTGGGTGGTGCCGCTGTGCTGGGCGGCCGTCCTGCTCGACGGCTTCGACCTCGTGGTGCTCGGTGCGGTCATCCCCGTCCTGCTCGACGACGGGGTCTGGGGAATGACCGCGGGCACCGCCTCGGTGGTCTCCACCGTCGGGTTGGTCGGCATGATGCTGGGCGCGCTGGCGATCGGGACCGTCACCGACGTAATCGGCAGGCGCAAGGCGCTGATCCTGGCGGTGGTCTCCTTCTCCGCGTTCACCCTGCTGTGCGCGGTCGCGCCCTCGGCCTTCCTGTTCGGCCTGCTGCGCTTCCTCGCCGGGCTCGGCCTCGGTGGCTGCCTGCCGACCGCCATCACGCTGGTGACCGAGTTCGCCCGTTCCGGGCGGAACAGCTCGGCCACCACCACGATCATGACCGGCTACCACGTCGGGGCCGTGCTGACCGCGCTGCTCGGGCTGCTGGTGATCGAACCGCTGGGCTGGCGGGCGATGTTCGTGCTCGGCGCCGCCCCCGCGCTGGTACTCGTCCCGCTGATGGTGCGGCACCTGCCGGAATCGGAAGCCTTCACCAGCACCTCCCGGGCCGCGCGGGGCGGATCGACCGCCGTCCGCACGTTGTTCCACAGTGGACTACTGCGCGCGACGATCGCGTTCTGGGTCGCGTCCTTCATGGGGCTGCTGCTGGTCTACGGGATGAACACCTGGCTGCCGGAGATCATGCGGGAGGCGGGTTACCCGCTCGGTGCGGCGCTCGGCTTCCTGCTGACCCTGAACGTGGGCGCGGTCCTCGGCCTGCTCGCCGCGGGGCGGGTCGCCGACCGGATCGGCGTGCGCCCCTCGGCGATCGGCTGGTTCGCCGCGGCCGCGGTGTTCCTCGCCCTGCTGAGCATCAAGCTGCCCGGCGTCGGGGTCTACCTCGCCGTGCTGATCGCCGGGTTCTTCGTGTTCAGCGCGCAGGTACTGGTGTACGCCTACGTCGGCAGCACCTACCCCGCCGCCGGCCGAGCCACCGGACTCGGCTGGGCGGCCGGGGTCGGGCGGCTCGGCGCGATCAGCGGCCCGCTGCTGGGCGGGGCACTGGTCTCGGCGGGAATCGCGTACCCGTGGGGTTTCTACGCCTTCGCCGTGGTGGGTGCCGTGGCCGCGCTCGCGGTGCTGGCGGTCGGCTCCGCGCGGGAGGTGACCGCTGGCCGGTCGGGTTAGCGCCCGTCCCGCGCGGCCACCGCGATGTCCGGGTGATCGGCGAAGACGCCGTCGATCCCGGCGGCGCGGAACGCCTCGTACTCGGCGAAGATGTCGCCCCAGGCGGACGGATCAGCCGAGGACCGCAGATCCGTTGGCAGGAAGGCGTTCTCCACGCGGAAGGTGTACGGGTGCACCTGGAGCCGGAACCGGTGCGCGTCGGCCACCAGGCTGGTCGGCTCGGCGAGGTTGCCGTGCTCGTCCCGCGGGATGACCCGGTTCTTGTCCGGGCCGATCCCGTCGGCGTAGCGGGCGATCTCGGCGAGCCCGGTGCGGGTCACCAGGTCGTCGTAGGTACGCGGGTCACCGCCGGCCACGAAGTCGTACGGCGCCCCGGAACCGCCGATCAGCTGCACCAGCGGGACGCGCAGCTCGCGCTCGAGCCGCTTGAGGTTGCTCACCTCGAAGGACTGCACGTACACCTTCGCGTGCCGGTGGTTCAGCCCGTTGCGGTTGAGCGTGCGCACCAGCGCGGGCTCCAGCGCGAGGCCCTGCTCGCGGAAGTAGGTCGGGTGCTTGGTCTCCGGGTAGATCCCGATGCGCCGGTGCAGCCGCCAGGACAGCCGCCGGGTCAGGTCGATGATCTCCTGGAAGGTGGGGATCTCGTAACGGCCGTCGTAGATCGTGTTGTTCGGCCGCAGGTCCGGAATGCGCTCCGTGGCCCGCAGGGTCTTCAGCTCGGCGAGGGTGAAGTCCTCGGCGAACCAGCCGGTGACCTCCGCGCCGTCCAGCACCTTCGTGGTCTTGCGGTCGGCGAACTCGGGCCGTCGCGCGACATCGGTGGTGCCGCCGATCTCCGGCTCGTGCCGCGCGACCAGCACACCGTCCTTGGTGGTCACCAGGTCCGGCTCGACATAGTCGGCACCCATCCGCGCCGCCAGCTCGTAGCCGGCCAGCGTGTGCTCGGGGCGGTACCCTGAGGCGCCCCGGTGCCCGATGACCACGAGTTCATGGTGCCCCCGGCCCGCGGTGGCCGCAGCGGTACCGGTGTCCTGCGCGGCCGCCGAACCGGCGGCGACGCTCGTCACACCGAGCACGGCCAGACCGGACAGCGCCAGTGCCGCCAAGCGTGTTCTCACCATCGGGTGACCTCCAAGCGGAACTCTGCGACGTACCGCGCAACCCTCACCAGCGCGTGCGTCAAGCGGGCGAAGTGCACCGGGATGCTCGCTGACGGGACGGTGAACGTCGCGGGGCGGGACGAGTGTAGCCGCCACGGACGGTCACCACGGATTTCCTTCGTCAAGTCAACGTCTCCGCAGGCTCCGGGCGCCCCCATCGCCTGATCGTGCATAACACTCCTGGGGGAACTCGTCGACAAAGTTCCTCGGGGCTACCCTTTGACGCGTGCGCGTACTGGTAATCGGGTCCGGTGCCCGGGAACACGCCCTTGCCCTGGCCGCTTCGCACGATCCGGCGGTGACCGCACTGGCCTGTGCCCCCGGCAACGCGGGCATCGCGGCGATGGCCGAGCAGCTCGCCGTGGACGTGGCCGACCCGTCCGCGATCGCCGAGTTGGCCGGCGGGTGGCAGGCAGACCTGGTGGTGATCGGGCCGGAGGTGCCGCTGGTGGCCGGGGCCGCGGACGCCGTGCGCAAGGCCGGCATCGCCTGCTTCGGCCCCTCCGCCGACGCGGCCAGGATCGAGGGCTCCAAGTCCTTCGCCAAGGATGTGATGGCCGCGGCGAGGGTGCCGACCGCGCACAGCGAGATCGTGGACAACCCTGCGCACCTGGATGCCGCACTCGGCCGGTTCGGGCCGACCTGGGTGGTCAAGGACGACGGCCTCGCCGGGGGCAAGGGTGTCGTGGTCACCCCGGACGTCGATCTCGCCCGCAAGCACGCGATGACGCTGCTGGACGGTGGCCATCCCGTGCTACTCGAGTCCTATTTGGACGGGCCGGAGGCCTCGCTGTTCTGCCTCGTGGACGGGCGGACCGTGGTGCCGCTGCTGCCCGCGCAGGACTTCAAGCGGGTCGGCGACGGCGACGCGGGCCCGAACACCGGTGGGATGGGCGCCTACGCCCCGCTGCCGTGGGCGTCTCCCGGGCTGGTGGACGACATCGTGCGGACCATCGTGCGCCCGGTGGTGGACGAGCTCGCCGCGCGGGACACCCCGTTCTCCGGCCTGCTCTACACCGGACTCGCGCTGACCTCGTCCGGCCCCCAGGTGATCGAGTTCAACTGCCGGTTCGGCGACCCGGAGACGCAGGCCGTGCTGGCCCTGCTGGGCACCCCCCTGCCCGGGCTGCTGCATGCCACCGCCACCGGCCGGCTTGCCGAGCACCCGCCGCTGGAGTGGGCCGAGGGTGCCGCCGTCACGGTGGTGCTGGCGGCCGACGGCTACCCCGGCCTGCCGCGGACCGGGGACGTGATCACCGGCGCCGAGGCCGAGGGTGTGCTGCACGCGGGCACCCGCAGGCGGGAGGACGGTGCCGTGGTCTCGCACGGTGGCCGGGTGCTCGCCGTGGTGGGCACCGGGGAGGACCTCGAGGCCGCGCGGCAGCAGGCCTACCAGCGAGTGGACAAGGTGCACCTGCTCGGCGCGCACCACCGCACGGACATCGCGCTGCGTGCGGCCCGCGGCGAGGTCGCCGTCCCTGCCGGTTGAGAACCGGTTCCGGAAACGGCTCTCCGGGAACCACGCGGCTCCCTCCCGCGTCCAAAACTCAGGTCGCCATAACACGCAGGTTGGTAGCCTGCGCACAGGACTGGCCGGCTACCGACCGCAGGCGGGGGTGCGCACGATGTCAGACAATCCGTCAGGCAAGGACCAGCAACCGGACGGTTCGGGTGGGGGAGCGCTCGCCGCGTACTCGCTCGGGGCCGGCGTGCCCACGGCGCCGGACGCGCGGGACATCCGGGTCGACCCGAGCAGGCTGCTCGAGGTCGCCGCGGTCATCGAGACCCAGGCCAACCAGCTGCAGGACAAGGTGCGCGCCCAGCTGGAAGCGCTGCGGATCGAGCCGCCGTCCCAGGACGTGGTGAGCATCCACGCGGTCGAGGCGTGGAACAACGTCATCGTGGACGGCGAGGAGTCCTACGAGCGCCGGGTCCGCTCCTACGTCCAGGGGCTGCGGTCGCTGGTCGAGCAGCTGCGCGCGGCCAGTGCCGAGTACGAGGGCAGTGAGGACGAGCGGGCGGAGAGCTTCGGTGACCGGGTACCCGGCGCGTAGGCGCACCGTGCTGGCCGTGCTGGCCGCCGCCGGGCTGGCCGGCTGCGATTCCACGCCCGAAGCGGGCCCCGCGCCGACGGAGACCCCGAGCGGTGGGCCGGAACCCGGGTACCAGCGCCCGTTCGAGCTGCCGCTGGACGGGGTGGACCCGTGCGCCCTGCTCGGCACGGCGGACCTGGACGCGCTGGGGGTGAACAGCACGCCGCGGCGTTCCGGGGCGGCTTGTTCCTTCGACGTCGATCGAACCGAGCCGTACTACTCCTACGTGCTGGAGACCATGATCGACACCGGCCTCGACTCCATGCCCGCGGGTGCCCGGCGGGCGCACCGCATGCTGATCCGGAGGGACACCGTCGCCGGTTTCCCCGCGTTGACGCGGTACCGGAAGGGCCGGTGGCCGAGCGACTGCCAGACGCTGGTCGGCGTGGCCCGGGGGCAGACCCTGCGGGCGCAGCTCTACCCGGTCAGCCCGCGGGCGTTCGGCCTGCGGCAACTGTGTGACATGTCGGAGCGGGTGGCGACGCTCGCCGTGCAGACGTTACGAGCGAGGAAGTGAGACAGATGGACGGTTCGATCGTTCAGTACGGCAGCCTCGCGGAGCTGGTGGGCCGGATCCGGGACCAGCGCTTCGACGGCTACACCGACGAGGGCATCGCCGAGGAGATCGACCAGTTCCGCTCGGGGGCCGGCATCGGCAGCATCGGGGAGGCCGTGGCGGCGCTGAAGGCCGTCGGTGCCGCACTGGTGGAGACCGAGGACACCCTGCGCGAGGAGCTGGGCAGGCTCGGCGTCGAATGGCAGAGCGAGGCGGGCATCGCGGCAGGCGCCGCGGTCGAGCGCAAGGCGGAGTTCTCCGCAGACGCGAACGACAAGGTCACCGGCTCGGCGGAGAAGGTCTTCGCGCAGGGCGAGGCGTTCAACCGGACCCTCTACAAGTTGCCGGATCCGGAGGTGCTGCGGGCCGGGGCCGGCGGCTACACCTTCGGCGACTCGATGTTCAGCCTCATCGGCTTCGAGACCGATCACGCGCGCAAGGTCGCGCAGGGCAGGGAGGCGCGGCAGCAGGCACTGGAGGCGCTGAACGGCTACGCCAGGGAGAGCGGGGAGAACCTGGGCACGGTCGAGGAGATCGTCGAACCGGAGGCGCTGCGGATGAGCGCGCAGCAGCGGGTTCCCGGCTCGGTGGACGCCGGTGGGCCGCCGGTCGCGCCCGCGCCCGACACGACCACGGCCGCGGGCGCCGACGGCCAGCCGGTGCGCGGCACCGCACCGGGCCAGCCGGCCACCCCGGTCCGCCCGCCCGCACCGGAACCCGCGTCCGCCCCCGCCGGCATCGCGTCCCCTACCCCGGCGGCGCCCCGGCAGACGGGCGCCGTGCCCGGCGGCTCCGCGGTACCGGATCGCACCGCACCCAGCGCGGCGCCGAGCGCCCCGGCCGCGGACCGACCGGCGGGCGCGGCGGGCGGCGGCGTGGTCACCGGCTCCCGGCCGGCGGCGCAGGATCCGGCCGCGGGCGGGCGGCCGTCCACGGGCACCGGTGCCCCGCAACAACCGGGGGCCTCCGGCACGGTCGGCGCGGTGGCCGGTTCGCCGCAGGCATCGGGCTCCGGGACACCCGGTGGGCAGGCCGGGCAGGGTGCCCAGGGCGCGCTCGGCCGGGCCGGCGGCGGTGTCCCCGGCACCCCGGGCACCGGATCCGCCCCGGGTGGCGGGGGCGTCGGCAAGGTCGCCATGCCCGGCAACCAGGGCAGCGCGGCCCCGGAGGCGCCGCTCGCCAAGGGCAAGATGTCCAGCGCCGTCCCGGACGCGTCGGCCTCCGGGGCCACGGGCGGCACCGGTACCGGGGCCGGGGCCGGGGCGCCGCCGAGGGCGAGCGGCGCCGGCTCGAACCTGGCCATGGGCGCGACCGCGCTCGGCGCGGGTGGCGTCGCCGGGGCGATGAGCGGCGAGCAGGAGCGGCGGGGTCGCGGTGTCGGCAGGAGCGCCCCCGGGGCGGCCCAGTCGCCGCGTGCGCTGCCCATCGGGGACCTGCCCGAGGAGGAGGACCGGGCCAAGCGCAACACCGACCGGCTCAACCCCAAGGGGCGCGGTGGCCAGGACGGGCTGCTGGAACGGGCCGCCCCTTCCGAGGGCGAGGCCGACAGCGACCACGTGCGCAAGTTCGGCGTGGACGACCACGACCTGTTCACCGACCAGAGAATGGTCGCCCCGGATGTGATCGGTCCGGACGGCACCGGCGACGAGCGCTGAGCGCCCGTTGCCGAACCGGGCTTGGCCGCTTGAGACAAGTGGAAGAACGCGCGCGGCGACAGCCCACGATCGGAGAGGCCGGGCGCAGCATTCGCGGAGGTGACGTTGTGAAGGAAGTCCGAGCCCGGCCGAGCCGATCGTGTCGCGCGTTTGCAAGCAGACGCTGAGCGCCTGGATGGAGTCTTCGGCCGGCGGCAGCATCGTGCTGTCCACACTGGAGTTCGACGTCGTGTGGGAGGCCGAGCGGCTGCCGCCGCGGCATCCCGCGCTGGACGTGCCCAGCCCGGGCAGCACCCACAGCGAGCGGGCCGAGCTGGCCGAGCGGGCGTGGCGGGCCCTGGCCGGGCGCGGGCTGGCGAGGGCGGGCCGCGCCGGTGGCGGGCTGGTCGACCAGCTGCAGTTGCTGGCCCGGCCCAAGGCGGGCATCGACGTCTGGGTATGGGCCGAGCGCGAGATCAAGGGGATGGCGGTGGTCTCCGGCAGCCAGGCACTGCTGTGCGTGGTGGACGGTGCCGAGGTGTGGCTGATCCCGGTCTGGGAGAGCTCGCTCGCCGAGTCGGCGGTGTCGGTGGCCGGCGAGCTGGACCCGGGGGTCGGGCGTTCGGTCAGCCTGCCGCACGAGACGCTGCGCGCGGCCGACGCACAGGCCCGCGGCGACGCGAAGGCGCTGGTGACGGCGCTGGAGGACCGCCAGGTAGCGCTGTGGCAGGCGCAGGAGCTGGCCGGGATGCTGCTGGGCACGGTTTCCCGTGGGCAGTTCGGCGCGCAGCGCACCGCGCGGGACGGCCAGTCCCGTCGCGCCGGAAGGGTGGTCGCGTTTCACGACACCGATGCCGGCCGGTACCTGTTCCAGGTCCAGCGCAACACCGATGGTCGGGACTGGGCCACCATCGCGCCCGCGGACAGCGGGTTACTCGCCCAGCGGGTGTGGGAACTACTGGACGAAACCTGAATTGGTGGCCGCGCGATGAGCACAACGGGTTCCGGACGTTTTACAGTTGGCCCGGAACCACCCTGGGCAGGTCGACGTCCCATGGGCGGGAAAGCTGCGCGAAGGGGATGACGAGGCGTGCCGGTACATGATCCCGATTCCATGAACATCACGGCCGGAAACATCGGCAAGCTCGCGGGCGATTTCGAAACCGCGAAGGGCAGGGTAACCGGGGTGGCCGGGGAGAACCCGTTCGGCGCGATGGACACCTCGGACGGGATCTCCTCCGCGCTGGGCTCCTTCACGTCGGGAATGCAGGCCGAGCTCGCCGCCGCGGCCAGGTTGATGACGGCGACCAGCGAGGCCCTGCGGGACGCGGCGAAGGTAACCGCGGAAACCGATGAGGCGGCCAGGGACAGCCTGACCGTGCACAACCCGGACGATATGCGCGCGTAAGCGGGCCGAGCAGGCACAGGGGCCGAGCATGGGTGACGAGAGGACCGAGCCGGGGCAGCCGCCGGAGTGGCGCAAGGTCGAGGACAAGGCCGCGCAGGTGGAGAAGGTGAACCCCGGCGCCATCCACGATGTGTCCCGCCAGTTCGCCGAGGCTTCCAGGAGCGCGGGCGACCACAGCGCGGCGCTGCAGAACGCCACCAGCGCGTTGCAGGGCGGGGTGTGGGACGGCCCGGCCGCCGAGGCGTTCTTCGACTATGTCGGCCGGATCGGCGCCGCCAGCACCAAGGTCAAGGACAAGCTGGACGAGGTCGCCGCCGAGTTGGACACCCTGCAGGAGACCCTGGCCAGGCTCAAGCGGGATATCGAGCAGACGAGGGAAGACGCGAAGGAGGAGATCGAGGAGCGCAGTCGCCAGGCCGACACCGACGCCAAGGCCGCGCGCGAGCAGCAGGCGGCGTTCCAGCGTGGCGAGGTCGCCAAGCCGCCGCACCCGGACGAGGCCACCATCCGGGAGGAGGCGGCCAAGGCCAACGGTGAGACCGCCGAGCGGGCCGCCACCCGGATCGACGACCTGCTCACCCAGGCCAATGACGCCATCGAGAAGGCCATGCGCCTGGTCAAGGAGGAGGTCGGCGGCGGTTTCTCCGCGGTGCCGCAGCCCGGATCCGCCCCTACCGCGCCGAGCGGCAGCGGCGGGTTGAACGGGGCGGGCCCCGGCCCGAGCGTCGGCGGTGGCGGCAGTGGCGGCGGCGGTGGCTCCGGAGGAGGGGGCGGGGGCGCCGTCGGTGGCGGTGGCCTCGGCCCGAGTGGTGGCCCGCCGAGCTCCGGTCCGCCGCCGGGCAACGTGGAGCAGTGGATCCGGGAGGCCATCAAGATCCTGCAGGCCAACGGCATCCCGGTGACCGAGGACAACATCGACGAGATCTGGACGATCATCGAGAAGGAGTCCGGCGGTGATCCGCACGCGATCAACAACTGGGACTGCGTGCCGCTGGACACCATGATCCTGACCCGCAGGGGACGGCTGAAGCACGACCAGGTGCGGGCCGGGGACCAGACGATCGGCCGTAACCCGGCCACCGGCCGCAGCGAGTGGACCCGGATCGAGGAGGTCATCCACTACCAGGACGCGCCGCTGATCCGGATCGGCAACTCCCGCTGGCACGCCACCACCACGCCGAACCACCGCTGGGTCAACCTGCCGCGGGTCGGGGTGCGGCGTTCCGGGCTACCGGTGGTCTGCCCGGAGTGCGGCTACCAGCCGCGGTCCGCCGCGCAGCCGGCCAACGGCGTGGCCGTGCACCGGCGCAAGGCGCACGGGGTGGTGCCGCCCAAGCAGCAGAGCGCGTACGCCACCGAGTCCCAGTTCGTCAGCACCGCGGAGATCCGCAGCAGGGACCGGCTGCTGGTCGCCGCGCCCGCGGACACCCCTGCCGACCTGGACGTCACCGTGCGGGAGGCCGCGCTGCTCGGCTGGATCGCCGGGGACGGTCAGGTCGAGCACCGGGGGCGGCGGCTCACCATGTCGATCACCCAGTCCAAGCCGCGGGTGGTCGAGCAGGTGAGAAGCCTGCTGGCGGGCGTGCCGCACTCGGTGTCGGTGGACGACCGGGCAGGCCGCGCCCGGCACCAGTTCCGGCTGGAGCCGGGGTACACCCAGGATCTGCTGGCCCGCGCGGGGCATCCGAGGTCGGACGCGGTCACCCAGGTGCTCGCGATGTCCGGCGAGCAGCGGGAGGCGTGGCTGGAAGCCATCATCGACGCCGAGGGCACCCGCACGATGCAGCCGGGCTACACCAAGCCGCAGGTGACCATCTACCAGGCACCCGGTCCGGTGCTGGAGGCGACGACACTGGCCGTGTACCTTTCCGGCTCGCGCCCGCGGGTGCTGCACAGCAGCCGTTCGGAGCAGCCGGAGACCTGGAGCCCGGAGGCCGCGGTCAAGCTGAACAACGCCGTGATCAGTGGCTCGTTCCTGACCCGGGAGGACGCCGGCCGCGGGGAGGTCTGGTGCGTGCGCACCGGGCTGGGCACCTGGACGGCCTTCGAGGAGGAGCAGGTGTTCCTCACCGGGAACTCCAACGCCGCCAAGGGCACCCCCTCCAAGGGCCTGATGCAGTGCATCGACCCCACCTTCCAGGCGCACAAGCTCCCCGGCCACGGCGACATCTACAACCCGGTGGACAACATCATCGCCGGCGTCCGGTACACCTTCGACCGCTACGGCGGCTTCGAGGGCCATCCTGGGCTGAAGTCGATGGCCTCCGGCGGCGGCTACCAGGGTTACTGACCCCAGCTCCCCCGGCGTGTTTGCTCCCCACGCGCGCGTGTTTGCCGCTCATGCGCGTGAGTTGGCCGCTCATGCGCGTGAGTTTGCCATTCCGGTGCGCCTAGGGTGACGGCATGATCGACCCCGCCGCCTTCCCCGGGCCCTCCTCCCGCGCCGATGTCGCACCCTTCCACGTGATGGAGGTGCTGTCCGCGGCGCAGGCGCGGCAGCGCAGCCACGGCGACGTGATCGCGTTGTGCGCAGGGCAGCCCACCGCGGGCGCGCCACGCCCGGTGCTGGACGCCGCGGAGAAGGCGTTGCGTGCGGGGGACCTCGGCTACACCGTGCAACTCGGCATCCCGGAGCTGCGCGAGGCCATCGCCCGGCACTACCGGCACTGGTACGCGCTCGAGGTGAGCCCGCAGGACGTGATCGTGACGACCGGCTCCTCCGGCGGGTTCCTGCTGTCCTTCCTCTCCGCCTTCGAGGCCGGCGATCGGGTGGCGATGGCCCGGCCCGGCTATCCGGCGTACCGCAACCTGCTCACCGCGCTCGGCTGCGAGGTGATCGAGTTCGCCACCGACGAACACACCCGCTTCCAGCCGACCACCGAGTTGCTGGACACGCTCGGCCCGATCGACGGCCTGGTGGTGGCCAGCCCCGGCAACCCCACCGGCACCGCGCTGGCGCCGGCCGAGCTGGCCGCGATCGCGGGCTGGTGCTCGGCCCGCGGGGTGCAGCTGATCAGCGACGAGATCTACCACGGCATCTCCTACGGCACCGAGCTCGGCTGCGCATGGCACAGCTCGCGGGAGGCTCTGGTACTCGGCTCGTTCTCCAAGTACTTCGCGATGACCGGCTGGCGGCTCGGCTGGATGCTGGTGCCACGGCGGCTGCATCGCGCGGTGGACGTGCTGACCGGGAACTTCAACATCTGCCCGCCCGCGCTCGCCCAGCAGGCGGCGGTGGCCGCCTTCGAACCGGAGTCCTACGCGGAGCTGGACGGCCACGTCGAGCACTACCGGGCCAACCGCGAGCTGCTGGTGGCCGGCCTGCGGGAGATCGGCCTGGACAGGGTGGCCCCGGTGGACGGCGCGTTCTACGCCTACGCCGACGTCTCCGCGCACACCACGGACAGCCTGAGCTGGTGCCAGCGGCTGCTCGCGGACACCGGCCTCGCCATCACCCCGGGGGTCGACTTCGACCCGGTGCGGGGCGGGCGGTTCGTCCGGTTCTCCTTCGCCGGGTCACGGGCGGACCTCGCCCAGGGCGTCCGGCGGCTCGGCGGTTGGCTGGGTCCTGGAACTCCCTGAGGCCGACCCGGATATCTCCCTGATGCTTCGTCACATTACGAGCTATTTGCCTTCTTACATGGCAACCTGCAAGGAGAGACGCGAAGCTAGCGCGGAGGGAAGGCCATGTTCTGGAAGATCGTCGGAGTCCTGATCGTCGTCTGGCTGGCGTTCACGGTGCTCGGGTTCGTGATCAAGGGGCTGTTCTGGCTCGCCGTCATCGGTGGCGTGCTGTTCCTCGGCACCGCGGCCTACGGCGCGATCAAGGGCAAGAACGACCCCAAGCGCATCCGTTCCTGACCGGACGCCTACAGCGGCAGGTGTTGCCGGGCGGAAGCGGCCCCGAGCCAGCGCTCCGCGCGCAGCCCGGCGGCCCTTGCTCCGTCCACATTGTATTGACGGTCGTCCAGGAAGAAGCAGTCCGCGGGCGCCGCCTCCAGCCGGTCCAGCAGCATGGCGAAGATCGCCTTGTCCGGCTTGGCGATCCCGACATCGCCGGAGAACAGCAGGTCCCGGAAGTGCCGGGCCCACGGCTGGCGCTCGGCGAACCGGGCGAAGGACGCGGGCGCATTGGAGAGCAGGGCCAGCCGAACTCCCTTCGCGGACAGCGAGTCCAGCAGCTCCAGGGTGGCGTCCTCGGTGGGTGACCAGCCCGCGATGTCGATCTCGGTCAGCTCGGCGGAGGTGGCCTCGTCCACCCGCACGCCGAGCGCGTCACCGATCGCGCGCCAGTACTCCAGGTCCGAACACCCCCGGTCGTAGGCGTCGCGTCGCGCCCAGTAGGCCGGCTCGAAGTCCGCGCGGGGAACATCCAGACAGGCCGCGAGGTCGGGGATCGCCTCGGTGCGCCGGGAGATGACCTCGCCGTAGTCGAAGATCACCCAGCCTGTCACGCCGCCGCCTTGATCCGCCGCAGCACCTCGTCGATGTCCGCGGCCGAGATGTCCCGATGCGTCACGAATCGAACCTTACCCGCCATCGGCGAGGCCAGTACGTGCAGTGAACGCAGTGAGTCCAGGGTCATAGCCAGGTCGGCGACCGGGGCGAGGACGATATTGGTCTGCGGTTCGACCACCTGCCAGCCCAGCTCGGTGAGCCCTTCGGCGAGCTGCCGCGCCGCCGCGTGGCTCTCGGCCAGCTCGTCCACCCGGTCCAGCGCCAGCAGGCAGGCCGCCGCGAGTATCCCGCCCTGGCGCACCCCGCCGCCGAGCATGTGCCGCATCCGGCGGGCCTGCTCGATGAACTCCGCACTGCCGGCCAGCACCGAACCGACCGGGGCGCCGAGGCCCTTGCTGAAGCAGGCGGACACCGTGTCCACCCCGACGGTCAGCGCAGCCGGCAGCACGCCGAGGGTGACGGCGGCATGCCAGAGCCGGGCGCCGTCCAGGTGCACCCGCAGGCCTGCGTCCTTGGCGAGGGCGACCAGCCGGGCGTGCTCATGCGGCGGGGTGACCGCGCCGCCGGCCGCGTTGTGCGTGTTCTCCAGGCAGAGCAACGAGGTGCGCAGGCCGTAGTACGGGACCTCGCGTGGACCGACCGCGGCGCGCAACGCCCGCGGCGAGGGGCGGCCGGGCCCCGCGTCGTGGTCCAGCGGCTCCGGCATGCCCCCGGCCAGCCATGCGGCCGAGCCCAGCTCGTTGACCAGTACATGCGCGTCCCGGGGCGCCAGGAACCGGTCCCCGCGGCTGAGCTGGATGCTCAGCGCGATCAGGTTGGCCATGGTGCCGCTGGGCGTCCACAGCGCCGCCGGCATGCCCAGCACGGTGGCCGCCCGCCGTTCCAGCTCACGCATGGTCGGGTCGGTGTCGATCACGTTGTCGCCGACCTCGGCGGAGGACATCGCGGAGCGCATGGTGTCGTCCGGACGAGTGACGGTGTCCGAACGGAGGTCGATCACCGGGGGCACGGGAGAGGTCACCATCCGATCACATCATAGGAGTACTTGCGGATTCAATCGCGCGTGCACGTTAGGCGGAGCGTCAACCGGCTCACTCGATCGGGTAGAAGTTCACCTCCTCTCATGCAACCGTGGAACCCTCTAGTCCCGTCTTCCCCAGGACAACACACCGAGCGGAGAGCCAACCGCGTGGACCAGCGCGACGAGCAGGAGTTCGCGGAGTACTTCGCCGCAAGGCGCGACTCCGTGCGGCGCACCGCGTACATGCTCTGTGGCGACTGGGACAAGGCGGACGACCTCGCGCAGACGGCGTTCGTCGCGCTGCACCGGCGCTGGCGCAAGATCCGGGACCGGGCGGCGACCGACGCCTACCTGCGCAAGACCCTGGTGCGTGCCTCCATCGACGAGTCACGCCGGCCGTGGCGCCGGGAGCGGCAGACCGAGGAACTGCCCGAGCCCGCACCCGGCGGCGACCGGCTCGACGAGCTGGTCGCCACCAGGCAGGACCTGCTCGCGGCCCTGCGCAGGGTGCCGCCGAGGCAGCGTGCCGTGCTGGTCCTGCGCTACTTCGAGGGCCTGGACGTCAGCGGGGTGGCGAGCGTCCTCGGCTGCTCCGAGGGCAATGTGAAGAGCCAGACGGCACGCGGCCTGGCGAACCTGCGAGGCGTGCTGGAGGAGGTGGACACGCATGGATGAGAACGAGCTGCGCACGCTGTTCCGGGAAGCACCGGGGGAGCCGCCCGCGGCCGGCTTCGACGCCGAGCACGTGGCCGCCAGGTCCCGCCGCCTCACCGCGCGGCGCCGGATGGGAATCGCGGCCGGCGCCAGCAGCGTGGTGCTGGTACTTGCCGGGGCAGGTCTACTCGGTGTAGGTCTGGACATGGACCCGTTCGAGACTGCTCCGAATGCCGGATCGAGCGCGGTGGATGCCCAGCGCGATTCGGGGACCGAGTTCGGCGGGGCGGAGCAACCCGCCCAGCCCTCCGAGCGTCAACCGGATGAGGCACCCGCCCAAGGCTTCCCGGACTCCTCGCCCAAGCAGGGGGGCGAAGGGTCTGGGGAGGACGGCCCTCGGGCCGAGAGCACCTCAGGGTGCGACCAGGTCGACCGGGAGCTCGTTACCGCCCTCGCTGACGAGCTCCCGGTCACCGCTCAGCCGAAACCCGTGGTCAGCCGCCTCTGCGGCGCGGGATGGCGATCGGCCGGGGTGGCCGTCCGGGACGGCACGGTGTCCGGCCAGATCTCGGTCGTCGTGCTGCCTGCCGGCAGCACGCTCAGCCTCGCGCCGCAACCGCAGGGCAGCGAGCGGGCCAGCCACACCACCGGGGGTGGCGGCACCGTGTGGGTGCTGAGCACCCCCGCGCCGGAGGCGGGCACGGCGCCGTACGCCGGATCCGTCGACAGCCTGGCGGCGGCGCTGGCCGCGCGGTTCTGAGCCGACCGACTTGGCACAATGAGCCGTCATGACCACAGCCGCGAGTACGCCGAAGGGCGAGCGCAGGCGCGCCGCACTGGTCGAGGCCGCCGCCGGGTTGCTCGCCGAGGGCGGCTTCGACGCCGTCCGGCATCGGGCCGTGGCCGATCGAGCCGGCCTGCCGCTCGCCTCGACCACGTACTACTTCGACTCGCTGGACGACCTGGTCACCGCCGCCGTCGAGCACCATTCCCGCGCCGAGCTGGCTCAGGGCAGGCGTTGCCTCGACGACCTGACCACCCGTGACCGGGGGGTGGACGCGCTGGTCGAGCTGGTGCTGGAGCTGCTGCTCGGCCCGGAGCAGGCGGGCCGGGAGGCCGATGCCGAGGCCGTGCTGCTGCGCTATGAACGGCTGGTCGCCACCGGCAGGCGCACCTACCTGCGGCCGTTGATGCGCACCCTCTCCGTCGAGCTGAACGCCCTGCTCACCGAGATCTTCGCCCGGTCAGGCACCCCGGTGGACGCCGCCGAGCTGGAGCGGCTGATCGCGCTGGTGGACGGTGCCGTGGTGAACGCGCTGGTCGCCGTGGATCCCGAACCGAGGGCCGCCGCGGCCAGGATGCTGCGCAACGCCCTCAGCTGACCGCCCTCAGCTGACCCCATGCAACCCCGGCGCGGCGGGCGCCGTGAGAAGGGGTTGAAAGGGGGCGCGATGACCAAGCCGGACGAATCGACGTTCCGCGACTTCGCGCGGGCGCAGGCGCCAGGGTTACGCCGGGTGGCTTACCTGCTGTGCGGCGAGTGGCACCTCGCGGAGGACCTGATGCAGGACGCCCTGCTGAAGATCTACCGGGCCTGGTCGAGGGTGCGCGAGACCGACCGGCTCGGCAACTACGCGCGCAGGGTGCTGTTGCGGGTGTGGTTGGACGAGAAACGGAAACCCTGGCGCCGCCGCGAGCACCGGGCCGCACCGGTACCCGAGGTGGCGGACGAGGCGCTCGACCCCGCCGCTTCCGCCCAGCGGAACTGGGTGGGCCGGATCGTCCGGCAGGGCCTCGCCGAGCTACCGCCCAAGCAGCGTGCCGCCGTGGTGCTGCGGTACTTCGAGGAGCTCTCGGTGGCCGAGGCAGCCGAGGTACTCGGCTGCTCCGAGGGCAACGTGAAGAGCCAGACCGCCCGCGGCCTGGCCGCACTCGGACGGATCCTCGCCCCGCTCGACCCCACTACCGCCAGCTCCAGATACGAGGTGAACGTGCCGTGAGTGAACAGCAGGTACGCGACGCGCTGCGCAGCGCCGTCCTGGACGAGCCACCGCTGGACTTCGACCCGGACGCCCTGGTGGCCACCGCCCGCCGGAAAGCGCGGCGACGCGCGGTCGGCTCGGCGGGTGCCGGGGTGGCCGTGATCGCCCTCGCCGCGGCCGCCGTGCCGATCGTCCTGGGTACCGAGGATAGTGAGCCGCGGGGCAGCGTTCCCGCCGCCGCGCAGCCCACCGCGACGGGCCTGAGCGAGCGTGCCGAGGAGCTCGAGCGGCACCTCACCGAGCGGCTGCCGCGGCTGTACCAGGACGCCGAGCTGGTCAGCGTCGGCCCGTTCGGCAACGGGCCCGATGGCACGGTCGACCCGAACGGTCCACGTGCGCTGACCGGCACGGCGGTGCTCGAGGACGACGACGGCAAGCTCACCCTGGAGTTCCGGCTGGAGGACCTCGGCTCGGGCGAGACGCACGAGGTGCGGCTGGACGTGGAGTCGGGAGAAGGCGACGGCACGCTGCGGGTGATCAGGCAGGAGCCGGGCAACACCGAGCTGTCCATCTCGTCGCGCCGGTCCCGGGACGGCGGGCAGCCCGCACCTGGAGAGCGCGAGCGGGTCCTCGGCGAGCTGCCGCTGGTCCAGCTCGCCGAGGACCCGAACCTCTCCCTGTGACCGGCGCGGGCCGCGGCTACGCTCGTCTGTCGTGACTCAGAAGCCCGCCATCCCGAATGTCCTCGCCGGCCGCTACGCCTCCGCCGAGCTCGCCGAGCTCTGGTCCCCGGAACACAAGGTGACGCTGGAGCGCCGCCTGTGGCTCGCCGTGCTGCGGGCACAGGCCGAGCTCGGCGTGCGGGTGCCGGACGGGGTGATCGAGGACTACGAGGCGGTGCTCGAGCGGGTCGACCTCGGCTCGATCGCCGAACGCGAGCGGATCACCCGGCACGACGTGAAGGCCAGGATCGAGGAGTTCAACGCGCTGGCCGGGCACGAGTACGTGCATATGGGGATGACCTCGCGGGATCTCACCGAGAACGTCGAGCAGTTGCAGGTGCGGCGGTCGCTGGAGCTGGTGCGGGTCCGGGTGGCCGCGGTGCTGGCCCGGCTGGCCGGGCTGGCCACCGAGCACGCGGACCTGGTGCTGGCCGGCCGTTCGCACAACGTGGCCGCGCAGGCGACCACGCTCGGCAAGCGGTTCGCCAGCGCGGCCGACGAGCTGCTGGTCGCCTTCGAGCGGCTGGACGACCTGATCATGCGTTACCCGTTGCGCGGGATCAAGGGGCCGGTGGGCACCGCGCAGGACATGCTGGACCTGCTCGGCGACGAGGCCACCCTGCGGCTGCTGGAGCAGCGGGTGGCCGGGTACCTCGGGTTCGAGCGGGTGCTCACCAGCGTGGGGCAGGTCTACCCGCGCTCGCTGGACTTCGACGTACTGTCCACTGTGGTCCAACTGGCGGCCGCGCCGTCCAGCCTGGCAACCACGATCCGGCTGATGGCGGGCAACGAGCTGGTCACCGAGGGATTCAAACCGGGGCAGGTCGGCTCCTCGGCCATGCCGCACAAGATGAACACCCGCTCCTGCGAGCGGATCAACGGGCTGGCCGTGGTGCTGCGCGGTCACCTCTCGATGATCGGCGAGCTGGCCGGCGCGCAGTGGAACGAGGGCGACGTCTCGGACTCGGTGGTACGCAGGGTGGCGCTGCCGGACGCGTTCTTCGCGCTGGACGGGCTGCTGGAGACCACGCTCACGGTGCTCGGCGAGTTCGGCGCGTTCCCCGCCGTCCTCGACCGCGAGCTGGCCAGGTACCTGCCGTTCCTGGCCACCACGAAGGTGCTGATGGCCGCGGTGCGGGCCGGGGTGGGCAGGGAGACCGCGCACGCGGCGATCAAGGAGAACGCGGTGGCCGTGGCGCTGGCCATGCGGGAGCAGGGCCAGGCCGAGAACGACCTGCTGGACCGGCTGGCCGCCGACTCCCGGATCCCCCTTGAGCGGGCCGAACTCGGCGCGCTGCTCGACGACCGGATCTCCTTCACCGGAACCGCGCAGGAGCAGGTGGCCGCCGTGGTCGACCGGGTGCAGCGGTTGCTCGAACGCTTCCCGGAGGCCGCAGGGTACACCCCGAAGCCGATCTTGTAGATCGTGTTTGCCACCCGCGCGCGCGAGTTTGCCGTTCTCGTACCCGAGTTGGCCGGGACGAGATGTTCACTGCGGCGTGCGCCACTACTTTTCCCAACTTTTTCAGGTAGGGACGGCTGCGGCCTGAAATAGGCGCGGCCGGCGCTGGACTCGGCACTATCGTCGTTGCACCCCTACGACATTTCCGTCGCCCTACGAGGTTCCTGTCCTGGCGCCATCGTGTCGGACTGAAGGAAGATTCAGTATCAATCTCGCGTCGACGCTGCAAAATTGATTGGCTGGAACTCATATGTGCGCGAAGCGTGCGGACAGGGCCGACCCGTGCACTCGTGGCCCGGCGAGCGAGGCTTTGCTGTCGATGGGCCGTCTACTCACTCGACATGAGATATCCGCTGATGGTCACAGTGTATCGCGGTACGACGGTGCCGCGAACGACGATTTCTATCGCGACCGGTGGGCGCACGACAGAATAGTACCTTCCACGCACGGTGTTAACTGTACCGGTTCGTGCCGCTGGAAAGTGTACGTCAAGGACGGGATCATCACCTGGGAGACGCAGGATACCGACTACCCGTCCGTGGGTCCTGGCAGGCCGGAGTACGAGCCACGTGGATGCCCGCGTGGCGCCTCGTTCTCCTGGTACTCCTACTCGCCGACCCGGGTGGCTTACCCGTACGCAAGAGGGTTGCTGGTAGACATGTACCGGGCCGCGCGAAAGCGGACCGGCGACCCGGTGACCGCATGGGAATCAGTTGTCGAAGACCGGCGCAGCCGACGCTCGTACCAGCGAGCGCGAGGTAAGGGCGGGCTGGTCCGAATAAGCTGGGACGAAGCGGTGGAGATAATCGCCGCCGGGCATGTCCACACCATCAAGAGGTACGGTCCCGACCGGATCGCGGGCTTCTCGCCCATTCCGGCCATGTCGATGGTGTCCCACGCGGTCGGATCGCGGTTCCTCTCGCTGATCGGCGCGCCGATGCTCTCGTTCTACGACTGGTACGCGGACTTGCCGGTGGCATCGCCACAGGTACTCGGGGACCAGACGGACGTACCCGAGTCGGCGGACTGGTGGGATGCCGCCTACCTGATGATGTGGGGTTCGAACATTCCGGTCACCCGCACGCCGGACGCGCACTGGATGACGGAGGCGCGGTACCGGGGGCAGAAGGTGGTCGGCGTGTCCCCGGACTATGCCGACTCCACGATGTTCGCCGACGAATGGTTGGCGCCGCACCCGGGGACCGACGGGGCGCTGGCGATGGCCATGGGGCACGTGGTGCTCAAAGAATTCTTCGTCGACCGGCAGACTCCGTTCTTTGTGGACTACGTGCGAAGCTACACCGATCTGCCGTTCCTGGTCACGCTCGAGGAACGGGAAGGGCTGGTGTCTCCCGGGAAGTTCTGCACCTCCGCGGACCTGGGCAACGTCGGTCCGCGGGAGGAATGGAAAGCCGTTGTGCTGGACCAGGCCGGGCGGCCGGTGACCCCGAACGGCACGCTCGGATTTCGCTGGAACGAATCCGAATCCGGCCGATGGAACCTCGACCTCGCCGACACCGTCCCGCTGCTTACGTTGTACGGCGCGGGGTCCGCGGTCGGCCGGGTGCGCTCGGTCGAGGTACGACTGCCACGATTCGACAGCACGGATGGCGGTGGCCAGGTCCGTCGTGGGGTGCCAGCGACCCGGTTGACCCCGGACGGCCCCCTGGTCACTACGGTTTTCGACCTGCTGCTGGCCCAGTACGGGGTGCCGAGGCCTGACCTACCGGGTGAGTGGCCAGGCGGTTATGCCGATCCCGGCACACCGGGGACCCCCGGTTGGCAAGCGGAGATCACCTCGGTGCCCGCGGATCGGGTGACACGTATCGCGCGGGAGTTCGCCGACACGGCGATCCGGTCACGCGGTCGGTGCATGATCGTGATGGGCGCGGGGACCAACCACTGGTTCCACTCCGACCAGATCTACCGGACCTTCCTTACCCTGTTGCTGCTGACCGGGTGTCAGGGGCGCAACGGGGGTGGCTGGGCGCACTACGTCGGCCAGGAGAAGGTCCGCCCGCTCACCGGTTGGTCCACAGTGGCCAGTGCGGCGGACTGGGTGCGGCCGATGCGACAGATGATCGCGACGTCGTGGTTCTACCTGCATACCGGGCAATGGCGTTACGATCCGTTCACCGCGGACGCGCTGACCTGGCCGGGTTCCCGAGGCGACCTGGCCGGCGCCACGTCCGCGGACTGCATCGCGAGGTCCGCACGCGCGGGCTGGATGCCGTCCTATCCGACCTTCGACCGTAACCCACTGGACCTCGCCGAGGAGGCCGAAGCGGCGAGGCTCGATCCGGTGGAACACGTGGTGTCCCTGCTCCGGTCGGGCGAGCTCGGTTTCGCCTGCGAGGATCCGGACGCGCCGGGGAACTGGCCGCGGGTACTCACCGTGTGGCGGTCCAACCTGCTCGGTTCCTCGGCCAAGGGGAACGAGTACTTCCGCAGGCACCTGCTGGGAACCGATGCCGAGCCGCGGTCGGACGAACTGGGAGCGGGACGGCGCCCCGCCGAGGTGCGCTGGCGGGCGGATACCGGCGACGGCAAGCTCGATCTGCTTGTGGCCATGGATTTTCGCATGACCAGCACCACGCTGTTCGCCGATGTCATCCTCCCGGCAGCCACCTGGTACGAGAAGTACGACCTTTCCAGTACGGATATGCATCCGTTCGTGCACTCGTTCAACGCCGCGGTGGACCCGCCGTGGCAATGCCGAACCGACTTCGACGCCTTCCACGCGATCGCCCGCCGGTTCAGCCAGCTCGCCGAGCGACATCTCGGCACGCGGCGGGAGGTGGTGGCCACGGCGATGGCCCACGACACGCCCGGTGAGCTGGCGCAGCCGCGGGGCAGGCTGCCGGACTGGCGAACCGAGGGCCGCGCTCCGGTTCCCGGCCGAACCGGGCCGCAACTGGCCGTTGTGCAGCGTGACTACCCGGCCGTGGCCGCCAAGCTGGCCGCGCTCGGTCCACTGCTGGACAAGCTCGGGACGACGGTGAAGGGCTACACGGTGGAGGTCGGGGAGGAGATCGGCTGGCTGGCCGAACACAACGGTGTGGCCTCCGGCGGACCGGCAGCGGGCCGCCCGCTACTGGACACCGACCGTTGCTGTGCCGACGCGATCCTCGCCCTTTCCGGTACCACCAACGGCCGGATCGCGGCGGCCGGCTTTCGCGCACTGGAGCGGCAGGTGGGCCTGCCGCTGAGTGAGGTCGCCGAGCGCGGATCCGACCACCGGATCACCTTCGCCGACACGCGGTCCCGACCCGCATCCGTGGTGACCAGCCCGGAATGGTCCGGTGACGTCTCGGGCGGGCGCAGGTACGCGCCGTTCACGCTGAACGTGGAGCGGCTCAAACCGTGGCACACGCTGACCGGGCGCCAGCACTTCTTCCTCGACCACGACTGGATCACCGAACTCGGCGAACAGCTACCGATCTACCGACCACCCCTGAACCTGCACCGGATCGCCGGCGAGCCACAACTCGGGCCCACCGGTGACGCGGAGATCGTCGTCCGTTACCTGACTCCGCACTCCAAGTGGTCCATCCACACCGAGTACCAGGACAACCCGCTCATGCTGACGCTGTCCCGGGGCGGCCCGACGTTCTGGATCAGTCCTGGGGACGCGGCCGCCATCGGTGTCGTGGACAACGACTGGGTCGAGGCGGTGAACCGCAACGGCGTGGTCGTCGCCCGCGCGATCGTCTCGCACCGGATCCCCGCGGGCACGGTGCTGATGTATCACGCCCAGGAACGCACCGTGAACGTGCCGAAGAGCGAGACCACCGGCCGGCGCGGCGGCATCCACAACTCGCTCACCCGCCTGCAGGTCAAACCCACCCACCTGATCGGCGGCTACGGGCAGCTCTGCTTCGGCTTCAACTATCTCGGACCGACCGGAAACCAGCGCGACGAGATCACCGTTCTCCGTCGCAGGTCCCAGGAGGTGGAGTACTGATGAGGGTGATGGCCCAAGTGGCCATGGTGATGAACCTGGACAAGTGCATCGGGTGCCACACCTGCTCGGTCACCTGCAAGCAGACCTGGACCAACCGCGACGGTGTGGAGTACGCCTGGTTCAACAACGTGGAAACCCGCCCCGGGCAAGGCTACCCGCGCGGGTACCAGGACCAGGACACCTGGCGCGGCGGGTGGAAGCTGAACCGGCGTGGCCGGCTCGAACTGCGCGGCGGCGGCCGGTTGCGCCGGCTGTGGCGCATCTTCTGCAATCCGGACCTGCCGACGCTCGACGACTACTACCAGCCGTGGACCTACGACTACCGGAACCTCACCGAGGCACCGCTCGGCGAGGACAGCCCCGTGGCCCGCCCGACCTCGGCCATCAGCGGGCAGCCCGCCGCCGTGCGGTGGGGACCGAACTGGGACGACAGCCTCGGTATCGGTGATCGGGGCGAAGCCGATCCGGTGATCGCCGGGTTGCGCGAGGAGCTGGGAACGCGCATCCGGTTCGAGTTCGAGCAGTCGTTCATGTTCTACCTGCCGCGCATCTGCGAGCACTGCCTGAACCCGTCCTGCGTCGCCTCCTGCCCTTCCGGCGCGATGTACAAGCGGATCGAGGACGGGATCGTGCTGGTCGACCAGGACGCGTGCCGTGGCTGGCGCATGTGCGTCTCGGGCTGCCCGTACAAGAAGGTGTACTTCAACCATCGCACCGGCAAGGCCGAGAAATGCACGTTCTGCTACCCCCGGTTGGAGGCGGGCGAGCCGACCATCTGCGCGGAAACCTGCGTCGGCAGGCTGCGCTACATCGGGGTACTGCTCTACGACGCCGACCGGGTCGGGGCGGCCGCTGGCGTGGCCGACGAGCGCGACCTCTACCCGGCCCAGCGCGATCTCTTCCTCGACCCGGACGACCCCGAGGTGTCCGCCGCGGCGAGCCGCGCGGGCATCTCGCATGACTGGCTGGAGGCCGCCCGCCGGTCCCCGGTGGCGGAGCTCATCCAGCGGTACCGGGTCGCGTTGCCACTCCACCCGGAATACCGGACCCTGCCGATGGTCTGGTATATCCCGCCGCTGTCGCCCGTGGTGAACGCGGTGGCGGAGACCGGCTTCGACGGCGAGAACCACGGCAACCTGTTCGGCGCCATCGACGCGCTGCGGATACCGGTGGAGTACCTGGCGGCGCTGTTCACCGCCGGCGATCCGGAGCCGGTGCGCGCGGCACTACGCAAGCTGGCCGCCATGCGCTGCTACATGCGTTCGGTCAACCTCGACGAACCCGCGAACACCGAGCCACTGGAGGCGGCAGGACTCACCGAGCGGGATGTGGCGAGCATGTACCGGCTGCTGGCGTTGGCCAGGTACGACGAACGCTACGTCATCCCCACCGCGGGCATCGGCGAGGCACACGACCTGGAAGGGCTGGCCACAACCTGCAGCCTGGACACCGAGGGCGGCCCAGGCATGGGTGGGGCCCCGGCGAGTCGCGGCGGCACCGAGCTGGCCAGCTGGCCGACCGGTACCCGCCCGGACGGCCTGTTCCGCACGAGCTCCGGAGAGTCCACATGAGACCTTTCGGCAAGCGGGCCTCCGGGAGGCGGCGACGATCCCGCCCGGTGTCCTGGCTGCTGGCGGCGTGGTGCCTGCACTACCCCGATGACACGTTGTACGAGTACCTCCCGCTGCTTCGCCGCTGCGCCGACGAGCTCGGCGACACCCCGTCGGCGGGAGAGCTGGCGCTGGTTCTCGACCACCTGCACGCGACGCGGCGCGGGGACGCCGAAGAACACTACGTCGGCGTGTTCGACACGCGACCGCGGCGAGGGCTGCACCTGACCTGGTACACCCACGGGGACACCCGGTTGCGCGGTTCCGCGCTCGCCGAGCTGGCCGGACTGTACCGGCGCTACGGTTACCGTCCGCGTGGTGGCGAGCTGCCCGACTACCTACCCGCGCTACTGGAGCTCGCGGCGACGGCTTCGGGTACCGAGTGTGCACGAGCGCTGGCCGGCTTCCGGCCCGCGTTGTCGATGCTGCGGAGCAACCTCGCCGCGTGCGGGACCCCGTACGAGGCCGCGATCAGCGCGGTGCTGATCGCCCTGCCCAACCGGCCGACCGAGCCGCTGCCCTCCTCCCCACCGGCCGAACTGGTCGGGCTCGAGCCCTACGGCGCGACCGCGGCGAGGGAGTCGAGCCGATGAGCGGGCCCGTGCCCCTGCTGCTGTGGGTGGTGCTGCCCTACCTGACGCTACTGACTTTTGTCGGCGGGACGATCTGGCGCTACCGGCACGACCGGTTCGGCTGGACGACCCGCTCCAGCCAGCTACACGAGTCGCGGCTGCTGCGTATCGCAAGCCCGCTGTTCCACGCCGGGCTGTTCCTCGTGATCGGCGGCCACATCCTCGGCCTCGTGGTGCCCAAGGGAGTCACCGAGTTCCTCGGCATCACCGCGACGAACTACCGCCTCGTTTCGCTGACTCTCGGCACCCTTGCCGGCGCCGCCACCGCGACGGGGCTGGTGGTGCTGCTGTGGCGGCGACTACGTGTCGTGGCCGTGCGCAAGGCGACCAGCGGGAATGACATCGCCGTGTACCTGTTGCTCGGGCTGGCCGTCCTCACCGGGCTGCTCGCCACCGTCGTGGACAACGGCCTGCGCGGCGGCTACGACTACCGGGAGACCGTTGCCCCCTGGTTCCGTGGCATCTTCCTGCTGCAGCCACGGCCGGGCCCGATGGCGCAGGCACCACTCGACTACCAGCTCCATACCCTGTTCGGCATGGCGCTGTTCGCGCTGTGGCCGTTCAGCCGACTCGTGCACGCCTTCAGCGCACCGGTCCGGTACCTGGTCCGTCCCTACATCGTCTACCGCGGTCGCGCCGGCGACCGGATCGGCACTCGCCGGCCACACCGGGGCTGGCGACGGTGATTCCCCGCCCGGCCGTCAGGGGGAGCAGGCAGCGCGCACTGTGGCTGGCGACACTCGGCTTCTTCGGTGGCTTCGCCGGGGTCGCCGTCTTCGGCCCGCTGGTTCCCGAGTTCGTGAACCTGCTGCGGCTGAGCCCGATCGAGGCCGGACTGCTGGCCGGAACACCCAGCCTCACCGGCTCGCTGCTGCGGATCCCGTTCGGCGCCATGGTCGATCGGATCGGCGGCCGTGCACCGTTTCTCGTCCTGCTCGGCCTCACCCTGGCCGGCATGATCGGGCTGATTCTGCTGCTGTGGAGCCGTTATCCCGGCGAGATGGCCGGCACCTACCCGCTGCTGCTCGGGCTGGGGGTACTGATCGGCTGCGGTATCGCGAGCTTCCCGGTCGGTACCGCGCAGATCTCCTACTGGTTCCCGAGGAACGGCCAGGGCGGGCCGCTCGGCATCTATGCCGGGATCGGGAACACCGGCCCCAGCCTGTCGGCCCTTTTCCTGCCCATGATCGTCGCCTCGCTGTCCATGCTCGCGGCCTACGGGTTATGGACGGTCGTGCTGCTGCTGATCACCATCGGCTACGCGGTCGCGATGCGCGACGCGCCGTGGTTCCAGCTACGCAAGGCCGCGCTGCCCGCCGACAGCGAGCAACTGGCGGCTTTCGGTCAGGAACTGGTGCCGCCCGGCTCCCTCACCGGCGGCCTTCGCGCGGCGGCGAGAGAGCCGGCAACCTGGGTCCTGGTCGGCTGCTACCTCATCTCCTTCGGCGGCTTCCTCGCGCTGACCGCATGGTTGCCGACATACTGGAACGGTGCTTACCACACCTCGCTCGGTCAAGGGGGCCTGCTGACCTTCGCGTTCGCCCTGGTCGCGGCGCTCGTCCGGGTACCGGGCGGGCTGCTGTCCGACCGGATCTCGATTCGGTACGCGTTGCTCGGCAACTTCCTGCTCATCGGGGGAGCCAGCCTGGCTGTCGCCCTTACCGGCCGGTTCTGGATCGCCTTCCTCGCGACCATCGGCATCGCCATCGGGATGGGCCTGCAGAACGCCGTCGTGTTCAAGCTGCTGCCGTGCTACGTCCCGCACGCCATCGGCGGCGCCGCCGGCTGGGTGAGCGGCCTCGGCGCGGTCGGCGGGTTCGTCCTGCCGCCCGTCATGGGCGCGATCGCCGCCGGTGGTCCCGGGGGCTACTCGAGCGCCTTCCTCGCGATCACCGTGCTGGTCGCCGGCGGGTTGACCGGCGTGGGCTGGCTGACCCGATGGACCTGGGCCTGCGAGCTCGAACCCCGGCGAGCGACCACGCCATAGCCCGGCCGCAACCGTGTTTGCCCCCCACGTAACCGTGTTGGCCCCTCGCGTAACCGAGTTGGCCCCTCGCGTAACCGAGTTTGCCGTTCGCGTAGGCGAGTTTGCCGAACTCAGCGGCCGGCGCCGCGCAACCGGGTGATCGAGACCATCCAGACCCGCTAGGGTGGACGGCGTGCTTCGCGTCGACCAGCTTGCGTACTACCCGGTCAAGGGCTGTGCCGGGACCTCGGTGCGCACCGCGGAGGTGACCGCGACCGGGCTCGCGCGGGACCGGGCGTTCATGGTGGTCGACGAGCACGGCATGTGCCGCACCCAGCGCCGCTTTCCCGCGCTGGCGACCGTCCGGCCCGTACTGGAACAGGACCGGCTGACCCTGTCCGCACCCGGGGTCGAGGACCTGCGTCTGGACGTCGTGTTCGAAGGACCACGCAGCGTGGCGGCGGTATTCGCCTGGGAGGGCAAGGGCATCGATCAGGGCGCCGTGGCCGCGGACTGGCTGAGCACCGTGCTGGGCGGCCCGAGCAGGCTGCTGCGGGTACCACCGGACCACCAGCGGGCGACCGACGGCATCGTTCCCGGAACGGCCGGGTTCGCCGACAGCAGCGCGATCCTGGTCACCACTCCGTCCTCTTTGGATGGACTGAACGAGCGGATCGCCGAGCAGGGCGGTGAGCCGGTTCCGATGAACCGGTTCCGGCCGAACATCGTGCTGGGTGGCTGGACCGAGCCGCACACCGAGGACAGGGTACGCCGGCTGACCGTGGGGGAGCTGGAGTTCGGCTATACCAAGATGTGCGTGCGCTGCGCGGTGCCGACGGTCGACCAGGACACCGGGACACGGCTCGGGCCGGAGCCGATCCGCACCCTGGCCCGGTACCGGCGCGCGCCCGAGGGTGGGGTCACCTTCGGCATCAAGATGGCCGTGCTGCGTACCGGGCGAGTCACCGTCGGCGATGAGGCGGTTGTCCAGGAGTGGGCGCACACCACCGCGTGAGCCGCGTCACTCGCCGGCTCAGTATCTGGGAACCGCTGGCCCATTTCCCGGGCCTCTGCCACGATCGAGTGCGTGTGCGGGCAGGCAGGTTTCGGCGGGGTGGCGCTGGTTCAGCGCAGGCACGTCGACCTGCTGCGCGTCAACTCCGCGCTGTGCCGCCTTTCCTGAAGGGCCTCCGGCCCGAACCGCTGATGTAGTCTTGCGCTTTCCCAGCGGTTGTCATCCGGCCTGACTCGACCCGTCCCCGCCGCGACCGGCCACCGGCGCGGCCCGCCCGATCGAGGTCTCGATGCAAACGCTCCTTCTGTTCGGACTGGCAGGGTTCCTCGCTCAACTCGTCGACGGCTCACTCGGGATGGCGTTCGGGGTGACCGCCACCACCACGCTGGTCGCCGTCGGCACCGCCCCGGCGGTGTCCTCGGCCGCTGTGCACCTCGCCGAGGTCGGGACCTCGCTGGCCTCCGGCCTCTCGCACTGGCGGTTCCGCAATATCGACTGGCGGACCGTGTGCATCCTCGCGCTGCCCGGCGGGGTGGGTGCGGTGCTCGGTGCGTACGTGCTCACCTCGCTGGCCGCGGACTCCGCCGCGGTGTGGATCACCACCGTGCTCATGGTGCTCGGCCTCTACGTGCTCATCCGCTTCGCCTTCCTCAAGCTGGGCAAGCTGATCACCAGCAAGCGGCCCAGCGGTCGGTTTCTCGGCCCGCTCGGCCTGATCGCCGGGTTCATCGACGCCAGCGGTGGCGGCGGCTGGGGGCCGGTGGCCACCACCACGCTGCTGTCCTCCGGCAGGCTGGAACCGCGCAAGGTGGTCGGTTCGGTGGACACCGCCGAGTTCATCGTGGCGCTCGCCGCCAGCCTCGGTTTCTTCTTCGCGCTGTCCCAGCAACACCAGCTCAACTACACCGTGGTGGCCGGGTTGATGATCGGTGGGGTGATCGCGGCGCCGCTGGCGGCCTGGGTCGTCCGCCGGATGCCGCCGCGGGTGCTGGGCGCGGCCGCCGGTGGGCTGATCGTGTTCACCAACGCGCGTACCCTGCTCGGCGCGGCCGGGGCGTCCACCGCGACGATCGTGCTCGTCTACGTGGCCATCGTCGGGCTGTGGGCGGCCGGGCTGTTCACCGCGATCCGCTCCGCCCGCGAGGAGAAGCGGATCAACGCGTTGGCCGGCGAGGACGGCCCGACCGAGCAGGAGCCCGCGCGCAGCGGCTCCTGAACCCACGGCCGTGGCGAGCGCACGGTTCACACCGCTCGACCACGGCCGCGGTCCGGTCGGTGTCAGCTCGCCGACTTCAGAATGATCTGCCAATGCTGTGAGTAGCTCGGGTCGCCGCCCCAGGTCGGGGTCGGAACGACGTACCAGTCATTGACCGGATGGTTGTCCCGAATGCCCAACGCGTATCCCGGATAGCTCTGCGGGCTGATCGTGTAGATGGCGCGATCGGTGAATACTCGTTGAATTATCCAGTTCTGGTGTGGATCGCCGTCACAGTTCTGCAGGCGGGGATGGTCTTTCGCGGTGACCGTGGAGGCGGTCAGGCAACGGCGGTTGTCGAAGCTTTCTATGCGGTACGTTCCCGGCGAGGTCGCGCTGAGGTGCCACTTGTGTCCACGCAGGCCGGGGGTGCTCTGCGGTGGGTCGAGGTTCCAGGTCTGGATGGTCTCGTTCACGTTGTCGTTGTAGTTGTCCGTCATGAGGTAGGTGCCGGTGACCTGGTGCACGAACAGGTACGGGCCGTCGATCTGCGCGATCGAGGCCCCGCCTCGCTCCGGCGCGCCGGGGTTGCTCGCGAAGGAGGAGGGGGCGGCGATGACGAGTCCGACGAGTACCGCGCAACACGCCACTGTCTTGAGTCTTCGCATAAATTACTTCCTGACTTCAGGTGAGGATATCCGGATCCGGATCTCGAATATGAAAAATATGTCGCCGACCGGTCCGACAGTACGGATGCGCCGGTATTATCGACAATTCATCGGGAGGGTCATATCCCCTGCCGGCAACAACCGTCAGTGACGCAAAGTTCCGGCCGTGTTGCTCTGGGTGGCTGACGGGGATCTGCATCTGAGTGATTCACGAACCAGCCGCGCGGTTCCGGCGTGGTCCACGCCGGGGGCCGGCTCGCCTTGCTGGAGGAGACCGCGGCCGGACCGCCCACCTTCGGGTAACCATTTCCCGTACCCGGTTCCGCCCGGTCACCTCGGGGCAAACGGATGGTCACCCGCGGCGGGTGCCATGGGTGGTATGGATGCTCGCCTGCTGGTCTCGCTCTCCGGTATCACGCCGAAGGCACTCCACCGCTGCGCCGAGCTCGCGGCCGAGCTGGACGACCGTGGCGTTCCGCTGTCCATGCTGTTCACCCCGTGCGCGGGGGACGGTGCGGCGGAGGCCACCGAGTGGATGCGTACCCGTGTCGCGCGGGGGGACCAGGTGCTGCTGCACGGCTACGACCACCGGATCACCCCCAGTCACCATACGGTGCGTTTCGGCCGCAGGGCCGAGTTCGCCGCGCTGCCCGCGCACGAGGCGCGGCTGCGGCTGATCGCGGCCACCGCCGCGCTGGAGCGGGCGGGGTTGCGGGCCGACGGCTTCGCGCCGCCCCGTTGGCTGGTCTCCCGCGGCACGCTGGACGCGCTGCGGGAGCGGGGCTTCTCGCTGTGTGCCGACCTCTCGGCCGTACGCGACCTGGGTACGGACAGGGTGCACAGGGCGCGGGTGCAGGGCTTCGGCAGCGCGACCGGCACCGACGACGAGCCGGGGGCGACGATGAGCAGCGCTGTGCGGCCCCGCGGGCGGGTGCGGCGAAAGCACGGTCAGAAGCAGCCCACCGAGACGGTGCGGTGCTTCGCGCTGGTGCTCAGCGCGGCGCGCACGGCCCGCCGGGGCGGGCTGGTCCGGCTCGGGGTGGACGCGGGCGACCTGGAACGTCCCGGCAGGCGAAGGGCTTTCCTGGACGCCGTGGACGCCGCGACAGATGCGGGTGCCGCCGGAACCACCTATGCCGGCGCCCTGGTCACAGCCGCGCGGTCTCCCGCTTCGGTAGCACCCTGACCTCGGTGCCGTCCGGGGCCAGGTTGGTGAACAGGCCGTGGTGCATGGCCGGGTTGGTCAGCACCGCCTCGTGGATCGGCACGGCGACTCGCGGGCGCACCGCGCGCAGGTAGTCCACGGCCTCGCCCGCCTTCAGCCAGGGCGCGGCGGTGGGCAGGCCGAGTACGTCGATCTGCTGCTCGGGCACGAAGAACGAGTCACCGGGGTGGTAGAAGGCGCCGTGACCGACCAGGTAGCCCACGTTCGGCACCACCGGGATATCGGCGTGGATCGTGGCGTGCTGCCCGCCGAGGACGTGCACCGCGGTGCCGCCGAAGTCCAGCGCGTCGCCCGGCTGCACGGTGCGCGCGGTGAGGCCGAGCTTGGCCACCGTCTCCGCGGAACCCGGATCGGTGACCAGCCGCGCCCCGGGGTTCGCGGACAGCAGGCCGGGTAGCTTCTCGGCGTCGATGTGGTCGAAGTGCTGGTGCGTGATGAGCACCGCGTCCAGCTCGCGCTCGTCCTCGAAGCCGGAGGAGAAAGCTCCCGGGTCGATCAGGATCCGCGCGGAGGGCGTCTCGAGCAGCACGCACGAATGTCCGAAATGGACGATACGCATAGTGTCTCCTAGGCTGGCGGGTGGCCCAGCCTACGGCCGCACCAGTGCGTCGCCAAGTTCACCGCGTCGGGAGTGGACGCCGCGGCCCGCCGCCGCTCGGCGCCGTGAGCGCGGCCCTGACCTGTGCGATGCTGGCGGGTACCAGGGCATCGTGCCGGGAATCTATTGGCACAGTGCCAGCAAGGTCGTAGGCTACCAGGCAGCCGAGCCAATGGAGCCGATGTCGGCAATGGAGGCGCCATGACCACCGTGCAAGCTCCGCGTTCCGAACTCGCCGCGGCCGAGACGTTCGACTCGCTCAACCCGGCGACCGACGAGGTGGTCGGCACCCACCCGGTGCACACCGCCGCCGACGTCGAGCAGGCCGTCGCCAGGGCGAGGGAGGCGGCGGCCTGGTGGGACTCGCTCGGCTACGCCGGCCGGGCCGAGCGGCTGCGCCGGTGGAAGGGTGTGCTGGCGCGCAGGCTGGCGCAGCTGTGCGAGGTGGTGCACACCGAGACCGGCAAGCCGCGTGGGGACGCCCAGTTGGAGGCGGTGCTGGCCATCGAGCACATCGCCTGGGCCGGCAAGCACGCGGGCAAGGTCCTGGGCAGGCAGCGCCGCTCGCCCGGCCTGCTGCTGTCCAACCAGGCCGCGACGGTGGAGTACCAACCGCTGGGCGTGGTCGGCGTGATCGGTCCGTGGAACTACCCGGTCTACACCCCGATGGGCTCGATCAGCTACGCGCTGGCCGCGGGCAACGCGGTGGTGTTCAAGCCGAGCGAGTACAGCCCCGGTGTGGGCAAGTGGCTGGTGGACGCCTTCCAGGAGGTGGTCCCCGAGCACCCGGTGCTGCAACTGGTCACCGGGTTCGGGCCGACCGGGGCCGCGCTCACCGGTGCGGGCGTGGACAAGATCGCCTTTACCGGGTCCACGGCCACCGGGAAGAAGATCATGGCTTCGGCCGCGGAGACGCTCACCCCGGTGGTCATCGAGGCCGGCGGTAAGGACCCCCTGCTGGTGGACGCCGACGCCGACCTGGACGCGGCGGCCGAGGCCACGGTCTGGGGCGCGTTCTCCAACGCCGGGCAGACCTGCGTCGGGGTGGAGCGGGTCTACGTGCACGAGCGGGTGCACGACGAGTTCGTGGCCAAGGTGGTCGAGCTTTCCGGGCAGGTCCGGGGTGGTTCCGACGAGGGCGCGCAGTACGGCCCGATGACCATGCGTTCGCAGCTCGACGTGATCCGCGGGCACATCGCCGACGCCCTTGCCCGGGGCGGGCGCGCGCTTACCGGAGGGCCGGAGGCGGTGGGCGACCGGTGCGTGCAGCCCACCGTGCTGGTGGACGTGCCGGAGGACTCCGAGGCGGTGCGCGAGGAGACCTTCGGCCCGACCGTCACCATCGCCATGGTCGCCGATATGGACGAGGCGGTGGAGAAGGCGAACAACTCCCGCTACGGCCTGGCTTCCACGGTGTTCGCCAAGCGGCGCGGGATGGAGTTGGCCAGGCGGCTGCGCACCGGGCAGACGGCGATCAACGCCCCGCTGTCCTTCGCCGGGATCGCCTCGCTGCCCTTCGGCGGGGTCGGCGACTCCGGGTTCGGCCGAATCCACGGGCCGGAGGGGCTGCGCGAGTTCGCCCGGCCGAAGGCGATCGCGCGGCAGCGGTTCTCCGCACTGCTGGCCCTCACCACCTTCGCCCGCACCGAGAAGACCGACGCGCTGGTGGCCAAGCTGACCGCCGTGCTGCACGGCAAGCGCTGAACCCCTCCCCGCAGAGATGGCCTGAACGTGGCTTTCAGGACGTTGAACGTCCCAAAAGTGCCGTTCGCGACGCTCAGCGTCTCGAACGCCACGTTCAGGGTGTTTGTGCCCGGATCAGGTCGGCGGCCTTCTCGGCCACCATGATGGTGGGCGCGTTGGTGTTGCCCCGCGGGACCACCGGCATCACCGAGGCGTCCACCACGCGCAGCCGGTCCACCCCGCGTACCCGCAGCGCGGGGTCGACCACGGCCTGCTCCCCCGTGCCCATCGCGCAGGTGCCCACCGGGTGGTACAGGGTCTGGGTGTTCGCCCGCACGTGCTCGGCGAGTGCGTCCTCGTCCAGGTCCAGCCGGTTCGGCAGGAAGGGCTTGTCCAGGTGGCGGGCCAGCGGGCCGCCGCGGCCGATCTCGATCAACGTGCGCAACCCGCTGAGCACGGCGTCCAGGTCGGTGGGGTCGGCGTAGTAGGCGGGGTCGAGCTCGGGACGCCACAGCGGGTGCGCCGAGCGGAGTCGGAGCCGGCCCCGGCTGTGTACCCGCACCAGCGTGGCCGCCGAGGTGAACCCCGGCACGGTGGGCTCGCGCAGGCCGTTGTCGTAGAACAGCGTCGGTGCCACGTGGAACTGCATGTCCGGCGCGCCCTGAGCACCCACAGTGGACAGGAACGCGCCCGCCTCGCCGATGTTGGATGCCAGCGGGCCACGCTTGGTGAGCTGCCAGCGCAGCATGCCGGCCGGGGTGGCGGAGTCCACCACATCGCTGGTGTCCCTTGTGGACCAGATGATCGGCGCGGCGGGGTGGTCGTGCAGGTTCTGGCCGACTCCCGGAAGCTGCACGGCCACCTCGATGTCGTGCTCGCGCAGGTGCTCGGCCGGCCCGACGCCGGAAAGCAGCAGCAACTGCGGCGAGTTGATCGCCCCGCCACAGAGCAGCACCTCGGATTCGGCGTACGCGGTCCGCTCGACTCCACCCTCCAGGTAGGACACTCCGGTGGCCCGGCCGCCATCGAGCACCACCCTGGTCGCCTGCGCGCGGGTGCGCACGGTCAGGTTCGGCCGCCCCATGGCGGGGCGCAGGTAGGCGTCCGCCGCGGACCAGCGCTGCCCCTTGCGGCAGGTGACCTGGTACAGCCCGGCACCCTCCTGCGACTCGCCGTTGAAGTCCTCGGTGCGCTTCAGCCCCCAGGAGACCGCCGAGTCCACCCAGGCACGGGAGAGTTCGTGGGTGAACACCCGGTCCTCCACGCGCAGCGGGCCTGCGGACCCGTGCAGCGGCCCACCGAGCCGGGTGTTGCCCTCGGCGCGGACGAAGTACGGCAGCACATCGTCCCAGCCCCAGCCCTCGGCGCCGTGGGAATCGCGCCACTCGTCGTAGTCGGCGCGGTTACCCCGGATGTAGATCATCGCGTTGATCGAGGAGGATCCGCCGAGCAGCTTGCCCCGTGGCCAGTAGGCGCTCTTGCCGAGATGCTTCTGCTCGACCGTCTCGTAGTTCCAGTCCCACCGGGTCTTGAACAGCGAGGCGAAGGCCGCCGGAATCCGCACCTCGTCGGCGGTGTCCTCGCCGCCGGCCTCCAGCAGCAGCACCCGGGACGAGGGATCCTCGGTCAGCCGGTTCGCCAGCACGCAGCCCGCGCTGCCCGCGCCCACGATGACGTAGTCCCAGCTCTCCTGCGTGGCCACGGTACCTCCGATTGTTGACGGGGTGACAATAGTGGATCCTGCCGTACGCGGGGCGCGCGGGAAAAGGGTCTCACGACCCGACATCCCCCATTTGCCGCAATCGGGACGACCGTAAGTGGTAAGCGATCCGTCCGACTCAGTGAGGTGCGTATCGGCACGCAACGTTTCACCCGGGTCTTACGTCTTTCATTACAGCGGGGCCGAGGGGCGTCGGGGGCTCCTCGGCCCCGAGCACCCTTCCGGCGAGCAGCACAGCTAGGCTCCTGGCGTACCGCCTGCGAAAATACGGACGAGGAGCAGCCTGCCGTGGCCCGAGTCGTCGTCGACGTCATGCCCAAGCCGGAGATCCTGGACCCGCAAGGTCAAGCGGTGGCCGGCGCCCTGCCCCGCCTCGGCTTCACCGGGGTCACCGAGGTTCGCCAGGGCAAGCACTTCGAGTTGGAGGTCGACGACTCGGTCGACGACGAGAAGCTGGCCAAGATCGCCGAGGGTCTCCTGGCCAACCCTGTGATCGAGGACTGGACCGTGCGCAGGGTGGACTCGTGAGGATCGGCGTCATCACCTTCCCCGGCACCCTGGACGACGTGGACGCCGTGCGTGCGGTCCGCTACGCCGGGGCCGAGCCGGTCGAGCTGTGGCACGCCGACGCCGAGTTGAAGGGCGTGGACGCGGTGATCGTGCCCGGCGGCTTCTCCTACGGCGACTACCTGCGCGCCGGTGCCATCGCCCGGTTCGCCCCGGTGATGGGCTCGGTGCTGGACGCCGTGCGTGGGGGCATGCCCGTGCTGGGCATCTGCAACGGCTTCCAGGTGCTCTGCGAGGCCGGCCTGCTACCCGGCGCGCTGGTGCGCAACGAGGGGCTGCACTTCATCTGCCGGGACCAGTGGCTGCGGGTGGAGAACAACGGCACCGCCTGGACCACCCGGTTCGACGCCGGCGCGGAGATCCTGATCCCGCTGAAGAACATCGACGGTTGCTACGTCGCCGACGAGCCGACGCTGGACCGGCTGGAGGGTGAGGGCCGGGTGGTGTTCCGCTACGTCGATGGCAACCCGAACGGGTCGCGCGCCGACATCGCCGGGATCACCAGCGCGAACGGCCGGGTGGTCGGCCTGATGCCGCACCCCGAGCACGCCATCGACGCGCTCACCGGTCCCTCCGACGACGGGCTCGGCCTGCTCTACTCCGTACTGGACGCCGCCGTCACCGCCTGACAGCGCGTCCGCCGGGGAGTGCCCTGAACGTGGCTTTCCGGACGCTCAGCGTCACGAACGGCACTTTTGGGACATCTGACGCCTCAAACGCCACGTTCAGGGCTTTCCCGGGGTGGGGAGGTGTGCGGGGCGGGCATGGCGTGGTCAGCCCGCGGCCGCCGTCAGGACCAGCCGGGCATACGGGCCCTCCGCCGCGAGCAGTTCGGTGTGACTGCCCAGTTCGGAGATCCGGCCCTGTTCCAGCACCGCCACCCGGTCCGCGGTGGCCGCGGTGTGCAACCGGTGCGCGATGGCGATCACCGTGCGCCCGGCCAGCACCCGGTTCAGCGAGCGCTCCAAGTCCCGCGCCGACCCGGTGTCCAGCAACGACGTCGCCTCGTCCAGCACCAGGGTGTGCGGATCGGCCAGTACCACCCTGGCCAGCGCGAGCTGCTGGGCCACCGCCGCCGGTACGGCCGGCGCCCCCGCGCCCAGCGTGGTGTCCAGCCCCTCGGCGAGACCCTCCGCCCAGTCCCGCGCGCCGACCGCGGCCAGCGCCTCGAGCAGTTCGGCATCGGTCCAGCCGGTCGCGCTCGCCGGCAGTGCCAGGTTGTCCCGCAGCGTCCCGGCGAACACGTGCTGCTCCTGGGTGAGCAGCAAGACCTCGCCGCGCAGCAGATCCTCCGGCATCCCGGACACCTCGACCCCGCCGATCGTCACCGAGCCCGCGCTCGGTGCCGCGATCCCGGCCAGCAGCCTGGCCAGGGTGGACTTGCCCGCGCCGGAGGGTCCGACGATGGCCAGCCGCTCACCGCGCGGCACCCGCAGGTCGATCCCGTGCAGCACCTCGCTGGCCGCGGAGTAGCCGAAGCGCACCCCGCGTAGCTCGATGTCCTGCCCGCACGGCCGGCGCGGCACCCGCTCCGGTTCGGCGGGGGTGTACACCCCGAGCGCCCGGCGCAGCGCCGTGCCGGAGATCAACAGGTCGTCCACCCACCACAGCACCTCGTCCAGCGGTGCGGAGAGGGCCTGCGCGTAGAGCACCATCGTGGTGATGGTGCCCAGCCCGGCCAGCCCGTCGGCGTAGGCCCAGCCGCCCAGCAGCAGCATGGCCGCGACCGGCAGTGCGTGCGAAAGCTCCAACCAGGGAAGCCACCGCACGGTGAGCGCCCGCAACCGCCGTTCCCGGTGCAGCGCCCTCGCCACCGATCGTTCACCCTGCCGGATCCGGCGGTGCACCAGCCCCAGTGCCTCCGCCGTGCGCGCACCCTCCGCGGTCTCGTGCAGCTCGGAACGGATGTCCGCCCAGCTCGCCAGCATCCGCTCGATCACCTCGGGTGAGCGTTTCCAGTACCACCGGGTGGGCACCACCAGCACCGCCACCGCGACCAGCAGCCCGAGCGCCAGCAGCGGGGAGGTGATGATCATGGCCCCGACGGTGAGCAGCACGGTGACCGCGGCGACCAGGATCTCCGGGGCGGCGTTGCGGGTGGCGTGGTCGACCCGGTCGATGTCCGAGGTCGCCCTGCTGAGCAGGTCGCCGGTGCCCGCGGCCTCCACCGTGCCCAGCGGCAGCCGCAACGACTGCGCCACGAACGACTCCCTTGTCCGCGCCAGCACCCGCTCGCCGAGTACCCCGGCGTGCACCCTCGCCTGCCGCTTCAGCCCGGCCTGCACCAGCAGCAACAGCACGAAGGCCGCGGCCAGCAGGTCGACCCGCGCCGTGCCGCCCCCGCCGGACACCGCGTCCACCAGCAGGCCGAGGATCTGTGGCCCGGCCAGCCCGGCGACGGTCGCCAGCGCGAACAGCCCGATCACCGCGGCGAAGCCGGCCTTGTTCTCCCGCACGGTGGTTCCGGCCCATGCACGGGCCTCGGCCTTGCCCGCCAGCGGCAGCTTCAGCTGCATGGCTCCTCCTCCGGTACGAGCCGGACCGCCTCGTCGGCAACATTCATCCACAGTGGACTTTGGCTGAACACCACGGTCGTGCGACCGCGGCGCAGCGCGGCCACCCGTTCGGTGATCCGTGCCTCGGTGTGCGCGTCCACCGCCGAGGTGGGCTCGTCCAGCACCAGCACGTCCGCGTCCACGGCCAGCGCCCTCGCCAGGTTCAGCCGCTGGCGCTGCCCGCCGGAGATCTCCCTGCCACGCTCGCCGATCCGCTCGTCCAGCCCGGCCGGCAGGCCCCGCACGATGTCCTCGGCGTCCGCGGCCGTCAGCGCGGTCTCGATGTCCACGGTTGATCCCCGATCCGGGGACACCTGCTCGCGCAGGATGCCGGAGAACCAGATGTCCTGGTTGTGCGCGTACACCACCCGCCGCCGCAGCTCGGCCACCACCACCCGGTCGGCGGGCACCCCGGAGACCAGGACCCGCCCGGGCGGCGCCGGTTCGGCGAACCTGGCCAGCCGCCGTGCCAGTGCCTCGGCCCCGGACCGCGCGTCGATCACGGTCAGCTTGCCTGCCACCGCGGTGAACCCGGCGGCCGAATCGTGCAGTTCCAGCGGCCCCGCGGGCAGCGGCACCGGCGAGTCCGGTTCGGGTAGCAGTGGCCGCAGGCGCAGGATGCCGCAGGCCTTCCGCGCCGAGACGACGCCGCCGGTGATCGTGTGCGCGGCCTGGGTGGTCAGGCTGACCGGGATCACCAGGAAGGCCGAGGCACCATAGAAGGCCACCAGCTCGCCGACGCTGAGCGTGCCCTGCACCGCGAGCCGGGCGCCCAGCCAGGTGATGGTCACCGTCACCAGCCCGGGCAGCAGCACCTCGGCACCGGCGAGCCAGGAGTCGCTACGGGCCACCTCCACCCCGGCCCCGCGTACCCGCTGGCTCGCGGTGCGGAACCGGTCCAGGAACCGGCGTTCGCCGCCGATCCCGCGCAGGATGCGCAGCCCGGACACGATATCCGAACCGATCCCGTTGACCTCGGCGAGCCGTTCGCGTTGCGTCTCCTGCCGCCGGTGCAGCGGGGCCAGCAGCGGAGCCATACCCAGCGCGGCGAGCGGCACGCCGACCAGTGCGACCGTGCCCAGCAGCGGGGACCTGAGCATCAGTGTGACGCCGACCACGAGGAACGCGAGCACCGAGCCCACCAGCCGGCCGAGCACCTCGTAGACGTCGCCGATGATGTCCACGTCCGAGGAGGAGACGCCCATCACGTCCCCGGTGTTCACCTGCGGGTGCAGCGAGGCCCCGAGCCGGGCGGTGTGCTCCGACACCATCCGCTGGGTGGTCCCGGCCCCATGCATCCACATGCCTCGGCTGAGGAATTCCAGGGCGCCACCGCAGGCCGCCTGGGTCAGGCCGATCCCGACGACCAGTGCGGTCAGCCAGAGCAGCGCACCGCCGTCGCCGGCCGCGATGCCGGTGTCGATGGCCTGCCCGACCACCAGTGGCAGCAGCGCGCCCGGCACCAGCCACAGTGCACCGAACAGGGCCGCGCCGAGGGCCAGCCAGGGGCGCAGGCGCAGCAGCCACAGCAGGTATCGCACCGGGGTCAGCGGGGCGCCGCGACCGGAGCGGAGTCAATCAGGAGCGAGCGCGTCTCGTTGCGACATGTCCCGAGCGTAGGTGGGCCGTGGCACGGTAGGCGACCGATTTTCCGGCCCCCTGACAGCACCATCTACTCTTGACCCGTGGCGCATCCCGACACGGAAACCCAGGTCATCGACACCACCGGCCACGCGGCGGGCACCCCGGACACCGCGCAGCCCTACCTCGTACTCGGCCTCGCCGAGGACGAGTACGCCCGGATCCGGGAGATCCTCGGCCGCAGGCCCACCGACGCCGAGCTGGCCATGTACTCGGTGATGTGGAGCGAGCACTGCTCGTACAAGTCCTCCAAGACACACCTGCGGTACTTCGGCGAGACCACCACGGCGGAGATGCGGGAGAAGATGCTCGCCGGGATCGGCGAGAACGCGGGGGTGGTCGACGTCGGCGACGGCTGGGCGGTCACCTTCAAGGTGGAGAGCCACAACCATCCGTCCTATGTGGAGCCCTACCAGGGCGCGGCCACCGGGGTCGGTGGGATCGTGCGGGACATCCTCGCGATGGGCGCCCGCCCGCTCGCGGTCGCCGACCCGCTGCGCTTCGGGCCCGCCGACGCGCCGGACACCCGGCGGGTGCTGCCAGGGGTGGTCGGCGGGATCGCCGGGTACGGCAACTGCCTCGGCCTGCCGAACATCGGCGGCGAGGTCGTTTTCGACCCCAGTTACGCGGGCAACCCGCTGGTGAACGCGCTCTGCGTGGGTGCGATGCGGGTCGAGGACCTGCATCTCGCGCATGCCTCCGGCACCGGCAACAAGATCGTCCTGTTCGGGGCGCGCACCGGGCTGGACGGCATCGGCGGGGTGTCCGTGCTGGCCAGCGACACCTTCGCCGGGGACGAGTCCGGCAGTGACTCCGCGGGCCGCAAGAAGCTGCCCAGCGTGCAGGTCGGCGACCCGTTCACCGAGAAGGTCCTGATCGAGTGCTGCCTCGAGCTGTTCGCCCAGCGCCTCGTGGTCGGCATCCAGGACCTCGGTGGGGCCGGACTGTCCTGCGCCACCTCCGAGCTCGCCGCGGCCGGAGACGGCGGCATGCACATCGAGCTGGACCGGGTTCCGTTGCGGGCCAGGGGGATGACCCCCGCGGAGATCCTGTCCAGCGAGTCGCAGGAACGGATGTGCGCGGTGGTCAGCCCTTCCGACGTGGATGCCTTCATGCAGGTGTGCGCCAAGTGGGACGTGACCGCGACCGAGATCGGTGAGGTCACCGACGGCGAGCACCTGGTGATCACCTGGCATGGCGAGACCGTGGTGGACGTGCCGCCGCGCACCGTCGCGCACCAGGGCCCGGTGTACCAGCGCCCGTACTCGCGGCCGCCCGCGCAGGACGCGCTGCAGGCCGACACCCCGGGCGCGCTGCCCCGGCCGGCCGAGCCGGATGAGCTCCGGAGCACCCTGCTCCGGATGATCTCCTCGCCGGACCTCGCCTCCCGGGAGTGGGTGACCGAGCAGTACGACCGCTACGTCCGCGGCAACACGGTGCTCGCCCAGCCTGCCGACGCCGGGGTGATCCGGATCGACGAACGCACCGGTCGCGGGGTGGCCGTGTCCACCGACTGCAACAGCCGGTTCGTGTACCTGGACCCCTACGCCGGCACCCAGCTCGCACTGGCCGAGGCGTATCGGAACGTGGCCACCAGCGGGGCCACCCCGATCGCGGTCACCAACTGCCTGAACTTCGGGGCTCCGACCGACCCCGGCGTGATGTGGCAGTTCGAGCGGGCCGTGCACGGCCTCGCCGACGGCTGCGCCGAGCTGGGGATTCCGGTGACCGGCGGGAACGTCAGCTTCTTCAACCAGACTCAGGACACCGCGATCCTGCCGACGCCGGTGGTCGGGGTGCTCGGCGTGCTGGACGATGTGCGCAGGCGGATCCCGACCGGGATCGGCGCCGAGGCCGGCGAGACGCTGCTGCTGCTCGGCGACACCAGGGACGAGTTCGGCGGTTCGGCCTGGGCGCGGATCGTGCACGGGCATCTCGGCGGGTTGCCGCCCGCCGTGGACCTTGCCCGCGAGCGGCTACTCGCGGAGGTGCTGTCCGCGGGCTCCCGGGACGGGATGATCTCGGCCGCGCACGACCTCTCCGACGGCGGGCTCGCCCAGACCCTGGTGGAGACGGTGCTGATCGGGCAGGTCGGCGCCAGGGTGGTGCTGGACCCCGACGCCGACCCCTTCGTGCAACTGTTCGCCGAGTCCGCCGGCCGGGTGCTGGTCGCGGTGCCGCGCTCGGAGGAACTGCGGTTCACCGAGCTGTGCACCGCCCGCGGCCTGCCCTGGCGCAAGACCGGCGTGGTGGACCCGGAGTCGCGGGCGCTGGAGATCCAGGACGTGGCGACCTTCGACCTTGCCGAGCTGCGTGCGGCCTGGGAAGGCACGCTGCCTGCCCTGTTCGAGTGACGGCCTGGTGGGAGTGCCGCCCGCGCGGCGCTCCCACCAGGCAGGCGGTCAGCCGACGTAGACGCCGACGAGGCTGATGCAGAAACCCTCCTCGTCGAAGTTGTCCGCGCCGACCAGGCCGTCGGTCGACTCCCCGTCCACCGTGCCCTTGAGCTTGGCGGACACGTAGTACTTCCCGTCGCTGACCTCGGTGATCTCGAGCTGCGACTGGCCGGAGGTGGCGGTCTCCACGTCGCTCTCCTCCTGCTTCTTGGCCTCCTCGCACAGCATCCCCATGGCGGCGGACTTGTTTCCGGAGTTCAGCTCGCCGACGAACTCCTTGATCACCTTGCCGCCGTCGCTGTCCCCGGTGCCGCTGCCGGGCGAGTCCGTCTCGGACGACTCGGTGGTCGGCTCGTCCGGCCTGCTGGGCAGCCCGGTCGGTTCGTTGGGAACGCTGTTGCCGGGCCCGCCGGGGATGTCCGGCAGCTTCATGCTCCAGTTCTTCCAGCACCACTTGTCCCCGGCCTTACCGAGCTCGCCGGTGAGCGGGGTGGGCTGGCCCTGCAGCGTGACCTCCAGCGGCGCGGTGGCGGTCTTGCCGTTCTCCTGCACCGCCCCGGTGAGCCTGGCGCCCTCCACCCTGTTCACGTTCTGGATCGCCTGGGTCACGTCCTCGTCGGCGTCCCCGCACTTGAGCGTGTTCAGGCTGTTCGCGTCCTTGGCGTTGAGCGCCGCCACGATCTGCTCCGCGGTGCCCTGCGCCGTTGTGCTGTCCGCGCTCTTCTCGTCATCGGACAGCAGGAAGCCGGGCGCGAGGAATCCGGTCACCCCGAACGCGATGAGCAGCACCGCCACCACCGTGAGGCTGATCCACAGCGCGGTCTTCGGCTTCTTCGGCGGCTGACCGTACCCACCGGGCTGCCCGTACCCACCGGGCTGCCCGTACTGGCCCTGCTGCGGGTAGCCGGGGTACTGGCCGTACATGGCGGTCTGGTCGTAGCCGCCGTAGGGCTGCTGCTGCCCGTACTGTCCATAAGGGTCGGGCTGGCCGTACTGGCCCTGCTGCGGAAAACCGCCGGACTGTGGGTACCCGCCTTGGCCGTACGGGTCTGGTTGCTGGCCGTAGGGCTGCCCAGGCTGAGGTGGGTATGTCATGCCGAAGCCTTTCCAGTCTTGCAGCGCCCGCGCTGGTGCGCTCGGTGGTGCGACGCGGGCGCCGAGGCTCTGGTTCCTCCGGCTTACCGCCCGTGCTGGGCATTCTGCCTGCCGTTGTTCGGTTCCTGTGAAGGGGCTCTCGCCCGGAGACATGCCGGGCGAGAGCCGTGATCAGTCGACTTCGGACGGTGAGGCTATCCGGTCGCCAGCACCTTCAGCCGGTCGTAGGAGCCGTTGAAGGTGTTCTGGTCGATCGGGCTGGAGGTGTACTGCCAGAAGGTGTAGAAGCCCCAGCCGTTCGGCAGCGCCCCGACCGTGGAGCTGTACCGCGCCACCCAGAGCGGCACCGTCTGGCCGAACCCGTGCCCGGTGGCCACGCACTGATCCCACCAGCTCTTCGAGGTGTAGATCACCGGCCAGCGGCCGGTCCGGTTGGCATAGGTGTCGTGGAAGTCCCTGATCCACGCCGCCATCCCGGCCTTGCTCTTGCCGTAGCAGGTCGAGCCGTAGGGGTTGTACTCCATGTCCAGCGCGCCGGGGAGGGTCTTGCCGTCGCCAGACCAGCCGCCGCCGTTGTCCACGAAGTAGTTCGCCTGAGCCGCGCCGCTCGAGCGGTCCGGCAACGCGAAGTGGTAGGCACCACGGATCATGCCGATGTTGTAGGAACCGTTGTACTGCTGGGCGAAGTACGGGCTCTTGTAGCCGGTGCCCTCGGTCGCCTTCACGTACGCGAACCGCTTGCCCTGGTTCCACCAGTACTGCCAGTCCACGTTCTTCTGCCATCCGCTCACGTCGATACCGGGAACGCTGGCCAGCACGCGCCGGCCGTCCGGACCGATATCCCGAACGCGCAACGCCTCCTGTCTGGTGGCCGGGGTGGACTGGTCACCTTCCACCTTGGCGATCTGGGAACCGAGTGGGTGGTCGTACATGCGGACGTACTCGTCGATCGAGAGGCCTCCGGTTTCCCCGGCCGATGCGGTGGGGGCCAGGGTGCCGAGCAGGAGCACGCAGGCGGACGCGGCGGTGACGGCGCTGAAGGCCCTCCGCCGGATTCTTCGTGTGGACATCGGGAGAAGTCCCTTCGGTGTGTCTAGCTTGCCCTCGCGACGGGCGGCTCACGGCAGGTAGTCGCCCGAGCATTGATTGTCACTCACGCATGTGTCCTTTGTCACGAAATTTCGTGAACTAATGCCCACGAGTGAGTGATTTACGGTCGTCGCTAGCCGCGCGCGAGGGCGGCCAGCCGGTCCTCGGCACCGTTGAAGTAGTTCTGGTCCCCCGGCAGCGGGCCGGTGTCGGCGAACTGCCAGATCGTCTGGGTCGGCCACCCGGCGGGCAGTGGCCCGATCTCGGGTGCGTAGCGCGCCAGCCAGAGCGGGTGGGACCCGCCGAACGCGGGGCTGTTCCCGGTGCAGGTACGCCACCAGCTCGTGCTGGTGTAGATGGTCGGCTCGCGGCCGGTGCGCTCGGCGTACCTGGTGGAGAAGTCCCCGATCCACTCGACCATCCCGGCCGGGTCCAGGTCGTAGCAGGTGTCGCCGTAGGGGTTGTACTCCACATCCAGCGCGCCCGGCAGCGTCCGGCCGTCCGCCGACCAGCCGCCGCCGTGGTCGACGAAGTAGTCGGCCTGCTCGGCGCCGCCGGAGATGTCCGGTCGCGCGAAATGGTAGGCGCCGCGGATCATGCCGGTGTGGTAGGAGCCGTCGTACTGCTGCGCGAACCGGGGGCTGACGAAGCCGGTGCCCTCGGTCGCCTTCACGTAGACGAACCGGGCACCCTTGCCGGTCGCGCTCGGCCAGTCGACCTCGCCCTGCCAGCCGCTGACGTCGTGCCCGAGGGTCCGGCCTGCGGGGGCGTACCGTGCCGCGGCCGGTGGCGCCCCGTGTACCCCCTCATGCAGCGCGATCTGCGAGCCGGCATGCCGCTGTAGGGCTCCGTCGTAGTCCGGGTACTCGGCGGCCGCGGCGGGAGCCGCGCAGGTCAGGGTGGCCGCGACCGCGGCGGCCAAACATATGATGTCTCGCCGGTGCACAGTGACTCCCGTCCAGCTCGCGATGCCGGCGGTCCGGAACAGGCCCGCCAGGTCCCTCCGCGCGTCACGATGCCGCCAACGGAGGAGTTCCGCGAGCCGGGTGTCACCCGGCAGGGTGGGGCCGAAGGTCGGCGGGGATCAGTCCTCTTCGGCGAGCGCCTTCATCAGATGCTCGGCCGGTACCACGGCGGTCACCACGTCATGCGGGTTGATCACCACGGGGTGCCCGGCGAGCAGGTCGACCATGTCCCTGCCGAGCACGGCTCGGGCATGCGGCCACTCCTCGGGCACCAATGACTTGGCGGTGTAGGCGGGCACCAGCACCCGGCCGTCCTGGTCGTGGAAGCCGATCACCGTGCGCTGTACCGGTGACATCGCGTACACGAACAACGTGGAGCCCAGGATGACCCGCGGCAGGTCCTCGGCGGGGCGGTGCTTGGTGCGCACCAGTTGCAGCAGCCGTTCCAGGTCGTTGCGTGGTTCCGGGAACCCGAGCGCCTTCGGGGACGGCCGGTACCGGTCGTTGGGGTGGAAGTCCTCCACGATGTCGCCGGCCGCGTTGACCGGGTAGGCACCGACGACGGCCCAGGACGGGACGCGGCCGTTCGGGTCGAACGCCTCGTCGATGACGTACAGCCAACTGTTCGGGTTCGCGCGCGCGTTGGCCCGCATCTCCCTGGTGATCTCCGGCTTTCGCTTGGCCGCGGGCAGGGAGGTCGGTTCCGTCCGGTCGGTGGCTCTGCCGGTCCCTTCGCGGGTGCTCGTTCCCTCGGGCCCCTCGGCCTCGTCCCGCTGCGCCATCTCGGTCCCTCGGTCTGTTGTGTCGCCTGCGTCTCGTCTCGGGTTCATCCTAGTGTTTCCCCATGCCCTCTTCGCGCTCGGTCGACCCCGCTCGGTTACGCGCCGCCGTGGCACGGATCTCGGCTTGGTTGACCGGAGACGGCCCGGAACCCGCCAGGGCCGAACTGGCCGAGGCCGTCCGGCTGAGCCTGCGCACGCTCGCCGCCGACGCACCGGGGCGCAGTGTCGAGGTGCGGGTGCCACCGTTCGCGGCCGTGCAGTGTGTGCCGGGACCGCGGCACACCAGGGGCACCCCGGCCAACGTGGTCGAGACCGATCCGCGGACCTGGCTCGAACTCGCCACCGGCAGGTTGGCGTGGACGGACGCGGTCGAAGCCGGCCGGGTCACCGCCTCGGGAACCCGGGCCGACCTCGCCCACTGGTTGCCGATCGTTCGGACGTGAGACGACGTGAGACTCAGTGCCTGTTCAGGAACAGGCACTCAGGGTTTGTAGCCGATCCCGCCCGCGATGCAGTACTGCACCTGGTTCAGCGGCTTCAGCTGCGGGCCGTCCGGCCACCAGTCGGCGCACAGCGTCACCCCTGGCTCGATCATCTGGAGGCCGCCGAACAGGCCCTCGATCTCGGACTTCGTCCGGAAGGTGCCGCTGCCCATCGGGCTGTGCAGGAGGATGTTCTCCATCTTGCGGGCGAGTTGGCTGTGCTCGTTCTCCGGGTCGAGGAAGTGACTCAGCGCGAGGTACGAGCCGGAGGGCAGCGCGTCGATGTACTCGCGCATGATCTCCGCGGGGTCCGCGTCACCGGTGTAGTGGTGCATGGTGCCGAGCTGCAGCAGCACCAGCGGCTCGTCGAAGTTGATGTGCTCGCGCACCACCTCGTCCTCCAGCACGGCGCGCGGGTCGAAGATGTCCGCGGGCGAGAAGTGGGTGAGCTCGTTCTCCTCCAGCAGGGCCCTGCCGTGCGCCAGGACCACCGGGTCGTTGTCGGTGTAGATGATCCGCGCCTCCGGGTTGATCCGCTGCACCACCTGGTGCACGTTCTCCGCCGTGGGCAGCCCGGAGCCGCAGTCCAGGAACTGGTTGACCCCGGTCTGCTGGGCGAGGAAGCGGCAGGCCCTGATCAGGAACGCACGGTTCTCGGTGGCGAGATCCTGCGCTTCCGGTGCGGCCTTCTGCACCCCCCTGAGTACTTCCCGGTCGATCTCGTAGTTGTCCTTGCCGTTCAGGAACGCGTCGTAGACCCGGGCGATGCTGGCCCTGTTCGGGTCCACGCCGACCGGCGGCCGCGGATCGGAGTACTCGGTGACGGGAGGAGTGGCAGGCATTGAAGGCCTCACTGTGACGTAACGAACAATTGCTGGATCGCACCAAGGGTAAGTGTTTGAGCCCGCTGGGTAAACGCAGGTCGTCCACAAGAGTGGCGCACATGGACGGTGCGTAGTTGGTCGGAACGTTACCGTGCCTCGTGCAGTATCGTTTCGCAGGTAGGTCGCCATGAAGAGGGCCGACAGCGATGGACAGCGAGAACAGCGATGGACAGCGAGGACACTGCCGAGAAGGAGAGGGCCGGACGATGGTCGCCGGTGACATCGATCAGAACACCGGGCCCACCGCGTGCCGCATGATCCTGGGATCCCAGCTGCGCAAGAGCCGGGAGACGGCGGGGCTGAGCCGGGCACAGGCCGGGTACGAGATCCGTGCCTCGGAGTCGAAGATCAGCCGGATGGAGCTGGGTCGGGTCGGCTTCAAGGAGCGGGACGTCACCGACCTGCTGACCATGTACGGGGTCACCGACGAGGAACTGCGCGAGGAGTACCTGAAGCTCGTCCGGATGTCGAACGAGCCCGGCTGGTGGCAGAGCTACAACGACCTGATGCCGAGGTGGCTGGACAACTACGTCGGGTTGGAGGAGGCGGCCTCCCGGATTCAGACCTACGAGCAGCAGTTCGTGCCCGGCCTCATGCAGACCGAGGACTACGCCCGCTCGGTCTCCAGCCACGGCAAGCCGGAACTGGTGAACGACGATGTCGAGCGCCGGGTCGCCATCCGGATGCGGCGGCAGAAGCTGCTGGTGCGGCCGAACGCGCCGCGGCTGTGGGCGATCATCGACGAGTCCGTGTTGCACCGTCCGATCGGCGGCGAGGAGATACTCCGCGCGCAGATCGACACCCTGCTGGAGCTCACCAGCCTGCCGAACATCTCGGTACAGGTCGTGCCGTTCAGGTACAGCGGCCGCGCCGCGGAGACCTCCTTCTCGCTGCTGCGGTTCGCCGAGCCCGAGCTGCCGAACATCGCCTACATCGAGCACCTTTGCGGCGCCCTGTACCTGGAGAAGCCGGAGGAGATCGAGGTGTACAGCCGAGCGCTGGACCGGCTCGCGGTGGATGCCGAGACCCCCGAGGAGTCCCGGCAGATGCTGCGCAAGCGCAGGGCCGAACTCTGATCGGCCCTGCTCGGTCGCCGGTGCTGATACCTGCGTAAACACGCAATCTTAAGCCCGACTGAAGTTTTCGTACTTCACCTACACAAGTGAAGTTGGTCGGATCGTCTCTGCACGTGCATTCACACGAGCACTGGCACGTGCTACGTTCGGTGCACAACCGAATGCACATGCAGATGCATCCTCGAAGTGGGACCAAGTCGGGAAGGTGGGGATCATGGAGCAGATCCGCAACGGTGTTTCGGCAGACCTTCTGTCCGATGTGACCTGGCGAAAGAGCAAGTACAGCGGTGCCGTCGGCAACTGCGTCGAGGTTGCCACCCTGAAGAGCGGCGAGATCGCGGTGCGTAACTCGCGCTTCCCGAGTGGTCCCGCGCTCGTCTACACCCGAGAGGAGATTGCCGCGTTCCTCGCGGGCGCGAAAGACGGCGAGTTCGATGACGTCCTCTAGCACGGTGTCCTCGGTGTCGGCTCCGGCCGACACCGAGGCCGCATTGCGCAGGTTGATCAACAGCGGGTACCGGTTCGTGCATCCCCGCGATGCCGATGGGGAGATCGTCGCGGTGGTGGGGGTCCGCGCGCACCACACCGTCGTCGACGTGGTTCGGCTGGACGCGGAGGACGAGGTGACCGCGGCCAGGGTGCCGGGGGACGAGGAGAACGTTCTCGAACCGGTGACCGTGCTCTGGCGTTCCTCCGGCGCGGTCGGGGACGTGGTGGGCGAGCTGCTCGCGCTGGCGGACGAGGACCACGCCGCACCAAGACCGCAGTGGGCCACTTCGGCGACCGCGGCGGCCACCAAGGGCTGCTGGGTTGCCGGCCAGGCCGGCCGGACGAAGTGGCTGGTGGCTTCAGCTTGAGGGGGGCTGAGCCACATCTCACCGAGACGGGCCATGTCCAGCGCTTACACTGGACATGGCCCGTTCTCGTCATCAGGGAGCTTCTCGGTGGAACTCGAGCAAGCTGGTGTGGTTGCCGATCAGCCCGAACCCGAACCGCGTGAGGAATGCGGGGTCTTCGGGGTCTGGGCGCCCGGTGAAGAAGTCGCGAAACTGACCTACTACGGGTTGTACGCGTTGCAGCACCGTGGGCAGGAGGCCGCGGGGATCTCGGTCTCCGACGGCAGTCAGATCGTGGTGTTCAAGGATCTGGGCCTGGTCAGCCAGGTCTTCGACGAGCAGGTGCTGTCCTCGTTGCAGGGGTATGTCGCGGTGGGGCACTGCCGCTACTCCACCACCGGGGGCGGTACCTGGGAGAACGCGCAGCCGAACTTCCGCACCACCGCGGCCGGCACCGGCCTTTCCCTCGGCCACAACGGGAACCTGGTGAACACCGCGGAGCTGCACACCCGCGCGCGGGAGCTCGGCGTACTCGGCAGGAACGGCGCGACCACCGACTCCGACCTGATCTGCGGGCTGCTCGCCGCGGCGGCCGTGGACAAGGGCTTCGAGGCGGCCGCGCAGGAGCTGCTGCCGACGATCCGCGGCGCGTTCTGCCTCACCTTCGCCGACGAGACCACGCTGTACGCGGCCCGCGATCCGCACGGGGTGCGGCCGCTGGTGCTCGGCAGGCTGGAGCGCGGCTGGGTGGTGGCCAGCGAGACCGCGGCCCTGGACATCGTCGGCGCTTCCTTCGTCCGGGAGGTGGAACCCGGCGAGCTGATCGCGATCGACGCGGAGGGGCTGCGCTCCTCCCGGTTCGCCAACCCCGAGCCGAAGGGTTGTGTCTTCGAGTACGTCTACCTCGCCCGGCCGGACACCACCATCGCCGGGCGCAGCGTGCACGCCACCAGGGTGGACATCGGCAAGCGGCTGGCCGAGGAGAACCCGGTGGAAGCCGACCTGGTGATCCCGGTCCCGGAGTCCGGCACCCCCGCGGCCATCGGCTACGCCCAGGCATCCGGCATCCCGTACGGCTCCGGCCTGGTGAAGAACGGCTACGTCGGCCGCACCTTCATCCAGCCCTCGCAGACCATTCGCCAGCTCGGCATCCGGTTGAAGCTGAACCCGCTGCGGGACGTCATCCGCGGCAAGCGGCTGGTGGTCGTGGACGACTCCATCGTGCGCGGCAACACCCAGCGTGCGTTGGTGCGCATGCTGCGCGAGTCCGGTGCGCTCGAGGTGCATGTGCGGATCGCCTCGCCACCGGTGCGCTGGCCCTGTTTCTACGGCATCGACTTCGCCTCCCGCGCCGAGCTGGTGGCCAACGGGGCGGATGTGGACGGTGTCCGCCGTTCGATCGGCGCGGACTCGCTGGGCTACGTGTCGCTTGACGGCCTGGTCGCCGCTTCGGAGCAGCCACGGTCCAGGCTGTGCGCGGCCTGCTTCGATGGCGAGTACCCCATTCCGTTGCCGGAGGACGCGCTGATCGGCAAGCATGTGCTGGAAGGCCTCGGTGGTTCCGAAGGCCAGAACGGGCACCTCCTGCCGGTCGCCCCGGCCGGGTACGGTGCCGAGGACGCTGTCCGGCGTCCCTGACCGCCACAAGAAAACTCAGGATGGAGTCCGCTTCGTGAGCGAGTCCACGAGCGCCACCTATGCCGCCGCCGGGGTCGATATCGACGCCGGGGACGAGGCCGTCGAGCTGCTGAAGCCGCATGCCAAGCGTGCGAGTCGCCCCGAGGTGATGGGGGGTGTCGGTGGGTTCGCCGGACTGTTCTCCCTCAAGCTGGATCGCTGGAAAGAGCCGGTACTCGCCTCCTCGACCGATGGCGTCGGCACCAAGATCGCGGTCGCGCAGGCCCTGGACAAGCACGACACGATCGGCATCGACCTGGTCGCGATGGTGGTCGACGACCTGGTGGTGACCGGAGCCGAGCCGTTGTTCCTGCAGGACTACATCGCGGTCGGCAAGGTGGTGCCGAGCAGGATCGAGTCGCTGGTGTCCGGGATCGCCGAGGGCTGCGTGCAGGCGGGCTGCGCGTTGCTCGGCGGGGAGACCGCCGAGCACCCCGGGATGATGGGCGAGCACGACTACGACATCTCGGCCACCGGGGTCGGCGTGGTCGAGGCGGAAGGGATGCTCGGCCCTGATCGGGTGCGCCCGGGGGACGTGGTGATCGCGCTCGGCTCCACCGGGCTGCACTCCAACGGCTACTCGCTGGCCCGGCACGTGCTGCTGGACGTCGCCAGGATGCCGCTCGGCGGGCACGTGGAGGAGTTCGGCCGCCCCCTCGGCGAGGAGCTGCTCGAGCCGACCAGGGTGTACGCCAGGGACTGTCTCGCACTGGCCGCCGAGGCCGAGGTACGTACCTTCGCCCATGTCACCGGCGGTGGGCTGGAGGCGAACCTGGCCAGGGTGATGCCCCGCGGCCTGGTCGCCGAACTGGAACGGGGCACCTGGACCCCCGCGCCGGTATTCGCGCTGATCGCCCAGCTGGGCAGGGTGAAGCGGCCGGAGATGGAGCGCACCTTCAACATGGGCGTCGGCATGGTCGCCGTGGTGGCCCCGGAGGACGTCGACCGTTCGCTGGCCGTGCTCACCGCGCGGCATGTGCCTGCCTGGGTGCTCGGCGACGTCCGGCCCGCCGAGGACCCGGACGGGGAGCGGGCCGTGCTGCGCGGGGACCACCCCCGGTTCTGAGTGCGTGTTCGCGAATGAGAGCTACCTGCTTCCGACGAGTGGTCGATCGTGTCGCGCGTTCACGAAAAGACACCGAGTAGGCAGCGACCATGGCGGACCTGGTGGTCGGTCCCCGGCTGGTGATCCCGGGCGGGGAGCTCGCCGAGCGCTTCTCCCGCTCGTCCGGGCCGGGCGGGCAGGGTGTGAACACCACTGACTCCCGGGTCGAGCTGTCCTTCGACGTGGCCGGGTCGCCGTCCCTTCCCGAGGACCTGCGCACCCGGCTGCTGGACCGGCTCGCCGGCAGGCTGTCCGGCGGGGTGCTGACCATCGCGGCGAGCGAGCACCGGGCGCAGTTGGCGAACAGGGAGGCGGCGAGGGAGCGGCTGGCCGCCGTGCTGCGGGAGGCCGCGGCCCCACCGCCGCCAGGCCGGAAGCGTTCCCGGCCGAGCCGGGGCGCGAAGGAGCGCAGGCTGGCCGCGAAGAAGCGGCGTGGCGAGCTCAAGCGCGGGCGTGGCGGCCGGTTCGATGACCGATAACCCGGCGTACATCTGCTGGGAGTTATGCCAGACTGGCCGCACCGGGGCGAGGAGGAGGCCGGGATGAGCGTGCTGACCGGGGAACACGGGCCACTTGAGCACTGGCCACGGTCACCGGCGGACGGGGCCCGGCACTGCGAGCCGGTGGGCGGCGTGCCGCGAGCCAACCGCAAGACGCCCGCGTGCCACCGCGCCGCCACCTTCGAACTGGGCCACCAGCTACGCGCCCAGCTCCCCCGCCAGCTCTGCGTGCTGCTCGAGGTCGAGGTCGTCACCAGGCCGCACCCGGCGACCGTGCGGGTGCCGGACCTGGTGGTCGTGCCCCGCGCGGTGGCCCGCCGGAACCCGGTCCGGTATCCGGCCTTCGACGTCGCCCTCGCGGTCGAGCTGCTGCCTGCCGGTGCTGATCCGGGCGGTCGGCGGGCCCGGATCGCCGAGTACGCCGCTGCCGGGATCAGGGGATACTGGACCGTGGAGCTTGCCGGTGGCCCGCGGCTGACCGCCTACCGGCTGGCGGACACGGGCTACCGGCCGGAGGCCGAAGGTTCCGGCACCCTTGTGCTGGACGTTCCGGTGCCGGTCACTCTCGAGCTCGACCGGCTGTGCCGGTGAGCGGGGCACGCTCGCCCGGCCGCAGCGCGAACACGATCAGCATCGCCACGCCGACCAGCACGTAGCCGGAACCGAACAGGTGCTGCCACCAGGACCACCGCAGCTCGACGTCACCGGTCTGCGGCAGGTAGGAGTGCGCGCCGATCGCGAACACCGCGACCAGGAACACCGCGAGGCCGATCCGCAGCGGGCCGCCGTGCCGGGTGTAGTGCAGCAGCAGCACGGTGCCGGGCAGGATCCACACCCAGTGATGCGACCAGCTGACCGGCGAAGCGAGCATGCCCCACACCGCGACGAGCAGCAGCGCGGTCACGTCCTGGCCCGCGGCCCGTGCCTTGCGGGCGCCGATCCAGGCCAGCGCCAGGCTCGCCAGTCCCAGTGCGACCCAGACCAGGGACCGGGCCGCACCCTCCTCCATCAGTCGGTACAGCACCGCCTGGAAGCACTGGTTGAACGCGTACGCCAGGCCGCCGATCCGGTCCGGGTCGAGCAGCGCGTCGAACCAGTACGTCCTCGTGTCCGAGGGGGCGAGCGCCAACCCGACCAGGCTGAACGCCAGGAAGGAACCGAACGCCACGGCCGCGGGCCGGTACTGCCGCCGGACCAGGAAGAACAGCACGAACACCGCGGGGGTCAGCTTGATCGCGGTGGCCAGCCCGATCAGCATGCCGCGGGGCCAGCGCACCCTGGGCAGCAGGCAGTCCGCGCAGACGAGGCCCATCAGGATCATGTTGATCTGCCCGAACCCGATGGTGGAGCGGGCGGGTTCGAACAGCGCCCAGCAGGCGGCGACCCCCAGCCCGAGCACCACCGCGATGCTGCGCCGACCGTACAGCCTGCCCGCCACGGTGAGGGTGGCGGTGACCAGGCCGAGCGCGCTGGCCAGGGTCAGCAGCACCTTCGCCACATGCCATGGCAGCAGCGAGACCGGTCCGAACAGGATCGCGGCGAACGGCGGGTAGGTGAACGCGAGCGGCATGTTCGGTACCAGCGCGGGGAACCGGTCGGAGTACAACCCGATCCCGTTCAGCCAGGCGTGGCCACCGGAGCGGTAGACGTGCAGGTCCACGAAGCCGGGCACGATGAGGATGTGCGCCAGTAGCGACGCGGCCAGTACCGCCAGCGCCACCCGGATCAACACGACATGCCGGTCCCGCTCCTGGTCCCCCGCGGCGGCGACCCCGCGCCGCACCAGCACACCCCTCAGCACAGCGGGCACGATACCCGCCCGCCGCGAGTGACCCGGTTTCCCGCGCTTGTCGCCAGGAGCGTGGTGGCGCGTCAGCTAGCGGGAGGGGTGGCGGGGTAACGACCGGACGGGCGGGGAGGAGGTGCGCGGTGCGGGGATCGCGTCGACGCCCGGATACCGGGGTGCCCACCAGCGCCGGGCCAGCCGGGCGCCGGCGACCGCGCCGAGCGTGTTCAGCACGATGTCGTCGGTGGAGGTCACCCGGCCGGTGTGCAGCAGGTACTGCCCCACCTCCACGATCGTGGACACGACCAGCGCGGCGAGCGCCAGCTTGATCAGCGACCGGGACGCGCGCACCCGCAGCGGGATCAGCGCGCCGAGCGGGGCCAGCAGTACCAGGTTGCCCACCACCTGCCAGGGCGAGCCGGCGGGGGTGAGCGCCGCCACCAGGTCGGTGCCGAGCCGCAGGTGCAGGTCGGTGGGTGGGCGGCCGGGAACCGGGACGGTCACCAGGAAGCACACGATGATCACGTTGGTGCCGATGGCGACGTCCAGCGCGGCGGTGCGGCGCGCGGTCCGCAGTGGTCTCCTCCCGCTGCGCCGCTCGGTCAGCACCAGCCAGGCCAGTATCGCGAATGGCAGGGCGATAATCGTCGCGGGGATCAGCTCGCCGAATGCGCGCAGTAACGAGTCCACCCGACTCCACCTCGTCCCCTTCCTGAACGCGGTGCCTATGCGAAGCCCCTCAAGATCACCTTCGCATCGCGTTGTGGAAATCGCGCGCGGAAATGCGTTCACCTTGAGGTGATCTTGTAAGAGGCGGGGACAGTGCGAACGTGCTATTGCCGCCAGTGGTATTGCCGTTCGGGGCGGCCGGTTCCGCCGTAGCGCAGCCGGACCTCGGCATTGCCGGTTGCCGCGAAGTGCTCGAGATAGCGCCGGGAGCTGGGCCTGGACAGCTCGGTGACCTGCGCACACTCGGTCGCGGATAGCCCGTCCGGGTGATCTTGCAATGCTTGTCGCACCAGGTCGGCTGTCTGCAGGGTCAGCCCTTTCGGCAGGGTTCCCGCCGCGGGCGGCCGGGCGCCGAACACGTCGTCCACGTCCCGCTGGCCGGCCACCGAAGCCCTGGACAATCGGTTCAGTTTCTCGTGCAGCGAGCCAAAATGCCGTAGCTGGTCGCGGAGCGCGGAATGGGAGAACGGTTTGATGAGATAGTGCAGCGCGCCACCCCGCATCGCGCTTCGAATGGTGTCCACATCACGCGCAGCGGTGATCACGACGACGTCGGTGTCCACGGTGGCCGGATCGGCGCGCAGTTCCCGCAGGACGGCGATGCCGTCCATATCCGGCAGGTAGATGTCCAGCAGCACCAGGTCCGGTCGCAGGTCGCGGGTCGCGCGCAGCGCCTCCGCGCCGGTGTGCGCGACCCCGACAACCGAGAAGCCATCGGTGCGCTCCACATATCCACTGTGGACCTTGGCGACCATGAAGTCGTCGTCCACCACGAGCACCCGGATCACGGTGCCACCCTCGCCGGTCGGCGGGCCAGCGGCAAGACGGCGGTGAACACCGCGCCACCGGCGTTGTGCACCGCCACCGAGCCGTGCCGGCGCCGGCAGATCTGCCTGGTCAGGGCCAGCCCGAGCCCGCGGGCCCCGGCCGCGCCGGCGTCGTGCTCGGCGACCTTGGTGGTGAAGCCGTGGGTGAACACCTCGGTGGCGATCTCCGGGGCCACCCCGGGGCCGGAGTCGCGGACCACCACGCGCACCTCCGCCGCCTCCTGCCGGATCGTCACCTGCACCCAGTCACTTTCCGTAGTATCTCCACTGCTGTCCCGCAGCGCGTCCAGCGCGTTGTCCACCAGGTTGCCGATCACGGTCACCAGGTCGGCGGAGGTCTGCTCGTCCATGACATCGAGCCTGCTCGCCTCGGCCAGCCTGATCCCCACCCCCTGCTCGGCGGCGAGGCTGGCCTTGGCGATCAGCAGCGCGGCCACCGCCGGATCACCGATATGCGCGCTCACCTGGTCGTGCCACTCGTCCCGGGCCCGGCTGACCAGATCGACATAGCTGCGTGCCTCCTCGTACTCGCCCAGCTCGATCAGCCCGGCGATGGTGTGCAGGCGGTTGGTGAACTCATGCGCCTGCGCGCGCAGCGTGTCGGTGGCCCGGGAGTTCGCCGCCAACTCCTCGCGCAGCGTGACCATCTCCGTCCGATCACGCAACGTGGTCACGGCGCCGACCTCGCGGCCGTCCCTGGTGATCGGCATCCGGTTCATCACGAGCACCCGGCCGGCCCGCAGCACGATCTGGTCGGCCCCGCGTGCCCGGCCGGTCAGCACGTCCCGCAGGCGTTCGTTCACCGCCAACTCGCCGACCCGGTAACCCACCCGGTCGGCAGGCAGCGCCAGCAACTCCCGCGCCTTGTCGTTCACCAGCGTGATCCGGTCCCGCTCGTCCAGCGCGATGACACCTTCCTTGATCCCGTGCAGCAGGGCCTCGCGATGCTCGACCAGGTCGGTGATCTCCCTCGGCTCCAGGCCCAGCGTCTTCCGTTTGACCCGCCAGGCGAGGAAGATCGAGCCGGCCACCCCGAGCACCGTCGCGATGCCCAGCAGTGCTAGCGCGTTGCCCGGTGAGTCGGCGACGCCCTCGAAGAACCCTGGGGTCGCCTTGCTCGCCGCCACGATCCCGGTCAGCTCACCGCGGTCGCCGATCACCGGAACGTGCGCGACCAGCTCGTCCCCGACCTCGCCGACCCAGGACCGCCCCTGGGTGACCGTGCTGTCCCCGATCGGCAGCTCGGCGCGTAGCTGCCGGGGATCCGGTGAGGTGAGCACCCGGCGATCGGGCGAGGCGATGATCACGGAGTCCGCGCCGGACAGGCTGCGCGCGCTCTCCGCGAAGATCGGCAACGGGTCGCGGCGCACCGGGTCGAGCAGGCTCTCCCGTACCCCGGGCGTGGCGGCCACGGTCTCCGCCACCGACAGCAGTCGCCTGCCCTCGATGTCGGCGAAGCTCTTCCCGGACTGGATCACCGAGAAGGTCACCACGCAGGCGAGCAGGGCGAAGACGATCGCCAGCTGCCAGCCGAGCAGCTGGCGCGCCAACGATCCCTTCGCGCCCACGGCCGCCTCCTCGCTCCGAACGGGCTCTCCACTATGACACCGCAGGGCCGGGCGCGGGCGTGACCACAACGAACACAACTACCGAAAGGCCCGCAAGCGAGACAGCGGGCGGGGTGCCGGGGAGCATGACCGACCAACCGGCGGCGAGGCCGGGGCGATCGACGCACATCGAGGTGCAGCCGAATGAAGAACCCGAAGAGCTGGCTGGCGGTGCTCGCCGCGGCGTTCCTGGTGCTGCTGGTCCCGCCGCTGGTCTCCTCCGGTAGCGGCGAGGACGTCGGCGGCCATATCCGCGGCCTCCGGCTGATGGTGCCGAACACCCCCGGCGGGGGCTACGACATCACCGCGCGGACCGCCGCGAAGGCGATCGAGGACGCGGGCCTGAACGGCAACACCGAGGTGTTCAACCTGCCCGGCGCGGGCGGCACCGTCGGCCTCGGCAGGCTGGTCAGCGAGCGTGGCAACGGGAAGCTCGCCATGTCGATGGGGCTCGGCGTGGTCGGCTCGGTGTACACCAACAAGTCGCCGTCCACCTTGCAGGACACCACGCCGATCGCGCGGCTCACCGAGGAGGCCGACATCGTGGTGGTCGGCAAGGACTCCCCGTACCGGGACATCACCGAGCTGATCGAGGCGTGGCGCGCCGACCCCGGCGCGGTCTCGGTCGGCGGCGGTTCCTCGCCGGGCGGGCCGGACCACCTCGCGCCGATGCTGATGGCCGAGGCGGTCGGGATCGCGCCACCGGACGTCCGGTACGTGTCCTACGACGGCGGCGGCGAGCTGATGGCCTCGGTACTGGGCGGCGAGGTCGGTTTCGGGGTGTCCGGTATCGGCGAGACCAGGGACCAGATCGACGCGGGCGAGCTGCGCGCCCTTGCCGTCACCAGCCCGCGGCGGGTGCCGGGGATCGACGCGCCGACGCTGCGGGAGTCCGGAGTGGATGTCAGCTTCACCAACTGGCGTGGCGTCGTGGCGCCGCCGGGCATCAGCGACACCGCTCGCGACAAGCTGATCACCATGTTCACCGGGCTGCACGACACGCCGCAGTGGCAGGAGGCGTTGCGGCTGAACGGTTGGGCTGACGCCTTCCAGGCCGGGGACGAGTTCGGCGCCTTCCTCGAGGAGGAGAACGGCCGGGTGGTCAAGGTCCTGAAGGAGCTGGGACTGGCATGAACAACTCCACTGTAGACACTCCGGACCCGGCCGTGGCCGGCCCTGCCGGCGCCGGCCGGTGGTGGCGCACCAGGTCCGAACTCGGCGTCTGCCTGCTGCTGCTCGCGCTCGGGGTGCTGGTGCTGACCGACGCGCTGAGTATGCCGGTGGACTTCACCCAGCGCGGCCCGATCGGGCCCAAGGCCGTCCCGGTGCTGGTCGGCACTGCGCTGGTCGTGGTGGCCGCGCTGCTGGCCCGCGATGTGTTGCGCGGCGGCCGGGGCGAGGCCGAGGGCGGGGAGGACGTCGACCTGGACACCCCGGCCGACTGGCGCACCGTACTGCTGCTGTCCGGCGCCTTCCTCGCCAACGCGGCGCTGATCGACACCGCGGGGTTCCCGGTCTCCTCGGCGGTGCTGTTCTGGGGCGCCTCCTACGCGCTCGGCAGCAGGAACCTCGTCCGGGATCCGCTGATCGCGGCCACGGTCTCGGTGGTCACCTGGATCGTCTTCGACGAACTGCTCGGGGTTCCACTTCCCGGCGGCCCGCTGATGGGGGTGCTGTAGCCGATGGATTCGTTTTCCCTGCTGCTGGACGGTTTCAGCACCGCACTCACCCCGCAGCACCTGCTGTTCGCCGCGATCGGGGTCATTCTCGGTACCGCGATCGGCGTGCTGCCGGGGATCGGCCCGGCGATGGCCGTCGCGCTGCTGCTCCCGGTGACCTACGGGCTGGAATCCACCGCCGCGTTCATCATGTTCGCCGGCATCTACTACGGCGGCATGTTCGGCGGCTCGACCACCGCGATCCTGCTGAACACCCCCGGCGAGAGCGCCTCGGTGGTCACCGCGATCGAGGGCAACAGGATGGCCAAGCGCGGCCGCGGCGCGCAGGCACTGGCCGCGGCCGCGATCGGCAACTTCGTCGGCGCGCTGATCGGCACCATCGCGCTGGTGCTACTGGCCCCGGTGGTGGCCTCGTTCGCGGTGGACATCGGTGCCCCGGACTACTTCGCGTTGATGGTGCTGGCCTTCATCGCGGTCACCTCGGTGCTCGGCAGGTCCAGGGTGCGCGGGTTCGCCTCCCTGCTGATCGGGTTGACCATCGGGCTGGTCGGGCTGGACGACATGACCGGGCAGTCCCGGCTCACCCTCGGTTCCCTGCACCTGGCCGACGGGATCGATGTGGTGATCGTCGCGGTGGGGCTGTTCGCGGTCGGCGAGTCCCTGTGGGTGGCCGCGCACCTGCGGCACAAGCAGGACAAGCCGATCCCGGTCGGCAGGCCATGGCTGGGCCGCGCCGAGCTGCGGCGGACCTGGAAGCCATGGCTGCGCGGGCCGCTGCTCGGGTTCCCGTTCGGGGCGATCCCGGTCGGCGGCGCGGAGATCCCGACCTTCCTGTCCTACGTCACCGAGAAGCGACTCGCCAGGAACCGCGAGTTCGGCTCGGGCGCCATCGAGGGGGTGGCCGGGCCGGAGGCCACCGCCAGCGCGTCGGCCTCCGGGACGCTGGTGACCATGCTGACCCTCGGCCTGCCCACCACCGCCACCGCCGCGGTGATGCTGGCCGCGTTCCGGCAGTACGGCATCCAGCCGGGGCCGCTGCTGTTCGAGCACGAGTCGGCGCTGGTGTGGGGCCTGATCGCGAGCCTGTTCATCGGGACCGCGTTGCTGCTGGTGATCAACCTGCCGCTGGCGCCGGTGTGGGCGAAACTGCTCCGGATCCCGCGGCCGTACCTGTACGCGGGGATCCTGTTCTTCGCCGCGGTCGGTGCGTACGCGGTCGGCGGTGAGGTGATCGACCTGCTGCTGCTGTTCGTGATCGGGCTGCTCGGGTTCGCCATGCGGCGCTACGGCCTACCGGTGCTGCCCGCGATCATCGGCGTGATCCTCGGCCCGGCCGCGGAGCAGCAGATGCGGCGCGCCCTGCAGCTCAGTGACGGCGACCTGATCGGACTGGTCAGCTCGCCGATCGCCGCGGTGATCTACCTGATCGTCGCCGCCCTGCTCGCCTGGCCCCTGCTGCGCAAGCTGATCCGTGCCCGGCGTCAGCCAGGGGACCGCGTCGACGCCTGACCGGCGGCGTGCTGGGCCTGGTCGAGGAGGTGCTGCAGGTGCAGGCCGCGGTGCACATCGCAGGGATGTTCGCGGGTGCCGCTGACGACCAGCGCGGCCAAGTCGTCCAGCAACGCCGTGTAGCACTCGTGCGCCGCACCCGGCTTGCGACCCAGCGCGCGGTAGCCGTGCTCGCCGTATACCGCGAACTCGATCACGGTCGGGTCGATCGGCAGCCGCAGGGACAGCGCGGCCGTACTGGTCGCCCCGCCCTTGTGCTCGAACAGTAGCTGCCACAGGTCCTCCGGGCTGCGGTGCGCGGCCAGCACCCCGGTGATCTCGCCGAGGGCGGCGTCCATCAGGTCGATCACGTGTGGCCCGATGTCCGCCAGCGCACCGAGATCGTGCCGCCACGGCGAGCCGCCGTACTTGCTGCCGAGCAGGGCACCGGACAGCCACCGGGCGCTGCCGCCGCGCCAGTCGCCGGTGTTGCCGAGGTCCGCCAGCCAGTCCCGGGTCTGCATGGCGTAGCGCAGGGTGAGTACGACCAGCGCGACGACCCCGGCATCGTCCACGGCATCCGCGATCCGCCGGGCCTGCTCGGCGTCCCGCGCGATCGGCTTCTCCAGGACCAGGTGCTTGCCCGCCCGTGCCGCCCGCGGTGCCAGCTCGGCCTGCGCCGCGGGCGGCACGGCGAAGGCAACGGCGTCGACCTGGTCGAGCAGTTCCTCGAACCCGGTACAGGGCAGCGCGCCGTGCGCCGCGGCCAGTTCCCTCGCCGCCTCCGGCCTGCGGGTCCATACCGCGGTCAGTTCCGTACCGGGATGCTCGGCGAGGCCGGGTGCGTGCACGGAGCCGGCCCACGGGCCGCCGCCAACCAGACCCACGCGAAGCTGCTGCATGCAGCGCAGCCTAGGGGGTCGGCGGCTGGGCCGGCTCAGTGCCTGTTCCTCACCGCGCGACACGATCGTTGGCAGCAGCCCAGCGGCGCGGAGCGCCACCGTATGGGTGGTGATGGGAGACGGGCGGGGCTTGGACTTGGCCACGACCATGACCTCACCAGGTCGTACGCCCCGCCTCCCCGCTCGTGGGCTACGCCGCGCGCGTTCCTCCACTCACCGTGAGCAGTTGCGTCCAGTCCCGAACACGCTCTCAGTGCGCCGCCGGAGTCGGGGAGTCAGGACCGGCGCCGGGCGAGCCGGTCCAGGATCTCGATCAGTTCGGCCGTCTTCGCCACGTTCGGGACATGCCCGGTGTCCAGGTCGAACACCGTGAAGCGGTTCCCCGGTGTGCGGCGATCGGCTTCGGCGATCATCCGGTTCTGCAACGGTAGCGGCAGCACCCGGTCCCTGGCGTGCCGGATGTAGGCCCTGGGCACCCGCCCCCAGCCGCGCGGGTCGCCTCGGCTGTCCTCGGCGCCCTTGCCGAGGATCTCGTCCGGCGCCATGGAGTTGAGTAGCGCGAACAACTCCGCGTCGGTGCCGTCCTCGATGAGTACGCGTTTCGCCGTGGCGAGCAGGTCGGGGTCGGCGAGCCGCCAGTTGGACCGGACCGCGCCGATCACGGCCGGGTCGGCGGCGAGGAAGCCGAGCAGTTCCCCCACCTCACTCGCCGCGCCCTCCGGGGTGCGCAGGTACTCGTCCGGGGACGCGAGCTCCGTGCAGCAGTACGCGGTGTCGTAGACCAGCCGGTCGATCAGCTCCGGCACCCGGTTCGCGACCAGGGTGATCGTCGCCCCGCCGATGCTGCCGCCCACCAGCACCACCGGCCCGAGGCAGGCCGCCCTGCGCACGACGGCGACGGTGGCGTCCACCTGGTCGGCGAGTGTGACTCCGGCCAGCGGCGAGGGCTCGGTGGCCAGCGCCGCCAGGTCCTGCGGGGCCTGGTAGGAGCGGCGATACTGACCCGCGGTGTCGGCGAACCCGGGCGGCGTGACCCCGACACAGCGGTGCCCGCGCAGGGCGAGCTCGTCCACGGTCGTGCCGGCGCCGTTCGAGCCGGCCGCGAACACGAAAGTGGTGCCGCCGTGCCGCCTGCCGCCCACGGCGTGCGCCGTGCCCGGGGAAAGGCCGATCGCGGCGGCGGAGGCCGCGCCGGTCAGCGCGGCACGGCGGGTGTGTCCAGCCATCGGGAAGTCCCCCTGGAATGATCGGGTGCGTACCCGATCATCGAAGCCGCCCGCGGCACACCGCGGAAAGCGTCAGAGGTTGACGAGTCGTGCCGGAGACACCACCGAAAGTTGCGGCCGACTCCTACTCGTAGCTGTAGAAGCCCCGCCCGGTCTTCTTGCCGAGCAGGCCCGCGTCCACCATCCGCAGCAACAGCGGAGGTGAGGAGTACAGCGGCTCCTTGAACTCGGCGTACATCGAGTCCGCGATCGCCTTGATGGTGTCCAGCCCGATCAGGTCGGACAGCCGCAGCGGGCCCATCGGGTGCGCGGTACCCAGTTCCATCCCGCGGTCGATGTCCTCGGCCGAGGCGAACCCCGACTCGATCATCCGGATCGCCGAGAGCAGGTACGGCACCAGCAGTGAGTTCACGATGAAGCCGGCCCGGTCCTGCGAGCGGATCACGGTCTTGCCCAGCGCCTCGGTGACGTGGGAGTCCGCCCGCCTGCTGGTCTCCTCGCTGGTCAGCAGGGAGGGCACCAACTCGACCAGTGGCAGTACCGGCACCGGGTTGAAGAAGTGGATGCCGACCACCTGCTGCGGCCGCTCGGTCGCCATGCCCAGCTTCATGATCGGGATGGAGGAGGTGTTCGAAGCGAAGATCGCGTCCTCCCTGCGCACCACCTTGTCCACCGAGCGGAACACGTCCACCTTGGCCTGCTCCTGCTCCAGCACGGCCTCGATGACCAGATCCCGGTCGGCGAAAGCCTCCAGGTCGGTGCTGAAGGTGAGCTTCGCCAGCGCCGCCTCGGCGTCGGAGTTCGCCAGCTTCCCGTTGCGAACGGCCCGCTGCAACGACTTCTCGATCCGCGCCTTGCCCGCGTCCAGCGCGGGCCGGTCGACCTCGGTGACTGTGACATCCAGCCCGGCCTTGGCATGCACCTCGGCGATGCCCGAGCCCATCAGGCCCGCGCCGATCACGCCTACTCGCTGGATGTCCGGCATCGCCGCTCCTCAGTGTCCGGTCGGTTCGGGTACGCGCGTGACTCGAGGGTGGGTCCCAGTGGCGTGCTGGTTCCCACCCTCGAGTGCGATGCGTACGTCAACGACGGTCGTCGTACCCGTCGTCGTATGGGTCCTCGTAACGCTGCTCGTCCTTGTACTCGTCCTCGGACGAGTTGCTGGACAGTTCCCGCTGCAGCGCTTCGAAGTCCGTGTTGGGAGTGCTGTACTTGAGCTCCCGGGCCACCTTCGTCTGCTTGGCCTTGGCTCGGCCGCGCCCCATGGCTCGACCCCCTCGCACAGGGGCGGGGCGGCCGGGGGAAACGGCGGCCCCGCGTCGTCTCGACAACTAATTCCTGTACACACCGTACCGTGTCGATGGGGGAGGACGCGACGCGGCACGGTGTGCGAGACGCGACAGCCTTTCCGGCCCGGTGCGGACTCCCGCGCTCGGTCCGGCCGGTGCTTGCCATCCGGCGGCGACGTGCCACGATGCCCGTGTGCTCCGTCCGTTCGTGGCCTACCTCAGGGTGTACGAGCCGTTGTCGGCGTTCGGCGAACCGCCGGACGAACGGCTCGTCAAGGCCGTCAAAGAAGCCCGCCTGACCAGGGCGAACGCGGGCGAGCGTGAGCAGCTCATGTGGCTGAGATCACAAACCGCGGCACCGATGCGATTGCTGCCCGCCGAGCTCGCCGATGGCAGCGCCGCCCCCAGCACGCTGACCGACGTGCTGGTGCTGGATCCCGACGACGTCCCGCCGGACACCGAGGGCGAGGAGGTCGGTCCCGGCCCGCTGGTGTGCCCGCTGGAACTCCGCGCCCGGTCCGCGGCGGCCCTGGTGAGTTTCCTCGGCGACGCCCATCCCGCGCTGCGCGAGGCCGTGCTCTCCGCCGCGGGCACCTCGGCCGAGTCGGTGCGCGCCCGCACCACCGCCGCGCTCGGCGAGCTGGGCGGCTCCGCCATGCACGTGCTGTCCACCACCTGGACGGTGCCGCTGCCCTGGTTCTCGCTGATCGAACCGGACCGCAAGCGGCTGGTGCTCGGCTCGGGGCGCTATGACCCGGAACGCGAACTGTCCTGGCGCGCCACGATGGGCGACGCGCGTCGCCGGGTCACCGAGGCCAGTGAGCTGGTGCACGACACCATCGGCGACTCGGGGCCGAGCCGGATTCTCGCCGAGACCGCGCGCTGGCTGGACAACTTCCATCCGAACTCCGCGGTGGAACTCGACTACGGCGGGCTGGTCCAGCTGATCGCCGACCCGATCCTGGACTCGGACTCCTCCGCCGAGGAGGTGCATCGCATCCTGGACGCGCTGCGCGCGGGCAACGTGGAACAGCTCGCCGAGCTGTTCCAGGACCTGCGGGACTACTGGAGCGAGCTGGCGGCCAGGGAACGGTTCAACTAGCCGGACCGCGTCCGGTCCGTAGCACGCCCTCGCGCACGCGCAGCTCACCGACCCGGCGCCCGCCGCCGCGGACCTCGCCCGCGGCGAGGCCGTCCAGCACCGAGCGGGCGGCCGGGTTGTCCGGCAGCGCTCCCAGCTCGCGCAGCGCCGCCACCAGTAGCGGGTTCCGGGCCCTGGTGGCGCCGTCGTCGATCTTCAGCGCGATCGCCGTGCCGTCCGGCAGCGCCATGGCGTGCACCCCCTCGGCCCCGCCCTTGGCGAGCAGCCCGGGCACGGCGAGCATCAGCAGCGTGTCCTCCCTGCCGGTACCGGCCACCAGCCACGGATGCGCCCGCATCGCGTCCGCGATCCGGCGCTGGTCCCCCGCTGCGGTGACCAGCCCCTGGTAGGCGCGGGCCAGCCCGGTCAGGGAGAAGGCGAACAGCGGTGCGCCGCAGCCGTCCACCCCGGTCGCCGCGATCGGCTCGCCGGTGGCCTCGACCACCGTCTCCGCGATGGTCCGCTGCAGCTTGTGCTCGGGGTGCCCGTAGCCCTCGGTCGGCCGGTCGGCCTGCACGCAGGTGGCCAGCATCGCGGCGTGCTTACCGGAGCAGTTCATCGCGGCGCGCCGGCTGCCGGTGGCCGCGCAGGGTTGGTACAGCGGCCGGTCCGGCGGGCAGGCCAGCGCCTCCTCGCCGAGGCCGTGCCGCTCCAGCAGCGCCAGCGCCCTGCGCACGTGCTCCGGTTCACCGTTGTGCGAGGCGCAGCCGAGTGCGAGGTCGGCCTCGTCCAGGTCCAGCCCGGCCCGCAGCATGCCGAGTCCCTGCAGCGGTTTGTTCGCCGAACGCGGATAGACCGGGCTCCGCACCTCGCCCAGCTCGAGCAGTGGCGAGCCGTCCGGCCCGAGGATGACCAGCGCGCCGTGGTGCACACTCTCCACGAACCTGGAGCGGACAACCTCCACCAGCACGGGGTTGTCCATTTACGCGCTTGTTCCTTCCTCGTGCCCGCGCTCGCGGCTGATCAGCTCGTCCACCGAGGCGGTGCCCTGCGCGTACCGGCCCGCGATCTCCGCGTTGATGGTGTCCACCACGGTCTGTACCTCGCGGCGCCGGGTGGACACCGAAACCTCTTGCTCGCGGTAGGTGGCCAGCGCCTCGGCCAGCTTCTCCTCGGAGAGTGCCTCCACATCGGAGAGATCCGCGTCGCCGACCAGCGCCTCCGCGTGCCGCCGGTGCTCACCGGCGCGGGACGGCTCCAGCGGCTGGTGCCGTCCCGAGCCCGTCGCGGGTCCGAGCGCGTTCGCGGCGAGGATCGCCGCGAGCTGGTCCACGACGCTGTCCGCCCCACCGTTGCTGCGACGTTGCTGCTCGGCACGAACGATGTCGATGCGGGCATGCAGCAACCGCCGCAGGTAGGAAAGGTCGGTCTCCTCCTGCGCGGCCTCGTTACGGCGTTCGCGCAGCGTCCCCAACGGGAGGCCGCCGAGGTCACGCACGTAGTCGGCGGCGAGGACCCGGTCGATCCGACGACGCCCACCTGGCCGGACTTCGATCACGCCGCCATCCTGCTCTACATCCCGCGAGCGCGCCAGGGGCCGGAGGTCGCGCACTCCGCCACACCACTCAGTGTTCGTCTGGAAACGCGCGACGTTCGTCTGGGAAACGCGCGACACGATCGTTGGCAGCGGACGGGCGGGCGGGGCTCGGACTCCGGTCACGGCCGTCACCTCCGCAGGTAACTCGCCCCGCCTCCCCGCTCGTGGCTCCACCACGCGCGTTCTTCCGCCCGGCACCGCAGGTTCCAGCGGTTCTCGGACGTTCCGTCACCCGCGTAGACCCTTCACCGCTTCGCGGCCCGGCGCTTCACCCTCCTCGGGGACGGAGTCCGGGTCGATGGCGGCCTGCACCACCCGGTCCTCGGCGCCGGCCAGTAGCTCGGCGTCCGCGGGCGTGGTGCGTTTCACCAGTGCCAGCGCGATCGGTCCCAGCTCGTGGTGCTGGATCACGCTGCCCACCCGGCCGATCTCCTTCTCCCCGCGCAGTACCGGGTCCCCGGTCTCCGGGGTGATCTCCGGCGAGCCGTCCAGGTGCAGCAGCACCAGGTGCCGGGGCGGGCGGCCCACGTTGTGCACCTTGGCCACCGTCTCCTGCCCGCGGTAGCAGCCCTTGGCCACATGTGCCGCCGAGCCGATCCAACCGACCTCGTGCGGGATCGCGCGCTCGTCGGTGTCCACCCCGAACCGCGGGCGCAGCGACTCCACCCGCAGCGCGTCGAAGGCCCAGCTGCCCGCGGGGTGAGCGCCGGCCGCGGTGATCCGGCGCCACCATTCGGCCAGCTCGGCCCTCGGCACCAGCAGGTCAACGGCGTGCGGCCCGGGCCATGGCATCCGCCTGGCCAGGCCGCCGGGCAGTGCGGCCACGTCGTAGGGCGCCTCGCCGAGTTCGATGTCCAGCCCGGCGAGCACCCCTGGCACCTCCGGCCCGAGCAGGCTCAGCACCGCCAGCTCCCCGGTACGGTCCCGGATGTCCACCTTCGCCCAGAACCTCATCGCATCGAGGTACTCGAGCAGGCTCTGTTTCCCGCCCTGCGGCAGCGCGCTGGTGGCCTGCGCACCGGGGTAGGAGTCCAGGTACACGGCGCCGTCCAGGTGGGCCAGCACCATGTGCGTGTCGATCCGGCCCTGGCTGTCCAGCACCAGCGCCTCGGTGCCCGCACCGTCCGGCAGCCCGGTGACGTGCTGGGAGATCACCAGATGTAGCCAGGAGAGCCGCTCCTCGCCGGAGACCGCGAGCACCTCCCGGTGCGATCGGTCCACCACCACCGCCGCGCGGGCGGCCGTGCGTTGCTCGGCGAACGGGTCCCCCCAGTGCCACGGCACACCGACCTCCGGATGACCCTCGGGGGCGGCGACCGCGCGGGGCAGGTCGAGCAGCGCGGAGTTCACAGTCATACCTCCAATCGTAGGTGAGTACGGTGAGGGCATGCGCGTGCTTGCCTTCCTGGACGGGACTCTCGCCGACCCCGATGCCGCCCACATCACGGTGGATGATCTCGGCCTGCTGCGAGGTGACGGCATCTTCGAGACCGTGCTGGTCGCGGAACGGAAACCGCGGGAGCTCGGGCCGCACCTCGACCGGCTCGCCCGCTCGGCCTCGATGCTGGACCTGCCGGAGCCGGACGGCGCGGCCTGGGAACGGCTCACCCGGCAGGTGATCGACAACTGGCCCGGTTCGGGCGACTTCGCGCTGAAGCTGGTCTACACCCGCGGCCGGGAGGGTGACCCGGCGGCCGAGCCGACCGGGTTCGCGCTCGGCATGGAGATCGACCCGAAGGTGCTCGAGGCACGGGAGAAGGGCATCGCGGCGGTCACCCTGGAGCGGGGCATCGAACCCGGGCTGGCCGAGCGGGCACCCTGGCTGCTGCTGGGTGCGAAATCGCTCTCCTACGGCATCAACATGGCCGCAGTGCGGGAGGCCGCCCGCCGGGGCGCCGCGGATGTGGTGTTCACCGCGGGCGACGGCTCGGTGCTGGAGGGGCCGACATCGACGGTGCTGCTCGCCCGCGGCCGGACCTTGTACACCCCGCCGCCGAGCATCGGCATCCTGCCGGGGACCACCCAGGCCGCGGTGTTCCGCGGTGCCGAGCGGGCCGGCTGGACCACCAAGATCGAGCCGCTGCGGGTGACGGACCTGCCCGCCGCGGACGGGGTGTTCCTCGCCTCCTCGGTGCGCAAGCTGACCAGGGTGCACACCCTGGACGGAGCCGTACTGCCGGACTCCACCGAGCCGCACGCCGAGCTGGCCGAGGCCTACGAGCAGGTGTACCGCTAGGCCGCCCGCAACGGAACCCCTCCCGGCAGTGCGGTGAACGTGGCTTTCCGGGCGTTCAACGCCGCGAACGGCACTATTGAGACGTCTGACGTCGCGAACGCCACGTTCAGGGCGTTTCCGGTTGCCGAGGGGCTAGCCGACCACGCGGCGCAGGTACGCGGAGACGTGTGGCTGCATCGGCTGGCCGACCATCGCACGTTCCTCGACGTAGCCGAGGTCCCCGCTGTTCACCAGGCCGTACAGCCGCTGCGCGCCGGTCACCTCCTTGGCGCTGGCCGAGCGCACCACGGCGTCCGTGCCGAGCTCCCATGACCCCTGGCCGCGTGGCTTGCCGTAGAACAGCTCGATGATGCCGCTGGAGTGCGCGAGCAGCAGTTCGATGCTGTGGTCGGCCTGCGGCCGCCACCAGCCGGCCTCCCGCGCCGCGGGCCGGATCACGTTGCCCTCGTCATCCAGCAGCCAGGACCGGGCCTCGTGGATCAGGAACGGCCTGCCGTCGTGCGCGATGGTGAGCTGCTGGGCGAAGCGGACCGGCCCCTCGATGGTCGGGTAGTTGATCTCACCCTCGCCGCGCCAGACGCCGACCAGCGGCAGCAGCGCGACGCAGGCCTCGTTCAGGTCGGGACCCTCCCGCAGGTTCGCCGTGTCGCCGGGGACCGGCAGGTCCTCCAGCTGCGGGATGTTGCGGCCCGCGGTCTGCTTCGCGCGCTCCGCGGCCGCCTCGATCGCCTCGTTGCCATCGGTGGACATACTCAGCGCTGGTCCGAGTACAGCCGGTAGACGACGTAGCCGCCGAACCAGGTCACGCCAAGGATGGCCAGGACCAGCAGGGTAGTAAACACAATCTCCACGCGCTGCAGGATAGCTCCCTCGGAACGGTCCGGCCGGGCGCAGGGGGCAACTGGTGGCCCAACCCATAGTCGGGTGAGCATGGTCACCGGACACGCGAAGGACCCGCAGGCGGCTTGCCCACGGGCCCTTCGCGCGGTCGTCCGTCAGGCGGCCCTGGCCACCGGGATCTCCACCTGGTGCAGTCCCGCGCCCTCGGCGGTCACCGAGGCCTCGCCGTTGCCGGAGGCGTGCAGCGCGCGCACGGTCCAGGTGCCGGGCGCGGCGTAGAACCGGAAGTCGCCCTCCGCGGAGGCCTGTACCTCACCCGCGAAGTCACCGTCCGCGTTGAGCAGCCGCACGTAGGCGCCGCCGAGCGGGCCCGCGGCACCGGTCACCTTGCCCGCGACGACCACCTGGCCGCCGGTGTCCACATCCGAAGGGGTCGCCGTCTGCGCAGGCGCGCCGCAACCGTCGCTCATCACTTGGCTCCAATCTCGATCGGCACGCCGACCAGCGAGCCGTATTCCGTCCACGAACCGTCGTAGTTCTTCACATCCGTCAGCCCGAGCAGCTCGTGCAGCGCGAACCAGGTGTGGCTGGAGCGCTCGCCGATCCGGCAGTAGGCGATGGTCGCCTTGCCGGTGTCCAGCCCGGCCTCGGCGTACAGCTCCTTCAGCTCCTCGGCGGTCTTGAAGGTGCCGTCCTCGTTCGCCGTCTTCGCCCACGGCACGTTCACCGCGCTCGGGATGTGCCCGGCGCGCTGCGCGGACTCCTGCGGCAGGTGCGCGGGGGCGAGCAGCTTGCCGCTGAACTCGTCCGGGGACCGCACGTCCACCAGGTTCTTGGTGTTGATCGCGTCGACCACCTCGTCGCGGAAGGCGCGGATCGCGGTGTCCGGGTCCTTGGCGACGTAGTTCGTCGGCTCGCGCTTGACCTCGTCGGTGGTCAGCTCACGGCCGTCCAGTTCCCACTTCTTCCTGCCGCCGTCCAGCAGCTGCACCTTGTCGTGCCCGTACAGCTTGAAGTACCAGTACGCGTACGCGGCGAACCAGTTGTTGTTGCCGCCGTAGAGGATCACCCGGTCGTCGTTGCCGATGCCCTTTTCCGACAGCAGCTTGGCGAAGCCGTCCCTGTCCACGAAGTCGCGGCGGACCGGGTCCTGCAGGTCGTTCTTCCAGTCGATCTTCACCGCGCCGCGGATGTGGCCACCGTCGTACGCGGTGGTGTCCTCGTCGACCTCGGCGAACACCACGCCGGGGGTGTCCAGATTCTCCTCTGCCCACTGGGTAGTGACCAGGACGTCTTCACGGCTCATTGAGCGGCACTCACTTTCTTCTTGGGTGGGTTGACATGGATCAGGACGGTTGGGCTCCCGCCCGCGGCACGAACCTGCGGATCAGCAGGTACATCTCGCAGCCGAGGCAGAAGTTGAACGCGGCGTTGAGGAACGCGGCGAACAGCGCGAACGCGGTGGCGACAACGCCGAGCCAGGTCAGGCCCGCCGCGTAACCGATCGTGCCCACCAGCGCGAAGACGAACCCGACCGCCTGGGCGAACCGCAACGGGGCGGGGTCCTCGCGTTCGGTGGTCGGTCGCAAACGGGGTGCGATGAGCGCGCGGTAGAGCACCGAGTACGGCGCCGGTTTCAGCCCGACGAACGCCCCGATCGCGAACACCACCGCCTGCGCCGCGAGCAGCGGCCACCAGCCGGTGAGCAGCACGACGACGAGCACAACCGAGGTCAGTACGGCCGCGAAGCGCGGGCCGCGGGGGTCGACTGCTGGTCCGGACATGTCAGCTCCTTGGCTCGGCAAGGGAGGACGCGGAGGGGACGCGAGAGCGGGAACCGGCTGTCGAGCGGCTGCGAGTCGCTGTTACCGGCCGTTCCGCTGGAGTCGACACAGGCTGCTGCGCACGCGGCACAGATCCACCGCGCGGCGCTGCGTGAGCAGGTTGAGAGGCAGCCGTTCCACGAGTGCCAGGGTACCGATACTCCCTCAGAGTGGGAACCATGCTCACTTACTGAGACGATTCCCATATCCCGGGAGGGGCGGTCAGGGCAGGTGGGGGCGGAGGGCGGTGAGCAGGTCGGCGGACCGGGGGACGCCGTGCACCCGCATCAGTTCCCGGCCACCGGGATCCAGCGCGAGCGTGGTGGGGGTGCGCCACACGCCGAGCCGCTGGGCCACCTCGGGACGCTGGGTGATGTCCAGGTCCACGTGCCGCAGCCCCTCGGTCCGTTCGGCGAGGGTGGACAGCACGGCCCTGGCATGCCGGCAGGGGGCGCAGAACGTGGTGGACAACTGCACCAGCGTGACCGGGTCCTCGGCGCCCAGCGCCTCGGCGACCGGGCCGGGCAACTCGCGCTCCGGCTGCCGGGCCGCGGTCACCCGACCGTTCCGCGCGTGCAGCGCGGCCCCGGCGGCCAGCCCGAGCAGCAGGGTGCCGATGGCCACCCACAACCCGATCATGATCGCCTCACCCCCTGGAGGGTTGTTCCGGACCGACCCAGCGACCGCGGGCCGCCAGGCCCATGCGGGAGGTCGGTGCAGGTCGCGGTACCAGGTGACGCACGCTACCGACCTGAATAACCCGACGTCGAATATGACGCTTGGGACACTCCGGCGAACGTCACGTCCTTGGCCTCGCCCTTCACCACCAGTGCGCCCGACTCGACCTTGATCGCCGTCGGCGTCACGGTGAACGGCAGGCTGCCGGTGTTGATGTTCGCCTCGAAGTTCGGCAGCAGTGCTTCCTGGACTTCCTGGGGAACGACAGTGGTCTCCTTGTCATTCCCGAACTGCAGGCGTTCCGGCGTGATGTGCACCGTGCTGCCGTCCAGCCGGATCATCGCGAAGGCGAAGATCTCGAGCCGCTCGCCGGCGATCTGCACCTCGCCGGACAGCCGGATGCCCGCGGAGGACTCGTCCTCGGCCGGTTCGGTCTCCCCGCTGTCGTCCTTCTTGGTGCCCTCGGAGTCGGTGCCCGCCTCGTCGCCGTGGCGCACGTACTCCTCGGTGGACGGCTCGATCCGCAGGTTCTCGATCTTCGTCAACGGGTCGACCCTCGCGATATCGCTCTGTTTCAGCCGCACCTGCCCTTCCAGCGTGCCGATCTTGATCCTGTCGACATCGCCGTTCAGCAGGTCGGACAGCGGGGCGTCCACGTTCAGGAGGTCGGCGTTGATCTCCACGTCGCGCAGGGTGTCCTGGACCGGGACGCCGGTCGCGTGCACCGAGATGTGATCGTAGTCACCGGAGAGAGCCTGCACACTGAACGGGAATCCGCGCACCGTCACCGCGGGGTCGTCACTGAGCTGGAGCTGCTCCCGCGCCTTCTGCGAGATCGTGTGCTCGGCCGCCGCGGCCAGCGCGAAATCCGCGCCGACGAGCAGGCCGAGCAGCACGACCAGCACGATGACGATCTTCTTGGTCCGCCGCCCCCTGCGCCGGCCTCCCGGGGCGGGTCCAGGCCGGTTGGGCTGGGTCACGGTGCTGCTCACAATCGCGTCCGTTCTTTCACCTGATCGGCCCTTGCGTCCACACCACCTTGCCCGAGCTGGTGTGATGCGGATGTCATGGGGACGACATGTGCATGGTCACCGGCTATTCTCACGTACCAAGGAGACCGGATGTAGCCCGACCAACCCGGTCGTCCGGGCTGCGCCGGACCAGCCGCGTACCTACCGGCGCAGTGCACCGACCGAAGCCGTGCCCGAGGCAACGAAGCAGGCGGGAGCGGGGCCCTCTGGCGAGGGCTGGCGACAAACTCTGACAAGGCGGTGTGGCGATGAGCCTTGACCTGCTGGTATTGACTGGGGAACAAGACGCCACCTCGGTGCTTCCCGCGCTCGACTTGCTGCCGCATACGGTACGCGTGCGTGCGCCGGAGGTCACCGCGTTGCTGGACGCGGGGCACCGCGATCTGATCCTGCTGGACGCCAGGACCGACCTCGCGTCCGCGAAGAGCCTGTGCAGGCTGCTCAAGGGTGCCGGGGACGACGAGGTACTCACCCCGGTGATCGCCGTGATCGGCGAGGGCGGGCTGGTCGCGGTGAGCTCGGAATGGCGTACGGACGACATCCTGCTGCCCACCGCCGGTCCCGCCGAGGTGGACGCCCGACTGCGGCTGGCCACCACCAGGGACGGCGCGGCCAGCCAGGTGGACACCGAGCTGCGGGTGGGTGACCTGGTGATCGACGAGGCCACCTACACGGCCCGGTTGCGCAAGCGCACGCTCGAGCTGACCTACAAGGAGTTCGAGCTGCTGAAGTACCTCGCGCAGCATGCGGGCCGGGTGTTCACCAGGGCCCAGCTGCTGCAGGAGGTCTGGGGCTACGACTTCTTCGGCGGCACCCGCACGGTGGACGTGCACATCCGGCGGCTGCGCGCCAAGCTCGGCCCCGAGCACGAGCAGATGATCGGCACCGTGCGCAACGTCGGGTACAAGTTCGAGCGTCCGGCCAAGGGCGGGGCGAAGGCGCCCGCTCCGGCCGTGCCCGAGCAGGTCGAGGCGAACGACTTCGCCACCACCTGAGCTAGGCGCTCCGCGCCGCTAGCCTTGCCCGCCCGTCTCCCACCACCACCCAAACCGGGGCGCTTCGCGCCGCTAGCCTTGCCCGCCCGTCTCCCACCACCACCCAAACCGGGGCGCTTCGCGCCGCTAGCCTTGCCCGCCCGTCTCCCACCACCACCCAAACCGGGGCGCTTCGCGCCGCTAGCCTTGTTGTATGGACACAGTGTGGGTCGACGAGCTGGACGGCGAGACGGCCGAGTCGGTACGTGCGTTGCTGCGGGCGGCCAGGGACACCGACGGCAGGCCGGAACTGCCGGAGCAGGGTCTGCCCGGTGAGTTCCGCGGCGGCAGCCACCTGCTGGCCACCGCCGACGGTGAGCTGGTCGGCTGCGCCCACCTGGACGCCACGGGGGACGCCTTCGGCAGGCAGGTCGCCGAACTGATCGTGCACCCGCGGCGGCGCCGCGGCGGCGCCGGCACGGCCATGGTGCGGGAGCTGGTGGACCGCACCGGGGACCGGCTGCGGGTGTGGGCGCACGGGGACCACCCCGGCGCGGTGCGACTGGCCGAGCATGCCGGGTTCACCAGGGCTCGCGAGCTGCTGGTACTGCGGGTCGCCGACGCGGGCGGCGCCGACTGGCCGGAGCCGAGCCCGCCCCCTGGGGTGCGGCTGCGCCCCTTCGTGCCGGGCCAGGATGAGCAGGCACTGGTCGAGGTGAACGCGCGGGCCTTCGACTGGCACCCCGAGCAGGGCCGGATGACCGTCGCCGACCTGCGGGCCACCGAGGGACAGGACTGGTTCGACCCGGCGGGTTTCTTCCTCGCCGAGGACACCGGCGGCAAGCTCCTCGGTTTCCACTGGACGAAGATCCACCCGGCCAACCCGAACCGGTTCGACGGCAGGCCCGCGGGTGAGGTCTACGTGGTGGGCGTCGACCCCGGCGCGCAGGGCGGTGGGCTGGGCAGGGCGCTGACCCTGGCCGGGCTGCGCTACCTGCGGGAGCGCGGGCTCGGCCAGGTGATTCTCTACGTCGAGGGAGACAACGCCCCCGCGGTCGCGGTGTACCGGAGGCTCGGGTTCACCGAGTACGAGGTGGACGTCCAGTACGAGCGGTGAACCCGGGCCGGTCAGCCGAACCGGCCGGAGATGTAGTCCTCGGTGGCCTTGTTGCCCGGCGCGGAGAAGATCTTCGTCGTCTCGTCGATCTCCACCAGCTCGCCGGGCTGGCCGACGCCACGCAGGTTGAAGAAGCCGGTGGTGGTGCTGACCCTGGCCGCCTGCTGCATGTTGTGCGTGACGATCACGATCGTGTACTCCGACCGCAGCTCGGTCATCAGGTCCTCGATGGCCTGGGTGGAGATGGGGTCCAGGGCCGAGCAGGGCTCGTCCATCAGCAGCACCTCCGGCTGCACGGCCACCGCTCGCGCGATGCACAGCCGCTGTTGCTGCCCACCGGAAAGGCCGGAGCCCGGCTTGGCCAGCCGGTCCTTGACCTCGGTCCAGAGGTTCGCCGCGCGCAGCGAGCGTTCCACCAGGTCGTCCAGGTCGGCCTTCTTGATCCGCTGGTTGTTCAGCCGCAGCCCGGCCGCCACGTTCTCGTAGATGGACATGGTCGGGAACGGGTTCGGCCGCTGGAAGACCATGCCGACCTGCCTGCGCACCCCGACCGGATCGACCGTGGGGCCGTAGAGGTCCTCACCGTCCATCATGATCTGACCCTCGACGCGGGCGTTCGGGACCAGCTCGTGCATCCGGTTGATCGAGCGCAGGAAGGTCGACTTGCCGCAGCCGGACGGCCCGATCAGCGCGGTGATGGACCGTGGCTGGATGGTCATCGACACGCCCTGCACGGCGAGGAACGAACCGTAGTAGATGTCGAGATCCTTGACCTCGATGCGCTTGGCCACTGTATTTCCTATCCGATCTTCCGCGCTCAGCCGCGGGTCTTGGGTGCGAACAGTCGGGAGATGACACGTGCCACGAGGTTCAACGCCATCACAATGATGATGAGTAGCAGCGCCGCTGCCCAGGCCCGGTCCAGCGAGGGTTCCGGCGGTACTCCGGGGCTGACGTACTCGTAGTAGGAGAACACCGACAGCGTGGCCATCCGGCCGTCGAACGGGTTGAGATTGACGCTGGAGGTGATGCCGACGGTGAGCAGCAGCGGCGCCGTCTCCCCGATCACCCGCGCGATGGCCAGGGTGACCCCGGTGGCGATCCCGGCGAGCGCGGTCGGCAGCACCACTTTGACGATCATCCGCCATTTCGGCACCGCCAGCGCGTAGGCGGCCTCGCGCAGCTCGTTCGGGACCAGCTTGAGCATCTCCTCCGTGGACCGGACCACCACCGGGATCATCAGCACGCTCAGCGCGATCGACCCCATGATTCCCATCCGGACCCCGGGCCCGAAGAACAACGTGAACAGCGCGACGGCGAACAGGCCGGCCACGATCGAGGGGATGCCGGTCATCACGTCCACGAAGAAGGTGATCGCCTTGGCGAGCTTGCCGCGGCCGTACTCCACCAGGTAGATCGCACACAGCATGCCGATCGGCACGGAGATCACCGCGGCCAGCGCGGTGATGATCAGGGTGCCCATGAGTGCGTGGTAGATACCGCCGCCCTCGCCGACGACGCCCCGCATCGAGTAGGAGAAGAACTCCGCGTCGAACCGGGCGAAGCCCTCGCTCACCACGGTCACCACCACCGAGATCAGCGGCAGCAGCGCGAGCAGGAAGGCGGAGTAGACCACGGCGGTGATCAGCCGGTCCTTACCCTTGCGGCCGCCCTCGACGCTGGCCGACCAGGCGTAGATGACCACCGCGTAGAGCACCGCGACCAGCACCGCGGCCAGGCCGATGCTCATCCCGGTCAGGTTGAGCACAAGGCCGAGCACGGCGGCCGCCAGCAACGTGGCCTGCGGGGCGAACTTGGGGATCGTGCCGTGGCTGAGCGGGATCCCGCCGACCGGCTTGTCCAGGTCCGGTCCCTGGTTCCGGGAGGTGGTCGGGGTGCTCATCAGTTCGCTCCTGAGAACTCGCGGCGTCGGTTGATCACCGCGCGGGCGGCCATGTTCACCAGCAGGGTCACCGCGAACAGCACCAGGCCGGAGGCGATGAGGGCGTTGACGTCGATCCCGGTGGACTCCGGGAACTCCAGCGCGATGTTGGCCGCGATGGTCGAGGGGTTGCCGGTGCTGATCAGGTTGAAGGTGATCCCGCCGGACACCGAGAGCACGATCGCCACCGCCATGGTCTCGCCGAGTGCTCGACCCAGCCCCAGCATGGAAGCACCGATGATGCTGGAGCGGCCGAACGGCAGCACCGCCATCTTGATCATCTCCCAGCGGGTGGCACCCAGCGCCAGTGAGGCCTCCTCGTGCAGCCGGGGGGTCTGCAGGAAGGCCTCGCGGATCACGGCGGTGATGATCGGCAGGATCATCACGGTGAGCACCAGTACCGCGACCAGCATGGTGCGCCCGGTCGCCGAGGGCGGCCCGGCGAACAGCGGGATGAAGCCGAGGTTCTCGGAAAGCCAGTCGGTCGTGGGTACCGTCGCGGGCGCCAGCACGTTGGCGCCCCACAGGCCGTAGATGATGCTGGGGACCGCGGCGAGCAGGTCGACGAGGTAGCCGAGCCCTTGCGCCAACCTGCGCGGCGCATAGTGCGTGATGAACAGCGCGACGGCCACCGCAAGCGGCGCCGCGAGCAGCAGCGCGAACAGGGCCGAGAGCAGCGTTCCGAACAGCAGCGGCCAGATGTACACCGCGAGCCCGCTGTCACCGGGGATCTCGTCGGTTGGCGCGACCAGCGCGGGCCACGTCTCGACCAGCAGGAAGGTGGCGACCCCCGCGAGCACGACGAGGATCAGCACGCCCGCCCCGGTCGACATCCCCGAGAAGATTCGATCCCCCGGCCGTTGCCGCGCGCGGCCGCGGATCGGACTAGCTGTGCTGGGCGGCACGTTCATTCCCTTTCTCGTGTCTCCGGCGAATCTCGAGTGTCCGGCGAACCGGCCCGGTTCGCACCGCTGGGTGGCCGCCACGACTGGCGACCACCCAGGGGTTGGTTGGTTTTCGGGATGTGATCAGCCCGCCGAGATGGCGTCGATCGCGGGCTGCACCCGCGAGCGCAGCTTGTCCGAGATCGGCGCGGAGCCCGCGGCTTCGGCCGATGCCTGCTGACCCTCCTTGCTGACGATGTAGGAGAACAGCGCCTTCACCAACTCGGCCTTGTTCGCGTCCTCGTAGGTGGCGCAGGCGATGTTGTAGGAGACCAGCACGATCGGGTAGATGCCGGACTCGGTGGTGTCCCTGGCCAGGTCGTAGGCGAAGCTGTACTCGCCGCGGCCCTCGGCGCGCGTGGAGACGTCCAGCACCTTGGCGGCGGCCTCCGGGGAGTAGGCGACGAACTCCTCGCCCACGCCGATCTTGGCCGTGCCCAGGTCGCCGGCCCGGCTGGCGTCCGCGTAGCCGATGGTGCCGTTACCGGCGCTCACGGCCTGCACCACACCCGAGGTGCCCTGCGCTGCCTCACCGCCGGGGACCGGCCAGTCGCCGCTGACCTCGTGCGGCCAGTCCTGCGGAGCGGCGGCCTTCAGGTAGTCGACGAAGTTCTCCGTGGTGCCAGACTCGTCCGAGCGGTTCACCGGGGTGATCGCGGTGTCCGGCAGTTGCACACCCGGGTTGTCCGCGGCGATCGCCTCGTCGTTCCAGGTGGTGATCTGCTGGTTGAAGATTTTGGCGAGGGTGGCGGGCTTCAGGTTCAGCTCGTCCACACCGTCCAGCTTGAAGATGACCGCGATCGGGGAAATGTAGAACGGGACCTCGACCACCTGCCCGCAGCGCTTCTGCGCCTTGGCCAGCTCCTCCTCGTCGAGGTAGGCATCGGTGCCGCCGAAGTCACTGGCGCCGTCCACGAACTGCTCGCGGCCACCGCCGGAGCCGATCGGGTCGTAGTTCACGGTGACGTCCGGGTTGCTCTGGATGAAACCGGAGATCCACGCCTGCATCGCGGCTTCCTGCGCGCTGGAGCCCGCACCCGAGATCGTGCCGGAGACGCCCCCCGACCCCTCGTTGCCCTCCCCGCCTTCGTTCGACTCGTTGGCGGCACCGCAGGCCGCAAGCCCGAGCGTGAGCGCGGCTGCCGCGGGCAGCGCGACGATACGGCCCAGGGTGGTACGCTTCACAATTAACCTCTTTCGGAGTATCTCAGTGAAAGCCCGTCGGCGTGAGCGGTAGCTGTGTGTGCTCACAGGGCAGGACGCTAAGAGGGCGACGTGACACGGCAGGGCAATACGGGTGAATGAAGAGTGAACGGAGCCGGGCAATAGGGCGTCATCACGGCTACGTCACGGAGACGTAACCAGTCATCCGGGTATTTTTCGCGCACGGTGGCTCACCCGGCACGCCGGGTGAGCTGGGTGTGATTTCGGTGGGTAATTCAGACGTCCTCGTCCGAGCCATACCCCGGCATCTTTCCGGTGACGACGAACACCATCCGGCGGGCGACCGAGACGGCGTGGTCGGCGTACCGCTCGTAGAACCTGCCGAGCAGGGTCACATCCACCGCGGCGGCGACGCCGTGCGGCCAGTCGTTGCCCATGATCACGGTGAACAGGTTGCGGTGGATCTCGTCGACGGCGTCGTCCTCGGTCTCCAGGCTGCGTGCCGCGTCCACATCCCTGGTCTTGATCACCTGCTCCGCCTGGCGGGCCAGCCGCACCGCGACCTTGCCCATCTTGGCGAAGTCGTCCCGGACCTGTTCCGGGAGCACGGCGTCGGGATGCCGCCGCCGAGCCGCCTTCGCGACGTGCAGGGCGAGATCCCCCATCCGCTCCAGGCTCTCCGCCGCGTGGATCGCGGCGAGCACGGTCCGCAGGTCGGTGGCGACCGGTGCCTGCAGCGCCAGCAGTGCGTATGCCTGTTCCTCGCAGTCCGCCCGCGCGTCGTCTACCTTGGCGTCATCGCTGATCACCTGCTCGGCCAAGCCGAGATCGGCGTCCAGTAGTGCCTGAGTCGCCCGCTCCATGGCGTCCGCGACCTGTCCGGACATCACGGCCAGGTTCTGGGCCAGTTGTTCGAGTTCGACGTGGTAAGCCTCGCGCATGGCGCCACCTTACGGCGAGCGCCGCACCAGCGGCGCAGATCCGGATGAACCGCACATGAATCCGGCCTTACGAATCCGCGGAGGGTGATCGTCACTCCGAAGGTAGGGCCTGCTCCGAGGGCTCCTGCCGGCTGCCCTTCTCATCGGGCAGCGGGGTGTTGTCGATCAGCGCGCGGAACAGCTCCGAACTCTGTTCCTCCAGCAGCACCTCGTTGCCCCGGTCGTTCGCCTCGCCGACGGTCGGGATGGTCAGGAACCGCACCTTGCTGGCCCGCAACCCCTGCATGGACTGCGCCAGGGTGAGCATCTGGTCGATACCGATGTTCTCGCCGAAGGTCGCGGACGCGAAGGCGTTCACGAAGCCGGTGAGCTTGCCGACGTCGAACAGCACGTCCCTGGACAGGGTGGCCTGCAGCAGCGAGGAGAGAAACTGCTGCTGCCGCTTGATCCGGCCGTAGTCGGAGAAGGTGGGATCGCCGTAGACCTTCCGTGCCCGCACGTAGTTCAGCGCCTGGTCGCCGGAGATCACCACCTCGCCCTTCTCCGCGATGATCAGGCCGAGCTCCTGGTCCTTGACCGGCCCGTCGGTGTGGATCCTGACCCCGCCGACCGCATCCACCATGTGTTTGAAGCCGTTGAAGTCGATGCCGACGAAGTGGTTGACCTTCATCCCGGACAGCTGCTGGATCACCTTCGTCACGCAGCGCGGCCCGCCGGCTCGGAACGCCGAGTTCAGCTTGACCTGCGTCGCGCCCCGCACCACCTCGCCGTACTCCCCGCTCTCCGGGTCCCAGCGCTCGCAGTCCGGCCGGGAGACCTCCAGGTCACGCGGGAAGGAGACGACCACGGCCTGCTTCCGGTCGGCCGGGATGTGGGCCAGCATCACCGTGTCCGAGCGGGCCCCTGGGATGGCGGTCGCGGAGCCGACGTTGTCCTCGACCTCCGCGCCCTCCCTGGTATCCGAGCCGACGATCAGGAAGTTCTCGTCCCCCGTCTGGCCCGCCGCGTTCCGGATGTCGTTCGAACCCTCGTCCAGCGCGGCGATCTCGTTGAACTTTCCGTTGAACCAGGTCTTGGCACCCCAGCCCACACCGGTGGCCAGGAACACCAAACCGGCGACCACGGCCGCGGTGATCCGGGCGGTCAGCAGGGAACGGTGGTTGCGCCGCGACTTCTTCTCCTGCAACCGGGTCTGCGGCGACTTCTTCTCGGGGGCCTGCTCGGGATCCGGCTCCGGTTCCTCGGCGGGTTCCGCCTCTTCGGCCGCCATCTCCGAGTCGGGCCGCTTGTGCTCGCCGGTCAGCACCACGCGTTGCAGCTTCGTCCTGGTCTGCTCCAGCAACTGCGCCGGCCGCGCGAGCAGCCGGTCCCGCCGCTGCTTGCGCTCCTGCTCCTCGGCGGCCAGCTCGTCGTGCGCGGCGGAGAAGCGGGCCAGCGTCTCGTCGATCTGCCTGCGCTGCATGGTCGCCTCGCCGACCGGCTCGAGCTGGTCGGTGAGTTCGATCGGCTCCAGCGGTGGCGCCGCGGGTTGCCGCGGCGGGCGGCGCCGTGGCGGTGGGGCCGCGCTGGTGACCCTGGTCTGCTCGGCCTGCTCGGCACGCGGCTCTCGCGAGGGCCGGGCAGGCCGCTGGTCCCGCTCGCCCTGTGGTGGCTGCACCGGTTGAGCCTGCTGCGTAGGTGGGGCAGGCCGGGATGCCGGCGGTGCTTGGCCGGGCGGTGGTCCCTGCGGCGGTTTCGGCCGCCGTGCCGGCGGTGGCTGCTGCTGCGCGGCGGGCGCGGGAGCGGGCGGCTGCGCTGGAGGTCGTACCGGCCGCTCTGGCCGTCGCGCCTCGCCCTCCCTCGCCGGTGGCGCCGGTCGCGGGCCGGTGTTCTGCTGCGGGCCCCGTCTCCGCGGTTGGTCCGGGGCGGCCGGTTCCGGTGTGCGGTTGCCGCGCGGTTGCCGCGCGGGCCGCTGCTGGGGTGGTGGCGGCGCCTTCCGCGCGGGCGGCGGCGTGGCCGGGGTCTGCTGACCCGGCGGTGCCGTGGGGGGTCGCCGCGGTCGCGCGGGCGGTGTGTCGGGCTGCGCCGGTGGCTGCCTGCGGGCTTGCGGGGCGGCCGGTTCCCTGAGCTGGGTCCGGGGTTCCTCCGCCGCCGAGGGTCTGTCTTCCCTTCGGGTGTTCGCCGGCCTGCGTGGCCGCGGTGGCCGGGCGGGCTCCGGCGGGGCCGGTGGCGCCTCCTGGGGTGGTGGTGCCTGCTGGGGTGCCTGCTCGGGGTCCGGGCGGGCGTGCTTGCCGGTGTTCCTTGCCACGACGTCGGAGACGCTGATGCCGCCGTAGGTGTCCATCGAGCGGCGCCGCTTACCCCCGGTGGGCTGCTGGCGGTTCAGCTTGCTGAGCCGGGAACGCGCGGAGTCGTCCGCTTGGGGGTCGGTACCGGAATGGCCGTGGTCGTCTGGCACCGAACCTCCCTTCGCGCTCGTGGATGAGCCCCGGTGTCACCCGGCTCGATTACCCCTGACGTGTGATCCCTAAGTTCTCTGATCGGCGACACTGCAGCGTTCGTTATCGTACGGATACCCGCCGTTCGTGACGACACCATCCTGTGACATTTTTACGCTGCGTTGTCCAGACCACCGTGTCAGCCGCGATCCAGTGATACAAACTGGTCTCTACCGTGGAACTGGGTGAGATTCCCACTACGGACGGTGCGCACGATGTGGATCTCGCCGCATTCCCGGTAGGCGACCAGGTTCCGTCCGGCTCGCTTCGCCGCGTAGAGCAGGGTATCGGCCTCGACGAGCTGCTCATGCGGGTCGGTGACCCGTGCCGGCCCACATTCCCGGGGTTGCGCGACGCCGATGCTGACCGTCACGGCGAGCCCCGCGGACAGCTGGCCCCACCCGTGCTCGGCGATCCTGGCACGAGCGCGTTCGGCCAGCGCCACGGCCGCGCCGGTGCGGGCGCCGGGCAGCACCAGCACGAACTCCTCACCGCCGTAGCGCGCGCAGCAGGCGCCGGCGGGTAGTCCCTGTTGCACCAGCGCGACGACTTGGCGGAGTACCTGGTCGCCGATGCGGTGACCGAAGGAGTCGTTCACGTCCTTGAACAGGTCCAGGTCGACCATGGCCAGCGCCGCGCCGCCCGGCTCGGCTCGCAACTCGGCCAGCCTGTGATCCAGGTAGCGGCGGTTGTAGGTGGCGGTGAGCACGTCGGTCAGGCTCTCCTCACGCGCCCGCGCGTGCTCCCTGCGCAGCCGCTCGACCTCGAGCAGGCAGTGGTCGGGCGGGTCGGGCGGGACCGGGCGGTGGCAGCGGGCGAGATCGAGGGCGGAGCGGAGGTGCTCGTAGGCGCGTTGCCACCGACCCTGCGCGGCGTACAGCTCGGCGATCGACTGATGTACGGCGAGCAGGTCGGTGTCCTGGCCGTCCTGGCCGTCCTGGTCGTCCCGGCCGTTGTGCGGGTCACCGCCGTCCCCTGGCACCGTGCTCACCTCCGTATTGGAGTCACTTCGTCCGGATCGGGGACGTGCTTGAGGTACGAGGGCGGGAAGAAGGTGAATATCGCTCAAGTGGACGAAGAGTGATCGCCGGCTACTGAGGTGATCTCAGCAAGATCAGGATCGTTGGTGCGTGAGTAGCGCCTGACCTGCTGGAGGCCGTGCGGGTGGGGTGAAGATGGGCGTGGAGTCCCTGGTAGAAGGTCTCTCGCCAAAGATGATCTTCACCAGAAGGACTCCACGTGATTGCCTATCGTGCCATCCTCGACGTGCCGCGTGAACTGGCCTGGTTCCTCAGCCGGCTCCTGCACGCCGAGCGTCGCGAGCGCGGCACCCGCCGCGGTAGCCGGGCGCTGACGTGTTTTCGACAGGCCGTGTTCGGGCTGCGCTGGTTCCGGGACAACCGCGACGTGGCCGCGCTCGCGCGTGATCACCGCATCTCGCGGGCGACCGGCTACCGCTATCTCACCGAGGTGATTGAGGTGCTCGCCGCCCAGGCGCCGGACCTGCACGATGCGCTTTGTCAGGCCAAAGCCTACGGCGCGCCGCATCTGGTCTTGGACGGGACGGTGTTCTCCACCGATCGGCTCGGCGAGAAGACCACCAGCGTCAAGGGTGAACAGATCGACGCCTGGTACTCCGGCAAGGCCCGCAAGTCGGGCGGCAACGTGCAGGCGCTGATGGACCCAGATGGCTTCCCGCTGTGGGTCTCCGAGGTCGAGCCCGGCTCGGTGCACGACCTGACCGCGGCCCGCGACCAGGTCCTCGGCGCGCTGTACTGGGCCGCCTCCCGGCTGGACCTGTCCACGCTGGCCGATCCCGGCTACGAAGGGGCGGGAATCGGTGTGCACACGCCCATCAAGCAGCCAGCCAACGGGCGAGCACTCGATGCGGACGCCCGGACCTACAACGCGCTGCTGCGCAGTCTGCGCTGCCTCGGCGAACGTGGCTTCGCGCTACTGACCGGGCGCTGGCGATCGCTGCGCCATCTCACGACCAGCCCTCGCAGGATCGGCGACATCGTCCAAGCCGCCCTCGTGCTCACCCATTTCGAACACGGCCGACTCACGTAAAAGTCGCTGAGATCACCTCACTCTTCGGACAGGCATGGTGCGAAGCCGTACACCTGATCGCGCAGAATGGTGACGCGTTCCGAGCCGATCTGCTCGGCGAGTGGCGTGCCCGCACGGCGCAGGGTCAGCGAGACCGCGAGGACATACACCTGCCCGCGGGGTGGCTCGGCGTCCCCCGGCGCCCATTCGGGGTCGGGCCGGAGCGTGGAAAGGGCCGGGTAGGCCCGCACGGTCAACCCGTTCAACTCGCACACCTGGTCGGCGAAGTCCGGATGCTGAGTCTTCCGCAGGAACTCCGACTGGGCCTGGTCACCCTGATCGGCCGCGTCGTTGAACGCGGCGAAGTAGCGGCCGATCCGGTATTCCGCGCCTGCCGGCTCGCCGGGTGCCGCGGTGCAGCCGGCGATCGAGCCCAGCAGCGTGGCTCCAAGCGCGATCAGACTGCGTTTCACGGGCATAGCGGCCTCAGCCGCCGGAGTGCATCAGGTCCGCACCGGCGGGGACGCAGGGGTCGTCCGGGTCGTCCAGCCAGCCGTGCGGCAGGGTGACCTTGCCCGGCGAGCCCTGCCTGCCCCGGGGGCCCTCGGCCTCATCGGGGAAGGGCGCCTCGTGGTCCAGTTGCTCGATCAGGCCGTCCAGCTCGGCGAGGCTGGACACCATGGAGAACCCGCGGCGCAGGTCGGAGCCGACCGGGAACCCGCGCAGGTACCAGGCCATATGCTTGCGCAGATCGCGCATGGCCTTGTCCGGGCCGTCGTGCTCGATCAGCAGTTCGGCGTGCCTGCGCAGCACGCCCGCGACCGTGCCCAGGTTCGGGCCCCGCGGGATCGGTCGCCCGGCGAACGCCGCTTCCAGCTCGCCGAACAACCACGGCCTGCCGAGGCAACCCCTGCCGACCACCACGCCGTCGCAGCCGGTCTCGGCCATCATCCGCAACGCGTCCCCCGCCGCGAAGATGTCGCCGTTGCCGAGCACCGGAATGGTCCGGACGGCCTCCTTCAGCCTGGCGATATGCGCCCAGTCGGCCTGCCCGGAGTAGCGCTGCGCGGCGGTACGGGCATGCAGCGAGACCGCGGCGGCGCCCTCCGTCTCGGCGATCCGGCCCGCGTCGAGGTAGGTGTGGTGGTCGTCGTCGATCCCGACCCGGAACTTCACCGTGACCGGGACGCCCGCGGGTTCGGCCGCCTCCACCGTGGCCGCGATGATCTCGCCGAACAGCCTGCGCTTGAACGGCAGCGCGGCCCCGCCGCCCTTGCGGGTCACCTTCGCCACCGGGCAGCCGTAGTTCTGGTCGACGTGGTCGGCAAGCCCCTCGCCGATGATGATTTTGACGGCTTCCCGCATGGTGGCTGGGTCGACCCCGTAGAGCTGCATGGAGCGGGGGTACTCACCCTCGTCGAAGCTCATCATGTGCCAGGTGCCGGGATGACGTTCGACCACGGCGCGGGCGGTGATCATCTCGCAGACGTAGAGCCCGGCGCCGTACTCGCGGCACAGCCTGCGGAAGGCGATGTTGGTGATCCCGGCCATCGGGGCGAGCACCACCGGCGGGTCGACGCCGTAGGGGCCGATCCGGAGTGCAGGCTTCGACAGGCTCGCGGTCATGCTTTCCATTGTCGCTGGTGAAGCATCTCGCAGGGTGATGGGTAGGTTCGCGTCCCCGCCCACCGGTTTCTCGACCTCTACATTGAACGACGCCGCGTACCACTTGTCCGGACAGGCGCTGGCCGAGTGGTTCGACGCCGTCATGCACATTCCGACCGTGACCCGCAGCGGACGCTCACCGGCTGAACGCGGGTGTGGTCAATGTGTTGACGGCTTGCCGCGTGGTTTTCAGGTCGATGCCTGGTCACGAACTGGATGGTCAGAATCGAGCCCACTGATTACGAACTCGGGGTGGCTACCCCGGAAACCGCACCTTTGACACCGTTGTAGGTGATTCTGCCTTCGAAACTCGCGTGGTGGGAATTCCAGATCCGAACGGGACCCGCGTAGTACTTGAAGTGGCCCCTGTCGATCTTTTTCCAGTTGTACGACTGACCACGGGCGAGCTTGACGGCAGTCCAACTGCGATTCCCTTCGGCCAGCCCATGCCGGACCGTGATGGCACACCAGTCGGTGTTGCTGCCTGAATGCCGCTTGAAGACCCGGACGTGCGCATAGTCACCGGGTCGCAAGGATGCCTTCCCGTAGAGGCTGAACCCCGGCCCGCATTTTTGCGCCCAGTAGCCCTGCGCATGTGCAGGGATGGCGGTCGTGACCGTTGCGCCCGTGATTGCCACGATTGCCATCACGATGATCGCGACTGCGCGTCGGGTACGGGAAAGCGCGAACGGCATTCTCCACCTCAAATATATGGGCTTCTTGGCGAAAGAGAACCTACCTCGCGTACCCGCTACAGGTGACCTGCTTCCTGTATGTGTGACTTACGTCATGGTTCGATCTGGGCCAAGACGGCGTTCAGGCGGGCATGGGCGGCGGCTTCACGAGAGCCACCGGCGGGCCGACCGCGTCGGGGCCGATCCGCAGGCCGGGCTTGGTCAGGGGTCGTCGGACCCACGTTGTCTGTGCGGACTTCGTTCGGGTGTAGTGGAGAACATGCCGCTCGAGCTGATCAACCCGGAGTCTTTGCCGAGCCCGCCCACCTATACCCATGTCGTCATCGCGGCCGGAAGCAGGCTGGTCTTCGTCGCCGGCCAGGAACCGGAGGACGATCGGGGGCAACTCGTCGGTCCCGGCGACCTGGCGGCCCAGGCTCGCCAGGTGTTCACCAACCTCGGGCACGCACTCGGCGCCGCGGGTGCCCGCCCCGACCAGGTCGCCAAGATCACGATCTACGTGGTCGATCACCGGCCGGAGTACCTCCCGGTGATCGAAGCGGCGAGGGCGGAGCTGTTCGGCGAGCACCTCCCCGCCGACACGCTGGTGGGGGTGGCCGCGCTGGCCCTACCCGAGTTCCTGGTCGAGGTCGACGCGATGGCGGTCATCGACGGCTGACCGGATCCGGCGGGTGCACGGCCTTCGAACCACCCGGGCGGACGCTGGACGGTCTTTCCACCCCATGTCACCCTGATCGGGTCGGAACGCGTCTGTTCCTGGCTCGGTGGTCGGTGCCGGAGGGGGCGACTGGCCGTGGAGGCGCAGGCGTTTCTTGCTCTGGCGAAGACCACGCGCGACGTGCTGTCCGCGGGTGAGCTTCGCGCGAACAGGGGAACGCGCTATGGCGACATGTGCCCAGTTCCTGCTCGATGCACCCGTGCCCATCGTGACGACCGCACTCGCACTGCGGTACGGCCCGTCCGCACTACTTGTCCTGCTGGCCGGGGGCGTGGCGGTACTCGTCCCCGGCCAGCGTGGCGAACGGGCGTTGGTGGTGCTCCGGCTGTGCCGCCGGTCCGCGCCTGCCCGCCGGAAACGCATCCGGAGAGCCACCGGCATCCCCGAGGCGTGACCGCCGATCAGTCCCCGAGAACCTCGGTGTTCTGGCAGGCGACCAGCAGCCAGCGGTCGTCCTCCCTCGCCATGACGTACAGCGGGCTCGTGGGATTGCCTGCCGGCTCACCGTCGAGCGTGCGGTACCGGCCGCGCGCCTTGACAGCGGCGACATCGGGGCTGATGAACATGATGTGCTCGACCTCGTAGGTCACGGTGGAGTCCCGCATGGCGCCGGGCAGCACCTGCCGGGTGAACTCCGCGATCTCCGCGCGGTCGAACAGGCGCTTTCCGTGCGCCGTCGTCCAGATGGCGTCGGCGCGGAACAGGCCGATGAACTCCTCGGGTAGCTCGTTGCGCTGCGAGTGTTCGAGCGTGGCCACTACCCGCTCGATCGCGTCGATGTCGGCCTGACGATCCGATGTCGTGTTGGTCATGCCGCTGAGTCTGTTTGCTCAACCTGGCTTCAGGTCAAGCCCGATCGGGAACCGGCAGGGGCGCCCGCCCGCGTCCGGGGTCGGCTGGACCGCCCACCGGTGGTCCTCAGTGGATACTCGATCACGCCGGACTGTTCTTGTCGGACGGCAGATCTCAGGAGCACTGGAAGTTGAACCAGGCTCCGGGCCAGTCGGCCTCGGCGATGCTGCCCTGCCGCGCCACCCAGTAGAGCGTGCCCGCGTCGCCCCACAGGTAGCCGAGGTGGCTGTCGCTGTCGAGTTGCAACAGCAGTCGCCAATCCGCGGTCTGGTGCTTGACCCGCGCCCATCGCTCCTGGTCGAAGCCATGTCCCGGGCGGGAGATGGCTGCCGCGGCCTGGAGCACCTCCTCCTCGACCGGGTGCTGGATGCTGCGGGCGTGCCCACCGAGTTGATGCCGTGCGGCAATGGCCCAGCCGTCCGGCACGGCCCCGGCCAGCCGCTGCTCGTACCTTCGCTCGAACTCGTCCCACGCCGGGTAGTCGGTGTCGGCAGGCTTCGCTGGGTCCGGTTCGGGGAACGTGGTGACCAGTACCGGCAGCAGCGACGCCTCCGGCAGGTGGTTCGCGGCGGGCGGTGCCGCCCGCCGCACCAGCGCGGTGGGCGGGAAGTGCCGAACCCGGCACCCCTCGTGCTCGTGCTGGTAGAGCCCGAGAATTCCGCCATGCCCACCGCCGGTGGCGAAGTCGCAGAAGAACGACAGCAGCCCCTCGGCCGGCAGCGGCAGGTCGGTACCACCGGTGACGGTGGCCAGGTCGATCTGCGCGAAGAACCCGAGCGGGCGAGGCTCTTCGTTCCCGCCGAGCGGATTGACCCAGGTCGGCCAGGCCAGTCCCGCCGGAAGGTCCGGGTCGCCGCCGAACCGGGACGCGCCGGGGACGGGTGCCGCATCCGGGCCGGACCGGCGAGTGGCGAACCGCACCGCGGGCCGGGCCCGCTTCGCCATGGTAGCGGCCGGTTCCGCGGGTAACCCGGCGAGCAACTCGGCGATCGCGGTGCCGTCCAGGCGCGCATCCAGCGGCACCGGGGTTCGGTCGGGGTTTGCCGGCATGCCGACCAGTATGGACCCGCGTCGGAGGCGCTGCCCGACTCTCGGTGCGCGCACCGTAACCCCTGGGTACGACGTTTCGCCGAGTCGCATTTCACATTGTGGACCTTCCGGACGCCAGGAGGAAGGAACGTACGGTGGCGGAGTGAGTGCGAAAGTCGGCGCGCCGGCCGACCGGACCTGGCTGGTAGCGGTCGCCGCGGCGCTCTGGGGAACCGATGGACTGCTGCGGTTACCGCTTGCCGAGAACCTGCCCGCGGCCACAGTGGTCTTCTGGGAACACCTGCTGGTGGCGGTGCTGCTGCTCCCCGTGCTGCCCGCGGCACTGCGGGCGCTGCGCCGGTGCGGGCCGCGGGAGTGGCTCGCGGTGCTGGTGATCGGTGCCGGCGCCTCCGCGGCGGCCACCGCGCTGTTCACCGCGGCCTTCCAGACCGGCGACGCGATCACCCCGCTGGTCCTGCAGAAGTTGCAGCCCATCCTGGCGATGCTGGCGGCCTTCTTCGTGCTCGGCGAGCGGCTGCGGGCGGGATATGCCCTGTTCGCGCTGCCCGCCTTGCTCGGGGCCTGGCTGCTGGCTTTCCCGGACCCGCTCGAGATCGAGCTGACGGCCCTGCGTGCCGCGTTGCTCGCGATCGGTGCGGCCGCGCTGTGGGCGGCGGGCACCGTGCTGGGGCGCCTGGTGTCCGCGCGGCTGTCCGCACGGGACGTCACCGTGCTGCGGTTCACGATCGGCTTACCGGTCGCCGCGGCCGTGGTCGGCATCCAGGGCGCGAGCTTTGCGCCCGGCTGGGGCAACCTGCTCGGCCTCGCCCTGCTCGCGTTCGTGCCCGGCCTGCTGGCGCTGTTGCTGTACTACCTCGGCCTGCGTGCCACTCCGGCCGCCCGCGCCACGCTCGCCGAGCTCGCCTTCCCCGCGACCGCCGCGCTGATCGGCGTGTCCTTTCTGGACTCCTCGCTTTCGGTCTCGCAGTGGCTCGGGTTGCTGGTGGTGGTCGGGTCGGTGACCCTGCTGGGTTGGCACGAACGTGCCCGGGGTACCCCGGTGGTGGAGGCTGAACTGGAGCGAGTGTGAGCAGCGAGGCGAACGGCGCGGAGTCCCGGAACGAACAACTCACCAGGAACGTCAACGAACTGCTCGGTGAGTTGCGCGTGGCGCAGGCCGGGGTGCAGATCCTGTTCGGCTTCCTGCTCGCGGTCGTGTTCACCAGCCAGTTTCGCGAGGCGAGCGGGTTGGAGAAGTCCCTGCACATGACGGCCGTGCTGCTCGCCTCGGTGTCCACGGCGTTACTCACCGCACCCGCGGTCTGGCACCGGGTGTTGTTCCGGGCGGGGCTCCGCGCGGAGATCCTGCGGGTCGGCAACCGTTCCGTGCTGATCGGGCTCGTCTGCCTCGCGGCCGCGGTGACCGTCACGGTCGCCCTGATCGCCAAAGTGGTCTACGGCTTCGTCGCGATGGCCGCGTTCGTCGCCGTGGTGGGCGTGTTGTTCGGCGTGCTCTGGTTCGTCGTCCCGGCCCGACTCGGCAGGCGGGGGCGCTGATCTGTCGCCGTTCTTCCGCGACGGCACGCACTTTTGTCTCCGCCGGTCCGAGTGGGCTCTCCGGTCACCGATGATCCGGAGAGCCCCGGACGCCTTCGCGGCGATTTAACCTGAAGTGTCGTTATTGGTCACGCATCGAACCAACACGCTTCAGAAGCGGAAAATCGGTCCCTTAATCACATCCAGAACGCAATCATTGGGGAAAGTTTCCCGATACGAGATCGGCCTGCCGTCCCAGGAACCGTGCGCGGTGACCGTGAGCGGCCGATAGATCAGGTAGCACGGCCGCTGGGGTTCCAGTTCGACCGCGGCGACCTCTCCGTTCACCGCCGCGAGTTCGGCGCAGGCCGCCTCGCTCAGTGGGTGCGTTCCCCCGGCGGGCTCGCATGTCAGCACGGCTCCGGCCGCGTCGGGTCGCGCCCGCTCACCTTCGCTGATCGTCAATATGAGTACACCCTTCGACTCATCGCCGGGGAGGTCGTGCTGGCTCGCGGCCGCGGGCGCGGTACCGGCCACGATCGTCGCCATCACCGCCAGGATTGCCGGCGCGAGGCTAAGAAATCGCTTGTGAAGCATGTTCACCCTTCAACTAACGACAACTGGTCGAGAGGCGCCTTGTGGATGCCTCTACTCATGAATACGGTCCCGGCCTAATCGGCTCGCAGTGAGGAGGCTCACCGCGAGGTCTCTAGCGGGTCTCGGTTTCCCACGAACGGCGGTACGAGCGGATGGAACGGAATGACATGGTGACTGTTGAGCAACAGAGCTCGATGAGCGCGCCCCCAGAATAGTCCCGCTGCAATCCGCGGGGATTCTTGTTTGTGGTGGGCGAAGGGAAGACCGTGGCGAACAGGGGTGAGAAGAATGGCAGTGCGTTTTGCTCGGTGGAGATCGGTGAGTTCTGGCGTGAGTGCGCCCGCCTCCGGCCTGGGCTGATCAGGGCGGCCGCCAGATACGGGGTCGAGACCGAGGCGGAAGACATCGTGCACGAGGCCTTTATCCGGGCCGCCGGGCATCGTGAGCTGGACCTCGGCAGGCTGACGCCGTTCCTGGTGAGCGTGACGAAGCGACTCTGTGTTGACGATATCCGCAGGCGAGTGGCCACCCAGCAGGTCGGGACGCATCGCAGGTTGCTGCCGATGCCCCTGGTCGGTCCCGAGGAGACCGTGGTCGACCGGGAGCAGGCCCGCTGGATCATCGCCCGTTTCGGTAGGCTGAGTGAGCGGGAGTCCTTCGTCCTGTTCAGTCTGGACCAGGGTCTTTCCCATGGTGAGATCGCTCGACTACTCGGCACGACCAGGAGAGCGACCGAAAGCATTGCCAGTCGCGCCCGACGCAGGGTGCGCGACCTCATAGCCCGCCGGGCTCTACGCGACCGAGTTCCCGGCGACTGAGAGGGTTCTGGTGTGGCGTTGCAGGGGCGCCACACCAGGACTCTCCACTCACAGAGCACCACTACCTCGGAGCAGGGCCGAGGTAGTGGTGCTCTGCTATGTAGTAGGTCTGCTATCTTCGATCGTAGAATTGAGTTGAGAAGGTAGAGATCTATGACTGTTCGCGAGCTCAGCGGTTCCCACCGCGAGACGCCACCGGCCGATCCGGCGGCCGTGATCGACGTGCGTGACCTGCGGATGCGCTACGGCTCTACCGATGTACTGCACGGCGTGGACTTCACAGCGCACCGGGGGGAGGTCCTCACGCTGCTCGGCCCGAACGGTGCGGGGAAGACGACCATCATCGAGATCCTGGAGGGGTTCCGGATGCGCTCGGCGGGCACGGTCAGCGTGCTCGGCGCCGATCCGGCGAGCGCCGGCGAGGCCTGGCGGGCGCGCGTGGGCGTGGTGCTGCAGTCCTGGCGGGACCACGGACGGTGGCGGGTGCGCGAGTTGCTGCACCACCTCGGCCGGTTCTACCTGCACTTCTCCGAGCCCGGCTGCCCGCGCCCTTACGACACCGGGGAGCTCGTCGAAGCCGTCGGCCTCCAGCCGTATGCCGACCAGAAGATCAGCACACTGTCCGGGGGCCAGCGCAGGCGGCTGGACGTCGCCATCGGCATCGTCGGCCGACCCGAACTGCTGTTCCTGGACGAGCCGACCGCGGGGTTCGATCCGCGGGCCCGGCGCGACTTCCACGACCTGGTGCACCGGCTTTCCGACCTCGACGACACCACCGTGCTGCTCACCACGCACGACCTTGCCGAGGCGGAGAAGCTGGCCGATCGCATCCTGGTGCTTGCCGGCGGCCGGATCGTGGCCGGCGGCAGCGCCGACCAGCTGGCCCGGCAGGTGGCCGGCACGGCGGAGGTGCGCTGGGCCCGCGGGCAGGAGCGCTTCCTGCACGCCACGGAAGATCCGGCCGGGTTCGTCCGCGAGCTGTTCGCGCAGCACGGCGCGGAGATCACCGACATCGAGGTGCGCAAGGCCACCCTCGAGGACACCTACCTGGCGCTGGTCAGGGAGCACGAGACGGGTGGCGGCCGGGACCTGCGACTCGAGGAGGTTCGGCCATGAACAACACGCTGTACGTGATGCGACTGGGAGTGGGCCGCGGCTGGCTGGAGTTCGTCCGCGGTCTGCGCAGCCCGCAGGACATCGGCTTCTATGTCGTGCTCAGCGCGGGCATCCTCACCTACCTGCTGTTCAACCGGAACGAGCAGGTGGAAGGCACCTCGTTGTCCTTGCCCGCCGTGGCGATGCCGAGCATCCTCGGTGGCCTGGTGATCTTCGGCGGCACACTCAGCGCGGCGTACGCGCTGGCCACCGAACGCGAGGACGGCACGCTGCTGCGTTTCCGCGCCATTCCGCACGGGATGGCGGGGTTCCTGACCGGGCACGTGGTGCGGACCAGCCTGGAGGCGATACCCACCCTCGCGGTGTTGGTCATCCCCGGGTTGTTTCTCTTCGACGGGCTGATGTACAACGGGATCGCGGGTTGGCTGAGCATGCTGATCTTGCTGCTCCTCGGTCTGGTGATCGCCATTCCGTTCGGGACGATCCTCGGTTCGCTGGTCAAGGGCCCGCAGCAGGCCGGAACCTGGGGACTGCTGCCGATCATGGCGATGGTGGCCATCTCCGGGATCCTGTATCCGATCGTCCTGCTGCCGGACTGGGTGCAGTTCATCGCGCAGCTCTTCCCTGTCTACTGGCTCGGACTCGGGATGCGTGCCGCCTTCCTGCCGGATGGTGCCGTGGTGGCCGAGATCGGCGAGTCGTGGCGCCACCTGGAAACCGTCGGTGTGCTGGGTGTGTGGGCCCTGCTGGGTCTCCTCCTCGCGCCGGTGATACTTCGTCGGATGGCGCGCCGTGAGTCCGGGGCTCGGGTGCTGGAACGGAGGGAACGAGCCCTGCAACGGGTCTCGTGACGGCCGGTGAGGACAGGTACAGCAGGATGAGCGAGACCATCCACAACCGCATGGCCATGTTGCGGGCGGAACGCGGGATCTCCCGGCGCGCGCTCGCCGAGGCGCTGGGAGTGCACTACCAGACCGTGGGCTACCTGGAGCGTGGCGAGTACAGCCCCAGCCTGCACCTCGCGCTGCGGATCGCCGAGTACTTCGAGGTGCCGGTGGAGGTGATCTTCTCCATCCATCCCTTCCCCCGCCTCGGCGACACCGAGCGCTCCGCCTAGGAACTGTTCGAGAAGGTGCCCGCACAAGGTGATGCGGGGGCGCGCTCTGGGCCGAAGGCCAGCGCGCCTTCTTGAACACAGCCCGGCGTTCCGGTGCGGAGCGCCGATGACGTTTGTCATCGGGAGGGGGTGACGGGTCGGCACTACCCCGGGGTCGGCCTCGCGCGGCATCGTTCGGTGTCGATCGCGAGGGAGGAACGCATGGACCGGATCCTGCGGGCACACGGCCTGGGGCACAGCTACGGCCGGACCCGCGCACTGGACGGGGTGGATCTCGAGGTCGGCCGGGGCGAGTGCGTCGCACTGCTCGGGCCGAACGGCGCGGGCAAGACCACGCTGGTCAACCTGGTGATCGGGCTGCTGCGGGTGCAGCAGGGCAGGGTGCTGGTCGCCGGTGGTGACCCGAGGCAGGCCACCACCCGCAGGCACCTCGGCGTGATGCAGCAGTCGATGGACTTCCCGCCGACCCTCAAGGTGGCCGAACTGGTCACCGGCGCCGCCGTCCGCGGCGGCAAGAAACGCTCGGCCGCCGGGCCGGTACTGGCCCAGCTCGACCTGACCGAGCTCTCCGGGAGGCGGGCCGCGCGACTGTCCGGCGGGCAGAAGCAACGCCTACAGCTGGCGATGGCGCTGGTGAACAAGCCGGACCTGCTGGTGCTGGACGAACCGACCGCCGGGTTCGACCCCGAGGTGCGGCGGCAGTTCTGGCAGCTGATCAGGGCACTCGCCGACGGCGGGACCACCATCCTGCTCACCACGCACTACCTGGACGAGGCCGAGGCGCTTGCCGACCGGGTCACCGTGCTGTCCGGCGGAACCGTGGTGGCGCAAGGCCCACCGGCGACGCTCGGCGGCAGGCGCCGCGGGACCGCGATGGTGCGCTGGTCCGGCACGACCGGAACCGAGGAACGGGAGACCGACACCCCGGCCAGGCTGATCGGCGAGCTGTTCGCCATCGAGGGTGAACTGCCCGGACTGACCGTGACCAGGCCCAGCCTGGAGGACACCTACCTGGAACTGATTGGACAGGGCGCATGAACGCACGGATCTTTCGGGTCGAGGCCGCCGACGAGCTTCGCGCCATCCTCCGCGAGCCGACCGCGCTGTTCTTCTCCATCCTGATGCCGGTGGCATTCTTCGCGCTGTTCGTCTCGATCTTCGGCAACCGGCCGGTCGGCGGGGACGTTCCGAACGGCACTCGCATGGTGGCCACCTTCGGCACCTTCGCCGTGCTCGCGGTGACCATGCTCAACCCGGGCATCACGGTCGCGCAGGACCGGGAGATCGGCTGGCTGCGTGCGAAGCGGGTCTCCGCCGTGCCGGTGGGCCTGACGCTGACGGCCAAGCTCGTCGCGGCCCTGCCCTACGCGGCCGGGGTGCTGGCGGTGCTGGCGGTGACCGCGGCGCTCACCGGGTCGTTGCAGGCGTCGGTAGGGGAACTGCTCCGGATCGGCGGTGTCCTCGTGCTCGGGTCGCTGCCGTTCGCCCTGCTCAGCCTCGCCGTCGGCTTCCGCGCCAGGGCCAACACCGCTGCCGCCGTGCTGAACGCCGTCCTGCTCCCGCTGGCCGTGCTGTCCGGGCTGTGGATGCCGCTGGAGATCCTGCCGGGGTTCGTCGAGCACCTGGCGCCCTACCTGCCCACCTACCACCTGGCGCAACTGGCGCTGTCCCAGCTCGGTGCGGGCGCGGCCGCCGGGCACGTACTGGTGCTGCTCGCAACGGCCGTGGTGGCGGCGGGGCTGGCCGGGCTGTCGTATCGTCATGCGCGCCTATGAACACCGATCGCGCCCCCGGGACGGCCGCCACCTGCGCGGGCGAGTTGTGGCGGGCCTCGAACTTGGTACATCTCATCTACCTGGTGTTCCCGTTCTTCCAGCCGTTCTTCGACCCGCATGCCGCGGTCGCGGACTGGGTGCTCGCCGCCGGGGTCGTGCTCGCCTTCCTGCCGCTGTACGTGCTGCTGATCCTGCGCCCCGACCGGTTCCGGCTCTGGTGCGCCTGCGCCACCCTGCTGGGGGCCGGCGCGGTCCCGTTCAACAGCGGCACCTCCGTGGTGTTCGTCTACGCCGGTGCCTTCGCCGCGCTGTACGAGAGCAGGCCGAACACCTGGCGCTGGCTGGGTGGGCTCACCGTGCTGAGCGGCCTGCTGTTCGCGGTTTCCACGGTGCCGATGGCCGGCAGGCTGCCCGGTTCGATCCCGTCCGTGGTCTTTCTCTGGGTCATCGGCCTGATTCAGATCGACAACGGGGCCAAGGAACGGGAGGCGACGGCGCTGCGGGTGGACAAGGCGCGCAGCGAGCATCTGGCCACCTTGGCCGAGCGGGAACGGATCGCGCGGGACCTGCATGACCTGATCGGCCACTCGTTGACCGCGGTGATCGTGCGGGCCCAGCTGGTCGGCCAGCTGGCCGCCGCCGATCCGGAACGCGCGAGCGGCGAGGCCGCCGAGATCGAGCGGACCGCTCGCGAGGCGCTCTCCGAGGTCCGCAGCACCGTCAGCGGCTGGCGCTCGGTGAGTATCGAGGACGAGATCGAGTCGGCCCGGGCGGCGCTGGGTAGCGTCGGGGTGGAGCTGACCGTGCGGAAGGAACCCGGCCTCACCCTGGTGAGCGGCACCGAGCACGCGCTGGCGCTGGCGCTGCGCGAGGCGGTCACCAACGTGGCGCGGCACGCCGGTGCCCGCACCTGCCACGTCAGTATCGGCAGGCAGGACGGTGAGGTGCGGCTGGTGGTGGCCGATGACGGGGTCGGCGGCAGGGTCCGCGAGGGCAACGGGCTCGGCGGGATGCGTGAACGGATCGCCGCGATCGGCGGCCGGGTGCAGCTACGCGGTTCGGCTGGCACCACCGTCACCGTCGGTGTGCCGACCGAGGTGGCCACCTGATGTCCGAGCCGATCACGGTGGTACTCGCCGAGGACCAGGGCATGGTGCTCGGCGCGTTCGCCTCGCTGCTGGACCTGCAGCCGGACATCGAGGTGGTGGCGACCGCGGCGGACGGGGACGAGGCACTCGCGGCCGTGGACCGGCACCGGCCGGATGTGCTGCTCACCGACATCGAGATGCCCGGACGTTCCGGGCTGGACCTGGCCGCGGAGCTGAACCGGCGAGGCTCCGGCGTGCGGGTCCTGATCGTCACCACCTTCGCCCGCGGTGGCTACCTGCGCCGGGCGATGGAGGCGGATGTCGCCGGCTACGTGCTCAAGGACGCCCCGGTCGGTGATCTGGTCACGGCATTACGCCGGGTACACGCCGGCGAGCGGGTGGTGGCGCCCGAGCTGGCGATGGCCGCATGGGACTCGGCGGACCCGCTCACCGAGCGTGAGCGGGAGTTGCTCGGCGTGGTTCTGGACGGCGCGACCAACACCGAGATCGCCACCCGCCTGCGGCTGGCCGATGGCACGGTGCGGAACTACCTGTCCTCGGCCATGGCCAAGCTCGGTGCCCGCAACCGCACCGAGGCGGCCCGGATCGCCAGGGACCGGGGTTGGCTGTGAGCCGGAACCGGGCGTGCGTCCGATGCGTCATACTGGCCGGGATCGGTGATCCGGCCGAATCGTGGGTACACCGGGTGACCGGCTAGTAGGCTGTACGGCCGAGGCAACCAGCGCGAGGAGTGGGGCGAAGCGATGGCGGTATTCGAGGCGGATCCGGGTCAGTCCGCTGCGGTGGGCGTCGGGATGGGCGTCGGTGCGGTCGCGGACGCGACCATGGCCCGTTCCTTCAACGCGGCGAACGTCGAGGCGGCTACCAGGCAAGCGGACAAGATGCTCACGGCGGCCAAGGCGGGGCGCTTCCGGATCTCCGAGCGCGGCGTCGCGCCGCTGACCGAGGCGATCGACGAGGTCATGTCGAGACTCAACGACCGGATCTGGAACAGCCAGAAGCTGACTCAGCTGCCGAAGCTGGGTGGGCATCAGTACGGGCAGCAGGTGGCCCAGCACGACCAGCAGAGCGGCGCCGGTGAGCGAGGCGCCGCCGAGGCGCTGAAGCAGTACCGGGGGGTCCTCGAAAAGGTGCGGGAAGCGCTGGAGCAGGCATCCAAGCGCTACCGCGAGACCGAGGACGCCCAGGTGGACGCCATGGGCAAGGGAGCGTCCTGAGTACGATGCGCACCGTACTCAAGTACACCGCGCCGCCGTTGCTGGCGGCGGCGCTGGTGCTGGCAGGCTGCTCGGGTGGCACGGAGGAAGGTAGCGCCGTACCCTCCGGCGACGGCGCCGGGCAGCCGCCCCCCGGCAGCACCTCCGCGCCCGGTGAGACCGGTACCCCGAACGGCGGCGCGGCCGCCTCGCTCGACCCGTGCGAGCTGCTCAGCCCGGCCGAGCTCGCCTCGATCGGCGAGTTCGAGGCGGGGGAGCCGAACGATCTCGGCGGGATACCCGGCTGCGTCTGGTTCAAGCCGAAGGGCGCCGACGACCTGATGGGGATCGGCATCGATGTGTACGCCGAGCACGGGCTGGCCGCTGTCAACGCCACCGGCGCGGGGAAGATCCCCGGCAAGGTGAGTGGTGGGGACCGGAAGATCCTGAAGGTGCCGCACCCCGCCGGGGGGAACTGCATGTACGCGCTCGAGCTGAGCCCCTCGTCCAGGGTGGACGTGTCGGTCACCGGCATCACCGAGGCGCGCGGCGGGGCCGAGCGGGCCTGCGAGATCACCGACCAGGTCACCGCGATCGTCGAACCGAAGCTTCCGGAACCGGAGGGGTAGGGACCATCATGACCACGCAACCTTCCGTGCAGGCCGGCGCGCAGACCGGCCTCTACGACGCGCTCGTCTCGCACCCGACCGAGCAGGGCCAGCAGGACTTCGTGGACGGCCTCTCGCCGCAGCAGCGGGAGGAGCTCTACGTCGCCGCGGAGCAGGCCCAGGCGAACGGCCAGGGCGGGATCTTCGGCGGGATCTTCGCGCAGCTGGCGGCCGGCTCGCGCGGGCGGGACCGCAGCATGGAGCAGAGCGAGCAGGTGGTGCGGGAGGCGGGCCCGGACACGGAGTACGTGCAGGGGCTGTCCCCGACCGACGCCCGCTACGAGGGTGTCCCGCACGCCGAGCTGTTCCGCTACGTGTCCACCGACCTGGACGCGGACCAGGTCGACGAGATCTCCACCGAGTACCACGAGCTGTCCACGTTCTTCTCCGATTCGGCCCGGGACCTGCGCGAGGCGATGACGAAGTCGGAGTCGGAGTGGGAGGGCGAAGCCGCCGACGAGGCCCGTGGCTTCATCAAGGGCCTCTCCACCTGGTCGGACGGGAACTCGGAGAACGCGCGGGTCGCCTCGGAAACCCTCTACCAGCAGAGCAACGCCGCGGTGACGGCGAAGAACTCCATGCCGGAAGAGGTCCCGTTCAGCTGGGACCAGGAGATGAAGAAGTGGGCGGGCAGCCCCTTCGGCATGGTCACCGGCGTGCAGGAAAGCATGGACAGGTACCGGCAGAGCCAGGAGGCGCACGCCCAGGCCGCGCAGGTGATGAACTCCTACGACGGGGACCTGTACCAGGCCGCGTCCAAGCAGCCGGTGTTCGCCGAGCCGCCGACGTTCGGCAGCGGTGGTGCCGAAGGCGGGATCACCCGCCCGCAGCCGGGCGCGATCAACGACCAGCAGCGGATCCCACCGCAGCCGGGTGGCGGCACCGATGCCTCCGGCTACGGCGGCTCCATCCCACCCGGGGGCGGTGGCGGTGGGTCCATTCCGAACATCAACGGCCCGGGTGCCGGTGGCGGCGGTGGCGGTGGCGGTGGCGGTGGGGGTTCCTACCCGCCGGGTGGCGGTGTCATGCCACCGCTGGCGCCCGGCCGCAACACCGGCGTGGCCAACCCCGGCAACAACTCCACCACGCCCTCCTACCGGTCGACGCCCGTCACCAGCTCGAACATCCCTTCGCGCGGTACCTCGGGTGGTTTCGGTGGTATGGGTCCCGTGCCGATGGGTGGCATGGGTGGCGCCGGCGGGTTCGGCCCCGGCGGCGGCGAGTACAACAGCAAGATCGGCCGCGGCGGTGGCTTCGGGCCCGGTGGCGGGGCGGCCTCCGGCGGGGCGACCCCGGGAGCCGGGGCGCAGTCCGGGATGGCCAAACCAGGCGGGGTCGGCGGTGCCGTGCCCGGTGGTGCGGCGGCGGCCGGTGCGGCCGGCGGCCGCGGTGGCCCGATGGGTGGTGCCATGGGCGGCGGCAGGGGTGGCCAGGGCAGCGAGGACCAGGAGCACCAGCGGCCTTCCTACCTGGTCGAGGGCGACCCGGACTCGGTGTTCGGTACCGACCAGCGCACCGCTCCGCCGGTGATCGGCGAGTAGCCACCGGCCACGCCGGTCACATAGCGAAGCGGGCATATATCACTCGTCGAGCGGTGTCCCGCCGCGCACGCGGGGCCTACCGTCGCCAGGTGGCGGGGGTGCCGCGTGTTCGAGGAAGGTGATCAGGATGGGTGGCTGTGGATGTGGCTGTAGCAACTGCACCGGCCCCGGTTGCGGCTGCTGCGGCGGTTGCCAGTTCGCCCGGGGATAGCTGAACGGCGCGTTCGGGAAGCCTTGCCGCCCGGCCACCCTGGGCCGGCTCACCCCTCGCCGGGGGTGATCAGTCCGGTCTCGTAGGCGATGCCGACCAGCTGGGCGCGGTCGCGGGCGCCGAGCTTGGTGAGCAGCCTGCCGACGTGCGTGCGGGCGGTGGCCGGGCTGATGACCAGCGCGGCGGCGATCTCCCCGTTCGACTCGCCTGCCCCGACCCTGGCCAGCACCTGCCGCTCCCGTTCGGTCAGCGGGTCGAGCCGGGCGGCGTCCGGAGCCCTGGCGCCCGCCGCGGCGGCCCGCATGACCCGCCGGGTGACGGCGGGCGAGAGCAGCGCGTCCCCGCGGGCCACGATCCGCACCGCCTCCCGCATCTCCTCCGGGCTGGTGTCCTTGAGCAGGAAACCCGCTGCCCCGGCCCGCACCGCGTCCAGGATGTGCTCGTCGGTGTCGAAGGTGGTGAGCACCACCACCTGTACCTCGCGCAGCTCCGGGTCCGCCACGATCCGCCGGGTCGCCGCCAGGCCGTCGCCCCCGGGCATGCGGATGTCCATCAGCACGACGTCGGGTCGTTTCCTGGCGACCAACTCGACCCCGGCGTCCCCGCTGTCCGCGTCCCCGGTCACCGTGATGTCCTCGGCGCGTTCCAGCAGCGCGCGCAACCCTTCCCGGACCAGGTGCTGGTCATCGACGAGCACCACGCGGATCATGCCTGCTCCGGTATCCGTGCCTGGACCAGGAAACCACCGCCCGGCCGCGGCCGGGCGCGCAGCTCCCCGCCGAGCAGCGCGAGCCGCTCGCGCATCCCGACGATGCCCCAGCCCGCCGAGTCCGGCTGCTGGCCGGATCCCCGGCCGTCGTCTTCGATCCGTAGCACCACGGCATCCTCACGGTAGTCCAGTTCGATGTGCACGGTACGGGCATCGGCGTGGCGCAGCACGTTGCTCAGTGCCTCCTGGACCACCCGGTAGGCGGTGGCGTCCGAAATGGCCGGTAGCGGAGCCGGGCTGCCGGTGGTGCGCACCCGCACCCGGAGCCCCGCAGCGGTGGCGGTGTCGACCAACTCGGCCAGCCGGTCCAGGCCGGGGGCCGGCACATGTGCACCATCGGTGCCGCGCAGCGCACCCAGGGTCGCCCGCAGCTCCCGCACCACATCGCTGCAGGCCGTGCGGGCCGAGACCAGCGAGCGTTGCGCGGTGTCCGGATCGTCCCGCAACGCCTCCCTGGCGACGTCGGTATGCAGCGAGATGATCGAAACCGTGTGCGCCAGCAGGTCGTGCAGGTCCCGCGCGATCCGCAGGCGTTCCTGCTCCACCTTCCGTGCCGCCTCCCGCTCGCGTTCCAGCTCCGCCGCGCGTGCCTGCTTGCCCAGCTCGGCACGCCAGTTGCGGCGGGACCGTACCCCGTCGCCGAGGGCGATGACGGTCGCCATCAGGCCCGCCGAACCGGCGAACTCGAAGCCGAGCAGGTACGCGAGATCGTCACCTTCGCTGATCCGCACCGCGGTGGAGATCAGCAGCAGTGCCCCGGCCGTGCCGATCGCCCAGTACAACCTGCCCTGTTCGGCCGCCGAGTACAGCGCGGCCGCCACCGGCACGGCCAGCCCTACCGGTGGGTAGTCCAGCATGTAGTAGACGATCAACGCGGCCGCGGTGACCAGCAGGGTGCCGACCGGCCAGCGGCGGCGCAGCAGCATCAGGGAGCCGAGCAACGCGCCGAAGGCGTAGGCTGCCGGGCTCGGGGAGCTCCCCTCCACCTCGAGGTTCGCGGTGATCGCGGTGCCGACCACGACCAGCACCAGCATGCCGAGCCCGATGTCGAAGGCGAGCCCGCGGCGCGCGCCTTGCGGCTCGTTGCTCGTGGACAGTCCGATCAGGACACTCCTCACGTCGGTTCCACTACTGTGGACGGAAACCGGGGATCAGCCTGGCGAGCACCCAGCAGACCGCGCCGGTTGCCGCGCCCACCGCGAGCCCGGTGACCAGGCTGCTGCCGAACGCGAAAACCCGCAGCAGCACGCCCTCGGCAGCCGGTGCCAGCACCCCCGCGAGGTTACCGCCGAGGCTCGGTGGCGCGTCCCCGAAGGCCGCTGTCCACAGCAGCTGGTGGGTCACCGCGAGCAGCACGCCGTACACCAGGCCGACGGTGAGCAGCGTGCGTAGCGGGTTCGGCACGCGTTGCCACAGTACGACGGCCGCCCAGGCGGCGATCGGCAGGAACACCAGCACGGCGTTCACCACCGGGCCGACCAGGCTCAGGTCGTGTGCGACCACCCGCGGTACCCCGAGGGCGGCCAGCCCACCGGCAAGCAGCGGGGAGATCCCCAGCCGCTCTCGCATCCTGCCCTTCGTGGTCACCGGTGCACCTCCAGCGCGCGCTCGGTGTGGAAGCGCAGGAACGCGGCGAACGCCAGCGTGGCGGTGACCGCGCTCATCGTGAGGCGCACCCAGTGGCCGGTCTCGAACTCGAAGGCGACCATCGCTATCCAGACGTACGCGGCCGAGACCGCGAACCGGATCCGTTCTTTGTGCATCGGTGCTCCGATCGGAACGGGAGATCAGGACACCAGGGAAGCTACGGTCCGGACCGCGGCCCGGTCGTCGGCTTGGGCGCTCGAACCGCGTACGCGTTTCGACGTACTCCCGCAGCCCGCGGGTACGTCAGCCGTGCTTGCTCCCCACGTACGTGTGTTTGCCCTCCACGTACCCGAGTTTGCTCCCCACGTACCCGAGTTTGCCGTTCCCGTACCCGAGTTGGCAGGCTACCGGCGGGCCGAGCCCGGTTCCCTTCCGTTCGCCCGCAGAATCCGCACCGCCCGCACGGTGGCCCAGCCGCGCCACTCCAGCGCGCTCGCCGCGGAGAACGCACCCCAGTCGACATCCCAGCCACCGTCCCCGTGCTGCTCGGCGGCGAGCCGGTCCAGCTCGGCCTCGACCAGGTCGTCCGGGAAGAACCGGCGCAGCGGCCTGCCCGGCTCCGGGGTGAAGTCGAGTGGGTGCATGGCCTCGTTCTCGACTCCGCCCTCGACCGCCATCGAACCGGAGACCGGGATGAACCCGCCGAGCCTGCACAGTTCGCCGTCCGCCTCGGGCACCACCTCGTGCACGGCGTCCAGGAACTGCAGGGCGAACCGGAACTCCAGCGCGTGCCAGCGGCCGTCCAGCTCCCTGATCCGGCGTAGCGAGTACCCGGTCGCGGTGGCCAGCCACTCGTGCTCGCGCACCGCCTGGTCGTGCCTGCCGACCCGGTGCGCGATTCCGGCCAGCATGCTGGTCATATGCAGGGAAGAAGCGTTCGGATCGGTGTGCACGAAGAACGGCGCGCAGCCGGCGGGGTCGGCGATCGGCAGCCCGAACGGCAGCCCGCCGTCCGGCAGGGTGATCGAGCCGAGCCAGTCGCACAGCAGCGCAGCCTCCGGCGCGGTGTCCGGACCGATCTCCTCGAACACCTCGAAGGCGTGCAGCGCGGTCACCGGCTGACTGCTCGCCGACCGCAGGTCCGGTTCGAGCCCGCTGCCGTAGCCGCCGCCGGCGTTGCGGTACGCGGCCAGTGCGGCCAGTACGGGAGCGGAGCCGCCGCCGGTGCACAGCTCGAACCGGCGGCGGTCCAGCAGCCGGGCGTGTGTGGCCAGAAACCGGCTGATCAGGTCGATGTCGTCCATGGCAGCCATGATGGCCGGAACTCGGCCCGGTTTCTTGAACGGAACGGTCGTCAGGTCCCCGCGTGCTCCCGCACGGGCACGACCGGCTCCTGCAGTTCCGTCACCCAGGTCGCGGGGTCGCCGTCGCCGTAGTGCGGGTAGTACTCCCGGTTGTAGCCGGTCGAACGGTAGCCGCCTGCCTCGATCCAGCGGGCCAGCGCCTGCACGGTCGGTATCACGGCGTCCATCGAGCCCTGGTGCACGATGGTGGCCGCCTGCTCGATGGGTGGCAGGTCCACGATCGTGAAGTCGTGCTCGGCGCTCGGCTCGGCGTTCACCGGGACCGCGGCATGCACCAGGACACCGCCGTCCGCGGCGTCCTCGTAGTAGGCGATCGTCGGCCCGGCCGGGGCGAGCCCGGCACGTTCCACCGCTGCCAGCAGCTCCGGGTAGAGCGGCTGGATCACCGGCCCGATCGACTCGGGCTCGAAGCTGGTCGCGGTCCCGGTCAGCTCGGCCACCCGGACCCCGGGAATGCGCTTGATCTGTATGTCGGCTGTGGACATGGCGCCCTCACTCTCGATGAGCAGGAGTCTCGCCTCGACCTGGCTCAGCCGCGCCAGGTCCGCGGCGATCCGGTCGGCCAGCTCGGCCTGGCGTAGCCGTAGCATCCCGCGCAGCTGCTCCGCGCTCACCGCGTCGTCGATGATGGACTGGACCTGCTCCAGCGTGAAGCCCAGTTCCTTCAGCGCCACGATCCGGTTGAGCCGGGACAGTTGGGTAGCGTCGTAGGACCGGTAGCCGGTGGACGGGTCAACCTGGGCCGGGCGTAGCAGCCCGAGCCGGTCGTAATGCCGCAACATCCGTACCGATACCCGGCCGTGCCTGGCGAAATCTCCGATACTGAACATGACGCCTCCGGTTCTAGAGTCTGACACGGTGTCAGGGTCAAGCGGGCACTGCCGCGCAGGTGATCGTGGACGGACGGCGTGCGGCTCGCATTCCGGGTTTGGCTTTGTTCAGGAAAAGGTTGGCGGACGCGTCCGGTCGGGGACGGAACGGGCATTCCATTGACTCGGTACCGGTGGTACTGGAACCTGCCGGTGTCACTCGTTCCGGCAAGGGAGATCGTCATGCACGGACGTATCACCAGGCTGCTCGTCGCGCTGCTGGTCGGCCTCGGGACCTCGGTCGTGGGTGGCACCCTGGTCGCCACGCCGGCCCAGGCGGACGGTTGCTACACCTGGGGGCGCACCCTGTCGGAGGGTGCTTCCGGAAGCGACGTACGGCAGCTACAGATCCGGGTGTCCGGCTACCCGGGCTACGGCAAAGCCATCGCCATCGACGGGGCGTACGGCCCGGCGACCAAGGCCGCGGTCACCCGGTTCCAGCGTGCCTACGGCCTCGGCGTCGACGGGATCGCCGGCCCGGAGACCTTCGGCAAGATCTACGCGTTGCAGGACAACGACTGCACCCCGGTGAACTTCTCCTATGCCGAGCTGAACAACTGCAACTCGAGCTGGGCGGGCGGCCGGGTCTCCGCCGCGCGGGCCAAGTCGAACGCGCTGGTCTCGATGTGGAAACTGCAGGCCATGCGGCACGCCCTCGGCGACCAGCCGATCCGGGTGACCAGCGGGTTCCGCAGCGTCGCGTGCAACAACCGGGTCGGCGGCGCCCCGAACAGCAGGCACCTCTACGGCGACGCCGCTGACCTCGGTGCCGGCCCGCACTCACTGTGCACTTTGGCCAAACGCGCCCGGTACCACGGCTTCCGCGGGATCCTCGGTCCCGGCTTCCCAGGGCACAACGACCACATCCACGCCGACTACCGCTCCAGCCGGTACTGGGACGCACCCAACTGCGGCATCTGACCGGCGCGCCCGGCGCTCACCCGGCGGACGGCTCACCGGACCGGTGGCGCCTCGGCGTCCGGGATGTCCAGCAAGGAGCAGAAGGCGTCCGCAGCCGGGGTCAGGCCGGATCGGCTCCATGCCAGGTACTCGACCCGGCCGGGAGCATCGGTGACCGGCACGGTGACCACCCCGCGGAGCCGGGGGGTGTAGGTGGAGGGGAGTAGCGCCACCCCGAGGCCCTGCCGGACCAGGGCCGCCATCAGGTCCGCGGCGGTGACCTCGAGGGCAACCTCCCGGTCGATGCCAGCCGCGGCGAAGGCCTCATCGGACTGGGCGCGCCCGGCCGTCCCGGCCGGAAAGTCGACGAACACCTCGGTCGCCAGCCGGGCCAGGCTGACGTCCGGCTCCCCGGTGAGGGGATGCTCCGGGGCGAGCACGGCGACGAGCCGGTCCCTCGCCAGTTCGCGGTAGTGGACCCCACGGGGATGCGCGGTGGCGGGCAGCCCGAGGAAGGCGAGGTCGACCTCGCCCCCGGTGACCAGCTCGACTAGCTCCTTGCTGCCTGCCGCCCGCAGGCCGATCCGTACCCGGGGGTAGCGCCGGTGGAAGTCCTGCAGCACAACCGGGATGTCCACCGCGGCGACCGTGGGGATCACGCCGAGGGTGAGCCTGCCCCGTACCTCGCCGACGGCCGCTGCCACCTCGGCTGCCGCGCGCTCGGCGGCGTCCAGGCACTGCCGGGCGGACGGGAGGAAGGACTCGCCCGCGGGGGTCAGCCGAACCCGGCGACTGGTGCGGTCGAACAGCTTCGCGCCCAGCTCCCGTTCCAGGCGCGCGACCTGGTGGCTGAGCGCCGACTGGACCACGAGGCAGCGCTCGGCGGCCCGGGTGAAGCTGCCCGTCTCGGCAATGGCCAGCACGTAGCGCAGCTGTTGAAGCTCCATTGATCCATCTTGAATCACGATTGGTCACTTGATAAACATGCATTGGACTCATTGATCGGCTCGGCCGAGACTGAATTCGTGACAACATCGACGATCTCCGCATCGGCCGGCCTCGGGCGTGCGCCCGGGACACTGGCCAACACCATGGCCACGGCGTTCGCACCCGCGGTGTGGGGCACCACCTACGTGGTCACCACCGAACTGCTGCCGCAGGGGCATCCGTTGTTCGCCGGGCTGCTGCGCGCCCTGCCCGCCGGCCTGATCGCCCTGGCGGTCAGCAGGACGCTGCCAAGGGGAAGGTGGTGGGCGAAGGCGGCCGTGCTCGGCGTGCTGAACATCGGCCTGTTCTTCCCGCTGCTGTTCGTGGCGGCCGAGCGGCTGCCCGGCGGCGTTGCCGCCACCCTCGGCGCGGCAACGCCGCTCGTCGTCGCCGCGCTGGCGGTGCCGATCCTGCGCGAGAAGCCCTCCGCGTGGCGGTTCGGCTGGGGCATGCTCGGGGTGGTGGGCGTCGGGCTCGTGGTACTCGGCCCCAGTGCGGGCTTCGACCTGGCAGGAGTCCTTGCCGGCCTCGGCGGCGCGGCCGCGATGGCGCTCGGCGTGACCCTGACCAAACACTGGGGGCGCCCGCCCGGGGCGAGCCCAGCCGCCTTCGCCGCATGGCAACTCACCGCTGGCGGCCTGTTCCTGTTGCCGGTCACCTTCCTGTTCGAGGGCGCTCCACCGGCCATCGACGCGCCCGCCGCCCTTGGCTACCTCTGGCTCGGCCTGGTCGGCGGCCTGCTCGCCTACCTGCTGTGGTTCCGCGGCATCGCCCTGCTGCCCGTCACCTCGGTCGCCCTGCTCGGCCCGCTCTCCCCGATCGTGGCCGCGCTGCTCAGTGCCGTCCTGCTTGGCGACACCTTCGGCCCCGGCCAGCTCCTGGGATTCGCGCTGGCGCTCGCCGGGATCGTCGCCGGGCAGTTCTCCACCCGCCCTCGCACTGAAAGGACAAGCCGATGAGGATCGCCGTCGTCGGAGCCACCGGTATGGTTGGCTCCCGGGTCACCCGCGAGGCCGCGCGCCGGGGACACCAGGTCACCGCCGTCTTCCGCGGTGAGCAACCGGACGACCTGCCCCCTGGCGTCACGGTCGGCCGGGGCGATGCGAGCGACCGCGAGCGGATGACCGGCCTGCTCGCTGGAACCGAGGCCATCGTGGTCGCCACCCGGCCGGGCCCCGGCAGTGAGCACACCGTCCGCCCCACCACCACGGCACTGCTCGACGTGGCCGCGGCAGCCGGAACCCGCGTGCTGGTCGTCGGCGGGGCAGGCCCGCTGCGCTCTCCACGGGATCCTGGCAGGCTCGTCCTGGACGACCCCGAGTACGTGCTCCCGGCATGGCGGGCCATCGCGGCCGCCAGTGTGGACCAGTTGGATGCCTGCCGGGCCCACCCCGCCGACTGGGTGTACCTCAGCCCGCCCGCCGTGCTCGAACCCGGTCGGCGCACCGGGAGGTACCGGCGCGGCGAGACCACGCTGGTCACCGCCGCGGACGGCTCCTCCCGGATTTCCGCCGAGGATCTCGCCGTGGCACTGCTGGACGAGCTGGAGAACCCGGGAGGAACGCGGCGCATCGCGGTCGGCTACTGAGTCCCCGCGGCGACCAGGCCGCCGTCGATGATCAGGTCCTGGCCGTTGACATAGGACGCGTCCGCCGAAGCGAGGAAAGCGACGGCGTCCGCCACCTCCTCGGCGGTGCCGATCCGGCCCGACGCCACCGCGGCGGCGACCCCGGCATGCGCCTCGGCGGGGATGTTCTCGTGGAACATCGGGGTTCCGATGTAGCCGGGGCTGACCGAGTTGACCCGGATCCCCCGGTGTCCGAGCTCGGCGGCGAGGGTGTGTGCCAGGTTGTGCACCGCGGCCTTGGTCGCCGCGTAGAGCGAGGCGCCGGGCAGTCCGCGGTGGACGGTCCAGGACGCGTTGAGCACGATCGCCGCCCGCTCGGACAGCAGCGGCAGCGCCTTCTGGACGGTGAAGAACACGCCCTTGACGTTGATGTCCAGCACGCGGTCGAACTCGGCCTCGGTGATCTCCCCGTTCGGCAGGAAGGTGGCGACACCCGCGTTGGCGAATACCACGTCCAGCCGCCCGTGCCGGTCCCGGATCGTGGCCATCAGCGTGTCGAGGTCGGCGAGCCTCGCCACGTCGTTGGGAACGGCGAGGATCCGGTCGCCGCCACCCAGTTCGGCAACGGCGGCGTCCAGCCTCGTCCGGTCCCTGCCGGTGATGACCACCCGCGCACCCTCGGCCAGCAGCAGCCGCGCGGTCGCCAGGCCCATGCCACTCGTGCCGCCGGTGATCAATGCGACCCTGTCGTCGAAGCGAGAAACGTTGTGCGTCATGGGACTCAGCCTGCCGGCTGGTGCGCGCGGCATACAGTGCGCGACAAACCTGGGTGTGCCACCACCAGGCTGTGGTCAGGCCTGACCGCCGAGCCGCTCCCCAGTCCCAGTTCCGGGGCGCGGGTTGTACAGCTCCAGGTACCAGTCCGGGTGGTCGGCAGGGACCAGCGTCGTCAGGTCGAAGAACAGCTCGCCCGCCTCGGGATGGTGCACCGCCTTCACCGCCTGGGCCGGGACGCCCACCTCGTGCCGTGCCCACATCTCGGCGAACTCGGGGCTCACGGCGCCGAGGTCCTCGACCACCCTGCCGAACTCGGGGTCGCCGGGGGACCGTGCCGCGTCGGCGCGGAAGGCGGCAACCACCGCCGGTGCGATGGAGTCCCAGTGGACATGCATCCGGCGATACCGGGCGTTGGTGAAGAACGAGATCAGGCAGTTGCGGTCGGTGTCGTCGTAGCCGAACACGGTCCGGGTCGCCGCGTTGATCGCGAGCAGGTTCCAGTACCGGTCCCGCAGGATCGCGGGCCGCGGGTTCCACGCGTCCAGCAGCTGCCGCAGTTCCACGGTCACCGTGTCGCCACCCACCGTGGTGGCCGGTGGCGGGTTGAGCCCGGCCAGCAGGTACAGGTGCGCGCGTTCGGGCTCGGTCAGCCGCAGCGCCGTGCCGATCGCGTCCAGCACCTCGGCCGAGACGTTGATCTCGCGGCCCTGTTCCAGCCAGGTGTACCAGGACACCCCCACCCCGGCCAGTACGGCGAGCTCCTCCCGCCGCAGGCCAGGGGTCCGGCGCTTGCCAGCGGCCACCATGCCCACCTCGGCCGGGGTGAGCCGGGCCCTGCGGGTGCGCAGGAAGTCGCGAAGCTGCTCGCGGCGCGTTTCGCCCGGCATCAGCTCACCGCGTGACCGTGGGGAGCGGCAGCTCGCGCAGCGGGTTGCCACCGTCGATGAACAGCTTGCCACCGGGCGCCACCGCAGCGGCGATGCGGGCCAGCGCCTTCCTGCCCGCCTCCGGATGCCGCCCGTCCAGCGCCCCGACGCGGACGGCGAACACCAGGTCGAAGGGCTCCTCTCCGGGCTCGAGCTCGAAGGATTCCGCCGCCGCTTGCCGCAGGCTCAGCCTGCCCGCGGCGATCTCCTCCGCGCAGGCTTCCCGCGCCTGCCCGACCGCCTTGGCGGACCGGTCGATGGCGAGGATGTGCCCGGTGCCCAGCCGGGCGGCCACGGCCCGCGCGGCGGCGCCGGGTCCGCACCCGATCTCCAGCACCCGGGACCCGGGCGCCAGCGGCAGGGCGTCCACGATCGCAGCCAGCCGGGGCGAGAGATTGTTCGGCATGAAAGGAGCGTAACCGCACACGGCTCGCGGCCTACCGTGTTCGCTGCGCCACGATCCCGCGAGCGGGACCTGCTCAGGCGTCGAGGGCACGTTTCATGACCTTGCCCATGTCGTTGCGCGGCAACGCGTCGAGGAAGTGCACGACGCGGGGCCGCTTGTGCGGGGTGAGCAGCCGCGCCACGTGGTCGGCGAGCTCCTGCTCCGCCGGTGGTTCCCCATTGGGCACCACCCAGGCCACGATCCGCTCCCCGAGGTCGTCGTCCGGCTGGCCGGTGACCGCGGCCTCGGCTACCGCGGGATGTTCGAGCAGCGCGTTCTCGATCTCGCCCGCGCCGATCTTGTAGCCGCCGCTCTTGATGATGTCGGTGGCCTTCCTGCCGACGATGCGCACATAGCCGTCCGCGTCCCTGGTCGCCATGTCCCCGGTGCGGAACCAGCTCCCGGTGAAGGCCTCGGCGGTGGCGTCCGGCCGGTTGAGGTACTCGGTGAACAGGTTCGGGCCGCGCACCTGGATCTCACCGACCGTCTCCCCGTCCCAGTCCCCGATCGGCGTGCCCGAGTCGTCGACCAGCCGCAGTTCGACACCCCGCAGCGGCACGCCGACGGTACCGGGCTTGCGCGCGCCGTCGGCCCGGACGCTGGTGTTCATCAGTGTCTCGGACATGCCGTAGCGCTCGAGGACCCGCTGCCCGGTCGCCGCGGCGATGCGTTCGTGCACGTGTACCGGCAGCGCAGCAGAGCCGGACACCAGCAGCCGCGCGCCGCGCAGCGCCGATGCCAGTTCCCGATCGTCGCCGACCTCGGTGGCGATCCGGTGGTACATCGTTGGTACGCCGAACATCATCGTGGCCCCGGCCGCCAGCTCGCGCGCCAGCGCCGCGGTGGAGAACCGGCCGAGGTGGTGCACCGTGCCACCGCGACGCAGCGGCCCGAGCATGCCGAGGATCAGCCCGTGCACGTGGAACAGTGGCAGCGCGTGCACCAGCATGTCCTCGGCCGTCCACTGCCAGGCGTCCCGCAGCGCGTCCAAGGTCGTGGTGATCGCGCGCCGCGGCAGCACCACACCCTTGGGCGGGCCGGTGGTGCCCGAGGTGTAGACGATCACCGCGGGAGCCTCCTCGCCCGGTTCCTCCGGCAGCTGGGTCGCCGAACCGGTGAGCTCGACGTCCTGCCGGGGCAGCGCGGCGAGCGCGGTGGGAAGGTCCGTGCCCGGAGCGGCCAGTACCAGGGAGGGTGCGCTGTCGGACACGATGTGCTCGAGCTCGCGTTCCCCGATCTTGGGGTTGACCGGAACCGCCGGCACCCCGGCCAGCAGCGCGGCGACGACGGCGACGCTGGTCTCCATGCTGGGCGTCGCCCACACCGCGACGCGGGAGCAGCCCCGGGAACGCAGCTCATGCGCGAGCGCGCCCGCCACGGCGGCCAGCTGGGCGTAGCTGAGCCCGCGGTCGCCGAACCGCAGCGCGAGTTTGGCCTGTTCGGTGCGCAATGCGGGGAAGAGGGCGGTCACCTGGTCTCCTTGTCGTTCGCTGTGGTTGCCGGGCTCATCGGCACCGGCCGAAACGGGGCACGCTGCGACGATAATGCCGCCGGCTCACCGAGCACGCCTTCATCCCCGCTTCGCCGGGGTGGTATCGGCGATGCGGAGGGCCTCGATCAGCTCCCGGTACAGCGGGTCGGCGGCGAGGAGCTGGGAATGTGTGCCGCTGGCCCGGATCTGGCCCCCCTCCAGCACGACGATGGTGTCGGCGTCGAGCACAGTGGACAGCCGATGCGCGATCGTGACCGCGGTGCGCTCGGCGGCCTGCGCACGGATGCAGTCGTGGATGGCCGCCTCGGTGCGCCCGTCGAGCTGCGCGGTCGCCTCGTCCAGCAGCAGGACTTCCGGGACGCGCAGGAGCGCCCTTGCAATGGCGATCCGCTGCCGCTGCCCGCCGGACAGCGAGGAAGCCGACAGCGGGGTGTCCATGCCCTGCTCGAGCCCGGCGATCTCGTCCTCCAGCCGGACCTGGTGCAATGCCGCGCGCAGCTCCTTTTCGGTGGCATCCGGGTGGGTGAACAGCAGGTTGTCCCGGATCGTGCCGGGAACCACCGGCGCGTCTTGCTCCACATAGGACATCCGGGCGCGGACCTGCTCGGGCGTGAGCTCGGTGTAGGGCCGCCCTTCGAACAGTAGCCGCCCGGCCCGCGGTTCGAGGAAGCGCAGGACGAGGGACAGCAGCGTGGTCTTTCCCGCGCCGGAGGGGCCGACGATGGCGAGGTGGCCGCGGCGGGGAATCGCCAGGTCGATGGCCCGGACTGCCGGTTCGGTATCCGGCCCGTAGCCGGCGGTGACCCCGCGCAGTTCCAGTATCGGGCCATCCCCGCGGGCGGGCGTGGTGATCCGCGCGGGCGCGGTCGTCTCCGGTTCGAGCTGGTCCAGCTCACGAATCCGGCCCGCGGCAGCGATGCCTGCCTGCAGGGTGGTGACGTTCTGGCTGAGTTCGGTGATCGGCTCCATCAGGCCGAAGGCGTAGAGCAGGAATGCGATCAGGCTGGACACGTCGAGCAGGTCGGAACTCACCCGCCAGGCGCCGATGCCGAGCACCAGGATGATCGAGAGCTGGACGCCGGACCATGCCAAGCTCGATGCGACGGCCTCGCGGCGGACCGCGCGGATGCTGTGCCGTGCGGAGGTACGCGCCTCGTCCGCGATGCGCTCGGCAAGGCGGTCCTCGGCGCGGCTGACCTTGACCGTGCGGATGGCACGCAGTGCGCCTTCGAGCACGCCGCCAAGCCTGCCGACGTGCTCCTGCGCCTCTCCCTGTGCTCTGGCGATCGCCGGCATCAGCAGGGTGAACAGCGCACCGACGACGATCACCACCGCCACGGTGACGCCGAGCAGCACCAGGTCGAGCACCGCCATCAGGGTCAAGGTGCCGACCAGCATCACGGCACCGTTGATCAGGCCGAGCACGCTGCTGGTGGCGGCCTCGCGGAGCAGCACCGTGTCCGAGGTGACCCGCGTGACCAACTCGCCCGGCGCGCGGGAGGTCAGGGCGGGCACCGTGACCCTGAGCAGGCGGCGCACCATGGTCTCCCTGGCTCGGAGCACCACCCGCTCACCGAGTGTGCCGAGCAAGATCCACTGGCTCGCTAACACGACGAGACCGACGACCAGCAGCAGGAGCAGCACGCTCACCGGGCCGAGCAGCGAGGCCGAGGCGCCGAGGGAGTCCAGTACCCACTTGGTGACCATCGGCGTCGCCAGCCCGGCGGCCGAGCCGAGCAGGCCGAGGAACAGACCGGCGGCCAGCGTGCCGAGGTGCGGGCGCGCGAAAGACCACACCACCCGAAGCCGCGGCAGCCGCCTGGCGGGCGGGGACAGGATGGGGACATTCATGACCATAAGTGGAACAGTAATGTTCCGATAGTGTCAATCGAGTTTCATTATGGAACGAGGTGTTACGCTACGGCTGTGAGCGTGTCGCATCCGGAACAGGCGGTGGCGGAGAGCCCGAGCAGGGCGCGGACCCGGCGGGCGATCCTGGCGGCGGCGGTCGGCGTGCTGTCGCAGAACTCGGCGGCCTCGCTCGGTGATATCGCGGCGGCGGCCGGGGTCGGGCGCACCACGGTGCACCGGTACTTCCCGGAGCGGACCGACCTCATGGCGGCGCTGGACCGCTATGCCATCGCACAGATCCACCTCGCGACCGAGCGGGCCCGGCTGGAAGAGGGGACGGCGCTGGAGGCGCTGCGCAGGCTCTGTCAGGAGTACTTCGAGCTCGGTGAGCTGCTCACCCTGCTGTTCAACGACGTGGACGTGGTGGAACGCGGGACGTGGGACGAAGATACCGATGCCGACGGTGCCCTGTTGCTGCTGGTGGAACGCGGGCACCGCGAGGGCAGCATCGACCCGGAGATGGAACCGGCCTGGGTGCAGCAGTTGCTCTGGTGCACCCTCTACGGCGCGTGGCAGTACGTCCAGCTGCACGGGGCGGACAAGCACCGGATAATGGGGCTGTGCCTGCGCAGCCTGGAGAAGGCGCTGCGCTGAGGCGAGCCCGGTGCCCGCCGGGCCGCTGCCGGGTCGCTGCCGTCGCCCGCTCGTCAGGGGTTGCTTTTCTGCGGCCGATCCCACCCCGGGGCATCGTCACCGGGGGTGTGGACATCTATCCCTGTGAGAGCGATCGAAGTGAAGAAATCACTTCCGGTCGCCTGCCGCCGAGCGAAACGCCCGACCGGGCCAGCGCAGGGAAAGGAAGGCCGATGACCACTCGCAGCACGATCCGCCGGACCGCCGCAGCCCTCGCCGTCGCCGGGGTGATCGCCGGGATCAGCATATTCTCGGCCGGTGCCGCCGGTGCGGAGCCGGCCGTCTTCGAGTGCACCGCCAACCAGGTCGACACCAAGCTGGTGTACGGAGGGGCTGGGATGGGCTCGCGGCACGGCGCCGTCGAGTTCACCGCCAGGCAAGGGGAACGCTGTGTGCTGCCCGCCACTCTGCCGGTCGGCGTCACCGGGGCCCCGGACGTGCGGGTTCGCCATACCGCCCCGGATGACGTTCCCGCGGTCAGGCTGAGCAACGGCTCCCCGGCCTACGTTCCGTTGCACTGGACGGCGATCGCCCCGGCCGGCCAGCAGCAGACGCCGGAGACGATCACCGTGACGGCACCCTCGGACAGCAACCCGCACGGTGACCACATCGACCCGGAGATCGGGCTGGACTGGTCCCTCGGCGGGATCGACGCCACGCCGCGGAACCACACCATCGAGGTCGGCGCCGTCACCGCGGGTTCCGCTCCCTCGGTCTGATCTCGTGGGCGCGGCTGGCGACACTCATCGGGTCCGGGACCGTCGTTGGCGTGCAGCACGAGCGACCCGTTCCACGCCTCCGGAATGGCGATCGAGTAGGTCCGCGATACGTCCTCGTGCCGAGATGTGATGCTACGCACGGTACCGGCTGCCTGCCGGAGCTTGAGTTCACCGAGTTCACCGGCCCGGCCGCGATCGAACCCGTCGCCCGGCACCCAGCGTGCCCATGCGCGACAGGTGGCGCGTTAGACTCTCACCGGTGACGGGCCGTTAGCTCAATCGGTAGAGCTGCGGACTTTTAATCCGTAGGTTCCGGGTTCGAGCCCCGGGCGGCCCACTTTCCCGCTGGTCAGCCAGTTTCCTTGACTCATCCGCCAAGATCGCCCCACAGGTTTCCCACAGGAAACTAGGTGGACTGTTTACCCAGGATGTCCTCTAGAACGGCGGCCGTGTCCCTGCTCGTGATCCTCCGACCGAGGTAGACGTCCTGCGTCATGGACGGCCGGGCGTGGCCGAGCTGGTCTGCGATCACGCGCGCACTCAGGCCCGCTTCGTCCAGCACGGTAGCGGCAGTCTTGCGGAAGACGTGCGAGGTCACCCAGGCAAAGCCCTCGCTGCCCCGTGCTTCCCGCAGCACGCGAAGGGTGTTCGACGGATCACGGAGCCCGCCCTCTGTACTGGGGAACACCGGACTCGATGCCGGGTGGCTCTCCTCGAGAGCGACGCGATGCCTGGCCGCCAGCATCGCTACGGCCCAGGACGGCAGCGGCAGCAGCCGTTCGCCCGCTGCCGTCTTGGTGGGCTTGCGGACGAGCCCCTTGCCCTTCCGCCGGACCACCGTGTAGTCGATCGCCACCGCAGCCTCAGCGAAGTCCACGTCTTCCCAGTAAAGCGCCAGCGCTTCGCCGACCCGGATCCCGGTAGCCATCATGAAGCGGGACAGGTCAGGCAGGTCCCATCTCACCGCTTTCTCGTCAGCTTCGAGCTGCGCTAGCCACAGCGCCCGTTCCTCCGCCGTCAGCGCACGTGGTTCCTTCGATCGGCCGGTGCTCAGCGGACGGGTGTCACGGACTGGATTCGTCCCGATCGCGCCGTGCCGAGCGGCGTAGCCGAGCAGACCCGACAGCACAGACCGGGCCGACTTGGCGGTCGGCACCCCAGCGCTTGAGCTGATCGCCCCGAGGAACCGATCAGCTCGCGCCACCGTGACCTCACGCACCCGGAGTTCGCCCAGGCCAGGAAGCACGTGCCGTTCCAGAATCGAGCTGTAGGTCTCTTCGGTACCTGGCGACTTCTTTCCGGCCTCCACGTCAAGCCGGACGTCCGCAAACCACAGCGCGGCCACCTCGTTGATGCGGCTCTCCGAGGTAACGCCATCACCAACGGAACCGGCCCGTTCTTTCAAGGCACGCTTGAGGTTCCGCTCAGCCTCGCCCTTGGTCTTGCCTGATCGCTCGACTTGCTTGGTGTACCCGTCGAAGTCGCGAAACAGCGTACGCGCGATCCATCCCGACGTGCTCCGCAGGAAGCGAATCGCGCCATGCGTGCCGACCTCTAACGGCGGACGACCCATCAGGCCACCTCGCCGAGGTCGGTTCGTTGGGTCTTGCGTCGTTGGATGGCGGTATCGGCGATGGCTTCGGCGAGGTGGCGTTCGGCGTCGTTGTGGTAGCCGATGCCGGTCATGGTCCAGTCGTTGACCACGACGACCTCAGCGGTGTCGGTGATCCCCAGGTCGGCCAGGTCACGGGCGAAGCGGTGCTCCCGGCGCGCCGAGCGCAGGGCGGTGAAGGTGGTGGAGTAGCGACGGGACTTGGTCAGGAAGTGGCCCCGGAACCCGAGCATGTGTGCCCACTTCCGCAGCCGCAGACCGGCGAACTCCGGCAGGCCACCCAACTGCCACGCGGTAGTGATCATGGCGCGGGCGTGCTCGGACACCGACAGTTCGGCGATGTGCTCTGCAGAGCGGATCGGAACGTCCGAGCCGCTGGTGTGGCCGGTGCCCTTGGTGGCGTACTTGGCCACGTACCCCGCGACCTGCCGGTCATGCACCACCTGGGCCGGATCATCCGGATCTGTCGCTGCGATCGGCTCACAGTCGATCTGCTCGCCCCAGGTCAGCCGACGTGACCCCACCGTCGCCGACTCCGGACTGTCCACCGAGACGGACGCAGCCGCCGTACGCACCACCGCATCCAGCAACTCCGTGGTCGCACCAGCCGGCGCCGGGCTACCGGGGCCGGTCGGGCCGTCCACCCGCACCACCGCATGGAAGTGCACCAGGCCACGCCGCTGATACTCCGCGACCTTCGCGTAGGACACCCGCAGCCGGTCCCGTAGCTGGCTGGGCCGGATGCCCAGGGCACACGCCAGATGCCGGGCCAGGGTGATGGTGAACCGGCGCCACAGCTCCGGCGCATGCGCCTGCCACAGCACCGCCCCCACATAGTCATAGCCCGCAGGGTCAAGCGGGCTGCCCAGGCGGGTGTCGTGCTCGTGGTGGAACTCACCGCAGGCACACGGCCGGGGCTTGCCAGTACGGGTGACCGGGCGGTTGTGCACCGCCCCGAACGACGGCGCCGTCAGCGTGACGAACAGCCGCGGCACCTGCCCCACCGTCTCGGCCACGCCCTTGCCGCCGGTCAGCCCGGACCGGATCAAGTGAAAGGTGTCGGCCGCATACCGCTGCGCACACGACGGGCAGCGGGTCTCCCGCCGGTTGTTGCACGCCGCGAACAGCGACCCCTCCACCGTCCGCACCCGGCGCCCCTCCAGGGTCTCCCACACCGACGACCCCGCCAACCGCACCGGCTTCGCACACCCGCCAACCGCCTCCACCTTCGCCCGCCACGACCGGTAGCCACCGCTGCGCAGCAACAACGACAACCGCTCATCCTCGGTCGACAGCGCGCCGACCAGGCGAGACCGCGCACTCGGCACACTCCCGCCATGGCCCTCCTGTTGACACTTAAGCGTCAAGTCGCGGGCAACACTCACCGCGCCACCTGCCCGAGGCTCGCGCACAGGCACAAGTGGGGCGTGCCGACACGGCCCGTGATCGAGCCATCGGCGTCGCAAGCCGCCAGGGTGCCCCAGCAGTCCGGGCACGCCGCCGGTGGCCCCGAACGCCGACCCCGTGCCGCCACCTGACCGCAGAACCGCTCCAGCGAGAACCACCGGTCAGGATCCACCAGCTCGTAGACCGCGCGCTCATCCACCAACGCGTTCCACTCGGTCGGCTTCAACCCCAGCTCATCCACGATCACGTCTTCGATGTACGGCGGCAGATCCCCGAACCCGCACTCCGCATACGGCTCCAACGTCAACGGGTTCTCATCCGAGAACCGGAACCACACCGGAATCTCCGGCATGTACGGACCATCCGCCAACACAGCCAATGCGCCCATGTCGCACCCATCCTTGCTGGTCAGTCTCGCCATCTAGGCTATCTAGATAGCTGGTACGATAGGACTGTACATGGGTAACCTAGAGCTGTCTAGACAGCGTGGATAGGATGCCGCAATGCAGACGAAGCCATGGGTTGAGATCGCCGACGAGCTCCGTTCGGAGATCCAGCGCGGGGACTACGTACCCGGCGCGCGGCTCCCCTCCGGCTCTGAACTGATGTCCAGGTACGGCGTTGCGCGCCAGACCGTCCAGAACGCGATCGACCAGCTCCGAGCCGAAGGGTTGGTGCTAAGCGTGGCCGGTCGAGGATGGTACGTGCACGAACGGAAGCCGATAGTCCGGCTCGCGCGAAACCGGCTGACCAAGGCCGAGCGAACCGCAGGCCGGGGAGCGTTCATGTCGGACGCGGCTGTCGGCAACTGGAAACCTGCCGTCACGGTGAAGATCCGTCGGGAGGAAGCCACCACGGAGGTGGCCGAGTACCTGGAGCTGGGTCTCGATGCGCCCCGAGACGTTGTGGTGCGGGATCGAGTCATGCGTGCTGACGGCGAGGTTGTGCAGCTCGCCACCTCGTACCTACCGGCGGATATCGCGGCCGGGACGCAGCTCGAAGAGACGGACACCGGACCAGGTGGCAGCTATGCCCGCCTGGACGAACTGGGCTACGAACTGACCCACTACACCGAGCTCGTTTCAGCAAGGTCACCACGCCCCAAGGAAGCCGATCTGCTCCAACTTCCGTACGCCTTCCCAGTAATGCAGGTGGTCCGAGTCGCGTACGCAGGTGACCGGCCTGTCGAGGTCAACTTCATCACCATGAGCAGCGAGCGTTACAACCTCGTGTACCAGATCGACGCTGACCCGCCCGCTGAACAAGGCAGTTCCGAGTAGCACCGGAGTTGATTTCTGACGACGTTCCGATCATGGACCTACTGCACGCGGTATCGACCACAAAGGACGACCATTCCAAGTTCCTCAATTCGTCGTGCTCACTGGCTACACGGGACTCCTACGCCAGCCACCCCGTAGCCGGTGAGCCCGTCAGGTGGTGAGGACTTTCTCTACATGGTCAAGGCGGCCCCTGCGGGGCCGCTCGGCCGCAGCGTTGCCAACCGGCCGCCAAGCGCGGGCGTGCGGCTGCCGCCGGTCCCGCGCGGCGGCCGGAAGCGGCGGCCGAACCGGCACCGAGCCACTTGACGGAAGATATGTCCTCGCCGGACGGGCAGGTCTCCGGGATAGCCCTCGAAGCGTCCAGGTAGGACGGTTGCGTCCGTGGGTGGCCAGGCCGCGCCATCCCGCCGACCTCCACGGAGGGCTATCACGCAGAGTCAAGGGGGCAAGCTTGACGACGCAACATCAAGATGGCGGGAGCGTTGCCCCCTTGACACAGCGTGATCGGGCTACGCCAGGTCGACGGGATGGCGCGAGGGCCACCCACTTGCAGGTGGAGAATCCACATCTTACCCACAGGGAACACTGGAAAACGACCACAAACGACGATCCATTGTGGCTACTGCTCGACGGGAAATTCGCAGCTCAGAGAGCATGACGCTGACTGATGCGAGATGTCGGCAAAGGTGGCCAAGAAATCCGTAGGTTCCGGGTTCGAGCCCCGGGCGGCCCACCACGATCAACAACTTTACCTGCGAAAACAGTCGGTTTGCCACTACGCGGCACCGGTCGATTCCATGTGCCAATCGGCGGCACTCGTATAAGCGCTGACTTCTGATCTCACCTCTGCCCGTCGACTCAAGTCGCCGAGCACGCCACCAGCTTGTCGGCAGCCATATTCTAGCACTAGAGTATGACCATGTCCTCAGCTCTGACCGATGGAGAGTTGACGGTGCTCGGGCTGCTGGCCGAGCGGCCACGCCACGGGTATGACCTGGAGAGGGTCATCGAGGAACGGGGAATGCGCGCGTGGACCGCGCTCGGTTTCTCCTCCATCTACTACGTGCTCGACAAACTGGCCAAACGTGGCTTGGTCGAAGCGACGGGCGCCCCGCCGTCCGCGAAGTCGCGCGTCACCTTCCGGGTCACGGACCGGGGCGGGGAGCTGTGTGCGGTGGCCACACGGGACGCCCTGGCCGCGCTGACACCCATGCGCGCGCGTGTCCTGATCGGTATGGCGAACAGTCCGGGCTTGCCGGACGTGGACGTGATGGCCGGGTTGACCCGGCGCCGCGAGGCGTTGCGAGAACAGCTCGCCGAGGTCCGCAGGGTCCGGTCCCGGCAGGAACCCTTGCCCGCGGCCGCCGCCGCGATTTTCGACTACAGCGAGGCCATGCTCGCGACCGATGCCGACTGGACCGAAACCACGCTGAGCGCGCTCACGCAGGAGGCCGCCGTGGAAAAGTATGACGTCAAGAAGATCCGCAGAGAGCTCTATTCACCGCCGTCGAAGGACTTCGCCGTCGTCGACGTGCCCGAGTTCCGGTACGTCGCCGTGGACGGCAGGGGCGACCCGAACACGTCGCCCGCGTATGCGAACGCGATCGAAGCCCTGTACGGGGTGGCGTACGCACTGAAGTTCGCCAGTAAGAAGACCCTGGGCCGGGACTTCGTGGTCGGCCCGCTGGAAGGACTGTGGCGAGCGGACGACCCCACCGTGTTCACCGCCCGCCGCAAGGACAGCTGGGACTGGACCATGATGATCAGCCAGCCGGGCTGGATCACGGAGGACATGGTCAGGACCGCTGTCGACAGCGTCTCGAGGAAGAAGGACAACCCCGCCCTCGCGGACGTTCGGCTGATCACCCTCATCGAAGGGACTTGTGTGCAGATCCTGCACATCGGCTCCTACGACGACGAGGCTCCGATCCTGGATCGCCTCCACAACCACTACCTGCCCGAGCACGGTCTCACCTTCAACGGCGACCATCACGAGATCTACCTCAGCGACGCAAGGAGAACCGCGCCCGCCAAGCTGAGAACGGTTCTGCGGCAGCCCGTCAAGCCCACGTAGCGCGCGGCTCGCTCGTCGGGCGTCGGGTGCGCGCGTGGCCGCGCCGCCCAGGACAGCGGACCAGACCGATCAGGAATCGAGAAGCGCCCCTGATCGGGCCAGGTCTAGCGTGACCGGGCATGGAGGTCGAGTTGACTGACTGGAGACAGCCGATGACACAGGACCAGCAGACGGGCAGTCGCGGAGGGCGCGGGAGTGGTGCGCCCGGGGCTGCGTCGCGGTGGGTACAGCGGAAGATGAATGCCCGTACGAACCGCAAGATCCGGCGTGGCCGCGGCAGGTTCATGGGCATGGACCTACTGATTCTGAACACGGTGGGTCGCCGAAGCGGGCGGCCGCGGGAGACGCCGGTGACGTGGTTCACCGACGGTGCGGACACCTGGCTGATCATCGCTTCGGGCGGTGGGAGCCAGCATCCGGACTGGTACGTCAACCTGATGGCGCACCCCGACCGCGCGTCGATCGAACTGCCCGGCCGCGAGGCCGTGGCGGTGCGGCCGCACCGGCTCGAGGGCGCCGACCGTGAGCAGGCATGGCAGCGCATCGTCGACGCACAGCCCCGCTACGCGAAGTACCAAAGCAAAGCCGAGAAGGAGTACCCGGTGATCCGGCTCAGCCCGCGGTGACCACAGATGGAGTGACGGGCAACGGCAACCCGGCAGACGATCACTCGACACGCGAGCTAGTGGGCGGGTGAGCGACGTTCGACGAGGACGGTGTCGTGCCAGGTTCCGTTGAGTTGGGCGATGCGTTCGCGGACGCCGATGGTGCGGTAGCCCGCGGCGTGGTGCAGCGCGATGGCGGCCCGGTTCCCGGTGAGGACGGAGGCCTGCAGGGTCCAGAGTCCGGCCGCGTCGGCTTCGGTGACCTGCTTGTACAGCAGGGCTTTGCCGACGCCGCGGCCGCGATGGTTCTCGGCGACGTACACGGCCGTTTCGGCGACGCCCGCGTAGCTGGGGCGGGTGGAGACGGGGCTCGCCGCGGTCCAGCCGACGAGCTCGCCCTCGACGTCGGCGACCCAGCGGTGGTCGGGTAGCCAGGCGGCATCCAGGCCGGCGCGGCCGGGCACGGTGCGCTCGAAGGTCGCGGTGCCGGTGGCGATGCCCTCGGCGTAGATGCGGCGGACGGCCGGCCAGTCATCGGGGTGGAGCGCTCGGACGGTGACGTCGGCGGGGAGGTCGTCCGGGCAGCAGGGACGCGGTGCGAGCAGGCCCATGACGGCGTCGGCGGCGTGTGGCAGGCCTGCGCAGCAGGCTTCGTTGATCGTGACGATCGTGGCGGTGCCCTCCTTGCGGATTCGCACGAAGCCGACGTCGGCGAGTTTGCGCACATGATGTGAGCAGGTGGACTGGCTGGTGCCCAGTATCTCGGCCAGCGCGCCCACGGTACTGCCTTTCGGGCTGGTGGCTACGGCGTGCAGCAGGCGTACCCGTACGGGCTCGGCCAGGCAGGCGAACCAGCCGGCGTAGGTGCTGGCCTCGCTGGTGGGCAGAACCTGTGCACGGGGCAGCGCGATCGGCATGCCGCCAGTGTATTGACCTGAACCGATAAAAAGGTGTCTGCTGGCGAACTCGCCTGTCGTGGTGGTGAGTTCCGGATCGTGCACCGGAACGGGACCGGCTTCGCAGCCAGCCTGCCGGAGGGCACGATGCTGTCCTGTCCGGACTCGATCGGCCCACCGCGGCAGCGACGCGTGCCGGCCCGCCGGTGCCCGGCAAGCTCGGGAGCTGTGCCGACACGCCGAGGTCCGGCACAGCAGGTGCCGGACCTCGATTGCCATCCGGTGTGTTCGGCGGAGATCGTCCGCCGGTGGATCAGACCGTGTGGACGCGGGTGGCCTGCGGGCCCTTGGGGCCCTGCGCCACCTCGAACTCCACGTGCTGGTTCTCCTCCAGGCTACGGAAGCCGTAGCCGTCGATCTCGGAGTAGTGCACGAAGACGTCCGGTCCATCGGTGCGGGAGATGAAGCCGAAGCCCTTCTCCGAGTTGAACCACTTGACAGTTCCCTGGGTCATCTTGCTCCTTACAGGGTTGGATACGAGGCCCACACCGTGCGGTGCCCCGGGCCGGTTCCTCGACGCGGCTGCTCCAGGTCCCTGAAGGCAAGCGGCGCGCCCGCAACATCGTTCTTCGCGAGCGTGCGGAAACACGAACACATGAAAACTACGACCACCTATTGCAACCGCTCCGCTGCCTGGTTCATTCCCGACCGCGCTGACCTGCTGTTCTGTTGAGATCCCATTCGGATGGCGGAGGTCAGGTCGTCCGGAGGTGGCTGACCGGCAAGCCGAGCGATGTCCGCCGGCAGCCGCCGACCTGATCTGCGGCGACATGGCATCGACTACTTCGGCCGAAGTCGGCGTAGAGTTGGGGGACCGAGGGTATGTCGAGCGGTGGCAGCCAAGCCGGCGCCGCCTTGGGCGCATCAACAAAGCCGGCCGGCGGGTTCGGCCGGAGGCGGGAGCGCCGAGATGATCTCGGACCAGCTCAGTACCAACGCTGACACGGCGCAGTCGAGTGCGGTGAACGGCGGGACCCAGCAACGGCCGGGAGCCGCGGTCCGCGAAACCGCTCCATCGGTTCCCGGTACGAAGTCGAACCCCGATGGCGCGAGTGAGGTGGCCTGCGTCGTGTGTCCGCACTCGTGGAGCAGTCACGACCAGATCGCTACCCGCTACTGCACTGCGACCGTGGCCGGCGGATACAGCCGAGGTTGCATCTGCACGGGTAACAAGGCCAAGTGAGCACTCTGGCCAGGACGCTGTCCCGCGCTTGGTGACGAAACCGAAAGGCAGGCAGCCGTTCGGGCCATCGCCGGTTGCGCGCGGCGGTCATCGGCTTCGGCGCGACGGCCCGCGGCGCAGGGATCCCGACCGCATCGGGGCCCGCTGCGACCGGCCGAGCACCGCTGGCGGACTGCCATTTCGGCGCCGACCGACCGGCGTCCAGGGGCGCGCGAGGGTGACACAGGAAGGCGCAGCACATGGCCGGAACTCAGGAAGATCCCACCGTAATCGCCCAGCGACTCCGCCTTGCGACCGGTTTCCTCGGGTCCGAACGTGACTGGATCGTCCAACGCCTGGCCGCACTGGGTCCGAGACTGCGGTCCTTCGCCGACGGGCAGGTCGACCTGGAGATCAGCCTCAAAGATCGCGATGGCGTCGACCAGCGGGTCACACTGGAATGCTGGATTCGCCGCACTCCCCGCCTGCACCTGGTGTCCACGTCCTCGGCGGGGGAGCTGGCGGTCGCGCTCAACGAGGTGCGCAATGCGCTGATCCGTCAGATCGACGACGCCAAGACCCGCACCGAACCGCGCAACAACCGCACGCTCCGGCACCCCCATGACATCGCTCCTGGCGACGCCGCCGGTGACGATCCGCTCGAGTAGCCAGGATGTGTCCGCATTTTTGTCGGGCCCGTATCAGGAGTAGGGTGAACGTATCGCTCCGGACCCCGGCGGCGCCGGCGAGTCGAGGTGCATCGTCCGATGCTGAACCCCCGTCCCGCCCGGTGAACGCGGACCGCGACTCCGGAGGTGTCACCATACCGAGATCCGCCAATCGGAAGTCCTCGCACGGGCGTCGGTAGCCCAGCCAGGGCGGCGGGAATGTGAATCCGGCGGCCGACACGAGATTCCCACAAGCTCCGCGAGAGTCCCATTCCTCTCGCGCTCGAGAGTAGGCACGGCTGTGCCCGTTTCGATACTCACCCGCACGTTACCCAAGGAGCACACATGGCCGACGTGATCACGTTCGTTCCCCGGTACGACCGGCGGACCAAGCTCGTGCAAGACATCCTGCAAGAAGGCGCGTCACTCACCGACCAGGAGTCCCACACGCTCGCGATTCGCATTCTGTCTACATTGGACACACTCCCTGGGCGATCTCCACCCCGCGCCACTCACCACCGGCTCCGCGGACACGGCGTCGTACGTCACCCGGCGGGTATGCACAACACCGATGCGCGGCTACGTTCGCCGACCAGCATGGAGGCTCGACGCCCGTCCGGTCCGAGTCCCCGAGGCGGCCGGTGACAACGGAAGAGACTTCGTTATGACCATCACCAATCCCGACACGCCGGTACGACGCTCTCCCACGGGCGCCAAGCCACTGGTGTCCGGGCAGCATTCCCGCACCGAGCTCATGACCATCCGGCTGTTCCTGATCGCCCCGTTCCTCGCGCTGGTCGCGCTGGTGGTGCTGGTGTGGGGCTGGGGGGTGAGCTGGCTGGACATCGGGCTGGCGACCGGCTTCTACGTGGTGTCCACCCTCGGCGTGACCGTGGGCTACCACCGGTACTTCACGCACGGCGCGTTCAAGGCCGCCCGGCCACTGCGTATCGCGCTGGCGGTTGCCGGGGGTCTGGCCGCCCAGGGCCCGGTCATCGGATGGGTGGCCGATCATCGCCGTCACCACGCGTTCTCCGACCGCGAGGGCGACCCGCACTCACCCTGGCTCTACGGCACGTCACCGATCGCACTGGCTCGGGGGTTCTGGCATGCGCATCTGGGCTGGCTGTTCGGCCGGGACAAGACCAATATCGCCCGGTTCGCCCCCGATCTCACCGCCGACCGGGACATCCGCACAGTCGATCGGCTCTTCCCGCTCTGGGTCGCGTGCACCGTGCTGGTCCCGGCCGCCCTCGGCGGCCTGATCACCGGTTCCTGGTGGGGCGCTGTCACCGCGTTCCTCTGGGCCGGACTCGCCCGGGTCTCCTTGCAACACCACGTCACCTGGTCGGTGAACTCGATCTGCCACATGGTCGGCACCCGCCCGTTCACCAACCGCGACAAGTCCGCCAACTTCTGGCCCCTGGCGATCCTGTCGATGGGCGAGTCCTGGCACAATTCCCACCACGCCGACCCCACCTGCGCCCGCCACGGCGTGCTGCGCGGTCAGCTCGACATCTCCGCCCGCGTCGTCTGGATCTTCGAGAAGCTCGGCTGGGCGTCCCAGGTGCGGTGGCCCAAACCAGAACGACTCGCCCGCAAGCTCGATACCGCGCACGGTGGGCGGAAGCGGTAAATGGCGGCCGGCCGTCTCGGCTTCGGCTCCCGGTACGAACGGGCGGGTCGGGCTCGAGGCGGCCGGGCCATCCGTGCCACGACGAGCAGCCCGGTCAACCACGTCGGTATGTCCGTGGTGATCGAGGACTTGCCCGCGCTGATGTGGCATGCCGAACTGGGCCGGTCCCTGCCGGACCTGTGGTCGGATGGCCACCAGCGTGGAGCGCAATTGCGTGACCTGCGCAGGGCAGTAGTCGCGTGGGTTCTGGAGCGGCGACCATCTCGACTTGCCCGAGGGCATGTCGCGGTCACGCACTTGACCTTCAGTTAACTCGAGGTTTTAGCGTCGAACCCGATCGATGAGCAGCGAGCAGTACGGGGACTTCCATGCACGCCATCCGCCAGCACGCGTTCGGCCCGGCCGAGAACCTGCGCTACGAGGAGGTCGAGGACCTGCGCTACGAGGAGGTCGAGGACCCGCGACCGGGTCCCGGCGAGGTCCGGGTCGCGGTGTCGGCCGCCGGAGTGCACGTGGTGGACACCACGATCCGGCGGGGTGACTCCGGGGGCCCGTTCGCGCCGCCGGAACTACCGATGACCCCGGGGCGGGAGGTGGCCGGGGTGGTCGACGAGCTCGGCGCGGGGGCGGACGGTGACTGGCTCGGCAGGCGGGTCGTGGTGCACCTGGGTCAGGCGAACGGGGGCTACGCCGAGCGCGCCGTCGCCAGGGCCGAGTCGCTGCATGCGTTGCCGGACGGGGTGGACGAGGCGGCGGCCGTGGCGATGATCGGCACCGGCCGTACCGCCATCGGCATCCTGCACGTGGCGCAGCTGACCGCGGACGATGTCGTCCTGGTTCCCGCGGCCGCGGGCGGGATCGGCAACCTCCTGGTGCAGGAGGCGCGCAACCTCGGCGCGACCGTGGTCGGGCTGGCTGGGGGTGCGGAGAAGGTCGCCCGGGTCGGGGAGCTCGGCGCGACCTTCTCCGCCGACTACATCGACCACGACTGGCCGGAGCGGGTTCGGGAGTGGTTGGGCGGTAGGGAGGTCACCGCCGTGCTGGACGGCGTGGGCGGCCGGGCCGGCCGGGCGGGCTTCGACCTGCTCGGCGCCGGTGGGCGGATCATCATGTTCGGCTGGGCACCCGGGCAGGAGCCGGTCGAGATCAGCACTACCGACCTGTTCTCCCGCGGGCTGACCGCCTCGGTCGCTCTCGGCCCGCGGCTGTGGCAGCGCCGTCCCGGCGGGCTGCGTGGCCTGGAGGAGGAGTCGCTGGCCGCACTGGGTGGTGGCAGGCTGACCCCGCTGGTAAACGAGCCGTTCGCGCTGGCCGAAGCCGCCGCGGCACACACCGCGCTGGAGAGCCGGCGCACCACCGGCAAGGTGGTGTTGAAGCCCTGAGCGAGCACGTCGCCTACTGTGTCGGTAGTTACCGACGAGTAGGAGGATGGGATGTCTCAGCGAGTCACCGTGCAGCGCGACGGGCACGTGCTGCTCATCGGGGTGAACCGGCCCGAGAAGCGCAACGCCTGGGACCTGGCGACGATCTCCGCGGTCAGCGCGGCCTACGACGAGTTGGCCGACGACCCCGAACTGCGGGCGGGGGTGCTCTTCGGGCACGGTGACCACTTCTGCGCCGGCCTGGACCTCGCCGACGTCTCACCGGCCGTGGCCGAGCACGGGCCTGGCGCGCTGTCCGGGGGCGGCCGGCATGACCCGTTCGGGTTGTGGAATGAGCCGGTCGGCAAGCCGGTGGTCCTCGCGGTACAGGGCATCGCCTTCACACTGTCCATCGAGCTCGCGCTGGCCAGCGACATCGTGGTCACGGCTGAGGACGTGCGTTTCCGCCAACTGGAGATCGGCCGGGGCATTTTGCCGTTCGGCGGGGCGACCCTGCGTGCTCCCGCGCAGCTCGGCTGGGGCAACGCCATGCGTTTCCTGCTCACCGGGGAGGAGTTCGGCGCGGCCGAGGCGCACCGCATCGGGCTGGTCCAGGAGGTCGTCCCGGCCGGCCACCAGCTCGAGCGCGCCACCGAGTTGGCCCGGCTGATCGCCGCGCAGGCCCCGCTCGGCGTGCAGGGCACGCTGGCCAACGCGAGGGTCGCGCAGCGTGCCGAGTCGGAGCGGGCCGCCGCCGATCACCTGCGTGGGTTACTGCCCGGCGTCCTGGCCAGCGAGGACGCGCAGGAAGGGCTGCGGAGCTTCCTCGAGCGGCGGGAGGCCAGGTTCACCGGTCGGTGATCGACTCGCGGGGGTTTCGGGTGGCATCCATGCGGGAATCACTACATCCGCATCCGAGATGGAAGGTGATCCAGCATGGCGACCTGCGAGGTCTGCGGCAACGACTACGACATGGCTTTCGAAGTCCACACCCGGGACGGCAGCCGGCACACGTTCGACTCCTTCGAGTGCGCGATCCACCGGCTCGCGCCCAGCTGCGAGCACTGCGGGTGCCGGGTGATCGGTCACGGAGTCCAGGTGGACGGCCGGTTCTACTGTTGCGCCCACTGCGCAAGGCAGGCCGGGCCGACCGGCAGGGAGGCGCGGGACGCGGTGACCACCTCGGCCTGAGCCAGGGGGTCGTGAGCCGGTCCGCCCGGACGGAACGACTCACGACCCCTCGGTCCCGCTCAGCCCCTGGTGAGGAAGGAGCGGGCGAAGAAGGCCAGGTTCGCCGGCCGCTCACCGAGCCTGCGCATGAAGTAAGGGAACCACTCCGAGCCGTACGGCACGTACACCCGCATCCGCAGCCCGGACGCGGCGAGTGCCCGCTGCTCGGCCTGCCGGATGCCGTACAGCATCTGGAACTCGTAGTCCTCGCCGCCACGCCCGGCCCGCTGTGCCAGCTCCCGCGCGATCGGGATCAGCCTCGGGTCGTGCGTGGCCACCATAGGGTAACCCCGGCCCGACATCAGCACCCGCAGGCAGCGCACATAGGACTTGTCCACTTCGGACTTGTCGCGGAAGGCGACCGACTCCGGCTCGTCGTAGGCGCCCTTGCACAGGCGTACCCTGGACCCCGGCCCGGAAAGGTCCCGGCAGTCGGCCTCGGTCCGCCGCAGGTAGGCCTGCAGCACCGCGCCGGTGTCCGGGTAGTCCAGCCGCAGGTCCCGCACGATGGCCAGGGTCGAGTCGGTGGTGGTGTGGTCCTCCATGTCCACCGTGACGGTGGTGCCGGCCGCGGCGGCGGCCTCGCAGATCAGCCGGGCGTTCTCCAGTGCGATCTTGTCCCCGTCGGTGTCCACCGCCTGGCCCAGCGCGGAGAGTTTCACCGAGACCTCGGACCGCGGCGCGAGCCCGGTGTCCGCGAGCCGGGCCAGCAGCGCCCGGTAGGCCCGCACGGTGGCATCGGCCTGTGCCCGGTCCCCGGTGTCCTCGCCGAGATGGTCCAGGGACACGAACCGGTCGGCGGTGAGCTCGGTCGCCGTGTGGATGGCGGCGTCGACACCGGTGCCCGCCACGAACCGGTCCACGATCGGGCGGACCAGCGGGGTGCGTTCGGCCAGGGTGCGGACACCGGCCGACTTCGAGGCGGCGATCAGTGCGGAGCGGAGCATGGGTGACTCCTTCTAGCGTTGGTGCGGGTAGCCGGAGGTGACCGGCGGGACGAAGTTCTCCTTGATCGTGCGCGGGCTGGCCCAGCGCAGCAGGTTGTAGACCGATCCGGCCTTGTCGTTGGTACCCGAGGCCCGAGCACCACCGAAGGGTTGCTGGCCGACCACGGCACCGGTCGGCTTGTCGTTGACGTAGAAGTTGCCCGCGCTGAACCGCAGCGCCTCACTCGCCCGCGCGATCGCCTCCCGGTCGCGCGCGATCAGCGCGCCGGTGAGCCCGTACGGGGCGCCCTGGTCGAGCTCCCGCAGCACCCGGTCGAATTCGCCGTCCGGGTAGACGTGCACGGCCAGCACCGGCCCGAAGTACTCGGTACGGAACACCTCATGCGTGGGGTCGGAACCGACCAGCACGGTCGGCCGGACGAAGTAGCCCGCCGAGCCGTCGGCCGTTCCCCCGGCAACAACGTCCAAAGTAGAGTCCTCGTGGGCCGCCTTCAGCACGCCGGCCAGCCGGTCGAAGCTGCTCCGGTCGATCACCGCCCCCATGAAGTTGCCGAGGTCGGTGACGTCACCCATGGACAATGAATCCACTTCGGACACGAGGTCGTCCCGCATCCGGTCCCACGCCGACTGCGGCACGAAGGCACGGGATGCTGCCGAGCACTTCTGGCCCTGGAACTCGAAGGCGCCACGGACCAGCGCGGTGCGCAGCACGTCGATATCGGCGGAAGGGTGCGCGAGCACGAAGTCCTTGCCACCGGTCTCGCCGACCAGCCGCGGGTAGGCGTGGTAGTTCGCGATGTTCGCGCCCACCGTGGCCCACAGGTGCTGGAAGGTCTTCGAGGAACCGGTGAAGTGCAGGCCGGCCAGCGCCGGGTCGTTCAGTACCACCTCGGAGACCTCGAGCCCGTCCCCGGTGAGCAGGTTGATCACGCCGGGCGGCAGGCCGGCCTCCTCCAGCAGCCGCATGGTGAGGTGCGCCGCGAGCCCCTGGGTCGGCGAGGGCTTCCACAGCACGGTGTTGCCCATCAGCGCGGGCGCGGTGGGCAGGTTGCCCGCGATCGCCGTGAAGTTGAACGGGGTGACGGCGTAGACGAAACCTTCCAGCGGGCGATAGTCCAGCCGGTTCCACACCCCGGGCGAGCTGACCGGCTGCTCCTGGAGCATCTGCCGCGCGTAGTGCACGTTGAACCGCCAGAAGTCGGCCAGCTCGCAGGCGGAGTCGATCTCGGCCTGCTGCACGGTCTTGGACTGCCCGAGCATCGTGGCGGCGTTCAGGGTGTCCCGCCACGGGCCGGAAAGCAGGTCTGCGGCCCGTAGCAGCACGGCCGCGCGCTCGTCGAAGGGCAGCCGCCGCCAGGACTCGGCGGCCCGCAGCGCGGCCTCCACCGCGGACTTGGCGTCCGCCTGGGTGGCATTGGCCATGCTGCCGAGGACGTGCGCGTGCCGGTGTGGCTGTACGACATCGATCCGGCGACCACCACCGAGCCGCTGCTCACCGTCGATCGTCACGGTGAGCTCGTGCTCCTTGCCTGCCAGCTCGGTGAGCGTGGCGACCAGGCTCTCCCGTTCCGGGGAGCCGGGCGCGTAGTCCCGCACGGGTTCGTTGCGGGGCGCGGGCGTGGTGGTGATCGCGTCCATTCCGGGTGCCTCCTCGACGGGAATGTTTCCCGCTGACGTTAAGGAGTCCGCCCCCTGCCGATGGTTGTTCGATCGGCTATCTTTTTGGGACGTCTATTGTCTGATCGAACAAGGGATACGGATGGTCGAGGACGCCCGGCCCGCGGGTGGCGTCACGCTGCGCCAGCTGCTCGTCTCCATCGGCGAGCCCCTGGTCGACCTGCATGTCGCGGCGACGGGGCTGGACCTGCGGGTGCGCGGGATGTCCATCCTCGACCCGGACGACGAACCGGGCGGTTACCCCGCCGAGCTGGTGCTGGTGATCGGCGCACGGGGCCGGGACGCCATCCGGTTCGTGCGGGCCGCGGCCCGCGGCGGCGCCGTCGCCGCCGCGGTCAAGGCCGGACCGGAGGGGCAGGCCGATGAGCTGCGCGAGGCCGCGGCCGAAGCCGGGATCGCGCTGCTCGCCGTCCGGCCCGGTGTGCGGTGGGAACAGCTGGAGACCCTGGTACGCGAGGTGCTGGACAGCGCGATCCTGTCCGCGGGCTTCGGCGAGGACCTGCCGTACGGGGACCTGTTCTCGCTCGCGCAGACCGTGGCCGTGCTGACCGGCGGCAGCGTCAGCATCGAGGACGCGGGCAACAGGGTGCTGGCCTACTCCCGTTCCGACGACGAGGTGGACGAGCTGCGCAGGCTGTCCATCCTCGGCTGGGAGGGGCCGGAGGCGTATCTGGCGATGCTGCGCGAATGGGGCATCTTCCAGCGGCTGCGGTCGGGTGAGGAGGTGGTGCGCATCGACGAGCATCCCGAACTCGGCATCCGGCGCAGGCTCGCCATCGGGATCAGGGCAGGCTCGCACCACCTCGGCACGATCTGGGTGCAGGAGGGCCGCGAGCCCTTCGCCGACCGGGCCGAGCGCGCGCTGGTGGGGGCGTCCCGGATGGCGGCGGTGCAGTTGCTGCGGCACCGCAGCGACCCGCACCCCGGCGGGCCCGGCCGGGAACTGCTGCCCGGGTTGCTGGAAGGGCGGGCCAGCGCCGACTTGGTCGCAGGCCATCTCGGCCTCGACCCGGCGACGCCCGCGTCCGTGCTCGCCTTCGCCCTGCCCGCCGAACCGGACCTGCCTGCGCACGAACTGCGCCTGGTGGAGACGGGCACCGTGGTGTCGGTGCACGTGACGTCCTTCCGCAGGGCCGCGCTGGTCGGCACGCTCGGTTCGCGGGTCTACGCGGTGCTTCCGGACGTCACGGCCCGGCAGGAGCGGGCGGTGCGCACGCTCGCCACCGACATCGTCGACGTGCTGCGTCGCCGGGTCGGTACCCGGGTGCAGGCGGGGATCGGTTCGCCGGTGGCCACCCTCGGCGAGGTGGCGACCTCCAGGGCCGAGGCCGACCGGGTACTGGACGCCATGGTGCGCAGGCCGCAGGCTCGGGTCGCCACCATCGCGGAGTTGCGCGCGGAGGTGCTGCTCGGCGAGACCCTTTCCCTGCTGGCGGGCAAGCCCGACCTGCGCGATCCCGGGGTCGCGGCGCTGCGCGAGCACGACACGGCGCACGGCAGCGACCTGGTCGGTTCCCTGCTGGCCTACCTGGACGCCATGGGCGACGTGCGCTCGGCGGCCGGCAGGCTGCACATCCACCCGAACACCCTGCGGCACCGGGTGCGCCGGGCACGCACGGTGAGCGGGATCGACCTGGACGACCCGCGAGCCCGGCTGTCTTGCCACCTCCAGCTCCTGCTCGCGGTTCGCGCGGACGGCGGAGCGGCGTAGGGTGCATGACCGGGCATAGAGTTGGAGAGGTCGAGGTTCATGGAACGGGCTGAGCTGACGACCGGTGAACGGATCGCATGGCATCGTCGGCGCCGAGGGCTGTCCCAGCGGGTGCTTGCCGAGTTGGTCGGCCGGACCGAGGACTGGCTCAACAAGGTCGAGAACGGGCGCATCCAGCTCGATCGCCTGTCAGTCCTCGCAGCTTTGGCCGCCGAACTGGGTGTACCGCTTTCACACTTGCTTCCGGACTCTCCATCGACGGTCCAGGTTCCGGGCTTTGGTCCCCGAGCTCCGGCGAACCCTGCCGACCTACCGTGCTTTGGTGCCGAATAGGTCGGCTGATCATCAGCCGGACTCGATTAACGCCCTTCGGGATCGGGTCGGCGGAGTGTGGGACGCCTATCAGGCCTCCAGATTCGGATATCTGGGCACCTTGCTTCCATCATTGCTCAATGACCTGCTTCATGCAGAGCGGTATTACAATGACGAATTAAAGGTCCGTTGTCAGCGGCTTGCCGCGCTCACGTACCAGGCCGGAGCAGCCGTGCTGACCAAACTCGGCGAGACCGATCTGGCTTGTTTGTGTGCCCAGCGCGGATACGACTTCGCCGAGCAAGCTGGCGAACATACTGTCTTGCTTTCCCTCACGAGATCCGTGGCACATGTCTTGCTGTCGGCCGGGCGGTGTGCGGACGCCGCCGAACTCGTCAGCGATGTATCGAGTTCCGCCCGCTTCATCGGCGATGGGTCGAGCAGGGCGCACGTCTCGGTGCTGGGTACGTTGCAGCTCACCGGCGCGATGGCGGCGGCGCGTTCCCGAAACCGCGCTCTGACCGAGAAATTTCTGTCCCGGGCCGGCGGGGCAGCTCATCTGCTCGGCCGCGATGACAATCTGCTGTGGACAGCCTTCGGCCCGACCAACGTTGCACTGCACCGAGTTTCGACTGCACTGGAACTCGGCGATTTTCAGCTCGCCGCGGAGATCGGCCCGAAGGTCGACCCGCATCTCCTGCCGGTGGAACGGCAGGTGCGGCACCAGCTCGAGATGGCCCGCGTCCACCACAAGCTCGATGAGCGGCGCTCCGCGATCGGTCTGATATTGGAGGCCGAACGCATCGCGCCCGAGCATGTGCATCACCATCCGTTGAGTCGCGGGCTCGTCGTGGACTGGCTACGTTGCTCGAAGCGGATGCCCGGCGACGAGCTGACCGGGTTGGCGAGGCGGTTGAACTTGGTATGAGCTCGCGTAGGCTGAGACCGTGACGATCTCAACTCCCCGCGTCGCGGCTGGCGTGATCTTCACCGATCATCAGGACCGTGTGCTGCTCGTGCGCCCGACCTACAAGGACTATTGGGATATCCCTGGTGGGTACGTGACGCGGGGCGAGTCGCCACGTCACGCGGCTGTTCGAGAGGTGCGCGAGGAACTCGGCTTGGACGTGCGGATCGGGCGCATGCTCGCGGTGGACTGGGCACCTGCGGCCGATGAAGGTGACAAGTTGTTGTTCCTCTTCACGGCGCGGTTGCCATCCGATGCGGTCTTCAGCTTCGAGGACGGCGAGATCGCCGAGGCGCGGTACGTGAACATCGACGAGCTCGAGGAGTTCACGATAGACCGGTTGTGCCGCCGAATCCGGTCGGCAGTCGAATCGCCTGCGCACACGTACCTTGAACACGGTGTCATGATCGGGTCTGCCGACGTGAACGACTGAGATCGGCACAGGTCATTACCTGACCCGGAAAATTCTTCCGGGTAGAACCGGGCCTTCCGGTGTCCACCGGACGCACAGGGAAGGAGACCGAGATGAATGACCTGACGAAGACCTGTGGTGACTGTTCTGGTAAAGGTTGCGCCAACTGTGACCACACAGGCTCGATCACCATTGTCGAGGACTGACGTGGTGGGGCCGTACCTGCCGCCGGGTGTGGTTTCCGAGGTGTTCGTGTATGCGAGCGGTCGGCGGGAGCAGGTTTATCGTGCGCCGCTGCCGAGCGAGGGCCCGGAGGGATTCGTGGATGGTGCGGGGCGGCGGGGGCTCGTCTGTATGTATGGGTATTTCGTGTTCGAGTGGGTGGAGGGGGCGCGGACGGTGTGTGTGAGCCATGGGCGGCTTCGCGGGGCGCGGATGTTGTTGTGGCGGGACGTGTCGATCGACGTGGAGTGGTCGGCGGCGGGGTTGACGGCGTTCGCCCAGCGGTGGGTGCGGGAACATCTGGCGAAGTTCATGCTGCCGGGCGAAGGTGTGGACGATGCTCGGGCGTGATCGGGAGCTGCTGATACGGGTGGCGCGGGTGAACCGGGTTCTGGGTGCGGCGACGGTGGAGTTGCTGGACAACCGGCGTGGGGGCGAGTTACCCGCGGAAGGGCTGCGGTCGATGGGTGGACACCTGGCCGAGCTGGGCAGGGCGTTGGTCGAGCGGGCCGACGAGATCGACGGTCGAGCCACCCGCGCGGAATGACGTGAGCGGCAAACTCGCGTACGTGGGAAGCAAACTCACGCGCGTGAGGAGCAAACTCGGTTACGCGAGCGGCCAACACGGTTACCTGGAGGGCAAACACGGTGGCCGTGCGTGGGTCAGGTCGTGCCGAGCGTCTCGCGGAGGACGCGAACGGCCTTCGGGCCGACGCCGTGCATGGCCAGCAGTTCGGCATCGGTGAGCCCGGAAACCTGGGCGAGTGTTGTGATGCCTGCGCTGGTGAGTGCCTGCGTGGCCGGTTTTCCGATGGCCTTGGGCAGGTCGCCGACCCCGCCGGGGGTCACGGTGTCCCCGGCGGCCACCTGGTTCGCCAGCCGTTTCGGCGCGCGTGCGAGCCAGGCGCGCCGCACCCAGTGGTTGAGCCGCTGACCGTCGATGTCCTGGAATGGGACGCGCACGCCGACCGGCGTCACGCCGCTGCTCAGCCGCTCGGCCGTCGGGTACTCGGCGAGGAACTCCTCAATATCCGCCGCGGGCAGGTTGAGCTGCACGTCCTTGTCCGTCCCCGTGGCGGCGAACCGCTTCTCGCGCACGGTGAACGCCACCATGCCACGACGGATCTCCTGCTCAGCGGTCTCGGGGAAGGACAGTGCGGCCTTGCGCAGCTGAGTGAGGGTCGTCATGCTGCCACCTTGCCAGCAAACACGCTATGTGGATGGCAAACACGGCGGAGGCCGGGATGGGATGATGGGGTGCGGTGCGGAGAGCGGAGAGGGGTGCTGGTGGGCAGGCTCGGCGAGCTGGAGCGAGCGGTGATGGATGTGCTGTGGGCACATGGTGTACCGCTGAGCGTGCGCGCCGTGCACGAGGGGCTCGCCGAGCGGGATCTCGCCTACACCACGGTGATGACCGTGCTCACCAGGCTGGTGGGGAAGAACGTCGTGCGGCGCGAGCGGGCCGGCCGCGCCTGGTTGTACGCACCGCTGGCCAGCCGCGAGGAGTACGTCGCCGAGCTGATGCTGGAGGCGCTCGCGCTCACCGGGGATCGTGACTCCGCGCTGGTGCGGTTCGCACACTCGGTCAGCAGTGACGAGGCCGACGCGCTGCGCAAGGCCCTCGCCCCGCCACGGGACGAGGGGGAAGCCCGGTGACCATCGTCCTGCACCACCTCGCGGCGCTCCTGGTGGCCGCGGTTGTGGTGCTGTGGCTGTGGCACGGCCGCTGGACACACGCGCATCCGCGTACCGCGCTGGTGCTCTGGCAGGTGGTCGGGCTGACCGTCGTGGTCTCCACCGTGGGCGCACTGCTCGGTATCGGCCTGGCGCCCTACCGGCGAGGGCAGGTGCCCGCGCTCGGCGCGTTGGCGAGCGAGCTGGCCGCCGGTGAGGTCTGGCGCACGGTGGATCCGGCGCATCTCGGCGTGGCGGCGGCCGGGCTGGCGCTGGCCTGCTGGCTGATCGGCAACCAGGTCGTCTGCCTGGTGCGCACCAACCGGCTGCGCGCCCGGCACCGCGCGATCCTGAACCTGGTCGCGCACTCCGCGGCCGACGCGCTGGTTGTGGACCACCCGATTGCCGTCGCCTACTGCCTGCCCGGTCGCACACCCCGGATCGTGGTCAGCGCCGGCACCCGCCACCTGCTCACCGGCGTTGAGCTGGACGCGGTGCTCGCCCACGAGCGAGCCCATGCCCGCGAGCGGCACGACCTGGTGCTCGCCCCGTTCCACGCGTTGCGCCGGCTGTGGCCCGGGGGTCGCCTGCTCGGCAGGGCCTGTACCGCCATCGCGCTGCTGGTCGAGATGTGTGCCGACGACCGGGCGGCGAGCCAGCACGGCGCCGAACCCCTCGCCAGTGCGCTGGAACGGTTCCACCGCAACGGTTTCGGCGGTACCCCCGCGGGTGCGCTCGCCGCGATGGACGACAACGTGGAGGCCCGGATCCGGCGGCTGCGGTATCCGGTGAGCGCGTCCTGGGCCGCGCCGATCCGGCTGCTGGGCGTGCTGGTGGCCCTGGTCGCGCTCGGCACCTCGGCCAGCCTGTTCGCGGTGCCCGCCTGAAGATTTACTACGACATGTAGTATATTTCCGGTATGGAGATCGTCTACGACCTGCTCGTCGTCCTGCACCTGCTCGGTATGGCCGGGATCCTGAGCGGGCTGATGACCTACGCCTACGCCCGGACCCCCAAGGCATTCACGATCATCGCGCACAGCGCGGCCACCCAGTTGGTCACCGGCGTGGCAATGGTCGGGATCGCCTCGGCCGACCTGGTCAGCTCCGAGGTCGACAACATCAAGATCGGCGTCAAGCTGCTGATCGCCCTGATCGTGCTGGTGCTGGGTTACACCGCCGTGCGCAAGCAGGCCGCCGGCCGGAACTTGCTGACCGCGGTCACCGTACTGACCATCGCGAACGTCGCGATCGCCGTCATCTGGTAGCCCGTCCGGTCCGACGCAGCCAGTACAGGCCGATCACCGGCAGCACCAGCGGGATGAACAGGTAGCCCCGCCCGTAGTTGGACCACACCGTGGCGTCCGGGAACGCCGCGGCGTCGAACACGGTCAACGTACCCACGGTGAGCACCCCGACGAACTCCACGCTGCAGGCGGCCAGCGCGACCCGCCACCACGCCCGGCCCGAGCGGGCGAGTGCGAGGGTGGCCAGCAGGTAGACCACGGCCGCGAACGCGGACAGCAGGTAGGCCAGCGGGGCTTCGTCGAAGCGGGCAGCGATCTGCACCGCAGCGCGGGAGGTGGCGCCGACCGCGAAGATTGCGTACACGGCCACCAGTACCCGCCCCGGCCCGGTCGCGGTCCGGATCCCGGCGCGCTCTCCCTCGCCCCCGTCCGGGTGGCGGTGGGAGACGGGTCGGCTGGGTTCGGGCTCCGTCACGATTGTCACCTTCGCAGGTAAGGCGCTCGGCCTCGCCGCTCGTGGGCTGATTGCCGCAAGCGCTGTGGCGCGGAGCGCATCCGTTTGGGCGGTGGTGGGACACGGGAGGGCGCGTTCTTCCACTCACTATGATCAACTGTCTCCGGTTCCGGAAGCGGGTTCTCAGGCACCGGCACCTCCCCATACCTCGTGCATCCGCAGGATCAACACCGGCACGGTCACGCAGGCGATTCCGAGCACCACCGTGCTGGACCTGCTCCGCTCCGCCAGCGCCCACAGGGTCGCCACCGGCAACACGGCGAGCGAGCCGACCAGGTAGGCGATGAACGTGGCCATGCCGCCCGGCCGCTCGCCCGAGATCAGCAGCACGACCGAGACCACCACCTGTGCCAGCAGCAGGACCTCCACCACCGCGATCGCGATCAGCAGCGGATCCTTCGGGGATCGGCCGCGGGCCGCCGAGACGAAGCTCCAGCAGGCGACGGCCAGTGAACACAGCGCGACCGCCGTCGCGAGCCAGGTGACCACCGCTCCTCCGTTCCGCGCATTCCTACTACACGATGTAGTGTAACTCGCCCCGCGTTTCACCCGAATGGTACGGCGGGCGATGCTGCGTTCGGCCGGTGCACGCTCATCCGCTTGCGTGTGAATGCTGGCTCTTATCGCATACTCGTTAGTAAGGCACGGTGGACAGGTTTCTCTTTAGTGTGAAAAATGATCAGATATTCCTGGAGTCGCCACCAGCAATGGCAGAGCGCACGAGAGCGTTACGACTCATTTGGGTGATATCGGTGAGTGACGTGCCTACTCACCGTTTTACCATGAGCGGTACGTAGGCCATTATTCGTACCCTGAACAGCCCAGTGGAACCGCTGAGATGGCGGATTGGCTCAGCCCTTCCCATTGTTGTGGGATGGGCGTTGTGCGGGCGGTCCGGAAGTTCGCGATAATCGGTTGCGGCATACGCAATACGGGCCTCCCGTGCGCTGAGGGGTGAGCGTGGCCCAAAAGACGCCGTCGCGGGGCGGAAAGGTTGTGTGATGGATCTCCGTTATGAGGCTTTTTGCTTCGCGGATCCGTTGTTCTTCGACGAACAGCGGGAATCCGCCACGGCGGAGGACGTGCTGGGTCGCGACCTTGAGTTGCCGGATTCTGGCTGGTCACAGGGGGACCTAGGGGTGTGGCGCATGCTGCGCCCGACCTCGGAACCGCTGCCTGAGCAAGGCTGGAAGATCCATGTTTCCGCCTGCCTTGACAACGCCGAACGGGTGTTGACCACGGTTCACGAGTACTGTATCGAGCATAAGGTTTCCTTCAAGTACCTGCGCACGCAGTCCATCCTGCTCGCTCGAAATTCCAAATACGCTCCGCGCTCGGCGAGTGGGAAGTTAATAACTATCTACCCGGCCGATGACAGCCAGTTCGAGCGGGTGCTCGCTGATCTTTCGGGGAAACTCGACGGCGAGGAAGGCCCCTATATTCTCAGCGATCTCCGCTATGGTAATGGGCCGCTCTTCGCCCGCTACGGCGGGTTCGTCGAACGGTGGGTGGAGGCAGATGGTACGCGGGTTCTGGCGATCCGCAAATCGGACGGCACGTTGGTGCCGGACAAACGCGGTCCCAGTTTCGTGACCCCGGACTGGGTCGACCTCCCGGAATGCCTCGAGCCCCATATCTCCGCGCGCAAGGGCGGGGACCCCGGCGACTTCCCTTACCGAGTGAGGAGGTCGTTGCACTTCTCCAACGGCGGTGGCGTGTACCAGGCCGAGCGGTTGGCCGACGAGCGGGAGCTCGTGCTCAAGGAGGGCAGGCCGCACGCCGGCTTGGACCGCGACCAGGCCGACGCGGTGACCCGGCTGCGGCGCGAGTACGACATACTCACCGGGCTCGCGGGCATTCCGGGCATTCCCGAGGTGTACGACCTGTTCACCGTGTGGGAGCACCACTTCCTCGCCATGGAGTACGTGCGCGGGCGGTCCCTGGGCGCCTGGCTGTCCCGCAACTACCCGCTGACCCGGGGGGACACCGGCGAGCGGGAGGTGGCCGACTACACGCGGCGCGCCCTCGGCCTGCTCGACGCGGTGACCACGTTGATCTCCAGGGTGCACGAGCGCGGGGTCGTCTTCGGCGACCTGCACGCGCTGAACATCATGGTGGACGACGGGGACGACGGGGAAGGCAAGGAGGGCGGCGAGGACACCGCCGGGGAGCCTCCGCGCGTCTCGCTGATCGACTTCGAGCTGGCCTGCCCGGTGGACACGGGCAGCAGGCCCGCGCTTGGCGCCCCCGGCTTCCGCGCGCCACGGGACCGCACCGGGTTCCAGATCGACGAGTACGCGCTTGCCGCGTTGCGGCTGTGGCTGTTCCTTCCGGTCAACGCGATGCTCGAGCTCTCGCCGGCGAAGCTGTTCCCCCTGGTCGAGTTCGTGGAGCGGCGCTTCCCCGTGCCGGAAGGCTTCGGCGAGTCCGTGCTGAGTGTGCTCGCCCCGCGGGACGAGCAGGGGGCGCGCCCCGCACCCGCCACCACCGAGCTGGACCAGCCGGAACCGGACTGGGGCGTGGTGCGCAAGTCCCTTGCCGAGGCCATCCTGGCCAGCGCGACCCCGGAGCGCGCCGACCGGCTGTTCCCCGGCGACATCGAGCAGTTCCGCATCGGCGGCACCTGCTTTGGTTACGGCGCTGCCGGTGTGCTGCACGCGCTGGATGTCACCGGCGCCGGTCGCTACCCCGAGCACGAACGCTGGCTGATCGAGGCGGTGCGCGGGGAACCACCCGCGCGGCCCGGCTTCTACGACGGCGCCCACGGCATCGCCTACGTGCTGGAGAACCTCGGGCACGCCGAGGAGGCCGGTGCCGTACTGGACGGCGCGGCGAACCTGGTCGAGCAGACCCGCGACCACAGCCTGGACGGCGGCCTCGCCGGGATCGCGCTCAACCTGCGGCACTTCGCCGGCACCAGGCAGGACGCGGACTTCCGGGCGCACGCGATGCGGCTCGCCGACCGGCTCGCCGAGGCCGTGGCCGGCGCCGAGGAGCCCGCCGGCTTCGCCAGGGCGGGGCTGCTGCACGGCTGGTCCGGTCCGGCGTTGCTGTTCCTGCGCCTTTTCGATGACACAGGGGACCGTTCCTGGCTGGACCTTGCCGACCAGGCATTGCGACGGGACCTCGCCGAGTGCGTTCCGGCCGACGACGGTTCGTTGCAGGTGCGCGACGGTGGCGCGCGCACCCTGCCCTACCTGGCCATCGGCAGCGCGGGCGTGGCGATCGTGGCCGGTGAGCTCGCCGAGTACCGGCCGCGGGCGGAGAGCGTCGCGCGGATCCCGGAGCTGCTCAAGGCCTGCCGCGGCGAGTTCGTCATCCACCCCAGCCTGCTGTTCGGCCGGGCCGGCCTGATGACCGCACTGGCCGAGGCCGACCGGCGCAGCCCCGACCCGGGGCTGGCCGAAGCGGTGACCCGGCACCTCTCCCGGTTGGCCTGGCACGGCATCCCGTTCGGCGAGGGCGGGATCGCGGTACCCGGCAACCAGCTACTGCGGCTGTCGATGGACCTGAAGACCGGCGGCGCGGGCCTGCTGCTCGCGCTCGCCGCCACTGTGGACGGTCACGGACCCGTGCTGCCCTTCCTGGGCACCCCGGACCGTTCCTCCCGAGCCCCCGGTCAATCCCCGGCCGGAGGAAAGTAGGAAACCCGAAAGGAAATACCGATGGAGCACGTTCTCGACCTGCAGAACCTCGAGTCCGCCGACACGCCGGAGTACGGCGGCCCGAGCCACGGTGGTGGCGCCAGCAACCTGAGCCTGATCGCCTCCTGCGCGAACAGCACCGTCAGCCTGCTGACCTGCCACTGAAGCCCGTTCCGGCAGGTCTGATCCGGCGCTGAGGCGCCGAATCGGACGGTAGTGCGAGCGCGCGGGAGCGGCACAGGCCAAGTGTGCCGCTCCCGCGCCACTCATTCTTCCCCAAGGAGGGGCGTGTTGGGACCAACGAGCGTGCGTGCGCCCGGTGACCGGGTGTTGCTCGCGGTCCTGCGACATGACCCCCCTCGGTTACTCCTTCTCGTGCTCACGGCCCTGGTCGCCACGACGGCCGGGCTGCTACTGCCGGGTGCGCTCGCCGACGCCGTCGACGCGGCGGTCGCGGCCGAGCGCGCCTGGCCCAAGGTGCTCTGGCTGCTCACCCTCGGGGTCTCCGAGATCGTCGCCGACGTGGCCGCCGTGGTGATCACCGCCAGGGTGACGGCCGGCGCGGCCGCGTGGCTGCGCCGCAGGCTCACCCGGCGGCTGACCGGCCTCGGCGCCCGCTCGCCCTTCGTCGCGGGCGACGCGGTCAGCAGGGTGACCACCGACTGCGCGGGAGCCGGCGAGATCGCCTCGATCCTGGTGCAACTGTGCTCGGCCGTGGTCGTCTCCACCGGCGCGATCGTGCTGCTTGCCCTGCTGGACTGGCGGTTGGCCGCGGTGTTTCTCGGCAGTGTGCCGATCGCGCTCCTGCTTGCCCGCTCCCACCTGCGGCTCACCGCCGCCGACGTGCTCTCCTACCAGCAGGTCTCCGGTGACCTCTCGGCCCGGCTGCTGGACGCCGTCGGCGGGCTGCGCACCATCGCGGCCTCCGGCACCGCGGAACGGGAGGCCGCCAGGGTGCTGCGCCCGCTGCCCCTGCTGGCCGCAGCCGGGATCGGCATGTGGCGCACCCAGGCCCGGATGGTCTGGCGTGCCGGGCTGCTGCTGCCCGCGGTCCAGCTCGGCGTGCTCACCGCCGCGGGCTTCGGGGTGCTCGCCGGCAGGCTCTCGATCGGCGATGTGCTCGCCGCGCTCGGCTACGTGGTCCTCGGTATGAGCCTTGTCCAGCAGATCCCGTTACTCACCACGCTGTCCAGGGCACGCGGCTGCGGCACCCGGCTGGCCGAGGTGCTGGACTCCCCGCTGCCGCCGGACGGCGACCGGCCGTTGCCGGCCGGCCAGGGCGAGATCGAGCTACGCGGGGTCGGGGTGGACGGCGCGCTGGACGGCATAGACCTCACCGTGCCCGCCGGGAGCAGCATGGCCGTGGTGGGCAGGTCGGGGGCGGGCAAGACGGCGCTGGCCGCGGTGCTCGGGGGGTTGCGGCCACCGGACCGGGGCGAAGTGCTGCTGCACGGGGCCCCGGTGGCTCAGCTCCCCGCCGAACAGGTACGCGCCGCCGTCGGCCACGCCTTCGAACGGCCCGCGCTGCTCGGCGCGACCGTGCAGGACGCGGTGGCCTACGGGAGCTGGGCCGGCCCGTCCGCGGTGCGCGAGGCCTGCCGCGCCGCGCAGGTGCACGACCTGGTGGTGCGGCTACCGGACGGCTACCGCACCCCGCTGGAGGAGACCCCGCTCTCCGGCGGGGAGGCGCAGCGACTCGGCCTGGCGCGGGCGCTGGTCCGCAAACCCCGGCTGCTGGTGCTGGACGAGGCCACCGGCAGCCTGGACACCGTCACCGAGCGCATGGTGGAGGACGCCATCGAGTCGAGCCTGCCAACCGGGAGCAGGGTGGTGGTGACGCACCGGGCGGGTACCGCGCGCCGTGCCGACCGGGTGTTGTGGCTGGAGGAAGGCCGGGTACGGGCCTGCGCCCCGCACGCCGAGCTGTGGTCCGAGCCCGAGTACCGGGCCGTGTTCACCGAGGACGAGACGGATACACCGTGACGGTCACGAAGCTGTACTGGACGACACTCGGCAAGCAATGGCGCGGCGGCCTGGTGCTGCTCGGGTGCTCCGTGCTGGAGGGCGCTCCCGCGTTCCTCTCCGGGCGGCTGGTCCAGCTCGCCGTGGACGGCGGGTTCGGTGCGGGACGACCGGCGATCGGCGTGGCCTGGCTGCTGGTCTTCGGCGCGGTCGCCGTGCTCGGCGCGTTCGGCTCCCGGCTGGTCTGGAACCGGCTCGGCACCATCATCGAACCGCTGCGCGACACCCTGGTCGGTGCCGTGGTGCGGGGCGTGCTGCGCGGCGGAGCCGCACACCGGAACCGGCCGGACGCCAGCGGGGTCGCCCGGATCACCCAGCACATCGAGGTGATCCGGGACGCCACCGCCGGCCTGCTGGTGCAGGCGCGGGGCATGGTGGTGACCACGGTGAGCGCGCTCGCCGGGCTGTTCACCGTGGCCGGGACACTCGCCTGGGTGGTCGCGGTCCCGGTGGTGGCCTCGATGGTGCTCTTCGCCTGCCTGCTGCCGACCCTGGCCGGCAGGCAGCGGGCACTCGCCATTGCCGACGAGCGGACCGCCGAGTCCGCGGGCGAGGTACTCGCCGGCCTGCGCGACGTGGTCGCCTGCGGGGCCGAGCCCACCGCGATCGCCGCCGTGGACGCCCGGATCGACGCGCAGGCCACGGCGAAGGTCCGGATGGCGGTGGCGACCGCGATGCGCACCCTGGTCATCGCGATCGGTGCCTTCCTGCCCCTGGTACTGGTGCTGGTCATGGCGCCGGGCATGGTCGCGGCCGGGCAGCTCACCGCGGGTGCCGCGCTCGGCTCGCTCGTCTACCTGGCCAGCACCATGCAACCCGCGCTGCAGGGGCTCGCCTCCACCGCGAGCACCGTGGTGCTGCGGCTGCTGGTCGCGTTGCGTCGGCTGGGTGAGGCCGGTGCGGGCGCGGGCGCCGTACCGGAGGCCGGTACCCGGGTCCCGGACGGTCGCGAGCTGGTCGCGCGCGGGCTGACCTTCGGGTGGGGCGCGCACGCCGAACCCATCGTCGCGGACCTCGACCTCGACCTTTCCCCCGGCGACCACCTGGCCGTGGTCGGGCCGAGCGGTATCGGCAAGTCGACCCTGGCCGGGCTGGTCACCGGGATGCTCGCCCCGGAGCGGGGGGAGGTACGGCTGGGCGGGGTGCCGGTGCGCGAGATCCGGCCGGACTCGCGGCACCGGTTGATCGCGCTGACCCCGCAGGAGTCCTATGTCTTCGCCGGCACGGTGCGGGAGAACCTTTCCCTCTTCGCGCCGTCGGCCAGTGAGTCCCACCTGCTCGCGGCGGCCGAGGCGGTCGGCGCGGGCCGGTTGGTGGAGCGGCTCGGCGGGCTGAACGGCTCGGTCGCGCACGGTGGCGAGGGGCTGTCCACCGGCGAGGTGCAACTGCTCGCGCTGGCCAGGCTCTACGCGAGCCCGGCCGAGGTGATCGTGCTGGACGAGGCCACCGCCAACCTGGACGCCGCGGCCGAGGCCAGGGTCGAGCGGGCTTTCGCCGAGCGGGGCGGGGTGCTCGTGGTGATCGCGCACCGGCTCAGTTCCGCGCTGCGGGCCGACCGGGTGCTGGTGATGGACGGCCGGGACACCCTGCTCGGCGGGCACGGTGAACTGCTGGTCTCCTCGCCGCGCTACGCCGAGCTGATGCAGGCGTGGGACGGCTCACTCACCCGGGTTCCACCAGCAGCGCTGCCAGCGAGTCGCGCAGCCGCCCGCTGATCGGGCGTGGCCTGCGGGTCTCCCTGTCCACGAACACGTGCACGAAGTGCCCCTCGGCGACCACGGTCTCCCGGTCCTGCCGGTGGATGCCGACCTCGTACCGCACGCTGGACCCGCCGAGCTTGCCGACCCGCAGCCCTACCGCCAGCGACTCGGGGAAGGCCGTCGCGGCGTGGTAGTTGCAGCGCGACTCGACACACAGGCCGATCGTGTCCCCGTCGTGGATGTCCAGGCCACCCTCGCGGATCAGCCAGGTGTTGATGACCGTGTCCATGATCGAGTAGTGCACGGCGTTGTTCATGTGCCCGTAGACATCGTTGTCCTTCCACCGGGTGGGCACGGTTTCCCAGTGCGGGTAGGAGGGCTGCATGGAGGCAAGCTAACGCACCGGCGCGCGCTGTGACCCCGGTCTCACATCGAGGGGGCCGCGCGCCCCATGGCGTGTGGCCTGCCGATCGGGTACCGTTCTCGGCGCACCTCGTTTCGCGGTCAGCCGCTCGGTAGATCGGAGCATCAGCAGCGCCCACGGTAATAATCGTATTGTAGTGACTGGGCGCATTTCCGGCTCGTTCGTAAGTAATTCGACGAGTTCCGTCGACGTATCCAAGTAGGGGTCTCTCTGCTGGTCAGGGCGGCTCGCGAGGGGTTCAGGATAGTTATCACACACACGTTCGGCTGGCATCCATTGGCGTTCAGCGCCCGGGTGTGCTTGACTGTGTAGGACATTCGGTTACGGCCGGTGTCGTCCTTATTTTTTGTCACACAGGAGATTTTCATGACGCAGGGCACCGTTAAGTGGTTCAACTCCGAGAAGGGCTTCGGTTTCATCACCCCCGACCAGGGCGACGGGGACGTCTTCGTGCACTACTCGGAGATCAAGGGCAACGGCTTCCGGACCCTGGAGGAGAACGCCCGCGTTGAGTTCGAGATCGGCCAGGGCCAGAAGGGCCCGCAGGCCACCTCGGTCAGCGTCATCTGAGGCTGACCCCCAGACGTTTTTCCCCGGTGCCCGCCACCTCGCTGAGGTGGCGGGCACCGTCTGTTCCACCCCCATCTCCATCCCCAGCTCCACCCCTGAGTGGTCCTACTCCACCCGGCTCGCCGCCTAGCGTTCTCGCCATGGACAAGGACGACAAGCGCACCGGCGGCCGGCCGCTGCTCCTGCTGATCGGGATCGGCGTGGTGCTGTTGCTGGGTTTCCTGGCCTACCGCCTGCTCCTCGTCGAGGTCATCACCAGCCTGTCCGGCCGGTGAGCGGGCCGGTTCGATCGTGCGCTGAAATCGGGAGATGACCGAAGCGAAGCGCCGGTGGCGGCTACCGGACAACCTCGCGCCGGGATGGCTGGTCGTGCAGCTGTTCGGCACGGTGTTCCTCGCGGCGACGCTGCTCACCGCCCGCGAGGACGAGCCGTGGATCTGGGCCTGCTATGGCGCCTGCGCCGCCTGCTGGACCGTGTTCGTGCTCGCCGGGTCCAGGGCACCCCGGTTCGCCGCGGCCATGCTGGGGGTGGCCGCGGCCCTGCCCACCCTGGCCACCGGGCCCGCCGATGACATGACCCCGGCCATCCTCGGGGCGATCGCGCTCGGCCGGTTCGCCGCGCTCGAGGCGCCCGGCGTCACCACGATCGTGCTGACCGGGACGGGTGGCACCGTCCTCGCCACGGCCTCCGGCGTGCTGGCCGGGCTCCCCGCCGACAAGGTGCTGGGCACCCCCGTGGTGCTGTTGCTGTTCATGCTGTTCGGGCTGCACCAGCGGCAGTACCGGGTGCGGGCGAGGCAGGCCGAGCAACTGCTCGAGCAGACCCGGCTGGCGCAGGCGGAACATGCCCGCGCCGCCGCGCTGGACGAGCGCACCCGGATCGCGCGGGAGATCCACGACGTGCTGGCGCACTCCCTCGGTGCCCTCGGCGTCCAGCTCGAGCTCGCCGAGGCGCAACTTGCCGAGAAGTCCGATGTGGACGGTTCGCTGGGTACGGTGCGGCGGGCGCGGCGGCTCGCCTCGGACGGGCTCGCCGAGGCGAGGAACGCCGTTGCCGCGCTGCGCAGGGACGTGCCCGCGCTGACCGAGGCGCTGGCCGAACTCGCCGCGAGGCACCGCAGGGATCACGGCACGCCGGTGGACTTCCGTACCGACGGGGTGCCACGCGCGGTGTCCTCGGCCACCGCCGTCTCACTTTCCGCGGGCGCGCGGGAGGCACTCACCAACGCCGCGCGGCACGCGCCGGGCGCGGCGGTCACCATGGTGCTGGGTTTCGGCGCCGGTCGGGTGAGCCTGCGCGTGGTGAACGAGCGCACCGGTGCCCGGCCGGCACGCGCGCCGGGGTTCGGGCTGACCGGGCTACGCGAGCGGATCGCGCTCGCCGGTGGCACCCTGACCGCGGGCAGCGAGGGGCGGGACTGGCGGGTGAGCGCGGAGGTGCCGGATGGCTGAACCGATCAGGGTGCTCGTCGTGGACGACCAGCAGGTGATCCGGGAGGGGCTGGTCGCGCTGCTCGGCCTGGTCGAGGGCGTCGAGGTGACCGGCGCCGCGGGGGACGGTGCCGCCGCGCTGGAGGCGCTCGTCCGCGACCGGGTCGATGTGGTGCTGATGGATCTGCGGATGCCGGGGCTCGACGGGGTGGCCGCGACCGAGCGGATCAGCCGCGACCACCCGGAAACCGCGGTCGTCGTGCTGACCACCTACTCCGATGACGACTCGATCGCCGGCGCGCTGCGCGCGGGCGCGCGCGGCTACCTGACCAAAGACGCGGGCCGGACCGAGATCACCGCGGCACTGCACTCGGCCGCGGCCGGGCAGTCCACCTTCGCCGCGGATGTCTCCAGCCGGCTCGTCGCCGCGCTGGACCCACCCGCGGGCGACCGCGTGCCGCCGGACGGTCTCACCGCCCGCGAGGCCGAGGTACTCGGGCTGATCGGTGCCGGGTTGAGCAATGCCGAGATCGCCGGCCGGCTGTTCATCGGCGAAACCACGGTCAAGACGCACATCAACAACGCCTTCGCCAAGATCGGGGTTCGTAACCGGGCCGAGGCCGTGCGGTATGCGTATCGCAACGATCTGTCCGGTTCTTGACCGAACCGATGCATCGGCCGGGGAGAATATCCAGCCGACCACCCGGCTAACCGCGTGTCCCGATGCGGACTCGGCTACCGTCATGCGAGTCTCGCGACTGGGCGGAGGGCAGACACGATGACGAGCACCGCGACCCGCGCTGCCGGGGAGCACGGGGCGCAGGCCGCAGGCACCGCGGGGCCGGGCGGCAACGGGGCGCCCGCGCAGCCCCGGTCCGGGCTGGCAGGCCTTGCCGAGTTGCCCGCGGGCGCCGCACGCAGGATCGTCCGAGCCACGCGCCGCACCCCGGGCAGGCTGTCCCTGATCGCCGTGGGACTGGTCGTGCTCGCCCTGCTGACCGGGGTGTTCGGCACCATCGCCATGCAGGACCGCAAGGGCGCCATCGACGGGTTGGTCGAGCACAGGGAGCCGCTCGCGGCCGCGGCGCAGGAGGTGTTCCGCTCGCTCTCCGACGCCGACGCCACCGCGGCCAGTTCCTTCCTGTTCACCGGGGGCGAGCCACGGCAACTGCGGGAACGGTACGAGTTGGATATCGCCAAGGCCGGTGCCGCGCTGGCCAAGGCGGCCTCCGACTCCGCGGGGGTCGGCGACGCGGCCACCCAGGTCGACATCCTCAGCCAACAGTTGCCGGTCTACACCGGACTGGTGGAGCAGGCGCGGGCGAACAACCTGCAGGGCTTTCCGGTGGGCGCTTCCTACCTGCGTGAGGCATCCCACCTGATGCGCTCCACCCTGCTGCCCGCGGCCGAGGAGCTGTACCAGATCGACACCCAGCGGCTGGCCGAGGAGCAGGACGACGCCAGCGGGTTTCCGTGGCTGACGGCGTTACTCGTGCTGGCCTTGCTCGGTGCGCTGATCGCGGCGCAGGTGTACCTGAAGCGCATTACCAACCGGGTGTTCAACATCGGGCTGGTGGTCGCCACGATCGCGGTCGGGGTGGCGGTTCTGTGGACCGCGGCGGCGCTGATCGTGCAGAGCGTGCTGGTGTCCGCCGGCAGGGACAGCACCGAGCAGATGGACCAGTTGGTGCAGGCAAGGATCACCGCGTTGAAGGCGCGGGCCGACGAAACCCTGACCCTGGTGGCCAGGGGCGGCGGCGAGGAGTACGAGAAGGAGTTCGTGCAGCTGACCGCCGAGCTCGCCGGGCCGGAGGGCGAGGGCGGGATGCTGGGGCGCGCGAAGAACCTGACCGCGGGCGAGCCGGCAGCCGAGTCCGCGGCCGCCGCGGCGAACGACGCGACCGCCTGGCTGCGCGCGCACACCGAGGTTCGTTCGCTCGACCGGTCCGGTGACCATGACCGGGCGGTGGAACTCGCGCTGGACGGCGCGGACGAGCAGAGCGCGGCGGCGGCGTTCTCCCGCCTCGACGGCCACCTGGCCGAGGCGATCAACGCCGCGCGGCAAGGTTTTCTGGACGACACGACCAACGGGTCCCGTGCCCTGATCCTGCTCGCGCCCGGATTCGCGGTGCTGGCGGTGCTCGCCGCACTCGGCGTGACGATGGGAATCCGGGAACGGTTGAGGGAGTATCGGTGAGCAAGCGGGGTTTGCCAACAACGTCGGTCGCCGTGCTGGGCATGCTGGCCGTGCTGGCCACCGGCTGCGGTTCGCCCGGTGAGCCGGTGGATCCGGCGCCGGTGGGTTCGGTGCAGCGCCCGGCCCCGGCCGGCTCCGGTCCGGTCGATGTGGACACCGAGAAGTCCGAGTCGCCGGACTGCAACGCCAGGGCGAGTCTTCCGCCCCAGGCCGGTATTCCCGCGGGGTCCACAATGGCCGAGATCAGGGAGCGCGGGAACCTGATCGCCGGGGTGGACCAGAACACCTTCCTGTTCGGGTTCCGCAACCCCACCACCGGCGAGCTCGAGGGTTTCGACATCGATATCGCCAAGGAGATCGCCAGGGCGATCTTCGGCGATCCGGAGAAGATCCGGTTCCGGGCGATCACCTCCGCGCAGCGCGAGGACGTGCTGATGAACGGTGAGGTGGACGTCGTGGTGCGGACCTACACCGTGAACTGCGCGCGGCGGGAGAAGGTGAACTTCTCCTCGGTGTACTACGTCGCGGGCCAGCGGTTGCTTGTGGACAAAGGATCCTCGGTGACCAGCCTGGCTGGCCTCGACGGCAAGCGGGTGTGCGCGGCGGATGGCTCCACCTCGCTGAAGAACATCGCCGCCGTGTCCGGCCCGATCCCGGTCCAGGTGGACGACTGGTCGGACTGCCTGGTCATGCTGCAACAGGGGCAGGTGGCCGCAGTGTCCACCGACGACACCATCCTGGCCGGGATGGCCGCGCAGGACCCGACCACGAAGGTCGTCGGCGAGACGTTCACCGAGGAGCCGTACGGGGTCGGCATCCCCAAGGAGAACGAGGACATGGTGCGGTTCGTCAACCACGTGCTCGAGCAGGTGCGCGGTGGTCGGTGGCAACAGAGCTATGACGGGTGGGTGGCCGAACGGCTCGGTTCGGCCGGCCCGCCCCAGCCCGAGTACAGGTAGCGGGAGGTAGCAGTGTCCGACCAGGTCTGGCGTGAGCCCGAGCCGCCCCCGCACGGGCAACAGCAGCAACAGCGACAGCCGGTCCAGGCCGCCGGTGACCCCCAGCTGACCAGCGTGCTGGACGCACCCGCGGAGACCAGGAGTATCGCGCCACCGGCGCCGGCAGTGGACCCGGGCTCGAACGTACCCCTGCCGGACCCCGGGACGGAGAGTGTGCTGCCGCCGAGCACCAGCGGGGGCAGCAGGCCGGGCACCGGCCCAGGGAGCGGACCCGGTAGTGGTCCCGGCTCGTGGCCGGGAACCGGGTCGGGTACCGGATCCGGCGCCTTCCCCGGTACCTCCCGGCGCAGTTCCGCGCGCACCTCGCGGCGCGGCCGGCTCGGTGCGGGCCTGGTGGACGTGCCGCCGGTGCCCTACCGGGACCCGGCATCGGCCGTGCTGGCGAACCCGGTGGTCTCCGAGGAGAAGCGGTTCTGCGGTAGCTGCCAGACGAAGGTCGGCCGGGGCAGGGACGGTCAAGCCGGTGAGCCGGAGGGCGTGTGCCCGAAGTGCGGCGCGCCCTTCTCCTTCCTGCCGAAACTACGCCCCGGTGAGGTCGTCGGCGGGCAGTACGAGGTGCTGGGCGCGTTGGCCTACGGCGGTCTCGGCTGGATCTACCTCGCCAAGGACCGCAACGTCAGCGACCGCTGGGTCGTCCTCAAGGGACTGATCGACACCGGGGACGCCACGGCGCTGGCGGCCGCGGTGAACGAGACCCGGTTCCTCGCCGAGGTCGAGCACCCGAACATCGTCCGGATCTACAACTTCGTGCAGCATCCGGACAACCACACCGGCACCTCGGTCGGTTACATCGTGATGGAGTACGTCGGTGGCCAGTCGCTGCGCCAACTCGCGCTGGCGCACCACCGGGAGACCGGGCGGCCGGAGCCGTTGCCGATCGGCCAGGTCATCGCATACGGGCTGGAGATCCTGCCTGCCCTGGGTTACCTGCACAGCCAGGGTCTGCTGTACTGCGACCTGAAGCCGGACAACGTGATCCAGACGCACGAGCAGCTCAAGCTGATCGACCTCGGCGCGGTGCGCCGGATGGACGACTACGAGAGCCCGCTGTTCTACACCACCGGCTACAGCGCCCCGGAACTGCCCAAGCACGGTGCCTCGGTGGCCTCCGACCTCTACACCGTCGGCCGTACCCTTGCCGTGCTCAGCTTCGAGTTCACCGGGTACACCACCAAGTACAAGACCACCTTGCCCGGGCCGGACGAGGTGCCGCTGTTCGCCCTGTTCGGCTCGTACTACCGGTTCCTGCGCCGGGCCACGCATTCCGATCCGGACCGCCGGTTCCTCTCCGCCGAGGACATGGCCGACCAGCTCACCGGGGTGCTGCGGGAGATCATGTCGCTGGGCACCGGCGAGCCGCGCCCCGGCGCTTCCCCGGTGTTCGGCCCGGAGACGAAGACCTTCGGCGTGGACATGGTGCTGCCCGAGCAGGGTGTCCAGGGCAGCCCCGTCCCGGTCCCGAACCCCGGCCAGGTGGTCGCCGGCTTGCCGATCCCGCAGATCGACACCGGGGACGCGGGCGCTGGGGTGCTGGCCACCGTGCTGCAGGCCGATCCGCGTTCCGCCATCGCGGCCCTCGCCGGAGCGCCGCGGGAGTCCATCGAGGTCCGGCTGCGCATCGTGCGTGCCCGGATCGAGCTGAGTGAGCTGGCCGAGGCGAGCCGCCAGCTGCAGGCGGCCCAGTACCTCGCGATCAAGGCCGGTTACCCGCACGACTGGCGAATCGACTGGTACCGCGGGCTGATCGAGCTGGCCGGTGGCAGGCCACGGGTGGCGCAGGCGGCTTTCGACACGGTGTACGACGACCTGCCCGGCGAGATCGCGCCGAAGCTGGCGCTCGGGATCAGTGCGGAGTACGTCGGCGACTACTTCGCGGCCGCCCGCTTCTACGAGCTGGTCTGGCGTACCGACCGGTCCTACGTGAGCGCCGCCTTCGGGCTGGCCAGGGTGTACCTCGCGCAGGGTGGCCGGGCCGGCGCGGTGGAGGTGCTGGAGTCCATTCCGGTCGCCTCCACCCACCACGTGGACGCACAGGTCGCCGCGGTCAAGATCAAGACCAGAGGCGGGGAACAGGGCCAGGTCGCCGAGCGTGACCTGGTGCACGCGGCGACCCAGCTGGAACGGCTCTCGCTGGACGCCGAGCGGCGCGCCCGGCTCTCGGCCGAGGTGCTGGAGGCGGCGCACGACTGGCTGCGGAGTGCGAACGCCCGCGGTACGCAGGTCACGCCGGGCGCCACGGTCCTCGGCTGTGCCCTCGCCGACCGGGACATCCGGTTCGGGTTGGAGCGCTGCTACCGCTCGCTCGCCCGCCTGGCGAGCAGCTCCGACCGGCGGATCGAGCTGGTCGACCGGGCCAACTCCGTCCGTCCCCGCACGCTGACCTGATCAGGGCGAGCGCAGCTCGACGATGGTGATGTCCGGTGGCGCGCCGACCCGCACCGGCGGCCCCCAGAACCCGGCTCCCCTGGTGACGTAGAGCTGGGTGTCGCCGAACCGGTAGTGCCCGGCGACCACGCCCTGCTGCTGGCTCACCAGCAACTCGAACGGGGTGAGCTGCCCGCCGTGGGTGTGCCCGGACAGCTGCAGGTCCACGTCCTGGGCCACGGCGTCGGCCACGTCCACCGGCTGGTGCGCGAGCAGGACCGCGGCGCGTTCCGGGTCCCGCCCCCGCATGGCCGCGGCCACGTCTGCGGCGTCCTGCCACTGGTAGGCGGTGGCGTCGTTCACCCCGGCCAGCTCGAACCGGCCACCGTTGTGCGTGATGGTGACCCGCTGGTTGCGCAGTGCCGTGATGCCGAGGGTGCGCACATGCTCCACCCATTGCCGGTAACCCACGTAGTACTCGTGGTTGCCGGTGACGAAGAACGTCCCGTGCGTGCTGCTCAGGTCCGCCAGCGGGGCGGCGGCATCGGCCAGCGCGGGCACGTCCCCGTCCACCAGGTCGCCGACGATGGCCACGGCGTCCGGTCGCTCGGCGTTGACCAGGTCCACGATCCGCTGGGTGAATCGACGACCGATGATCGGACCGAGGTGAATATCGCTGATCAGCGCGATCCGGCAGCCGGAAGCCCTCGGGTCCAGCCGGCGCAGGGTGATCGGAACCCGGGTGATCGAGGGCGGTCCCATCGCCACGGTCACCCCGTAGCCGACCAACCCGACCGCGGCCACTCCGGCCACCGCCGCCGATCCGCGCGCCAGCGCCACCCGCCTGCTGACGCCCGTCCTCGCCGGTGGGTCCGGTTCGCGGCCGGCCCACCGGCGCAGGGCCAGCCGGGGCGGTTCCAGCACCAACAGGGCGAGCAGCAGGTAGAAGAAGATCGCCAGCCACAGGTAGCCGGGCCAGGCGACCCACTGCGCCACCGCCGGGTCGAGGGTGGTCCCGAGCGCGAGGGCGGCCACCATGACCAGCACGAGCAGCACCAGCACGGCGGTGGCCACGGTGCGCGTCCGGCCGCGGGGCAGCGTGTCCCGGATCAGCCGTTTCCAGAGGTAGAGGTGCAGAACCGCGAGCAGCCCGGCGAGCAGCAGGAACACCCGCCGACCCTATCCAGCACCGATCACGGGTTGATGTTCCAGTCCTCCCGGTTGTTCCGGGCCGCCTCCCGGAACTTCTCCAGCGCCTCCGGGTCGCCGTGCGTGGTGAAGTGCTCGAGGCCGACCATCACGAACAGCCCGCGGGCGCGGACCGCGATCGGCCCGTCCTCGGCGTCCAGCCTGCCGTCCGCGCTGACGTAGATCTTGCGGCCCGCGGTCCCGTCCAGCGTCGCCGCGATGTACAGGATGGAGCCCACCGGCACCGGCCTGCGGAAGTCGGTCTCCAGGCGGCCGGTGACCGCGGGTTTGCGCAGCAGGTTGCCGACCGTGGCGCCGAGCGCCTCGTCGAAGGCGCAGGCCAGCAGGCCGCCGTGGGCAAGGCCCGGCGCGCCCTGGTGCGCCTCGGTCACGGTGAACTGGGAGTGCACCGTGCGGCCCTCGCCGACGGTGGACTGCAGGTGCAGGCCCGCCTCCTGCTCATCCCCGCAGCCGAAGCACTGCGCGTAGTGCACCCCCAGCTTGCTGCCGGCCGCGGGGGCGTTGTGGTGCGGGACGGCCGGTTCCGTCTCCACCGGCGGCCAGGTTCGTGCCGGTGGCTGTGCCGAGCTACTCACCCGTCCACGCTAACCCGGCACACCCGCCATACCGAACATCGAGTGGCCAAGCGCTCATTCGGCCGGCCCTGAACGTGGCGTTCGAGACGGTAGACGTCTCAAATGTGCCGTTCGCGACGTTGAGCGTCCTGATCGCCACGTTCAGGGCTCCCGGTGGGTCAGCCGGCGAGGGCGGACTTCGCGGTCCACTCCTGCCAGGAGTAGGTCCAGTCGTGGTAGTCGCCGTCCCGCGGGCCGAGTTGCTGGGTGCTGCCCTCGATCTCCACCGGATCACCCATCAGCGCGCTGTCGTAGTACTCCTTGGCGTTCGCCGGGGCGAGGTTGAGGCAGCCGTGTGAGACATTGCGCTTGCCCTGGTCACCCACCGACCACGGCGCGGCATGCGTGAACTCGCCGTTGTTCGAGATCCGTACGGCCCACTTCACCTCGAAGTCCTCGTAGCCGTAGCCGGGGTTGTTCATGAAGTAGGTCTGGTGCTTGCTCATCACCACGTGCGTGCCGCTGTGCGTGACCCGACCGGGATCGGAGTCCAGCCCGTAGCTGACCGGGTAGTCGGCCACCTGCTTGCCGTCCCGGACCACCTGCATCCGGTGGGTCTGGGTGTTGCCCCTGACGATCTGCGAACGTCCGATCTCGAAGCTCGCCTCGAGGTCCTGCTTGCCGTACACGCCTTCGGAAAGCTCGAGCCCGTAGACCGGAGCCTTCACCGTGACCTCGGTATGCGGCTCCCAGTACTCCTTCGGGCGCCAGTGCACCGAGGTGTCGTTCTGTAACCAGGCCCAGGAGCCCTCGGTACTCGGCGTGGACTCCACGCTGAGCGCCTGCTCGATGGCGGCCTTGTTGGTGACCGGGACCGGCTTGCCCGCGCTGTTCCGGAAGGTGACGCTGATCGGCATCGCGATGCCGTAGGTCTTGTCGTCCCCGACGTTCAGGGTGGCCCTGAGTAGCTGGCGCGGGGTGACGGTGGTGAAACTTCCCGCGATCGGAGCCGGCTCCCCGCCCGCGCCGATGGCGGTGCCGGACCAGGTGTAAGTCTTGCCGTACCCCAGCGGTTCAGTGGTCGCCCAGGTGGTCTTGTCGGCGCTGGCCTCGCCCTTGACCTGCTCACCTTCCGGGTTGGTCAGGGCGACTGTCTGGATCGTGCCGTCGGCGACCGAGACCTGGATCGAGTCCGCGGGCGCCACGTCCGTGGCCCCGTCCGCGGGCTGTGCCTGTACCTTCGCCGGCGGATTCGACTCGGTGGTCGAGGTGTCCGTCTGCGTGCCGCCGTCGGATCCGCCCGAGCATGCGCTCAGTCCCAGCACTGTTGCCAGTACCAGGACGAGCAGCGTGCCCGGACGCGAACCGGAGATATCGCTTCGCGTCAACTGAATGCCCCTTCTCCCCATATCTGCCCACATGACGCCCGACCGCGCAGGAACGTTGACACACTCGGATGTGACTAGGGTCACATCGTGACACGGCGTGTGCTGCTGGTCCCCTATCCGTGCCACCTGTTAGGGGGTTTCAGTCCCGTTGGTCCAACCGTATGGACCTTGGGGCCAGAAGGGGCCGATTCCCGGTAGTCTGCCCTCAGGCCGTCGTTTTGCGTGTTCGTGGCTTCACACTCGCGGAACTTCTGACGCGAGCCATGAGCCCAGCAGCTCTTTGCTCGACTCGTTGGAACTGCCCGGGACGGCTCGGGAGCCGCCGCGGCGGCTCCCTATGCGGATCAGTAACGAGGAGTAAAGACGGTGGCGCAAGGCACTGTGAAGTGGTTCAACGCCGAAAAGGGCTTCGGCTTCATCGCCCAGGACGGCGGCGAGGGCGACGTTTTCGTGCACTACTCGGAGATCGACGGGCGCGGCTTCCGCACCCTCGAGGAGAACCAGCGAGTGGAGTTCGAGGTCGGCCAGGGCCAGAAGGGCCCGCAGGCACAGAAGGTTCGCGTCCTGCAGGGCTAAATTGCGTACCTGACATTCGGGCCCCGGCGGAACCTTCCGCCGGGGCCCGGTGTTTGCCTGGTGTTCAGCTGCCTTGCCTACCGCTGCCGGTGCCCGGCGCTCAGAGCCTTCCAGCCACCGGCCACTCGTGGTCGAAGTAGTGCTGGTCGGTCCGCGGTTCGGTGACGTTGTGCGGACGGCGCCGCTCCGCTGCCGCCTGTGACTCCCAGGAGAGGCGCTCGAGGATCCACTCCTGCGCGAGCGCCTGCGGGGAGGTGTCCCGCTGCGCGGCGAGCTCCTTGAGCTGCTCGCTGGCGATCAGGTTGAGCCGGAGCTGGTAGACCTGCGCCTCGCCGAAGCGGCGCCCGCTGCCGGTGCTCTCCGGGTCGTCCGAGTCCGGTGCGAGCGCGGCCAGGTAGCTGGTCAGCTCCTGGTCTTCGACCGCCCCCGCCGCTTCCTTGGCGGCGTCGTCGCGGTGCCGGCCGGGGTTCACGGGTTTGAGGTTGGTGCGGCTGCGTCCTAGCGATGGAAGAGGCACAGGCACACGATAACGGTTGGGTTTCGGCGAGAAAGTGTCTGTGACACGGCACACACGGCGTGTCGCCAAGAAACCCATTTCCCTAGGCCATTCAGGTGTAGGTATCCACGCCTAGCCCGACCTAGCACAACTCTCCGTATCAACCGCCCAAGGGCCACCCACCGAGGGACCTCGCTGGGTCAGCACATCCCGCGCCGTGGGGGGTCCGGGGGCTCGGCCCCGGGAAGATACGAGAAGTGTGCGAAGACGCCCCCAGGCGTCGAGCACACATGGAGAGGCCCCCGCGCCAGGGGGAGGAACGCGGGGGCCGGAGGGGATCTCCACAGGCGCTGACCGGGGGTGTGTCAGCACGTTGATTGTTACATGACAGGCCCGCCTGGGGCGAGTGGGTGAACAGAAAAAACCGTTTGACCTGTCATCTTGTTGTTGCCGTACGTTCATATGCCGGGTCGGCCCCGGATGGCGGTCCCGGCCAACGGAACGTGTTGAGAGGTTCACCCAGCGGGGGGCTGTGGGGTGATCGCCCTGATCGCTAGCCTCGCGGCCAAGCAAAGCCGAGCAACCATATGGAGGAGCTATGAGCGGGTCACTCGAAGTTCGACAGTTCCTCCTTCGGTACGAGGGGGAGGCGGCGGGCGGCTACGCCGGTGGCGTTCCCTCGCAGCGCACCGGGAACGCGGAGGCCTCGCGGATCTCCGACGACCAGGCGCGCAGGGCGCGGCTCGCGGTGGCGCGAAGCGCGGACGGCGTTGAGGACTGTGCCCAGTTACTGGAGATGCTCGGGCTGATTCCGGACGACGACGGGCAGTCGCCCGTGCAGCGTTAGCCTGTGCTCAAGAAGGCGCGCTGGCCTTCGGTCGAGAGCGCGCCCCCGCATCACCTTGCGCAGGCACCTTCTCAAGCGGCATCAGCCGGCAGCGGTCCCGCCGTGCGGGGTGCTGCCCGGGCGCCCGCCCCCTGGCCGTGCACCCGGGCAGCATCTGGCAAAAATACTTGCCCGATTCGCTCTGGGGCAATCGGTTACCCGGTGCCGTCCTGGCCGGGTAGTGACCACCGTTCGTGTCCGAGGTTGTCCGGCATCATGATGTAACAGTGTTATGATTGTGGGGTCGAGAGGATCTCCATGCAGGACGACACTGTTGTCGCCGTGGACGCGGCGGCGGGCGTGCGCCCGTTCGTGCAGCGCTGGGGCGGAAAGTTCATGACCTCCACCGAGCTGGCGCAGGTCGAGCAGGAGCTGGGGCTGGCACCGCGAGCGCTCTACTTCCGCGGGCGTTCGGCGGTGCTCGGTGATCCGCCACCACAGATGGTCGCCGAGCTGTTCGGGATCTTCCCCCGCTGGTTGCTGGACGCGCTGTTGCCCGCGGCCACCTCCGCACTCGACTCCCCCAGCGCGGTCGAGGGCTTCCAGGAAGGTGCCGCACGCTGGGCGAGGGCGAGGCTGTCCGATCTTGCCGAGCCCGAGCGGCTGGGCGGGTTGCTGGCCAGGCTGACCGAGGCGGCCGACCCTGGTGGGCTCGCGCTGTTCGGCGGCTGGCGGCGGGCCGCCTGGCCGGAGGGCGCGCTCGAGCGGGTCGTGCACGGCCTCCACCTGCTCCGCGAGTACCGGGGCGGCCTGCACTTCGCGGCCCTGCGGGCGGTCGGGCTGCCCATCGAGGAGGCGATCGTCGCGGACCCGGAGGGCGGCCGCGGGCGGCTGCTGCGCACCGGCTGGCAGCCCGAGCCGGCCGACGAGCTGATCGCGCGGGCCAACGCGCGGCCGGACCTGCATGAGCGGTGGCGCCGCGCCGAGACGCTGACCGGCGAGCGGATGGGCGAGCTGCTGGTGGACACGCTGGGCGAACCGGAACGTGCGGAGCTGCTCGATCGCCTGCGCGCGCTGGACGAGCTCGCCACCCGGGCCGAGTGACCTTGGTCGGGCATCGACGCAGGCCGCGAGCTTGCCGGCCGGAGAGGGGCCCCCGTTGTGAATGCCGGTGGACCCGTGTCCTATGCTAGTTATCGCTCCCAGGGGGACCTGAGAGCGCGGTCGTCCGGTTCGCCGAAGAAGACCGGGCTCCCATCGTCCAGCGGCCTAGGACTCCGCCCTTTCAAGGCGGCAACGCGGGTTCGAATCCCGTTGGGAGTACGGTGGTGCAAGTGGGAGCATGCACCATGAGCAAGGCCCTGTGGCGCAGTTGGTTAGCGCGTCGCCCTGTCACGGCGAAGGTCGCGGGTTCGAGTCCCGTCAGGGTCGCCAGAGCGTTCGGCTCCTTGCCGGCGTTTCCGGCCAGGTAGCTCAGTTGGTACGAGCGTCCGCCTGAAAAGCGGAAGGTCGGCGGTTCGACCCCGCCCCTGGCCACACGCTTTGCACTGCTTGGAAACCGCTTTGACCGAGGTCAGGGCGGTTTTTTCAGGCCTGGGTGTAGGTCACGACCTCAGCCACAACACGATGGCCGCGATGAGGGTTCTGGCCGGTAGTGGGCCACTCGCTTCGTGTAGCGGGTGGCCGGGGCGCGGAACCGCGCGGGCGACCCGCCGGCGAGGCGCGCTCCGTCCGCGACCTGACGGTCGACGGAACCGGCCGGCCGGCCGATCGATGAGTTCCGGGTCGTGCGGAGGTCAAAGCCTGCGGGACCGCTGGCAGGCTGACGCGCTCGTACCCGGAGGAGACGCATGGCAAAGCTCATCTACTCGATGATCACCTCGCTCGACGGCTACGCCGAGGCGGTCGAGGGCGACCTCGGCACCGGGGCCGAGGACCAGGAGGTGCATACCTTCATCAACGACCTCTTCCGCCCCGTCGGCACGTACCTCTACGGCCGACGGATGTACGAGACGATGGTCTACTGGGAAACCGCGCACACCGAGCCCGACCAGCCGGCGCACATCCTGCGGTACGCCCGCGACTGGCAGGCCGCGGAGAAGATCGTGTACTCCACGACGCTGGCGTCGGTGTCCAGCGCGAAGACCAGGATCGAGCGGACCTTCGACCCGGACGTGGTGCGCAAGCTCAAGGTCGAGGCCGATCACGACCTCACCGTCGACGGCCCGAACCTCGCGGCCCAGGCGATCGCGGCCGGCCTCGTGGACGAGTACCACCTGTTCGTCACCACGAGCGTGGTCGGCGGCGGCAAGCGGTTCTTCCCCGACGGCGTGCGCCTGGATCTCGAGCTGGTCGAGGAGCGTGCCTTCGGCAGCGGACTGGTCTACGCGCGCTACCGGACCCGCTGAGCCGGTTCGACCCCGTTCTGGCCACCACTTCGCAGAGCGTCGCGGAGTCGACCGCCGGTCGTCGTGGCTGGTCGCACGCGGGACGCGCGCCGACCGTCAGGATGGACCCGCGTGCCGGGGTGAGTGGCCGCGTCGAGGTCGGACCGGCCACTCACCCCTGGGCCCCGTGCGGGTCAGAGGGTGTTCAGGTCGACGGCCGCCGCCATGGCGTGCATGCCCGCGTCGTTGGGGTGCAGGGCGTCGCCGCTGTCGTAGGCGGGGTTCAGCCGGTCCGGATCGTTCGGGTCGGCGAGGGCCCGGTCGAGGTCCACCACGGTGTCGTAGGCCCCGCTGGTGCGGATCCACTCGTTCACCGTGTCCCGGATGTCCTCGCCTTCCGGCGTGTAGTACCCGGCGCCCTTGTACGGCAGCAGGGTGGCCCCGATGACCGTGAGGCCCTCGGCCTTCGCCGCGCGGATCAGCTTCCGGTGTCCCGCGATCAGCTCCTCGGCGGTCACCTCCCGCGTCGGCAACCCGCACTCGCCGGGCATGTCGAGCGAGCCGAACCCGATGTCGTTGATGCCCTCCAGCACGATCACGGTGCGCACCCCCGGCTGGTCGAGCACGTCCCGCTCGAACCGCGCGATCCCCTCCTCCCCGAAACACGGGGAGTCGCTCAGTACCCGGTTTCCGCTGATGCCCGCGTTCAGCACCCCCAGTGGCTTGCCCGCCGCGACCAGCCGCTCGGCGAGCTCGTTCGGGTAGCGGTTGTTCGCGCCGGGGGTGGAGCCGAAGCCGTCGGTGATCGAGTCACCGAAGGTCGCCACCGAGCCCCGGTGCCACGGCAGCCAGCCGACCACGTCCACCCCGGACAGGTAGTACCAGGACTCGCTGGTCTCGTCGAATACCCGGCCCGACCGGTCGAACCGGTGATCCCCCTCCGCCCGGTAGCTGAGCTCGGTCGCCAGGTTGTGCTGGGTGCTCGGCCCGGTCTTCCCCGCGAAGTACAACGTCACCGACAGCTCGTCCAGCGCCGCGGTCGGCAGCAGCACCGGATCGCTGGCCAGTAACCCGCCCGGCCGGATCACCGTGGACTTCGAGCCGCGGAAGGTCAGTGGCCGCAGCGTGCCGGGGCGCACCGCCGCGCCCTCGCCCGCCCTGGCGACGGTCGCGCCGGTCAGCCGCAGCGGCTCCGTCCCGTACTCGTTGGACAGCCGCACCCGCAGGGTCGGGCCGCCGGTGCTGACCCGGACCACCTGCCGCACGGAATGGTTGTCGAATCCCTCGGCCGACCAGCCGGCCTCTCCCCAGGGTGGCGCGCTCGCCTGCTGCACCGAACCGGACCACGCGCCCACCCAGCCGGGATGCCAACTCTCCCGTGCGCTCGCCGCCGGCGTGACCAGCGCCAGTGCCATACCGACCGTGGCCAGCGCGGCGAGCACGCGTCGTAGGTTTCTCGGAATGCTCATACCCGGCAAACTACGGCCGCCCACCGACAATTCCCGCGGAAGACCGGGACCAGTGCCTATACCTTGCTCTCCCAGTCGATCCGGTAACCGGCGAAGGAGCCGGTGGTGCCACCACCCGCCTTGCGCAGCTTGCGTGGCAGCACCAGGTCCCTGAGCATCCGCTTGACCGGGCCGGGTGTGGCGTTCGCGCTCATCCCGGCACTGGTCGCCACCAGCGACTCGACCCGTTGCCTGCGCAGCCGCTCGTACTCCGCGAACGCCGCACCCGTCCCCTCCCGGTCCCGCAGGCACTTGGCCAGCACGACGCCGTCCTCGACGGCCATCGAGGCGCCCTGCGCGGCCTCCGGGGTGGCCGCGTGCGCCGCGTCCCCGATGATGATCATCGAGTCGCGATGCCCTGTCGGCACCGAGGCGAGGTCGCAAGCATTGCTCACCACGATCCGCTCGCTGGCCGCGACCAGCTCCGCGGCCGGGGTACGGTCCCCGGCGAACGGCCGGGAGAACTCCGGCCTGGCACGTTCCAGCGGCACCTCACCGAGTTCCTCCCGTGGCCGCTCCGCGGCGGGGACGTTGGCGAACCACCAGGTGGTGCCGTCCGTCGCGGTGGTGCAGCCGAAGAAGGCGCGCCTACCGTAGATCATCCGGTAGGTGTCCGCCGGGGTCGCCCACGTCCCGGGTACGTAGCCGCAGACCGTGTTGCGCTCGGCGTAGCGGGGCTCGGGCGTGGCCGGGTCGATCAGCGGCCGGACCACGGAGTGCACCCCGTCGGCCCCGATCAGCAGGTCGCCCTCGGCCGTGCCGCCTCGTCGTGCAGCACCAGGTACAGCCCCGCCCGGCTGAGCGTGCGTGGTCCCGGTCGCCAGGGCTCCGCCGTGAGGTTCAGCTCACCGAGCCGCTTCCCGGTGCCACTGACCAGTTCCGCCCGGCGAGCGGGAAAGGACCCCCCGCGCACCACCTCCTCGGCCCGTACCGCGCGCAACGCGTCCAGCCCGTTGCTCATCACGGTCAGGAACGCGCCCACGTCATCGGCGCCGGTGGGGTAGGCCTCGTAGATCACCGCGCCGATCCCGGCCTGCCGCAACGCCATCGCGGTGACCGCTCCCGCGATACCGCCCCCCCCGACGATCAGCGCCTCCGACCTGATCCTCCCGTCAGTTCGCCCGCAATGCCTCGGCGAGCGTCACGAGTTCGCCGACGTCGGCGTCCAGCCCGTCGGCCGCGGGCAGCGCCACCGGGTTCGCCCTGCGCGGAACGGCCTCGCCGTCGCGGTAGGCCCGCAACGCCGCGCGCAGCCGCGGAGCCAATGTCTCGGTGCTCGCACCCGCCCCTGCCGGGAGGTACGGGCTGATCCGGACCAGGCCGTCCCGGCACTCGATCGCCCGCCGGTAGTAGCGGCGGTGCACGCCGCGCAGGCTCAGCAGGTCCCGCCAGCGGCGCACCGGCATCCTGCTCAGCGAGTCCTCGGGGAACGCCCCGTTGAACAGGGTCCACAGTGGATTCAGCTGGTGGTAGGTGCGCAGGTGCTGCCACCACACCCGCAACGCGGCCAGCCTGGTCGCCGCACCCGGATAGCTCACCCCGACGATGAACAGCAGGATCCCGGGCAGCACGGTGAACGACACGGCGGGGGACACCGGCCCCGGCACGGTGCCCCCGGCCCAGAACGCGGCTACCACCAGCACCAGCAACGAGGCACCGAGCACCATCAGCGCCAGGCCGGTCGAGGTCAGCACCAGCCCCCTGGCCAGCCGTGGCTCGGCGCCCCGCGCGTACCGGCGGGTCCAGCCGAACGCGCTGCCGAGGCCGTACACCAGATAAAGGTCGACGGCGAGGTAGAACATCGCCACGGTGCCGACCGGGTAGTCCGCAGGGGGCGAACCGCTCGGGGTGCTGACCGCGGCCAGTGCCAGGGCGGAGAGCACGGCGGCCAGGGGCAGCAACTGCCACCGTGCCCGGCGCTGGGCGGCCGCGGGCTCCAGTACGGAGAACAGGAAGAAGCAGATCAGCGCGTAGACCATCACCAGCAGCAGCACCCAGTGCGCCACCATCAGCGGCATCGGCCCGGCGTCCGGCTGCGTCATGTTCCCGCCGGCTAGGCCGATCGGGTAGGCCACGGCCGCGCAACCGAGACAGAGAGTGACCATCCGCAGCGGGCGGTCCCGTGGCGCGCGGGCGAGCTGGTACAGCTTCCACAGCAACGCCGCGTACAGCAGGACGCCCTGGACGATCGTCATCGCCAGGACGGGACTCACCGGGTGGTCACAACCAGCCGAGCCGGTCGCCGAGCGCGGTCTCCATGCGCTGCGCGGCCGCCTCCTGCGAGGACCGGGGCGCCACCCGGTCCAGCACCGAGGCCCACTCCAGGATGATCGTGGCCACCGTCTCCGCCTCGCGCTCGTGGTCGGTGTCGTAGGAGGTGCGGCGCAGCGCGCTGCGCACCGCCTCCGGCGCGAGATCGGGGTAGCGCCGGCTCAGGTCGTCCTGCTCGGGGTCCGGGTACAGCTCGGTCAGCAACGAGTCGTCCAGCTCGTCGCTGTGGTGGCCGGCCAGGATGTGTCCGAGCTCGTGCAGGATGATGTGCCCCTGATGGGACTTGCTGGTCTCCTGCTGGTACAGGATGTAGTCGGCGTGCGGCGTGGTGACCCAGACCCCGAACGGGCCGGGGACCGGGATCGGATGCGGGATCAGCCGGATCGGCTTACCCCGCTGCTGCCCGACGCGCCGGCACAGCTCGGCCACGTCCAGGGGCGGCCGGATGTCCAACTCTTTCAGCAGCCGCCGGCATCGGCGCCGTAACTCTCGCTCGCGCACCAGTCACCACCTCGGCCAACAGGTGGATCGGTTCTTCCGCCGCATCCCTGGAACCGTAGCGATCATCCCGGCGGGTTTGGCACGCGCATTCGTGTGTCACCCGTTCGGTGGATCGGACTTTCCGGCTTGTTCTTCGCGATACACCACGTCGAGCAGTTCCATCACCAGCCGCCTGCGGCTGGGCGACAGCTCACCCGCGCGCATGGCCATCAGCTGCGCCTCGCTGCCGGCCGCGATCTCGTTCAGCCGCGCCTGTTCGCACTTCAACGACTCGAGCTGCTGGTCGACCCGGTCGGTCACCTCGTCGTCGAAGAAGTAGCTCACCGGCACCCCGAAGAAGCCGGCCAGCGCCTGCAGATGCTTGAAGGTCGGGTTGTCCTTCTTCGACTTCCGTAGCTGCCAGATGTAGCTCTGGGAGATCTTGACCTCGCCCTGTGCGCTGATGGCCGCGGCAACCTGCTCGTTGCTGTACTCCTCGCCGTCCCGCGGCGTCTTGTTCTGGAACAGGTGGTTGAGCTTGTCGGCAAGGCTCCGTTGCGGCTGTGCCTGCTCGACCATCGTGACCTCCCCATGGCCCGGTCGCGCTTCCACTATCGGAAACGCCTGTGCGGACGATGTCTTCGTCCTCAGTTGAAACGTCCGCGTTGTCAGTCTAGGCTCCACACGTGAGCAGCTCCACTGACGTGAAGGAGTATAGCGGTCGGACGCTGTACGCGAGTACGAGCCACCACCCCCGGTCCTGGGGGTCCGGGGGAGGTTCTCCGCTGGTGTCGCGTCCGGAAGGGCTGGCTGGGCTGTTGGAAAGAGGGAGCTGGGACGAGTACGCGGCGGGGGTGCTCCGTGGGCTGGGTGACCAGGCCGCGGCGTTGCTGCTACTCGACTTCGACCGGTTCGAGGCGGTCAATGACGCATACGGCCACCAGGCCGGTGACATGGTCCTCGAGGCCATGGCCGGGATGCTCACGGCCGAGGTGCGCGCGATCGACCTGGTCGGCCGGTTCGAGGGGGCCGGCGGCCACCGGTTCGACCGGTTCCTCATCCTGCTGCCCGCGGCCGGCTCGCAGTTCGGGCTGACAGCGGCCCACCGCATCCGTATCCGCGTCAGGGAGACCGCGGTCGGCATCCGCTCACCCAGTGGGCAGCAGGTGATGCTGACCGGGCTCACGGCCTCGATCGGCGTCGCCGTGCACGCGGACGCCGGCGAGGACCTCGCCAACTTGCTCCGGCAGGCCGACGACGCCCTGTCGCGAGCAAAGGGGGAGGGGCGGGACCGGGTCGCGCTCGCCGAAGCCGCCTGCTGACCGGCACCGGCCGCGGTTCAGACCCGCGCGCCACGCAGCCGGCCCAGCATCCGCCGCACCCAACCGCCCTGCGCGGGCTCGCGCCCGTCCTGGACGGTGACCTCGGCATTGAACGCCACGTGGTTCTTGATGCGGTAGGCCAGCGGGGTGGGGTGGCGGTATCGCCAGGCGGCGTTCGGGCTGGCCGCTTCGGTGCAGACCAGCGTGTAGTAGCTGGCCACACCCTTCCACGGGCAGAGCGTCCTGGTCCCGCTCTCGGCGAAGAACTCCCGGTTCAGGGACTCCGGCGGGAAGTAATGCCTGCCTTCCAGCCGGACGGTGCGCGGCGTCTCGGCCAGCACCACCCCGTTCCACATCGCACGCAACATGCCACACCCTTCTCCTGCTCGCCCTTCAGTGTCGGGGCAGGCGGGTACCGAGGACAACGCGAACCGTCATGACGTGTGCACCTAGGGTCTGCAATGACGCCGGTCGGGTGACAGCATGGAGACGACAGCATGGAGACACAGGCACTCGCAGCAGGCACCGGAACGAAACACTGAGATGAGGCACGCCATGTCCGAGACAGTCGATGTCGTCGTCGTGGGGATGGGCCCTGGCGGTGAGGCCGTCGCCGCCCAGCTGGCCGAGGCCGGGCTCTCCGTGGTGGGGATCGAGTCCCGGCTGGTCGGTGGGGAATGTCCTTACTACGGATGCGTGCCGAGCAAGATGATGATCCGGGCCGCCGACGCGCTCGCCGAGGCGCGGCGGGTGCCGGGGCTGGCCGGTACGACCGAGGTGCGGCCGGACTTCACGCCGGTGGCCAAGCGCATCCGGGACGAGGCCACCACCGACTGGGACGACCAGGCGGCTGTCGAGCGCTTCACCGCGACCGGCGGCCGGTTCGTCCGGGGCCGGGCGCGGGTCACCGGGCCGGGCCGGGTCACGGTCGAGGGGCAGGAGTTCACCGCCGCCAAGGCGATCGTGCTGAACACCGGAACCGATCCCGCGGTCCCGCCGATCGAGGGCCTTGCCGGCACGCCGTTCTGGACCAACCGGGAGGCGCTGCAGGCGGAACAGGCGCCCGAGTCGCTGGTCGTGCTGGGTGGCGGCGCGATCGGTCTCGAGCTGGCGCAGGCGTTTGCCCGGTTCGGCTCCGCGGTCGACGTCGTGGAGTTGGCCGACCAGCTGCTGCCGGTGGAGGAACCGGAGGCGGCCGAGGTGGTGGGCGGTGTGCTCACCGGTGAGGGCCTCGGCGTGCACACCGGCGTGGGCGCGCGGGCGGTGCGGTACGACGGTGAGGCGTTCACCGTCACCCTGCCCGACCGCGAGCTGCGTGCCGAGCGGTTGCTGGTCGCCACCGGCCGCAGCACCGACCTCGCCGCGCTCGGCCTGGACTCCGTCGGCCTGGACACCGACCGGCGGTTCCTCGAGCCGGACGGGCACATGCGCGTCGCCGAGGGCGTCTACGCGATCGGCGATATGACCGGCAAGGGTGCGTTCACGCACATGTCGATGTACCAGGCGGGGATCGCGGCCCGGTCCATCCTCGGCCAGGACGGCAAGAGCGCGGAGTACCACGCGGTGCCGCGGGTGACCTTCACCGACCCGGAGGTCGGCGCGGTCGGGCTGACCGAGCGGCAGGCGCGCGAGCGGGACATCCCGGTACGCACCGCCGTGACCGAGCTGCCGAGCTCGGCGCGAGGCTGGATCCACAAGTCCGGCAACGAGGGCATCGTCAAGCTGGTCGAGGACGCGGAACTCGGTTTCCTGGTCGGCGCCACCGCGGTCGGCCCTTCCGGCGGGGAGATGCTGTCCGGGCTCGCCGTCGCGGTGCATGCCCAGCTCCCGGTCGAGCGGCTGCGGCAGATGATCTTCGCCTACCCGACCTTCCACCGGGCGGTCGAGGACGCGCTCGGCAAGCTCGGCTGATCGGCGGGGCTACGAGCGCAGGCCGGGGAACTGGTCGTCCCGCCACTCCGCGCCCGCGCGCTGCCCGGCCGCGGCCGGGTCCTGCTCGCGGGCACGCAGCTCGACCCGCCGGATCTTGCCGGAGATCGTCTTCGGTAGCTCGGCGAACTCCAGCCTGCGGATCCGCTTGTACGGCGCGAGGTGCTCGCGGGCGTAGCCGAGGACCGCCTCCGCGGTCGACTCGTCGGCGGCCCAGCCCGTGGCCAGCACCACGTAGGCTTTCGGCACCGCCAGCCGCAGCTCGTCCGGCGCAGGCACCACCGCCGCCTCGGCCACCGCGTCGTGCTCCAGCAGCACACTCTCCAACTCGAACGGCGAGATCCGGTAGTCCGAGGCCTTGAACACGTCGTCGGTGCGGCCGACGTAGGTGATGTAGCCATCCTCGTCCCGGGAACCCACGTCGCCGGTGTGGTAGTAGCCGTCCCGCATCACCTCGGCGTTGCGTTCCTCGTCCCCGTGGTACCCGACCATCAGCCCGAGCGGCCGGTGCGCGAGGTCGATGCAGATCTCGCCGTCCGGGCCGGGTTCCCCGGTCGCCGGGTCGACCAGGGCGATCACGTATCCGGGAGTCGGCCGACCCATCGACCCCGGCTTGATCGGCTGGCCGGGGGTGTTGGCCACCTGCACGGTGGTCTCGGTCTGGCCGTAGCCGTCCCGGATGGTGATCCCCCATGCCTCGCGCACCTGCTCGATCACCTCGGGGTTGAGCGGCTCGCCCGCGCCGACCACCTTCGCCGGCGGGGTGCGCAGCGAGCCGAGATCGGCCTGGATCAGCATCCGCCACACCGTCGGTGGCGCGCAGAAGCTGGTCACCCCGCACCGGTCCATTTCGGACAGCAACCGGTCGGCGTCGAACCGGGTGTAGTTGTGGATGAACACCGTCGCGCCCGCGTTCCATGGCGCGAACACGTTGCTCCAGGCGTGCTTGGCCCAGCCGGGCGAGGAGATGTTCAGGTGCACGTCCCCCGGCTCGAGCCCGATCCAGAACATCGTGGACAGATGACCGACCGGATAGGACGCGTGCGTGTGCTCGACCAGCTTCGGCTTCGCCGTGGTGCCGGAGGTGAAGTACAGCAGGAACGGATCGTTCGCCCTGGTGGGCGCGTCCGGCCGGAACCCACCGGGTGCGGTGTAGGCCTCGGCGTAGTCCAGCCAGCCTTCCACCGGCTCGCCCACCGCGATCCGGGTGTAGTCGCCCGCGACCTCCGCGAACTTTCCGGTATCGGCCGAACCCACCACCACGTGCCGCGCGTTGCCGCGCTCGACCCGGTCGGTCAGGTCCGCGGGCGCGAGCAGCGTGGTGGCCGGGATCACCACGGCACCCAGCTTCATCGTGGCGAGCAGGGTCTCCCACAGCTCCAGCTGGTTGCCCAGCATCAGGATGATCCGGTCACCGCGCCGTACCCCGCGCTCCCGCAACCAGCCGGCCACCTGGTCGGAGCGGTGCGCCAGCTCGGTGAAGGTCCACCGGCCTTCGGAACCGTCCTCCTCGACGATCCACAGTGCGGTGGCGTCCGCGCTTTCCGGGTCGCCTGCCAGGTGACCGAACCAGTCGAGCGCCCAGTTGAACTCGTCGAGTTCCGGCCAGCGGAAGTCGCGGTACGCCGTCGGGTAGTCATCCCTGTTGCGCAGCAGGAACTCCCGCGCGTCCCGGAAAGCCTGCATACTCGTGCTCGCCGCCGCCATCTCGTCTCCCGTGTACTCGGCTCTACCAGGATCGTCGGCCTCGGCCAGGCTAGCCGCCACCCCCATCTGGGTACCCGTGCTCGGGCCGGACGACCATGACGGGGCAGCTCGCGTGGTGGATCAGCGCCTGGCTGGTCGACCCGAGCAGCAGGCCGCGGAACCCGCCACGCCCCCGGCTGCCGACCACCAGCAACCGCGCCCGCTCGCTCCATTCCAGCAGCTGGTGGCGCGGCCGGTCCCTGGCGACCACCTTGCGCACCACCACATCGGGGAACTCCGCCTGCCAGCCCGCCAGCCGCTCGGCGAGCACCCGCCGCTCGGCGTCCTCCATCGGCTCCCACTCGAACTGCATCCGGGCGGCGCTGAACACGACATCGGTGTCAGCATCGCTCCAGGTGTGCACGGCCACCAGCTCGGCGCCGCGTAGCGAGGCCTGCTCGAAGGCATGCCTGGTCGCCCGCTCGCTGAGCCCGCTGCCGTCCACGCCGACCACGACCGGCCCGGTCTCCGGTGGATCGCCGTGCACCGCGACCACCGGGCAGTGCGCGTGCGTGGCCAGCGCGACCGTGGTCGAACCGAGCAGCAGCCCGACGAAGCCACCCCGTCCGCTCGTGCCGAGCACCACCATCCGCGCGGCCTCGGAAGCCCTGAGCAGCAACGGGACCGGCGAGTCGGCCTCCAGCCTGGTCCGGGCCCTGACCCCGGCGGACTCCTCGGCGAGGCGCTCGGCCGCCGAGAGGGACTCCTCGCCCCGCTCCCGTAGCCGCTGCTGGAGCGCCTGCGACGGCGGTGTGGCGGCACCCACGTAGAGGTCCGGGTAGCCGGCCGCGTGCACCAGCTCGAGCGGGGCGTGTTCATGGGCGGCGGTCAGCGCGGCCCACCGGACCGCCGCGAGCGCCCGCTCCGAACCATCCACCCCGGCGACGACCGGGGCGTTGCCGGGATGTGCTGTTCCCATCTGGCGGCCCTCCTGTCCGAGTCCCGTGGCCGGGTCGTGTCCCAGTCGTGTCCCAGTCTTGTCCGGGTCTTGTCCAGGTCTTGTCCGGGTCACTGCCGTCCATGGTCGGACGCCACGGGCGCTCGTGCACGGGGGCCGAGGGGCGCGGCTCGGTTGGTTTGTATTTCCCGTTTGTCAAGACTGCTCAGAAGGGTGAATTGGAGCGACGCATAGGTGTGCTGTTTATGACAGTTTTTTCACCGCTGATCGCCGTGTGTTAGGTGCGAGTGGCAGAACGGATTGGTTGGCGGGTCCGCGAGCGCGCTGTTAGCGCCGTGCGCTGTCCTTAGTGGTCTAGATGCCTTGGTGTGCCTTGAGGTCCGCCCAGATCACGATCCGGTACATCACGTACCCCCAAGTCCGGCCGCGGAATCCGGCTTTGCTTTACTGCCGTCCTCCGTTCGGCATGATCGACGTTCAGGACGTGATTGATGGAAAGACCTGATGAGTTTCAGAACCACCCGATCGGCGGTATTCGTCATCCTCGCCGGGGAAGTCTCCCCAAACGACTGCTCGCGGTCGGTGCCATTGCCCTGCTGACCTTGCTGGCCTCGGCCTGCGGTGGCGAGGAGGTGCCCGGTGCGCCCCAGGCGCTGAGCCCCGAGGAGATCGCGGCGCTGCCCGAGGCCACCACCTACGGCAAGGTTCCGAACGCGCCGGAGGATCCGGAACCGAACGCCGCGGTCGCCGGTGAGGTGATTCACCCCGAGGACGAGCTCGTCGTCTACGCCGGCGCGGGCGGCGACCCGATCGCCCGGCTTCCGGTGAAGCAGGTCGAGTCGCCGACCTGGGTTCCGGTGATCGAGCGGCAGGGCGACTGGGCGCAGATACTGCTGCCCTCGAGGCCGAACACCTCCGCCGGCTGGGTGCACGTGCCGGAAGGCAGTGTCGAGTCCGCCAACAACGACTACATCGTGCACGTCGACCTGGCCGCCTACCAGCTGCGGATCACCAAGGACGACGAGCAGATGGGCGAGTGGACCGTGGGGATCGGCAAACCCGAGTACCCCACGCCGAAGGGGCGAGCCTTCATCATCGCCTCGATCGCCGAGACCGAGAACACCTACAGCCCGATCGTCCTGCCGCTGAGCAGCCACTCGGAATCACACGAGACGTTCGGCGGCGGCCCCGGAACGGTCGGCATCCACACCTGGCCGGACGACAGCTTTGTCGGCAAGGCCAACAGCGACGGGTGCATCAGGGTGCCCAAGGAAGCCCTGGACAAGCTCGTCGAGCTGCCGCTCGGCACGATCGTCAGCATCGCCTGATCGCCGAGCGGTGGTTGCCCCGCAAGTAACGCACGCACGGTTTGTTCGCTCAACCCCCGAAAGGTGAACCCCGTTGTCCAAGAAGAGAACCGCCGCCCTGAGCGCCGGCGCGCTTTCCCTGCTGCTGGTCGGTGGCCTGGCCCCGATGGCGTCGGCGACCGAGGCCGAGGACTCCGCCTACGCGATCGCGGCCAGCAAGCTGATCACCATCCCGAAGACCCCGCATGTGGTGGGCTCCGGGAAGGAGTCCCTTGTCGCCGCCGACCTGCCGCCCGGTGAGATGCCGCTGCTGCACATGGGTGTGCTGAACGCCGAGGCGGAGCAGGGCTACGCCAAGGCCAGCGTGGCCGAGCTGAAGCTCGACCTGCCCACCCTGCCCATCTCCGCGGAGAAGATCGTCGCGAAGTGTGACGACCGCACCGGCTCCATCGCGCTGGCCACGGTGAAGATCGGCCCCAAGCGGATCACGCTCGGCGAGCACATCAAGCCGAACACCACGATCGGCGTCGAGAACCTGGCCACCGTCACGCTGAACAAGCAGACGGAGAACGAGGACGGCTCGCTGACCGTCACCGCGATCTCGGTCAAGGTGCTCGGCAAGCTGCAGACCGTGGACATCTCCTCGGCGACCTGCACCGAGAAGCAGGGCGGCACCGAGCCCACCGAGACCACCGGCCCGAGCGAGCCCACGGAGACCACCGGCCCGAGCGAGCCCACGGAGACGACCACGTCGACCCAGCCCGGTGACGGTGGGGACAACGGCGGGGACGACGATGACCTGCCCGGTGACGAGGCGGACGAGAACGGCAACGCGCCGCGGCCGACCCCGCAGCCGGGTCACCTCGACGTGACCGGCTGACCCACCGGCCGAGTCAGGGCCGTGGCCTCCCCGGCGTCGTGGGGGTCGCGGCCCTTCTCCGGGTCAGCGCTTGTTCCTCACCTCGCGACACGGTCGGCTCGGCCGGGCTCGGACTCCGTCACCACAGCCAACTTCGCAGGTCATGCGCCCGGCCTCGCCACCCGTGGGCTGTTCGCCGCCGAGCAGATTGGCGCGTCAGCGCCTCCGTTTGGGTGGTGGTGGGAGGCGGGAGGGCGAGTTCTTCCACTCGCCTCGACCGGCAAGGTCCAGTTCAGGAACGGGCTGTCAGCGCGAGCTCGGCAGCGCCGCCCGCGCGCCGGCCAGCCCGCCGAACAGATCGCCGAGGCGCTCCACCCTGGACGGCACGTCCTCGGCGGTGAAGGTCAGCTCCGCCACCGAGGTGCAGCCCCGCACCTCGTCCCAGGTCACCGGGGTGGACACCGTCGGCTGTTCCCTGCCGCGTAGCGAGTACGGCGCCACGGTGGTCTTCGCGGGGTTGTTCTGGCTCCAGTCGATGAACACCTTGCCCGGCCGTGCCGCCCTGGCCATCCGCGCGACGACCTCGTCGGGCGACTCGCCGGCCAGCGCCTCGGCCACCGCCCTCGCGTACTCGGACGTGCGCTCCGGCTGCCGGGTCCGCACCGCGCAGTACACCTGCATGCCCTTCGAACCGCTGGTCTTCGGGTACGCGGTGAGGCCGTCCTCGGCCAGTACCGCACGCAGCCGCTCGGCGACCCGGCAGCATTCCACCACCGTGGCGGGCGGCCCGGGGTCGAGGTCGAACACCAGCCGGTCCGGGTTGCGCCGTGCGCCGCGGGACCCGACCGTCCACTGCGGAACGTGCAGTTCCAGCGCAGCCAGGTTGGCCGCCCAGATCAGCGTGGGGAGGTCCTCGATCACCGGGTGGTCGTTGACCTCCGAGCCGCCGCGGCTGCTCGAGTTGGCCAGCCGCGCGGTACGCACCCAGTCCGGCGCGTGCCGGGAGACGTCCTTCTCGTAGAACTGCTGGCCGTCCACGCCGTCCGGGTACCGAAGGAAGGTGGTCGCCCTTCCGATGAGGTGTGGCAGGATCACCGGGGCCACCCGGCGGTAGTAGTCGATCACCTCCCGCTTGGTGAACCCGTCCGCCGGGTACAGCACCTTGTCCAAGTTGGACAGTGTCAGCCTTCGCCCGTCCACGTCCACGTCAATCCGGTCAGGCATCCGCTACCACCTCGCCGGTGAGGTTACCCGCGTCGACGGCGATCCAGTCCCGGTTCGCCCGGCCGGGGCGGTACCGCGCGCCGGCCCTTTTCGCGACCACTCCGGGCAGGCCGTTGCCCGCGCTCGCCGCGAGCACCGCCTCGCCGTCCCCGGTGTAGTGCTCGGGAACCCGCCAGTGCGCGCCGGTGAGCCCGAGGTCGGTGAGCAGTGTCCTGCGCTCGGTGTAGGGCAGTTCCAGGCAGCTGCGGCCGTCCAGGTGCAGCAGGTCGAACGGCAGGTACACCACCGGGATACGCCGGGCGGTCCGGTCGGGGCGCCGCCCGCCCGAGGTGTTCGCGGCCAGCCTGCGGCGCAGGCCCTCCGCGGAGGGCCTGCCCCCGTGGAACGCGACGAGCTCGCCGTCCAGCAGTGCCTCGGTGGAACCGAGTTGCTCGCCGAGCCCGCGCAGTTCGGGAAACCACGGGGTGACCTCCGCGCCGGTCCGGTCCCGAACGGTCGGCCGGCCGCCCTCGGACCGGACCTGCGCCCGCATCCCGTCCCACCGGAACTCGTAAGCCCAGCCGGGGCCTCTCGGTAGCCTGCCCGCGCGTGCGGGCATCGGCGGCAGGAACTCCGGCAGCCCGGCTCGGCCGGGTTCCGCCGGATCCAGCCTGCGCAACACCCAGTCCTGCGGGCGTTCCGGCTCGTGCTGGTTGATCAGGGCGTACCGGCCGCTCACCCGCTCGCCGTGCAGCACCACCTCCACCTTGTGCGGGTTCCAGTGCAGGGTCTCGTACCGGCCGCGATCCCAGATCCACATCCGGCCCGCGCCGTACTCGCCCGCGGGGATCTCGCCCTCGAAACCGGCGTACTCCAGTGGATGGTCCTCGGTGTGCACCGCGAGCCGCGGCTGGTCCGGCTCCGGCGGCACACCCTTGGGCACCGCCCAGGAGACCAGCACGCCGTCCCGTTCCAGCCGGAGGTCCCAGTGCAGGCTGCTGGCGTGATGCTGCTGCACCACGAAGAGGTCATCGGCGCCGGCAGGCGGATCGTCACCATCGGGCATCGGTTCGGGAGTGCGACCCGCGTGCCGCTTGCGCCGGTACTCACTCAGGCCGGCCACGGCAACGCTCTCCGGGGAGTTCCCGCAAAACCCCAGTTCGTGGTGTTTCCGGCAGCGAATCTGCCTCCGCAACCAGCGAACGTCGGGAAAATCCCATAAGCTGCGGACGGGAGCGCGCCCTCCCCCAGTACGCGCTCCCTTTTCGGCCTGCCGCCGTCGCCTCTCCCCCCTCGGTCGCCGGCGGCAGGCCCCTTACCCCGTCCGCTCGTGGCCCAGCCTTGGCGTCACCGGACGTGCGGCGCCCGGCAGCCGCGGCCCGTGCGGCAGCCCGCAGGCCAGCCGGTAGCAGGCGAGCAACCGCAGCCCGTACCACTCCCGCGGCGACCAGTCGATGACCGTGCGCGGCGGTCGCCAGCCGGCGCGGGTCGCCAGCAAGCGCGTGTCGTAGGCGTGGCTGGCCAGCAACACCAGCGCCGTCACCGGTTCCGGGCGGGGCACCAGTTGCTCCTCGCAGCGGACCACCTCGGCCACCGCGTCCAGGTGCTCCCCGAAGGCCTGGCGCAGGGACTCCCTCCCGGCGAGTGCGATCCAGCCGGAGTCCAGCTGCGCGCCCATCCGGCGCAGCCACCGCCGCGCCGAATGATCCGTCAGCAACTCCAACCAGGTCACAGTTGATCCTGCGCTCCGTATCGGCCCCCTTGCCACTGGTAACCAGCGAATATCACCCCTTTCAGCTACTCAGCGAGGAGATAACCACCGATCAAGGCTCACCCTACTGAGTGAGACGGTCCGGGTGAATCCGTTGGTTCATCAGGACCTTTCGCGTCGGCCCTCGTTGATCCCCGCATAAGGGCACTCCTCGTCGGCGCCCGCGAGCCACGTGTGCGACGACCAGGCGAGGAAGGATGGTTTCGCATGTCCGAAGAGTGTGTTGCGAAATGGAGTGGCGGCACTCTGGTGACCACTGAGCGCGCCCATGGCCGAAGGTCGGACGCGCGCGACGTCGCAACAAGCTCCGAAGCGCTCGCGCGCCGGGCCGTCCCTGGCCAACCCCGGCGCCAGCGCACGATGGTGGTCTTCGATCCGCAGCCGATCTCCGGTCTCGGTGTCTCCGCGAATGCCGGCCGGGCGCTACCCGAGTTCACCGACACCAGGTACGTCATCAGCCTGCGGGAGGCCTTCGCGCGGATCGGTGCGGACCCGCCCGCGCTGTTCGTCGCGCACGCACCGCCCGCGATCGCCCTGCGCATCCTGCAGAAACTGTCCAGGATGGACGCCGCGGTGCCGTTGCTGGTGTTGCTGCCGCGCCCCGTGCCGGCCGAGGAGCTCACCCGGCTGCGCGCCGCGGGTGCCGCCGGGTTGTTGCCCGCGCAGGCGACGCCGGAGGAACTGCGGGTCGCGATCGCGCAGACCTACTTTCACGGTGACTACCGCCACCCCAAGCTGACCCCGCTGGAACGGTTCGCCGGGCCGGCGCCGGAGCGCAAGGCGTTGAGCAAGCGGGAGCTGACCGTGCTGAACCTGATGGCGGAGGGGTGGACCAACGAGGCGATCGGGCGGCGGCTGTTCCTCAGCACCGACACGATCCGCTGTCACGTCCGGTCGGTGCTGAGCAAGCTGCACGCGGAGAACCGCACCCACGCCGTCGCCCTCGGCTACCGCCTCGGCCTGCTCAGCTGTGGTGCCCCCGACTGTCCCGCCCACCCCGGCCAGGAGTGACGGCAGGGGTGGGCGTGGCCACCGGCACCCATGGTGGCCGGGGAATGATCACTTCCGTGCGGAGCTGGCATGGTGTGCTCGTGCTCGACGAACCAGGGGAGGGGTCCGTGCGGATCGACGGGGAGCTGGTGCGCCTGCGGGAGTTCACCGTCGAGGACGCCGAGGCGTTGTACGGCATCATCGGCGACCCCCGGGTAGCCGCACTGCTGTCCTTCGACGCGCACACCCGCGAGGGGGTGCGGGACCTGCTCGACGGGGTCGTCGAGCGGTCGGCGCGGCGACCGCGCCCCGACTACACCCTGGCCATCACCTCCCGCGCCGACGGCGCGCTGGTCGGGTTCGGGCTGCTCATCCCGACCGGTACCGGCGCGGCCAAGCTGGGGTACGCGGTCGCCTACCGGCACCGGGGCAAGGGCTACACCACCGACGCCATCCGCGCGCTGCTCGACCTGGGGTTCGGGCCGCTGCGCCTGCACCGGGTCAGCGCCTCCCTCGGCCCGGACAACACCAGCAGCATCGCCCTGCTGGAGCGGTTCGGCTTCGTCCGTGAGGGAGTACTGCGTGAGCACGTGTACACCGGCGGGGCCTGGCGCGACTCGGTGTTGCTCTCGCTGCTCGACCACGAGTGGAACGCCGCCTGACCCGGACGGGCCACCACCTGGTTAGGGTGGCCTACTGTGCCGGTAGATGCCAGTCCGACCGAAAGTAGCCGATCTGTGCGGATCGAGACTCCGGATGTGTTCAGCTACTTTCGCTCTCCCTGGTCATGACCGCGATCCTCGCCGGCAGGTCCGGCCCACGGCACGGCTCGCCGCACCGGCGCCGCCGGTTGCTGGGTCTGGCCGCGCTCGCGGTCGCGTTGGTGGTCGCGGCAGGGTTCAGCCTGGCCTTCGGGGCACGCGCCATCCCGCTCGCCGGGGTGTGGGACGCACTGGTGCGGCCGACCGGCAGCGACGCCGACATCGTGATCCGCTCGCTACGAGTGCCGCGCACCCTGCTCGGTGTGCTCGCCGGGGTCGCGCTGGGTGTGGCGGGCGCGCTGATGCAGGGCCACACCCGCAACCCGATCGCCGATCCCGGCCTCCTCGGGGTCAACCAGGGCGCCGCCTTCGGCATCGTGTCCGCGGTCGTGCTGTTCGGCGTCTCCAGCCTGTACGGCTTCATCTGGTTCGCCTTCGCCGGGGCGCTGCTGGCCGCGGTGGTGGTGTTCCTGCTCGGCGCCACCGGCGGGCACGGCTCCACGCCGGTCACCCTCGCGCTGGCGGGCGCGGCGGTGAACGCGCTGCTGTACGGCTTGATCGCGGCGATCGTGCTCGGTAACCGGCAGGGCATGGAGACGTTCCGGTTCTGGCGGGTCGGCTCCATCGCCGGCAGGGATTTCGCGGTCGCCGGGCAGGTGCTGCCGTTCCTGCTGCTCGGGTTGCTGCTGGCGGTGCTGAACACGCCCGGCCTGAACACGCTGTCCCTCGGCGAGGAGGTGGCCACCTCCCTCGGCCAGCACGTGCGCCGCACCCGGATCCTCGGCGTCACCGCGATCACCCTGCTCACCGGGTCCGCGGTGGCCGCGTGCGGGCCGATCGCCTTCCTCGGCCTGATCGTGCCGCATGTGGTGCGGGCGCTCACCGGCCCGGACCACCGGTGGCTGATCCCGTTCTCCGGCCTGCTCGGCGCGATCCTGCTGCTGCTCGCGGACGTGGCCGGCCGCCTGGTCTCCGGGGACACCTTCGAGGTGGGCATCATGCTGGCGGTGCTGGGTGCCCCGGTGTTCATCGTGCTGGTGCGCAGGAAAGGCCTGGCCCGGTTGTGAAGACCATCGCGGACATCGACACCCTGCCCGGCCGCCGCGTGTTGCGTCTCGGCCCGGCCGCCTGGACCTTCCGGCCCAGGGTGCCGGCCCTCGCGCTGATCGGGCTCGCCCTGCTGGTGCTGGTCTCCGCGGTGAACATCGGCCGGGGCAGCTCGCATATCGAGGTGCTGGACGTGCTGCGCACCCTGGCCGGTGGCGGCGACCGCAGGGAGAACGGGATCATCTTCGACCTGCGGCTGCCGCGCACCCTTACCGGCATCCTGGTCGGTGCCGCGCTCGGGCTGTCCGGTGCGATCTTCCAGACCATCGCCCGCAACCCGCTGGCCAGCCCGGACATCCTGGGCATCACCTGGGGTGCCGGGGTCGGCGCGGTGGGCGTGATCGTGTTCGCAGGCTACCGCGGGCAGGTCAGCGGGCTCGCCGCGGAACTCGGGGTGCCGCTGGCCGGGCTGGCCGGCGGGATGCTCGCCGCCCTGCTGCTCTACGGGCTGTCCTGGCGGCGCGGCATCGACGGCTACCGGCTGGTGCTGATCGGCATCGGCCTGTCCGCGGTCGGCTACAACCTCGTCTACTGGCTGCTGACCGTCGGCGACGTGGACGACGCCGCCCGCGCCACCACCTGGATCGTCGGCAGCCTCGCGAACGTCGGCTGGGAGGCGGTCGGCCCGGTGGCGCTCGCGCTGGCCGTACTGGTGCCCGCGACCCTGATCTGCGCGCACACCATCGGCGGGTTGCAGTTCGGCGAGGAGACCGCGCGCGGGCTCGGCATCAGGGTGGACGCCGCCCGCGGCACCCTGCTGCTGCTCGCGGCCTGCCTGGCCGCGGTGGCCACCGCGGCCGCCGGGCCGATCACCTTCGTCGCGCTGGCCACCCCGCAGATCGCGCTGCGGCTGGCCCGCACCGAGCGGCCGCCGCTGTTCGGCTCGCTGGTGCTCGGCGCGCTCCTCACCGTCGCCGCGGACCTCGGCGTCCGGCTGCTGCCCGGCGCGTACGGCCTGCCGGTCGGGGTGCTCACCGCGATCCTCGGCGCGCCGTACCTGATCTACCTGTTCGTCCGGAGTCGCCGGGAGGCACGCGCATGAGCGAAGACGACGACGGGCGAGCATCGCAGGTCCGGCCCGCGGGCCGGGGAGCGCAGGCTGGAGGAGTCGAGAAGGCCGGTACCGAAGACGACGACGGGCGAGCATCGCAGGTCCGGCCCGCGGGCCGGGGAGCGCAGGCTGGAGGAGTCGAGGCAAGGAGCACCGTGCACGAAACCAGGTTACGAGCCGAGGGCGTCCGGCTCGGGTACGGCGAACGGGTCGTGGTGGACGGCCTCGACCTGGACGTGCTCGACGGGACCGTCACCGCGATCATCGGGCCGAACGGGTGCGGCAAGTCCACCCTGCTGCGCGCGCTGGGGCGGCTGCTGCCCACCCGTTCGGGCGCGGTGTTGCTGGACGGCAAGCGGATCGAGAAGGTGCCGACAAGGGACGTGGCCAGGGTGCTCGGGCTGCTGCCGCAGTCGCCGTCCGCCCCGGAGGGGCTGACCGTCGCCGACCTGGTCACCCGCGGCAGACACCCGCACCAGCACTGGTACCGGCAGTGGTCCGCGGACGACGAGCAGGCCGTGGCCAGGGCGCTGCGGCTGACCGGGATGGACGAGCACGCCGAGCGGGTGGTCGACCAGCTCTCCGGTGGGCAGCGGCAGCGCGCGTGGATCTCGATGACCCTGGCGCAGGAGACCTCCCTGCTGCTGCTCGACGAGCCGATCACCTACCTCGACCTCGCGCACCAGGTGGACGTGCTGGACCTGGTGCACCGGCTGCACGTCGAGCGCGGCACGACGGTGGTGCTGGTGCTGCACGACCTGAACCTCGCCGCCCGCTACGCCGACACCCTGGTCGCCATGCGGGACGGCCGGATCGTCGCCAGGGGAACGCCCGGCGAGGTGCTGTCCGAACGGCTGCTGGCCGAGGTGTTCGGGCTGGAGGCCAAGGTGCTGCCCGACCCGGTCGCCGGAACCCCGCTGGTGGTGCCGATCAGCGCGCACCTGCGCGCCACGGATTAGCCTGCCAACCGTGTTTGCCGCCCACGTAACCGTGTTTGCCGCCCATGTCGGCGAGTTTGCTCCCCACGTACGTGAGTTTGCCGTTCCCGTGCGCGGGCGGGCCGGTGCCGGTCAGGACCGGGCGCCGCGGATCAGCATGGTCAGCGCGTCGGCGGCGGGTACCCCGGAGGTCGCCCCGGTGGCCAGCCTGCGCAGCTGCAGCCCGGCGATCAGCGCCACCACGCCCCCGGCGAGGCGTTCCGGATCGGCCACGCCGAGCGCGCGCAGGATCGTGCCGGCCAGCTCGTCGTAGGCGGCGAAACACCGCCCGGTCGCGTCCCGCAGCCCGGGATCCCGCCCGGCCTGCAGATACAGCTCGAGCGGTGCGATCTCGTCGGTGCCGAAGGTCATCTGCTCCAGCACTCGCTCCACCGCGGCCGCGGCAGCCTCGATCGTCAGGTCCTCGCTGCGGTGTGCCTCGACCAGCCTGCCGAGCTGCCTGGTCTCGTCCTCGGCGAACAGCAGCATGGCCTGCCGCAGCAACTCGGTCTGGCTGGGAAAGTGGTAGGTCAGCGAACCGAGCGACACCCCGGCCTCGGCGACGATCCGCCGGTTGGTCAGCCCGGCGACCCCCTGCTCCCCGATCACCCGCAACGCCGCGCGCAGGATCGCCTCACGTGTGTTCACCCGTTCCATGATGGCGGACGACGCTCCGCCCAGCGTTCCACCGCCTCGAGCTGCGCGGCCAGCGAGATCAGCCGCTCCGTGCTGTCGGCGGGGCCGAGCAGTTGCGCACCGAGCGGCAGCCCGTCCCCGGTCGGCCCGGCGGGGACGTTCACCCCCGGCCAGCCGAGGACGTTCCACGGCCAGGCGTACGGGCAGGCCGCGATCATCGCCTGGTCCGTCCGCCAGTTGGACAGCCCGTCGAACGCCCCGATCCGGGGTGGCGGTGCCGCCGTCGTCGGGGCCAGCAGCACGTCGACCCGGCGGAACACCGCGCCGACCTGCCGGCGCAGTACCGGTTCCGCGCGCCGCGCCAGGCCGAGTGCCGGCCCGGCGAGCAGGGCGCCGGTGCGGGCGTTGCCCCTGGTGCGCGGGTCCAGCGCGGACACCTCCGGCACCCTCGCCACCCAGTCGCGCACCCCGGCCAGCGACCGGGGCAGGAAGTCCAGCCCGATCAGGCCGTACCGCGGTTCGGCCCGGATCACCTCGTGCCCGAGCCCGGCCAGCCGCTCCGCCAGCCCGGTGACCGCCGAGCCCACCACCGGGTCGAGGCCGGTCGGCGTGGCGGTGAACGGGATCCGGGTGGACAGCCCGATCCGCAACCTCCCCGGTTCCCTGCCCGCCGCCGTCAGATGCCGCTCGCCGGTGCCCGCGACCACGTCCAGCAGCAGCGCGGCGTCGCCGACCGTGCGCGCCAGCGGCCCGAGCACGGTGAGCCCGTTGAACAGCTCGGCGTCCGGCGCGGTGGGGACCGAACCCCGCTGGGTCTTGATGCCCACCAGGTTGGTCCAGGCCGCCGGGATGCGCACCGAGCCCGCGCCGTCCGAGCCGAGGGCGGCCGGGACCAGCCCCGCGGCCACCGCCGCGGCGGAACCGCCGGAGGACCCGCCCGGCGAGTGCCCGGTGTGCCAGGGGTTGCGGGTGGCGCCGAAGGCAAGACCCTCGGTGAACGGCCACTGCCCGATCTCCGGGGTGTTGGTCTTGCCGACGATCACCGCGCCGGCCCGCTTCAGCGCCCCGACCACCGCGCTGTCCACCCTGGCCGGGGGGAAGTCGCCCGCGCAGCCGAAGGCGGTCGGCAGGCCCGCGATGTGCACGTCGTCCTTGATCGCCACCGGCACCCCGAGCAGCGGTGCCCGCTCGCCTGCGGCCAGCCTGCGGTCGGCGGCCTCGGCCTCGCGCAGCGCGGCCTCCGGCCGGAGCGCCCGGAAGGCGTTCAGCTCGGGCTGGGCCCGCTCGATCCTGGCGAGCGTGTCGGCGGCCAGCTCGGCCGAGCTCACCCCGCCCGTGGCGAGCAGCCGGGCCTGCCCGGCGAGGCCGGTGAACGCGATATCGGTGTCGAGCCCCATGGCACCTCCGCTCGTTCGTTCGAACGAACGGTAGCACGTGGGGCCTCAGCCGAGCAGCCGCTGCACGGTCAGGCCTACACCGAGCAGCGCGCGGTCCTCGCCGAGCCGGCCGTCCAGGGCCAACCCCACCGGCAGCGGGCCGGGGGCGGCGAGCGGGATGGTCAGGCCCGGCAGCCCGGTGATGCTGCCGGGCCCGGTGTTGCGGATGAACGTCGGGAACTCGCCCGCGGCCTCGCCGCCGAGGTCGAGCGGGTTGCCTGCCTGCGCCACCGGCACGGCGCAGCACGGCGTGGTCGGGAAGATCAGCGCGTCCAGCTCGTACGCGCGGAACAACTCGCGGTAGGCGGCCCGCAGCCGGCCACGGCCCTGGTCCAGCGCGGCCCGGTAGTCGGCGAGGGCCACCGCGCTCGGCGCGTCCTCCAGTATCGCCGACTCGAACAGCGTACGGACGTCCGCCGCCGCGATCCGCTCGGCGAGCTCGGCGAAGCTCAGCGCGGGCAGGTACTCGGCGAGGTAGGCGGCCAGCGCGTGCCGGGCCTCGTGATTCACGATCGGCAGCCCGATCTCGAGCTCCGCACCCGCGAAGCCCGAGGCGGGCACATCCAGCACGGTGACCCCCTGTTCGCGCAGCCGGTCCAGCGCCGCCGCGAAGGCCACGGCCGTCTCCGGCCCGAGTGGTTCGGTGAAGTGGTCGCGCGGCACACCCAGCCGGGGCCGCCGCGCCGCCCGCACCGGCCGGTCGTCCGCGGCCAGCACGCCGTCCAGCAGGGCGAGCTCGGCCACCGAGCCGGCCATCGGCCCCACGGTGTCCCTGCTGGTGGAAAGCGGGGTGACCCCGCTGCCCGGATACCGTCCCGTGCTCGGGCGCAGCCCGCACACGCCGTTCAGCGCGGCCGGGATCCGGACCGAGCCGCCGGTGTCCGTGCCCAGCGCCGCCGGGACCCCGCAGGCCACCGCGACGGCACTACCGCCGCTGCTGCCGCCCGCGACATACCGCGGATCAACGGCGTTGCGTACCGGAGGGCGCGCGGAGAAGGCGCTGGTGATCCCGAAGGCGAGCTCGTGCATCGCGGTCTTGCCGAGCACGAACGCCCCCGCCTCGCGCAGCCGCCGCACCACCGGGGCATCGGCCTCCGGAACGAACTCCGCCAGTGCGGGCGTTCCCGCGGTGTTCGGCAGGCCGGCGACGTGGATGTTGTCCTTCACGGCCACCGGGATGCCGTGCAGCGGCCGGTCTCGCTCCGCCACGGGTGCCGTGTCCGCGAGTTCCGCCGCGCGCCGCGCACGCTCGGCGTCCAGGGTGACGTAGGCGGAAAGGTCCGCGTGTTCGCGCGCGCTTTCCAGGATCCGGTCGGTGAGTTCCGTGCTGGTGATACCGCCCGCTCGCAGCGCCGCGACCAGGCCGGTTAACCCGTTGGAGTCCATTCTGGAACAACAGCACGTTTCCGATCGCCGCCGCGACCGCCAGCTGGCTGCTAGCCGGGCTCCGGTTGCCGTAGTCGCGCGGTCCGTGCGGCCAGCAGGGACAGCCCCACCAGCAGCGCGAGATCGATCAGCAGCGCGAGCCGCTGGGCGAGGCCGACCGGCAGCACATCCGAGATCTGGGCCAGCACCGGGGTGTGCGGGAAGTCGGCGGCCACGTAGCTGAGCCCGAACACGGCGAGGCTGAGCACGCTCAGCGCGGTGAGCCGGAGCAGCAGCCCGCGGGTACGCGCCAGCTCCGGGGCCTCGCGCAGGCGGTCGGCGAGCGAGTAGCCGACCCCTGGCAGGCTGACGAAGGCGATCAGGCTGGCGTACTGGTGGATCTTTCCGCTGGTCGGGTCGGTGCTCGCGGTGAAGCTGGCCGGAAACAGCGCCGCCACGATCAGCCCGGACGCCCAGCCCAGCAACAGGATCCGGGCGGTGCGGGACGGTTCGGCCCCGCTGGAAAGCAACGCTCCGAGCAGGACCAGCGAGCCGATCGCGAGGGACAGCACGCTGGCCTCCAGCATGCCGCCGCCCCGGTCGGTGATGGCGTAACTGGAGATGGTGTCCCGGACCGGGTCGTGCGAGCTGACGATGTGCAGGATGACCATGGTGAACGCGGCCCAGCCGATCGCGGCCGTCGATCCGATCAGCAACGATCGCGTTCTGCCCGCTATCTGCCCGGCAACCTCGGCTTCCCGCGCCCGCACATCCCGCATAACGTTCAGCGTGGCGCAAACCGTTCCGGAGGTGATCCGGGGAACACCCTGAATCCACCCTGATTAGTGAGGGTTGTTCAGAAACGACCCAGCGACCGCGGGCCGCCAGGCCCGTGCGAGCGGTCGTCGCGAGTTACGGCACTGGTGGCGCACGCAACGGACCTGAATAACCCGACATTTGAGTAAGGCACCGTGACTCACCGGTCGAACTCGACCAGCACCAGGGCCTGGTCGTCGTGCCGCTTCGCGCGCGGCCAGCGGTACCCCTGCGGGTCGGCCTCCTCGGCGGCGCGCACCTCGTCCAGCACAGCCCGCGGCCCCCGGGCGCGCGCCAGCGCCAGCATCCCCGGCCAGTCGAAGAGGTGGTAGTCGTCCACGCCGACCGCCACGCCGTCGGTGGCCAGCAGCGCCGCCTCCAGCCGATCCCGTGGCCAGCTCGCCCTGCGCGCCTGGCGCGCGGCGGCCGGATCGGCCTCGGCGACCCAGAAGCCGCCCTCGGCGTTGCGCAGCGCGCGCACGTCCGTCCCGGTGCGCAGCCGGCCCTCGCCGCGCAGCGTGGTGATCCGGTCGTCGCTGAGCACCTGTGGCCCCTCGGGCCCGAACGCGACCACCGGGCTGTCCGCGAGCACGAGCGCGTCCACGGTGTCCGCACGCCAGCGCAGGATCGTGACGGTGCTGGACGGTGCGTGGCCGGGCCGCAGCTCGTGGGCGGTGGCCACCTCGGTGATCGCGGTGGCGAGCAGCTCGCCGAGCTTGACGTCCGGGTCGGCCCGCAGGTCATGGGCCAGCCGTTCGGTCAGCAGCCCGGCGTACCAGCCGCCGCTGGGCAGCCGCGGGCTCGGTGAGGTCGCGCCGTCCAGCAGCAGCACGGCGTTGTCGAGCACCACCACGTGGTCCTCGCTGGGACGCGGCCGCCCGTCCGGGCCAAGGCCGGGCCGTTCGGCCACCGAGATCTCGGGCACCAGCCGACACTAGCTCCGTCAACTGGAGTTGACATATGCGGCGACGTCAACGTAAGTTGACGAGTATGAGTGAGGTAACCGATCTGGCCGCCATGGTCGGCGATCGCGATCCCCGGGTGGGGCTGCGGGCCGTCGCCGCGCTGCGCAGACTGCTCGAACAACTCGAGGCCGTGCAGGTGCGCAGCGCGCGCGTGCAGGGCTGGTCGTGGCAGGAGATCGCGAACGAGCTGGGCGTCAGCAGGCAAGCCGTGCACAAGAAATACGGGAGGTAGCGCGGATGTTCGAGAGGTTCACCCGCGACGCGCGGGTCGCGGTCATCGACGCGCAGGCCGAGGCGGTCGAGCAGGACGCGATCGAGATCGACACCACGCACCTGTTGTTCGGTCTGCTCGGACCGGTGGAGGGACTGCTGGCCGACCTCGGTGTGCGGCCGGAACTGCTGCGCGAGGAAGTGGCAAAGGTGCGCCGCAGGGGCGGGATCACCGACACCGACGCGGCCGCGCTCGGCGAGCTCGGTATCGACGTCGAGCAGATCGTCGACAGGGTGGAACAGGTGCACGGGGCGAATGCCCTCGCGGGCCGGGCGGTGGAGCCGAAGCGGCGCAGGTGGTTCGGCCAGCGGGCGCACCGGCCGTTCACCACCGAGGCCAAGCATGCCCTCGAGCAGAGCCTGCGGGAGGCGCTCGAGCTGAGCGACCGGCACATCGGCCCCGAGCACCTGCTGCTCGCGCTCGCCACGCGGCCGGGCCCGGTGGCCGATGTGCTCGCCGCGTACGGCGCGGACCACCTCACGCTGCGCAGGGCGCTGACTCGCCGGCAGGTCGGCTGACCGGCCGTTCCCGCCAGGTCACCCGGCGCAGGAAGGCCTGGGTGAGCGGGCCGATGCTCAGGGCGTACAGCACGGTGCCCCCACCGAGGGTGCCGCCGAGCAGCCAGCCGACCGCGACCACGGCCACCTCGATGCAGGTACGGATCAGCCGGATCGAGCGGCCGGTCCGCCTGCTGAGCCCGGTCATCAGCCCGTCCCGCGGGCCGGGGCCGAGCCGGGCGCCGACGTAGGTCGCGGTGGCGAAGGCGTTCAGCGCCACGCCGCCGAGCAGCAGCGTGAGCTGCCAGCCGAAGGTGTGCTGCGCGGGCAGGACCAGCCGGACGAGGTCGACGACCGCCGCGATGATCACGATGTTGGCCACCGTGCCCACCCCGGGCCGCTGCCGCAGCGGTATCCACAGCAGCAGCGCGGCCATCGAGGCCAGCGCGGTGACCGTGCCGAAACTCAGCCCGGTGTGCTTCATCAGGCCCTCGTGCAGCACATTCCACGGGTCAAGGCCGAGACCGGCCCTGGTCATCATCGCCATGCTGACGCCGTAGAGGATCAGGCCCCCGACCAGCTGGGGGAGCCGGCGGGCCGGGGCGACGGACACGCGGACCGGATGCAGAACTGGTTGAGCCACGCCGGACACTATTCGCTCGATTGGCTGGCCTTGCCATAGCCAATAAGTAATAATTGGACTGATGAACCTGCACATCCCACCGGGTGGACGGATATCGGGTCCAAGATTGGCTTCTTTGCTGGGGGTTTGGCGCCGTGGCGGCTCGCGACGCGGTGCCGGGGATCTCGCGGCGGCCGTCGAGCTGCAGGTGCTGGACGGCCAGTTGCCGCTGGGCACCCGGTTGCCAGCGGAGCGCGAGCTGGCCGAGGCCCTCGGCGTCAGCCGCACCCTGGTGGCGACGGCGCTGGACCAGTTGCGCGCGGGTGGCATCGTCGCCAGCAGGCGCGGCTCCGGATCCTGGGTGACCGCACCGGGCGGTGGTGGGCTGCCGCCCGCGCCCCGCTCCGGCGAGGACCTGATCGACCTGGCCAGGGCGGCGCCGCCGGCGTTGCCCGGCCTGATGGGCGCCGTGGACGCCGCCCGCCGCCGGCTGTGCGCGGAACTGACTGGGCACGGCTACACCGGCAGTGGCCTGCTCGTGCTGCGCGAACGCATCGCGCAGCGGTACACCGCCCGCGGCCTGCCGACCACGCCCGCGCAGGTGATGATCACCAACGGTGGCCATCACGGCTTCGTGCTGGCCCTGCGCATGCTGGTCGGTCCCGGGGACCGGGTGCTGGTGGAACAGCCGACCTACCCGAACGCGGTGGAGGCCATCCGGTCCGCCCACGCCCTCCCGGTGCCGGTCGGGGTGAACGGCGACGTGCAGGACGGCACGGGCGGCTGGGACCTGGACGGTATGGAGGCGGCGCTGCGCCAGGCCGCGCCCCGGCTGGGCTACTTCATCGTGGACTTCCACAACCCGACCGGGCTGCGGCTGGACACCGAGGGCCGCAGGCGCCTCGGCGCGGCACTGGCACGGACCCGAACCCCGGTGGTGGTCGACGAGTGCCTTGCCGAGCTGGACCTGGAAGGTGATCCGCCGGACGGCCCCGCCCCGCTCGGTGCCTTCGGTGGCGACTGGGTGATCAGCGTCGGGACCGCGGCCAAGACGCACTGGGGCGGGTTGCGGCTGGGCTGGCTGCGTGCCTCGGAGGAGCTGATCTCCCGGTTGCAGGCCACCCGGTACGCGCTGGATCTCGGGTCGCCGGTGTTCGAGCAGCTGGTGCTGGCCGAGTTGCTCGCCGACCCCGAGCCGATGCTGCGGCGGCGCAGGGCCGAACTGCGCACGCAGCGGGACGAGCTGGCCGCGGCGGTGCGCGCGGAGTGCCCGGAATGGGACTTCCAGCTACCGAGCGGCGGATTGTCCCTGTGGTGCCGGCTGCCCGAGCGGATGAGCACCCGGCTGGCGGTGGCCGCGGGCAACCACGGTGTGCAGGTGGTGCCGGGGTCCCGGTTCGCCGCGCACGGCGGCCTGGAGAGCTGGCTACGACTGCCGTACACCGAGCCGGCGGAACGCCTGCGTGACGCGGTGCGCCGGCTGAGCGCGGCGGCGGCCTCGCTGCGTGCCGGTGCCGCGCCCGCGGGCCCGAGCTGGGACGTCCCGGTGGCCTGACGCGAAACAGCCGGCGCGCTGGATCAGCGAGCCCGTCGCTCCAGGGAGGTGGGACGGCGGTGTGATCCAGCGCACCGGCTGTGCGCCGCGGCGGCTTCCCGGCATAGCCCCTCGACACCCCGGGGGCCGCCAGCGGTTTCAGGCGCGCATCGAACCGGTGTTCCCGCTCGGCGCGGTGAGCAGGAGCTGGCGATGCGCGCCCGGTGTAGGTCCCGGCGTCGCGGGGGCAACGCGACGCCGGGACCGGCTCCCGATCCGGCCGGGCGCGGTCGGCCGATCGGGAAGACGAGTGCTCATGGGTCCGATCCCTCAAGGTTTTTCACGGTGATGCACCGCGGTGGGCGGCCGCTCAACGGAAGTGGGTGCAGCGGTCGAGTCGGAAAACCAGAGAAGTTGATCTTGATTTGGGCGCGGCTCACCCCAGGGTCAGGGCCCTGGTCAGTCCGGGGAGGCCGGTGGCAACGTGGCGTCCTTGCCCGTGCCGCCGGCGTCGTGGTCCCGGCTGCTGCCGAGTAGCTGGAGCTGGGTGGTGTCGGCGTTCGAGCCCAGCACCGCCAGTGGCTGGCGGCCCCCGCCGGAGTGATCGTGCGGTGAGGTGAGGCTGCAGGTCGGGCCCGCAGGGGTAAGGGGGGCCGCAGGGGTGCGCGTGGGGTCGGACCCACCGCCGGACCCACCGCCGGATCCACCGCCGGCCCTGGCGGTGCCCGCCTCGGAGTCCGGGCCGTGGCCGGCCGGTCCGATGCCGCCGCGGACGAGTGGAGCCTGCTTCTCGTGCCACCCGGGGTCGGCCGGGGTGAGCGGCGGCTCGGTGTCCGGTTCCGGTGCGGCCGCCGCCTGCTCGGGGGCGACCTGCTCCGGCTGGGCCGGACCGCTGGGCGCGGGCGTACCGCGTGGTTCGCGATCACCGCCCGTGCCGGACCGGGTTTCGTCCCGGCCGAGGTCGGGCAGCAGCGAGGGCACGTCCCGGATCGGCAGGATCGACGGTTGCTCGCAGTGGTCGGTGACCGGCTCGAGGATGACGTCCACGCTGCGCACCAGGCCGCCCACCATGCCTTCGGTGAGCCCGCCGACCAGGCCGAGCAGCCCGCCGCCGCGCTGCGGGGTGGCCCGCGGCGCCTCGGCGACCGGCTGCCGCGGTGCCATGGTGACGGCCTGCTTCACCCGGTTGGCGGGCTCAGGGCGCGCGGCGTGCTCGAGGTGCGCGGCCTTGCTCGCGACCGCCACGGCGGTCGACTCGGCGGCGGGCTTCTTCGTGCCGGTCCGGGACTCACCCGAGGTGCGGGTGCCGGACTCCGGTCCGGGCGTGCTGCCGGTCGACGCGGAGGTCGGCATGGCGGAGGTCGGCATGGCGGAAGTACCGGCAGGCCGGGTCGTCGGCGGCTCGGCCTGCTCCGGCGGTTCAGCCCGCGACGGCGTCCTGGGGATGTCCGGGGAGGCGGTGGTCGCGCTGCTCCCGCTCCCGCTGTCCGTGGCGGGGAGTTCCTCGGCCGCGACGCCCGAACCGAGCGCCCCGATCAGTAGCCAGCCCGCGGCGGAGCAACCGGCGGCGACCAGCAGCCGCACCACGACACGCGGTGCCGCGGCGCTGGGCTGGGGCACCGATCCCGTGCCGCGCATCGCCACCACCACCGTCCGGGCCTCGGCTCACCTGATCGTCAGCCGATCTTGTCTGGTCTCATTCGGCCAGGCCGCAGTTCCCCTTGAGGCTGCGTTATTTCTAGCATCGGTGGCGAGTGTTTCACCTCGATCGCGTTCGATCCACCCCGTACGGCGGAACGGACATACCGGCTTCGGTGTCACCGGAAGCCGAGTTGATCACAGAGTGTTGATAAAAACGCTGGTCAGCCGGGTAGGTGGACACTGAGAAGTACCACGCCCCCGCGCCGGGGCGCGGGGGTCACCCGAGCTTGTGCAGCCGGTCGATCGCTTCGTCCAGCACCTCATCCCGCTTGCAGAACGCGAAGCGCAGCACATGTTTCCACTCGTCCGGATGATCAGTGAAGACGTTGACCGGTACCGCGGCCACGCCGATCCGTTCCGGCAGCTGCCAGGCGAGCTCGGCCGCGTCGGCGAAGCCGAGCGGGCGCACGTCGGCGCAGACGAAGTAGGTTCCGGCGCTCGGGCGGACGGCGAACCCGGCCTCGGCGAGGCCGGCCGAGAGCCGGTCCCGCTTGCCGGCAAGGCCGGTGCGCAACCGCTCGACCCAGCTCAGTTCGTGCTCGAGGGCGTACGCCACGGCCGGCTGCAGCGGCCCGCCGGAGACGAAGGTGAGGAACTGCTTGGCCGCCTTGACCGCGCCGAGCAGCTCCGGCCGCGCGCATACCCAACCGACCTTCCAGCCGGTGCAGTTGAAGGTCTTGCCCGCGCTGGAGATGGAGACCGTGCGCTCGGCCATACCGGGCAGGGTGGCCAGCGGGATGTGCTCGGCATCGTCGTAGACCAGGTGCTCGTACACCTCGTCGGTGATCGCGATCAGGTCATGCTGCCCGCAGACCGCGGCGATCGTCTCCAGCTCGGTCCTGGTGAACACGGTGCCGGTCGGGTTGTGCGGGGAGTTGACCAGGATCGCACGGGTGCGTGGGGTGACCGCGGCCCGCAGCGCCTCCGCGTCCAGGGCGAACCGACCCCCGTTCGAGGCCAGCGGCACGGTACGCCTGGTCGCCCCGGCCATCGCCACCGCGGCGGCGTAGGAGTCGTAGTACGGCTCGATGACCAGGACCTCGTCCCCCGGCTCGGTGAGTGCCAGCAGGCTGGCCGCGATCGCCTCGGTGGCGCCGGTGGTGACCAGGATCTCGCCGTCCGGGTCGAACTCGAGGCCGTAGCGGGCGCGGTGCCGGGCGATGGCGGCCCGCAGCTCCGGCCGCCCGGGGCCGGGTGGGTACTGGTTGGCCCCGCCGAACAGGGCGTCCTTCGCCGCGTCCAGCATCCCTGCCGGTCCGTCCGTGTCCGGGAAGCCCTGGCCGAGGTTGACCGCGCCGGTGCGCACGGCCAGCGCCGTCATCTCCGCGAAGATGGTCGAGGTGAACGGCCGCAGGCGGGGAACGAGAGCGGGTTCGCGCATGATGAGCGATCCTCGCGGACAATGACGTCGTGAAGCAACTGACAGGGCGGCTGCGAGCGGCTCGAACCCGTGGCGGCGAGCGGAGGAACGCGCGCCCGGCGGAGCCCACGAGCCCGGGAGGTGACGACCGTGACCGGAATCCGAGCCTCGCCGAGCCGGTCGTGTCGCGCGTTTCCGGACAGGCACTGACGGCCGGCGAGACCTGGAAGCCCGCCGACCCGCCCGGCGGCCTCGCCGCCGAGGAGAGCAAGCGCCGCGGCCTGCGCAGGATGAAGCTGGTCGCGCTGTCCTTCCTGCTCGGCGCGCTGGTGATCTTCCTGCTGACCAGCTGGGCCCAAGCCGCGGGCTGGCCGGGCTGGGTGGGATACGTACGAGCGGCGGCGGAGGCGGGGATGGTCGGCGCGCTCGCCGACTGGTTCGCGGTCACCGCGCTGTTCCGGCATCCGCTGCGGTTGCCGATCCCGCACACGGCGATCATCCCGAACAAGAAGGACGCGCTCGGCGGCAGCCTCGGCGACTTCGTCGGCAAGAACTTCCTCTCCGAGCAGGTGGTGCGGGAGAAGCTGCGCCGGATGGAGATCTCCCGGCGGCTCGGTGGCTGGCTGGCGCAGCCCGCCAACGCCGAGCGGGTGACCGCCGAGCTGGCCACCGTGGTCCGCGGCGCGGTGACCGTGCTGCGGGACGAGGACGTGCAGGCGGTGATGGAGCAGGCCGTCGTCCGCCGGATCATCGACCGGCCATGGGGACCGCCGCTGGGCAAGCTGCTCGGGCAGGTGTTCGACGACGGCGCGCATCACAAGCTGGTCGACCTGGTGTGTGACCGGGCCTACGAGTGGGTCCGGGACAACCACGAGACGGTGCTGCGGGTGGTGTCCGACCGGGCGCCGACCTGGTCACCGAAGTTCGTGGACGCCATGCTCGCGGACAAGGTGTACGGCGAGGTGCTCGCCTTCTCCTGGGCGGTCAAGACCGACGTGAACCACCCGATGCGGATCGCGCTGGACAAGTTCCTCGCCGAGTTCGCGCAGGACCTGCAGCGGGACCAGGAGACGATGGCCCGCGCCGAGCAGGTCAAGCAGCAGGTGATCGAGCATCCCGAGGTGCAGCGGCTGATCGGCTCGGCCTGGTCGACGGCGAAGGACCTGCTGCTCACCGCGGCCGAGGACCCGTCGAGCGAGCTGCGCACCCGGGTCCGGGAGGGCCTGCGCGGCCTCGGCGCGAAGCTGGGCTCCGAGGACGCCCTCGGCTCGAAGACGGACCGCTGGGTGGAGGACGCGGCGGCGCATGTGGTGCTCAACTACTCGACCGAGATCACCACGATCATCAGCGACACGGTGGAGCGCTGGGACGCCGCGGAGACCTCCCGCAAGATCGAGCTCCAGGTGGGTCGCGACCTGCAGTTCATCCGGATCAACGGCACCGTGGTCGGCGCGCTGGCCGGGCTCGCCATCCACACCGTCGCGCACGCCTTCTTCTGACTCTTCCGAGTAGAGAGGTCACCCTTTCGGCGGTAGCCCTACGGGGTTATCCACATACGGAGGCGTTATCCACAGTCGCCCTGTGGATACAGCTCTGGCCGGGAGCGAGTGTGGACGCGCCGGCTGTCCGGCGTGTTTGCCCGCCACGCGCACGCGTTGGCCGTTCGCGTACGGCCGGAGCGCGTCAGTCCTCGGCCTGGGCGGCGCGCTCGCGCCAGCTACGGGCCTTCTCCCGGTTCCCGCAGGTCTGCATGGAACACCAGGTGCGGGAGCGGTTGCGCGACCGGTCGTAGAAGGCCCAGCGGCAGTCGTCGGCAGGGCAGATCTTCACCCGCTCCCACCGGCCGAGCACGGCCAGCCGGGTGGCCGCGGCGAGCACCGCGCCCACGGCGGTCGAGGGCACCAGCTCGGGGGTGTCGGCGCGGAGCTCGACCCGCACGGTCGCGTCCGCCGGGCCCGGTGGCAGCGCCGGGTCACCCACGGCCGCCCGCAGCGCGTCCCTGGCCTCCCTGGCTTGCGGCAGGGAGCCGGCCGCCAAGTCGCGTCGCTCGGTCCACACCCGCCAGGACTCGGCCGTGCGCAGCACGTCGGTGTCGTGCTCGGCATCGACCGTGTTGAGGAAGTCGAGCACGAGTGACACATCGGAGGACTCGGCTACCTGCGTAGACACCTCCTCACTGTAGGTCAACCGGGTTGTGCCGGACTGCCGTAACTAGCATAATCATTTAGCAGGTTATTCCCTTCCGGTAAGGAGTCCCGAATGAGCGCCCCCAGCACGACCGCGGTACCCACCTTCGGCTCGGTGGTCCTGGACTGCCCGGATCCCGTCGCGCTCGCCGCGTTCTACGCCGACCTGCTCGACTGGCCCGCGGCGCGGGGTGAGGACGGTTGGTACACGCTGAGCAACCCGGCGGGTGGCCCGAAGATCGAGTTCCAGCGGGTCGCGGACTACCGGCCGCCGGAATGGCCGTCCCCGGCCAGTCCGCAGCAGTTCCACCTCGACCTGACCGTGCCCGACCTCGCCGCCGCGCACGAGCGCGCGATCCGGCTCGGTGCCACGGTGCTGGACACCAAGCCCACGTCCTTCTGGGTGTACGCCGACCCCGCCGGGCACCCCTTCTGCCTGTGCGCCTGCTGAGCTGGTTCAGAACTTCGGCAGCGCCAGCGGGGCGGACACGGCGGCCGGGTCGTGGAAGGCGAACCGTTCGCCCTGGGCCCGGAACAGTTCCGCGTACTTCGCCACCCGCTCGGGATCGAGTCGCACACCGAGTCCCGGTCCTTCCGGCACCGCGAGGCTGCCCCGCACGGTGGACTCCACGGCGCCGAAGCCCTCCGTCACGTCGTCCGCGAGCAACGCGGCGTAGCCCTGGTTGGCGTACCGGAAGTTCGGCGTGGCGGCGATCGCGTGCACGGCGGCGGCCAGCGCCACTCCGAGCTCGCCGAGGCTGTGCTTCACCACCGGCAGGCCGGCGGCCTCGCACAGGCCGGCCGACCGCTTCAGGTTGAGCAGCCCACCGTCCATCTGGTTGTCCACCGAGAGCACGTCCGCCGCGCCCGCGTTGATCACCGCCAGCTGGTCGTACCTGGTCCAGCTCGCCTCGTTCGCCAGGATCGGCACGCCCACCCTGCCGCGCACGTAGGCGAGTTCGGCCAGGTTGCGGCCGGAGACCGGTTGCTCGACCAGCTCCAGGTCGTACGGCTCCAGCCTGCGGATCATCCGCACCGCGGCGCCGGGCGACCATGCCTCGTTCGCGTCCACCCGCAGCAACGTCGAGTCACCGGCCCCGGCGCGCAGCGCGGCCACCCGCTCCAGGTCCACCTCAGGGTCGTCCGCGCCGACCTTGAGGTAGCAGGTGGAGAAACCGGCCGACGCCGCGCGCGCCGCCTCCTCGGCCACCTGCTCGGGGGAACCGGCGGCGACGTAGTAGAAGAACTCCACCCGGTCCCGGAAGCGGCCGCCGAGCAGGTTCACCAGTGGCTGCCCGCACAGCTTGCCGACGATGTCCCAGCAGGCCATCTCCACCGCGGCGATCGCGGGGCTGGTCGCCTTGACGTGATGCCAGGTGCCCACCAGCTCGATCCCGCGTACCAGCCGTTCGATCCGCCGCGGGTCCGCGCCGAGCACCATCGGCTCCAGCCCGCGCAGCACCGCGAGCACGATCTCCGCGCTCGGGTACGCCGCCGCCTCGCCGAGGCCGGTCACCCCCTCGTCGGTCTCCACCTCGAGCAGCACGCTGACCTGCCCGCGCCTGCGCCCGAAGGCCCAGACCTCCTCCCTGCGGTAGGGCACTGCCACCGGGGTGGCCCGGAAACTCGTGATACGCATGAACACTCCCTCAGCCGAGCCTGATCAGCTCGCGAGTCGTCGTGGTGAGTCGTTCCGTTCCCTGCGCGGTGACCAGCACGGTGTCCGAGACCACGTGCCCGCCGACCCAGGACATCAGGTGGAAGGTCATCCCGGCGGCGACGCGCACCTGCCCGCCCGGCCGGATGCCGAGTACCTCGCCGCCGCCGACCCAGCTCGGCGGGAAGCCGATCCCGACCAGGTAGCCGCAGTGGTGCCGCACCCGCTCGCCGGGCCCGACCGCCGCCTGCCAGGCCGCGTACACCTCGCCGGTACGCGCCCCCGGCCGCAACGCCGCCGCGGCCGCGTCCACACCGGACAGTGCCTGCGCGTGCGCCCGCACCGCGCCTTCCGGTGGCTCGCCGAGATAGACGGTGCGGCTCAGCGGGGCATGGTAACGCCGGATACACCCGGACAGCTCGATGAACAGCCCCGTTCCGGACTCCAGCAACCGGTCGCCCCAGGAGACATGCTCCTGGTCGAGCATCCACAGTGGACGTATCAGGGGCGCGAAACCCGGTTGCTGGCCGCCGTGGGTGAACATCGCGTGCCAGGCGGCCGCGGCGACCTCGCACTCCGCAGTACCGGGCCGGGCCGCGCCGATCGCCGCCAGCATCGCGGCATCGGACACCCCGGCCGCCCGCCTGATCAGCGCGATCTCCGCCGCCGACTTCACCGCGCCGGTGGCGGAGATCAACGTGGTCGCGTCCCGCCACAGCCGGTCGGGCAGCCCGGCGCGCAGCCGCGCGTGCACCGCGGGCGGGAAGAACATCGCGGCGTCCTCGGTGCCGATCGCCCCGCCGCGCGGCACCACCTCGGCCAGCGCACCCCCGGCCACGGCGGCGGGGTCGTCGCCGTCCCCGAAGGTCACGTGCCGGCAGCCGGGTAGCTGGGCCCGGATCGTCGGCCGCTCCATCTCCCTGGTCACCAGGGTCAGTGGCCCCTCGGCGGGCACGATCAGCAGGGTGAACGCGAAGTACCCGAGGTGGTCCAGCCCGGTCAGGTAGTAGACGTTCTCCGGGCCGGCCACCGCCACCGCGGAAAGCCCGTCCGCGGCCATCCGGCCGCGCAGTGCGGACACCCGCGTCTCGTGCTCACTCGCGGGCGCACCGGAAACCAACTGTGCCGTCACGCCGCCAGCGTGCGGCCGAACCGAGCGTTAGCACCAGTGACGATTTTTGACGCCTGCCGTTAGTGTTCCTACATGCTGGATGTGCGCAGGTTGCGCCTACTCCGCGAGCTGTCGGCGCACGGCACCATCGCCGCCACCGCCCGCAGCTGTGCGCTCACCCCCTCCGCCGTCTCCCAGCAGCTTTCCCTGCTGGAGCGCGAGGTCGGGGTGCCGCTGCTGTTCCGGGAAGGGCGCGTGCTGGTGCTCACCGAGGCGGCCAGGGTGCTGGTCACGCACACCGAGCGGATCCTCGCCGACCTCGAGCGGGCCCGTGCGGAGGTCGCGGAGCTGACCTCCGCGGTGCGCGGGGTACTGCACCTGGCGGCCTTCCCCACCGCCGCGCGCACCCTGGTACCCGGCGCGATCACCGACTGCCGCGAGGCGCACCCCGACCTGCGGGTGCTGCTGGCCGAGCGGTCCAGCCCGGAGGCGGTCACCGAGCTGAAGGCGGGCGGCATCGACCTCGCCCTGATCCACGAGTACAACCTGCTGCCCCGGGTGCGGGACGCCGGCGTGGACACCGAGCCGCTGGCCCGCGAGCCGCTGCTGGCCGCGCTGCCGCCCGGCCTGCACCCCGGAACCCGCCCGCTCACCCTGGAAGCGCTGGCCGACCAGCCGTGGATCGCCCCGCACGGCGACGAGGCGCTGCGCGCGATGCTGGAACGCGCCTGCGGTATGGCCGGGTTCAGCCCGCGGGTGGACTACGTGAGCAGCGACTACACCGCGATCTTCGCGTTGGTCCGGGCCGGGCTCGGGGTGTCGCTGGTCCCGCGGATGGCGCTGGAGACGGCCGCCGAGGACATCCGGCTGACCGAGCTCGCCGAGCCGGAGCTGCACCGCACGGTCTCGGCCGCGATGCGTGCCGGCAGCCGGACCAGCCCGCCGATCGCCGCCCTGCTCGCCGCGCTGCGCCGGACCGCGGCGGAGTATGCGTGATCCGTTATCCGTTGCGTAGGCTGTCGGCTGTGATTTGCCCCAAATGCCAGAACATGATGCGGACCGTCGACAAGCAAGGCGTGCACATCGACCAGTGCGAGGGCTGCCGCGGGATCTTCCTCGACCACGGTGAGCTGGAGCGAGTCGTCAGCGCGGAGAACGCCTACTACGGCCAGTCCGCGCCGCCCCCGTACCAGCCCGCCCAGCCGCACCAGTCCGCTCAGCCGCCTCCGCCCGGCTACCACGGTGGGCACCACGGCCACAGCGACTCGCCGCGCCCCTACCGGGGTGGCCACGGCGACTCGCCGCGCCCGTACCGGGGTGGCTACGGGGACTCGCCGCGCCCGTACGGGCATGGCCACAAGAAGCGCAAGCGCAGCTTCCTCGACGGCCTCTTCGACTAGCGGCCGGTGCTCGACCCCCGGATCTGTCCGGCCTGCGGTGATCGCGCGGAGCGCCCACGTACCGAGGGGGCACGGCCGGTGCTGTGCTGCGCGCTCTGCGGGCACCGCTGGCCGTTCCGGCGGTTGCCGCTGTTCGCGTTGACCGGACCGAGCGGGGCCGGCAAGTCGACCGTCGGCCCCGCGCTTGCCGAGCGGCTTGCCGATCGGGTCGTCGTGCTTGAGCAGGACGTGCTGTGGACCGGCGGGCTGCGCGATGACGTGGACGGCCACCCGCTGTTCCGGTCCACCTGGCTGCGGATGGCCGCGATGATCCACCAGAGCGGGCGCCCGGTGGTGCTGTGCGGCACCGTGGTGCCCGCCGAGTTCGAACCCCTGCCGGAGCGGACGCTGTTCGCCGACATCCACTACCTCGCGCTGGTGGCCGAACCGGACGCGCTCGCCGCCCGGCTGCGCGCCCGGCCTGCCTGGCGGGAGTGGTCGCCGCCGCGGATCGCGGAAATGCTGGAGTTCAACGACTGGCTGCGGGCCGGCGCCGCGGAGATGACCCCGCCGGTGCGATTGTTCGACACCACCGAGGCGCCGCTTGCCGCCGCCGTGGACGCGGCCTGCGCATGGATACGCGCCGGGCTGGGAAGCCTCTGACAGAGCGTCCGAGCCTCGCCGAGTCGATCGTGTCGCGCGTTCCGGACGGACACTGAGCGGCACCGTCTCGGGTGGTCGGGAACACACTCGAAGGTTGCAAGCATAGTGCTTGCTATAGCTAGCACTCGTGCGTACCGTGGATGTTGTTCGAGGAGGTGACCGTGATGACCGAACCGCGGGCCGATGGCCACGGTGAGTCGCACGGTGCCACCGGTCCCATCGAGAAGGTGACCGACCTCGGGCGGGACATCGGGGAGTACATCCGGCAGCAGCGCAACACCGCGAAGATCTCGTTGCGGCAACTGTCCAAGCTGGCCGGAGTGTCCAACCCGTATCTCAGCCAGATCGAGCGCGGTGTGCGCAAGCCGAGCGCGGAGATCCTGCAGCAGATCGCCAAGGGGCTGCGGATCTCGGCCGAGGCGCTCTACGTCCAGGCGGGGATTCTCGATCTCCCCGCCGGAGGTCCGGTGCCCGAGGCGATTCGCGCCGACGCCGGGCTGACCGAGCGGCAAAAGCAGGTGCTGCTCGACGTCTACGAGTCCTTCCGCCGCGAGAACGCGGCCGGAGACGGGGACCACAACAGCGACCAGACCTCAGTCCAGGAGTGATGACCATGGCCACCGCCAAGGATGGCAAGACCACCAAGACCACCGAACAGACCGGGGTGAACGCCGCGCTCGAGCAGGTGCGTACGCCGCTGCTCGCCGCGCTCGGCGCGGGCAACCTGGCCAGTCAGGCCGTCGTCGACGCGGTCGGCAAGGCCCGCGAGCGGGTGACCGAGGGCAGCGAGTCCGCCCGCAAGACCTTCGAGGACCTGCCGAACGAGGTGGAGTCCCTGCGCGGCAAGCTGGACCCGGCCGAACTGCGCAAGCTGATCGACGAGTACACCGATGCCGCGGTGAAGCTGTACAACAAGCTCACCGAGTCCGGCGAGCAGGCCTGGGACAAGATCGCGGCCCAGCCGCAGGTCAAGCGGGCCATCGAGCAGCTGGAGGAGGCCCTGAACACCGCCGGTGACCGGGTGGAGGACGTGGCCGGTGAGACCCGCGAGCGGGTCGACGAGGTGCTGGCCAGGGTGACCAAGCGCACCCGTTCCAGCGGGGAGCAGGCCGCGCGCACCGTGCAGGAGGTCGCCGGCGAGGTGGCCGAGCGGATCGAGGACGCGGGCGAGGACCTCGCGCACGAGACCCGCAGCGCCACCCGCAAGGCCGCGAACAAGACGGCCAAGGCCACCAGCACCCCGCGCGGCGGCAGCACGAGTTCCAGCACCACCAAGAAGTCCACGAATGGCAGCAGTGGCTCGAAGAGCAGCTGAGGGACACGAGTACCGCGGCTCACTTCCCCGGTGCCGCGCGGCGGTGCCGGGAAGTGGGCGGCGCGGGGCGTTCCGCCCGGATTGCCGTAGGCTGGTGCCGTGCCGCTGTTAGTGTATTGGATCACCGAGGCCATCCGCTGGGCCGGCGCTCTGGCTGGTCTGTTCGCCTTCGTGCACGCGCTGTCCCAGCGTGCCGACGCCTACACTGCCGCGGACCGCAAGACCAAGCCGATCTGGCTGGCGATCACCGGCGGCTCCACCGCGGCGATGGCGCTGTTCGCCTTCTTCGGGCCGGGCATGATCTTCTGGTTGGCCGGACTGATCGCTGCCCTGGTCTATCTCGTCGACGTCCGGCCGAAGCTCATCGAGGTGCAGCGCGGCGGCCAGAGCTGGTAGGTCTGTACCCGTGCGTACCTGGAATATCGCCGGCTCGCTGACCGTCGAGCCCGCCACTCGCCGCCCGGACCTGCTGGCCGAGCCGGTCGCCAAGGCGCTGCCCGCACTGCCGAAGGCCGAGGAGCTCGGTGTCGTCGAGATCGACCCCGAGCTGGCCGATACCGCCGAATTCTGCGCCGCCTACGGCTCACCCCCCTCCGCTTCGGCGAACTGCGTGGTGGTCGCGGGCAAGCGGGCAGGTGAGCTGCGCTACGCGGCCGCCATGATCCTCGCCACCACCCGAGCCGATGTGAACAACGTGCTCCGGCGCAGGCTGGACGTCCGCAAGGCGTCCTTCGCGGCCATGGACGAGGCGGTCGAGCTGACCGGCATGGCCTACGGGGGCATCACCCCGCTCGGCCTGCCCGACGGCTGGCCGGTGCTGGTCGACGAAGCCGTCGCCGCCGCGCCCGAGCTGGTGATCGGCAGCGGGCTGCGTGGCAGCAAGCTGCTGGTCACCGGGGACCTGCTGGCCGGGCTGCCCGGCGCCGAGACGGTGCCCGGCCTCGGCAAACCAGTGAGCTGAGCGGCGCGGCGGGTGCGCGAGCCCGAGCCGGGAACGCTGGTGGAGACCGATGCGAACTCCGGCGGACGCTCGCCCCTGGCGGGCTGCGCCGGACCTACGGGGGCGTGCTCGGCAAGCTCGACGAACTCGCGCGGCAATCGTGACCGGCCGCGGGTAGCCTGCGCGGACGTGAGCGTTTCCAAGCAAGCTACCGAGATCCGGCTGGCTTCCCGCCCGCACGGTCGGCCCACCATGGACAACTTCTCCATTGTGGACACCGAGATGCCGGCACCCGGCCCCGGCCAGGTACTGGTGCGCAACCTCGTGATGAGTGTCGATCCGGCGATGCGGGGCCGGATGAACGACCGGAAGTCGTACGTCGAACCGTTCGAAGTGGGCAGGGCCATGCTCGGTGGCGCCGTCGGCGCGGTCGCCGAGTCACACGTGGACACATTGCGCACGGGTGACCTCGTACTGCATCAGCACGGCTGGCGCTCGCACGCTGTGGTGGACGCCGACCAGGTGGTGCCGATCGACGCCGAGGCCGCGCCGTTGACCGCCTACCTCGGGGTGCTCGGCATGCCGGGGCTCACCGCCTACGCCGGGCTGTTCGACGTGGCCGGGTTCAAGGCGGGGGACACCGTGTTCGTCTCCGGTGCCGCCGGCGCCGTCGGTTCGCTGGTGGGCCAGCTCGCCAGGCTGAACGGGGCGGAGCGGGTGATCGGCAGCGCGGGTTCCGCGGACAAGGTGGCTCATCTCACCGGTGAGCTCGGGTTCGACGCCGCGTTCAACTACAAGGACGGGCCGGTCGCGGAGCAGCTGCACGCCGCGGCCCCGGACGGGATCGACGTCTACTTCGACAACGTCGGCGGCGAGCACCTCGAGGCCGCGATCGACGCGATCAACCTGCACGGCCGGATCGTGGTCTGCGGGATGATCTCCCAGTACAACGCCACCGAGCCGGCCTGCGCCCCGCGCAACCTCGGCCAGCTCATCGTCAAGCGGTTCACTGTCCGCGGCATGCTCGTGCTGGACTACCTCTACCTCCAGCAGCAGTTCATGGCCGAGGTCGCCCCGCTGGTGGCCGAGGGCAGGATCGCCTACTCCGAGACGATTGTGGACGGCCTGGAGAACGCCCCGCAGGCCTTTCTCGACCTGCTCGACGGCGGCAACACCGGGAAGATGCTGGTCCGCATCGCGCACTGAGCCGCGTGCCGGTCAGTGCCTGTTGGTCAACGCGCGGCACGATCGGCTCGGCCGGGCTCGGGCTCGATTGTCACCTTCGCGGGTACAGCGCTCGGCCTCGCCGCTCGTGGGCTGCGCCGCGCGCTTTCCTCCGCTCACCACAAGCAGCTGTATCCGGTTCACCAACAGGCTCTCAGGCCAGCAGCCACCGCGCGGTCAGGTCGAGGACCTCGGCGCGGTCGCGCGTGCCGTGGTCGGCGGCGAGCAGGTGGTTCCCGATGGCCACCGAGAAGGCCACCATGCTGCGGATCTCGACCTCCTCCTCGTCCCGGCAGAAGGTGCCGAACAGGGTGCGCAGGTAGCCCATCCGGCTGTTGTCCACGCGCCGCAGGCGTTCGGCGACAGCCGGGTCGCGCCTGGACCAGTCGCGGACCGCGAGATCGACCGGCAGCAGGGCTTCGGAGAAGGTGAGCGCGCCCGCCCGCCGCGCCTTGGCCCTGGCGTCCCCGCCCTCGGTCTCGACCCGCTCGATCACGTCGTCGGTGCTCTTCCGTTCCCAGGTGTCCAGCATCTCCTCCAGCAGCGCGCGCCGGTCCTCGAAGTGCCAGTAGAAGCCGCCCCTGGTGACCCCGAGCGTCTTCGCCAGCGGTTCGACCCGGACGGCGTCCGGCCCGCCCGCGGCGAGGGCTTGTAGCCCCACCTCGATCCACTTGTGCCGAGGGGTGCGTGTGGGGGCCGCCATGGTCGCTCCTCGTCGGTGTGATGTCCGGTACGGATCTTTGACTTTGCCATCGAGCAGCGGATAATTTCCATCAATACAGTGCTGTATGGATGGAGGGGGTCGATCGTGCGACCACCGGGGACCGTACGTACCGCGGACGTAGCCAGTTCCACCGCACATCTCAGGAGTACCGATGGTTGATTCCACTTCCACCGCCCAGGTCACGGACCGGGTGCACGACATCGCGGTCCCCGCGGCCACCAGGGCGTTCAGCACGCTCAGCCGGATCGACTACGAGAACGCGTTGCTGGCCGAGGTCGCCTCGGCCGGGGAGCGGCCCGCCGAGCAGTGGGCCCGGGCCATCATCGAGGGTGCGCCGGCCGAGATGCGCGAGATGCTCGCGCAGGGATGGGCGGAACTCGGCATGGAGCTGGGCGGCGACGCCGACCGGAGCGTGCTCGGCTGGTCGCTGCGGCAGGCCGAACCGGACCTCGCCGTGCTCGGCGCCACCTCCGGCCTCGGGTTCCGGGTCGAGATGCTGGTCGAACGTCGGCCGCATGCGGTGCTCTTCGGCAGCTTCGTCCAGTTCGACAACGAGGAGGCACGCGCCCTGTGGGCGACGAAGGAGCACCAGCACGCACCGGGCATGCGCGCGCTCCTCGAAGGGGCCGTCACCCGCGGCTAGAAGACCACGGTTCGGTTGCCGTGCACCAGCACGCGCCGCTCGAGATGCCAGCGCAGGCCCCTTGCCAGGGTGACCTTCTCGATGTCCCGGCCCTTGCGCACCATGTCCGACACCGAGTCGCCGTGGCCTACCCGGATCACGTCCTGCTCGATGATCGGCCCGGCGTCCAGGTCCGCGGTGACGTAGTGGCAGGTCGCACCGACCAGTTTCACCCCGCGGGCATGCGCCTGGTGGTACGGCCGGGCGCCGACGAACGAGGGCAGGAAGCTGTGGTGGATGTTCAGCGCCCGGCCCGCCCAGGCCGTGCACAGCTCCGGCGGCAGGATCCGCATGAACCTGGCCAGCACCACGGCATGCGGGTCGTGCTCGTCCACCAGTTCGCGGATCCGGCGGAACGCGGCCGCCCCGCCCTCGGCGTCCCCGCGGGGGAACGGCACGTGGTGGAACGGGATCCCATGTGCCCTGGTGATGTCGCCGAGCGCCGGATGGTTGCCGATCACCGCGGGCAGTTCGATGTCCAGCTCACCGGAGGCGACCCGGCCGAGCAGGTCGTACAGGCAGTGCCCCTCCCTGGACACCAGTAGCACCACCCGGCTGCGCTCCCCGGTGTCGTCCACCTGCCAGTCGGTGTCGCTGCCCAGCGACCTGGCCACCCCGGCGAAGCGCGCGCGGAGCTCATCCACCTCGAACGGCAGCGAGTCGGCCCGCACCTCCTGCCGGGTGAAGAACCAGCCGGTGTCCGGGTCGGTGTGGTAAGCAGCCTCGACGATCCAGCCGCCGGCCTCGGCGAGGAAGGAGGAGATCCGCGCGATGATCCCCGTCCGGTCCGGGCAGCCGAAAGTGATCACGTAGCGACGCTGCGAACCCAACACGGTCAGCCATCCTGCCTTGTGCCGGTCAGGGCGCTCGCAACGGCTCCAGCAGCGCGGCGTTCCCGGACATGACCGCGCGGCTCGGCCGGCCCCAGACCGCCCGGTACACCGAGTCCGCGGTGCCCGCGATGGTGGCTCCCGCCTCGAACCCGGCCGGCACCGCGGCCCCGGCCCGCACCTCCGGCGCCGCGCCCGGCTCCAGCCGCACGGTCCACACCCGGCCCGCGTCGGCGGCGTGTACCAGCACCTCGCCCGCGACCTCGCCGCTGTTCCAGCCGTCCGGCCTGCTCGGCAGCAGCCAGGCCAGTAACTCGTCGATCCCGTCCGCGGCGAACTCCGGGTCGAAACTCACCGCGTTCGCCCGTGGACCGAGCGCGAGCTCCGCGTCCACCCGGTGGATGGCCGCCTCGTGCGCCTGCCGGCGAGCCCAGGATGCCGTGGTCGGCGGGAACAACCGGAACGGCATCCAGGCGGGTGCCTCCGGCCCGGCCGCGAACCCCTCGAACAGGCCGGCTCGCTGCTCGGCCCACCAGTCCAGCAGGTCCGCCCACCCCTCGGGCGGGGTGCCGGCCGCCGCCCGCTCACCGCTCGGGTCGGCCATCGTCGCACGTACCCAGGAATGCACCCTGGCGATGTGCCGGACCAGCTTGCTCACCGTCCACCCCGGGCAGCTCGGCACCGGGGCGTCCGGGCCCGCCGCCGTCGCCGCGCTCAGCAGGCCGGTCGAATGGATCTCGGTCGCGTGCACGAAGTCGGAGTACCGCACGCCGTGAGCGTATCCGCCGAACGGCCTCGATGGTGGCGACCGTCAGCAAGCCGAGCGCGAACGCCAGCAGCAGGCCCTTCGCGGGCTGCTCGGTGAAGTTCGCCCCGCCGATGTAGCCGATCAGCACGCTGTAACCGGCCCAGATGGAGGTCCCCGCGGCGTCCAGCGCGGCGAACCGGCCCGCGGGGAAGCGCATGCTGCCGGTGGCCAGCGCGGAGGCGACGCGGCCGCCAGGCAGGTACCGGCCCGCGACGATCAGTGCGGTGGCGTGCCGCTCCACCTTGGCGCGCGCCCACAGGTACTGTTCCCTGCCGCGCTCGCCCTGCTGCAACCGGCGTAACGCGACCGGGCCCGCGCCCCTGCCGATCCAGTAGCCGAGGTAGTCGCCGGCGAGCGCGCCGCCCGCGGCGACCACCGCGAGCAGCGCCAACTTGCCGAGGTCCGGCCCGATCAGCACGGCGACCGTGATCACGGTGGTCTCGCTCGGCATGAACGGCAGCAGCGCGTCCAGGCCGGCGACCAGGAACACCACCACCCACAGCCAGGGTGAACCGAGCGTGCCCTGCAACACCTCGGTGAGCCGGTGCAGCAGGTCAAGCATGGACCGGACCGCCGAGATGCGAGCCGGCGAGCTCGGTTGATCCGGCCGCGCGGATCAGCCGCTGGGTCGTGGCGGCGAGCGTGCGGCGGTCACCCTCGGCGGCCAGCACCTCGTGTGCCCGCAGCCGCAGGGTCAGCTCGCCCGCCGTCAGCACCCTGCCCAGGGAGGCGGCCAGGGTGTCGTCGCCGACGAAGGCGCTGATCGTGCTCGGCTCGTCCCCCTGGAAGTAGTCGATCGTCAGCGGGCGGATCGGTGCGCCCGCGTCCAGCGCGGCCTGGAAGGGCGCGCGCCGGAAGTCCCCTCCGGGCAGCGAGCACCAGGTGGTCCCCTCCGGGAACACCATCACCGAACGCCCGGAGCGCAAGGTCTCCGCCAGCTCGGCCACGCTGGCAGGCAACTCGCGCAGGGCGTGCCGGTCCACGAAGCAGGTGCCCAGCCGGGCGGCCAGCGAGCCGATCACCGGCCACCTCCGTACCTCGCGTTTCGCCACGAAGGACAGCGGCTCGATGGCCAGCAGGGCCACGATGTCCAGCCAGGAGATGTGGTTGGCCACGATCAGCGTCCCCGGACCGCCGGGCACGCTCAGCCGGTCGGCGCTGCTGTCCACCCGCACGTCCAGCGCGGTCAACACCCGCTGAGCGTGCCGCTCGACCTGCCGGCCACCGAGCACCGACGGGGCGTGGCCCAGCAGCGCCGAGGCGGCCGCACCCGCACGTTTCATAGTGGTCATCCTCGCCGCTCTGGGTTGAGCGTGGGTGACACAACGGGGTGTACATGGTGAGTACACCCGGTAGGCGTTCACTGTTCGTCCCCCAGGAAGTAATGCATATAGCGCTGGTCGGCGCGGTCGAGTTGCAGCAAGGTGAAGAAGTCGGCGACGTTGAACTCCGGGTCGTGCGCGGGCGGGCCGCAGACCCAGGCGCCAAGGCGGAGGTATCCGCGAAACAACGGCGGTAGCTCCGCGTAGCTCGGGCGCCGTTCCCGCGTGGGTACCTGCTCCGGGGTCCACGGATGCAGCGGGCGCACCCGCAGGTGCTGCGGGCTGGCGTGCTTCCGCTCGGCGAGCCGCCATGCGTTCGCCGCGATCGCCCCGCCGTCGTGCAGCGGGACCGAGGCGGCCCCGGCGAGATAGCGATGCCCGGACAGCAGGACGTACCGGCCGAGCGCCGACCACATCTGGGTGATCACCGCGCCGGTGCGGTGCTCCGGATGTACGCAGGAGCGCCCGGTTTCCACGATGGTGTCCCGGATGTCCCCGAGTGCGGTCAGATCGAACTCGCTGTCCGAGTACAGCCGCGCGCGGCGGCCGGGAGGCAGCAGGCGGTAGGTGCCGACGATCTCCTCGGTGTCCGTCCGCCGCACGATCAGGTGATCGCAAGCCTCGTCGTACTCGTCCACGTCCAGCCCGTCGACGAGGGAGTTGAGTGTGGCGCCGAACTCACCCGCGAAAACGCGGTAGCGCAAGCGTTGCGCCTCCCGGACCTGCTCCGGCGTTTCGGCGATCGAAGCCGTGTACTGGATCGTCCGGTCAGTAGTCGACGACAATGAGTGCCTCCGTTCATCGGGACCGTGTCCCGTGTCCTCCCCGCGGCTGTTGCATCCGGCCAGCTCATCGGTGATCCCCCAACGTGGTGGCAGCCCGCATGACGGTGTGTGGTGTGAGCTGGACGGCAAACTGCGTCGCCCGGTAGTACTTCATGGTCTTTCCGTCCCCCGCGGTTTCCAGCACGCCGACGACCAGCCCGGCCGCTTCCAGGCGATGCAGGTGCACATAGAGAAGCGGACGGCTGATGCCGAGCTCGCGGGCCAGCCTGCTGACGTACTGCCTGCCGCGGGTGAGTATGCCGACGATACGCAGCCGTTGCGGATTGGCCAGCGCGGTGAGGACGCGCAGTAGCTCGTCACCTCGAGGGGTCTCCTCGTTCATCGGGGGTCATTCTTTCACCTGTAAACAGATGCTGACAGGTGAAAAAATCCGAGACCAGCAACTTTCGCCAATATCAGGGACATGTCCGGGGTGCCCCTGATCGTGACGTCGGTCAACGTGGGGCGACCGAGGCCCAGGGCACGGTCAGCTCGCCGAGCCGCCAGCGGTCCCGCCTGCCTTGTACCGGCCAACCCCGTTCGGTGAGCAGGCGTACGGTCTCCGTCCACCGTGCCACGGGCCGAACGGTGCCGCCGCCCGCCAGCATGAATCCAAAGTGGACATAAAAAGGTGAATGCGTTCCCCCGGGATGTTGCGATGAATCAACACTTTCGGTAGTCGCGTAGCCACAGTGGAGGGAAGTTCGAGGCTGGGGACGCGGCAGGAAAGGGTGAGTGTGCACGGTCCGCTGTGGTCGATCGTCACCCACGAGCAGAGCCTGCCGAGCTCGTCGCAGGTGCCGTCGACCAGCAGGCCGCCGGGCCGGATCCGTTCCAGCATGGCCCGCCAGGAACTCGCCACCGCGGCCTCCTCGTACTGGCGCAGCACGTTGAACGCGCGCACCAGAACCGGCCGGGCTCCAGCAAGCTCGAACCCGCCGCGCCGGAAGTCCAGCCACGGCAGTTCGGCCGAGGGTCGGGCGGCAGCCACCCGCTCCGGGTCCAGCTCCAGGCCGAGTACCGCACCCGGGGCACCGCCGCCCGCAGCCGCCGGGCCAGCTCGACCGTGGTCACCGGGGAGACGCCGTAGCCGAGGTCCACGACCAGTGGGTCCGTCGCGGCTCGCAGCCTGCCGGTCACCCCGGAGCCAGCGGTCAGCCAGCGGTCGACCCTGCGTAGCCGGTTCGGGTTGGTGGTCCCCCTGGTGGGCGCGCCGAGCGGTGGCTGCCGTCCCGCGGGCCCTAGCTGTCCCGCCCGAGCCACGACGCGGTGAACTCGGCCTCCCGCTCGAGCAGCGCGGTGACCTGCTCGGCGATGGCGCCCTCCAACTTGCCGCCGACCAGCGGGATCCGCACCGTCACCTCGCCGGTGGCGCGCAGCACGGCCCCCGCGCCCCCCGCCCGCAGCTCGGTGCGGGCGGTGATCCGGCCGGGCACACCGTCCACGGAGGCCGTCGCGGTTCCGGTGTAGACCTCGCCATCGCCGGTGTGCTGCCAGCGTTGCTCGCGGTGCACGATCAGGTCGCCCCGGTGCAGTGAACGGACCGCCTGCGGCAGCCGGTCCGCCGAAATACCTTGTACCAGGGTGAATCGCACCCCGTCCGCGGTCGCCTCGTGCTCGGCGAGCCGGGCCTGATGACCGCCGATCCGTTCGAGCCTGGCCCGCAGGGCGGCGGCATCGGACTGCGCGCGGTACACCTCGTCGACGCTGTGCGGGAACTCCGCGCGGTGCTCAATGCGGGATGCCATGAGCACTGTTCGTTGAAGGCTTCACAGGGCAGGACAGTACCGTTCGGTGTTGTGAGCGCTGTCGGAACGGGCACTGAAATGACCTTGGCGAGCTACACCACACTGCGGCTCGGTGGGCCGGCAGGCCGGTTTCTCGTCGCCGGTACGGACGGGGAGCTGGTGGACCGGGTGCGAGCCGCCGACGCGGCGGGCGAGCCGCTGCTGCTGCTCGGCGGCGGCTCGAACCTGGTCGTGGCGGACGCCGGGTTCGAAGGGACGGTGCTGCGGATCGGTACCGGCGGCTGGGAACGGGACAAACAGGACGGTCCCGAGGTCGAGGTGGAGGCGGCGGCCGGGGAGCAGTGGGACGCGTTCGTCGCGGCCACCGTCGAGCACGGCCTCGGCGGGCTGGAGTGTCTTTCCGGGATCCCCGGGCTGGTCGGCGCCACCCCGATCCAGAATGTCGGCGCCTACGGGTGTGAGGTCGGTGACTTGATCGTGTCGGTGCGGCTGTACGACCGCCGCACCGGTGAGGTCCGCACGCTCACCGCGAGCGAACTGGGCTTCGCCTACCGCACGAGCGTGCTCAAGGGCACCGATCGCGGGGTCGTGCTCGGCGTGCGGTTCCGCCTGCGTGCCGACGGGCTGTCCCAGGAGATCCGCTACGCCGAGCTGGCGCGGACCCTCGGCGTGCGAACCGGTGCGCGGGTGCCGGCCGAACAGGCGCGCGCGGCCGTGCTGGGCCTGCGGCGGGGCAAGGGCATGGTGCTGGAGGCCGCGGATCACGACACCTGGAGCGCGGGCTCGTTCTTCACCAACCCGATCGTCGCCGAGTCCGCGCTACCCGGGGTGCTGGCCAGGATCGCGGAGGTGGTCGGGGCGGATGCCGCGGTGCCGCGCTACCCCGCCCCCGCCGGGGTCAAGCTGTCCGCGGCCTGGCTGATCGAGCGGGCCGGTTTCGGCAAGGGCCACCCCGGGCCCGGTGGCCGGGTGGCGCTGTCCGGCAAGCACACCCTCGCACTGACCAACCGGGGTGGCGCCAGCACCGCGGACCTGCTGGCGCTGGCCCGCGAGGTCCGCGCGGGGGTGCACACCGCCTTCGGCGTCACCCTGCACCCCGAACCCCTCCTCATCAACTGCGCCCTGTGAATGCCCTGAACGTGGCGTTGACGACGCTCGGCGTCGCGAACGGCACTTTTGGGACGTTCAGCGTCCCGAAAGCCACGTTCAGGGCATTACTCGCGGTGGAAACGGGAGCCGTTGTACTGGGCGCGGGGTTTGAGCACGATCTCGTCCAGGTTGACGTGCGCGGGCCTGGTCGCCGCGAACGCGATGACCTCCGCCACATCGTCCGGGGTCAACGGGTCCAGCCCCTGGTAGACCTTCTCGGCCCGCTCGGCGTCGCCCTCGAACCGGTTGAGCGAGAAGTCGGTCTCCACCATGCCCGGGATGATCTCGGTGAACCGCACCGGCTGCCCGAGGTGCTCCGAGCGCAACGTCCGGTGCAGCGCGGACTGCGCGTGCTTGGCCGAGGTGTAGCCGGAGCCGTTGTCGTAGACCTCGTGTCCCGCGATGGATGTCACAGTCAGCACATGCCCGTCGCCGGACTCGATCAACTTCGGCAGCAGGGCCTTGGTCATCCGCAACGTGCCGAGCACGTTGGTTTCCCACATCCAGCGCCAGTTCTGCTCGTTCGCGGCCTCGACCCGCTCGAGGCCGCGCGCCCCACCGGCGTTGTTCACCAGCACATGGCACTCCGGAACCCGCTCGGCGAACGACGCAACCGATTCCTGGTCGGTCACGTCCAGGAGATGAGCGGTTCCGGACAGCTCGTCCGCCAGTGCGGAGACGCGGTCGAGGCGCCGGGCGCCGAGGACCACACCGAAGCCGGCCTGGGCCAACGCCCGCGCGGTCGACGCGCCGATCCCCGCGCTGGCGCCGGTGATGACTGCGATTCGCTTGCTCATGGCGCCATGCTGCCAGGTAACGTCGGATCGTTCGGGTGAAGGGAGGATGACGGTGTACGAACGGCGGAAAGTGTTCAAGATCGCCCTGGCGGCCGGCGGTGCGGTCGGGCTGGTCGCGTGTTCCGGCGAGGAGGTGTCGGGCTCCGGGGCGCCCGACGCGCAGCCGCCGAAGGCCGAGATCACGGCCGAGCCCGCGGTGGACGCCGCCGAGGTGTCGGTCACGGCGCCGGTCACCGTCACGGTCGCCGAAGGATCCTTCACCGAGGTCACGCTCACCAACTCCGAAGGCGGGGAGGTGCGGGGTGAGCTGAACGCCGAGAAGAACACCTGGACCAGTGCGGAGTCCCTCGGGTACGGCCAGACCTACACCTACGCGGCCAAGGCGACCGGAACCGACGGCAAACCGGTCGAGTTCACCGGCAGCTTCGGCACCCTGCAGCCGGCCGCCGTGATCCGCGCCACGCTGAACCCGATCGACAACGCCGAGGTGGGTGTCGGCATGCCGATCAGCGTGAAGTTCGACGCCGCGGTCTCCGACCGGGCCGCCGCGCAACGGGCGCTCACCGTGGAGACCTCGAAGGAGGTGGAGGGCTCCTGGGCCTGGCTGTCCGACCGGCAGGTCGACTGGCGCCCCAGGGAGTACTGGCCCGCCAACACCGAGGTGAACGTCACGGCGAAGCTCTACGGGGTGCACTACGGCGGCGGGAACTACGGCAAGGCCGACGTGACCACGAAGTTCACCATCGGCCGCAACCAGGTGGTCAAGATCCACACTCCGGACCATGTGATGCGCGTCTACCGGGACGGCGCCGAACACGCCAGCTACCCGTGCAGCAACGGCAAGGACGCCGACCCGAACCTGAACACCCCGAACGGCACCGTGATCGTGATGACCAGGGAGCCGACCTCGATCTTCGACAACGAGCGCTACGGCTACACCGACGTGAAGAAGAAGTGGTGCTGCCGGATCTCCAACCACGGCGAGTACATCCACGAGAACGAGGAGAACCGGGCCAACATCGGGAAGAAGAACACCTCGCACGGCTGCGTGAACCTGTTCGAGAAGGACGCGAAGGCGTACTTCGACTCCGCGCTCATCGGCGACCCGGTGGAGGTCACCGGGGCGAAGGCCGACTTCCCGACCACCTCAGCGGTGATGGACTGGCTACTGGACTGGGAGACCTGGAAGTCGAAGTCGGCCCTGTGAGTGCCCGGTGAACACGGATGTCGTCGGGTCGGGTGGGGTCCGGCTGGGGATACGGGTCGCCGGCGCGGGCAACGCGCGCCCCATCGTGTTGCTGCACGGCTGGGCGCAGTCCTCGCTCGCCTGGTCGCATCAGCTCGCCGCCCCCGAGCTCACCGCGGACTTCCGGCTGGTCGCGCCGGACCTGCGCGGGCACGGCGTCTCCGCGGCGCCGGTGGAGGGTTACGACCTGTCGCGGGTCTGGGCGGAGGACCTCGCCTCGGTGCTGGAGTTCGCCGGCGCGCCCGCGGTGGTGGTCGGCTGGTCCTATGGCGGGCTGGTGATCACCGACTACCTCCGGACCTACGGGACGGCCGGGATCGCCGGGCTGGTCCTGGCCGGGGCGATCACCGAGATCGGCAAGGACCGGCCGGGCGGCCGGACCGGTCCCGCCATGCGCGCGGCCCTGCCCGCGGCGCTGGACGAGGATCCCGAGGTGGCGGTGCCCGCGCTGGCCGGGCTGTGCGGCGGGATGGCGGCAAGGGAGATCCCCGGCGCGCTGGCCCAGGCGCTGCTCGGGTCCTCGCTGCTGGTGCCGCCCGCGGTGCGCGGGGCGCTGTTCCGGCGCCGGGTGGACAGCGCCGAGGTGCTGGCCGCGGTGGACGTGCCCACCCTGGTCGTGCACGGCGCCGAGGACGCGGTGGTGGACCCGAGCGCGGGCGCGTACGCGGCGGGGAAGATTCCGGGGGCCGATCAACGTTGGTTGCAGGGTGTAGGCCATCTGCCGTTCGTCGAAGCGGCGGAGGAGTTCAACGCGACGCTGCTGCACTTCGCCGGACAGCGGCTGGCACCAGCGCCCTGACCAGGGGAGATCACGTACATGATGCCGTCCCACCCACCGGTGCCACCGCTGCGCCGGGTGGCGGTCCTTTCCGTGCACACCTCACCGCTGGAACAGCCTGGAACCGGTGATGCCGGCGGGATGAACGTCTACATCGGGCAAACCGCGATCGAGATGGCCCGGAGCGGGGTCAGCGTCGAGATCTTCACCAGGGCGACCTCATCCGACCAGCCGCCGGTGGCCGAGCTGGCGCCCGGCGTGCTGGTCCGGCACATCCCGGCCGGCCCGTTCGAGCCGCTGAGCCGCGCCGAGTTGCCGGCCCAGCTGTGCGCGTTCACCTCCGGGGTGCTGCGCACCGAGGCCTTCCACGAGCCCGGCTACTACGACGTGATCCACTCGCATTACTGGCTGTCCGGTCAGGTCGGCTGGCTGGCGCGGGATCGGTGGGGCGTACCGCTGGTGCACACCGCGCACACGCTGGCCAAGGTGAAGAACGCCGCGCTCGCCGATGGCGACAGCCCGGAACCGAGGACCAGGGTGATCGGCGAGGAACAGGTGGTCACCGAGGCCGACCGGCTGGTGGCCAACACCCCGGTGGAGGCGCGGGAGCTGGTCGCCCTGTACGACGCCGACCCGCACGCGGTGCGCACCGTGTCCCCCGGGGTGGACCTGGACCGGTTCTCCCCCGGCTCGACCGCGATGGCCAGGGCCTCGCTCGGGCTGCCGGGGGACGCGGTGGTGCTGGCCTTCGCCGGGCGGCTCCAGCCGCTGAAGGCACCCGATGTCCTGCTGCACGCGGCCGCACGGCTGCTGCGGGACCGGCCCGAGCTGGCCGAACGGCTGGTGGTGCTGGTGGTCGGCGGGCCGTCGGGCTCCGGCCTCGAGCAGCCGCATGCCCTGCGGGAGCTGGCGAGGTCCCTCGGCATCGAGCGGCAGACCCGGTTCCTGCCCCCGCAACCCGGCCGGGCACTGGCCGAGGTCTTCCGTGCCGCCGATGTGGTCGCCGTGCCCAGCTACAACGAGTCCTTCGGGCTGGTAGCACTCGAGGCGCAGGCGTGCGGCACCCCGGTGGTGGCCGCGGAGGTCGGCGGCCTACCGGTGGCGGTCTCGCACGGGGTCTCCGGGCTGCTGGTGCCGGGCCACCGGGCCGAGGACTGGGCACGCGCCCTCGGCAGCGTGGCCCTGCGGCCGGAACGGCGCGCCGAGCTCGCGGCGAACGCGGTGCGACATGCCGCCCGGTTCTCCTGGCGGCGTACCACCGAGACCTTGCTGGGCACCTACGCCGACGCGGCAGTAGCGTTCCGGGATGCCCGTGCGCTCGCGTTGCAGGAGGTGGCGGTATGACGGCTGAGCAGTCGCGGCTGGCGCGCACCGACGAACTGATCCGGTCCACCGTGGCGGAGTCGGGGCTGGCCCACGAGCGGCACGGCGAGGGGAAGTACTTCGTCACGTTGCCCGGCAGCAAGAAGCTGCAGACCAACTGCTGGCTGGTCGCCGGGGAGCACGCGCTGGTGGTGGAGGCGTTCGTCTGCCGCAGGCCGGACGAGGCGCACGAGCGGGTCTACCGCTTCCTGTTGCAACGCAACGCCAAGCTGTACGGGGTGTGCTACACGCTCGACTCGGTCGGCGACATCTACCTGGTCGGCAGGCACGACCTGGACACCATCTCCAGCGGTGAGCTGGACCGGATCCTCGGCCAGGTGCTCGAGGCCGCGGACGGCGACTTCAACACCCTGCTCGAGCTCGGCTTCGCCGGTTCGATCCAGCGCGAGTGGGACTGGCGGGTCTCGCGCGGCGAGTCGCTGGCCAACCTGCGGGCCTTCAAGCACCTCGTCGGGCCGGACAGCTAGTGCCCGTGTCGAGCCGGGTGCAACCGCGGCGGCGTGCCGCTCCGTCTGTTCCTCGCCATGACTGGAGGGAGCGGGATGCGAGCGAGAGCGAAGCCGTCGGCGATGATGCTGGTGGTACTGGGGATGACGGTGGGGCTGCTGTCCGGCTGCACCGGGGAGCGGGACGCGGCCGCGCCGCACCGGGCGTCCGCGGGAGCCGGGGACGCCCGTGCGGAGTCCGGGAACGCGGCCGACGCCCCCGCGGCGCAAGGGGGCGAGGGTGACCGGGGCGGTGGCGCGACGGTGCGGATCGACGGTGCGGACCGCAAGCTGGCCCGCACCGCGCGGCTGGAGCTGACCGCCGCGGACGTGTCCGCCACGGTCCGCAGGGCGCGGCAGGTCGCCACCGGCGCGGGCGGCTACACCGGGCAGGAACGGGTGGACGGGCACTCCGCCTCGGTCGAGGTGGTGGTGCCGAGCGACCAGCTCGATGCGGTGCTCGGTGAGCTGACCTCGCTGGGCGAGGTGGTGCGCAGGCAGCAGCGCACCGAGGACGTGACCGAGCAGGTCGTGGACGTGGAGTCCCGGCTGGCTTCGCAGCGGGCCAGCGTGCAGCGGGTGCGCGCCCTGCTGGAGCGGGCGAGCTCGATCAGTGAGATCACCTCGGTGGAGAGCGAGCTGACCGAGCGGCAGTCGGAGCTGGAGTCGCTGCAGGCCAGGCAGGAGGCGCTGGCCGGGAGGGTCGCCACCGCCACCGTGTCGCTGAGTGTCAGCCGGTCCGCGGTCGCCGCGGAACAGGATGAGGACGGCGTGCTCGGTGGCCTCGCCGCAGGCTGGCGCGCGTTCACCGGGTTCCTCGGGGACGCGCTCACCGTGCTGGCCGCCGCCTTGCCGTTCCTTGCCTTCTTCGGCCTGCCCGCGGCCGCCGGGGCGTGGCAGTTGTTTCGGCGTAGGCGCCGGCGGGTAGTCGGCGAACCGGTGCCGGAGTGACCCGGGACGTGAGGGAGCGGAGCGGCTCGAGGGAGGGGGGAGTCGCGAAACTCGAGCCGCCCCGCTTACGTTCCCGCCGCGATGGACCCGGTGACGAGGGGGATGCCAACGGGGCCGGCGGGTCGCAGCTCGGCAGGGGGGAGACGAGCTGCGCCTCGGTCCGCCCGGCTGGGGAGTGCGTGGTTTCCAGTCGAGCGGGACAGATGCCAACTTGGCAGAACCGGGTCTGTAATCACAAGATTACTCGCTACTCCATTCGAGTGAACTTTCGTGATTGGGTTAACGGTATGCAACTAACGTGACGCGATTGAAATCTTGTTGGCGCTTCGTGAACCCGGTTGTAGGTGTTCACCACGGTCACCCAGGCCACTGTCGGTAGAGGTATTTTCGCCGGTAGTGGCCTTGCCGATCGGCTGTACCTCGCCGCGACCCCCCGCCATGCGGCGCTCGCGCTCTGGCAAGCTGGACGCATGGCCGAGCTAGGGACCCTGGTGCTGTTGCGGCACGGGCAAAGCACGTGGAACGCGGAGAACCTGTTCACCGGCTGGGTCGACGTCCCGCTCTCCGAGCAGGGTGAGGTCGAGGCGCGGCGCGGCGGCGAGCTGCTCGCCGAGACCGGGCTGCTGCCGGACGTGGTGCACACCTCGCTGCTGCGCAGGGCGATCGCCACCGCGAACATCGCGCTGGACGTCGCCGACCGGCACTGGATCGAGGTGCGCAGGGACTGGCGGCTGAACGAGCGGCACTACGGCGCCCTGCAGGGCAAGGACAAGAAGCGGACCCTCGAGGAGTTCGGCGAGGAGCAGTTCATGCTCTGGCGCCGTTCCTACGACACCCCGCCGCCGCCGATCGAGCGGGGTAGCGAGTTCAGCCAGGACGCCGACCCCCGGTACGCGGACCTCGGTGACGCCGCCCCGCTGACCGAGTGCCTGAAGGACGTGGTGGCGCGGCTGCTGCCGTACTGGGAGTCCACCGTCGTGCCCGACCTGCGGGCCGGGCGGACGGTGCTGCTGGCCGCGCACGGGAACTCGCTACGTGCCCTGGTCAAGCACCTGGACGGGATCTCCGACGAGGAGATCGCCGGCCTGAACATCCCGACCGGCATCCCGCTGCGCTACGACCTCACCGAGGACCTGAACCCGGTCACCCCCGGTGGCACCTACCTCGACCCGGCTGCGGCCACCGAGGCGGCCGCCGCCGTAGCGGCCCAGGGGCGTTGACCCGCAGGTCAACCCGCGTGTTTGCCGCCCACGCGCGCGTGTTTGCCATGCACGCGCGCGAGTTTGCCGTTCCGGTGCACCGCCCACTCGTTTGCCGCAGCGGGTTGGCTACCCGGCGTTGTCGAGCTACCCTCATGGGGACTTCTGGAACGCCGTCGCCCCGAGGAGGTGGAGCCATGTTCACGATCCGGAACCTGTGCCGCCCCTCGGTCGTCGCATCCGGGTAGCCCATCCGGAGTCGACGTCGTTCGCATTCTCTCGGCGGTAGCCCCGCTCGTCCTGAGCCCCCGCCGGTAACCGGCTTTTCCGCATCCCACCAGGCGTGTGCAGTACCGGCTCGATGAGCCGGCCCGGTGGGTCGTGGGCGCGCCCGCAACGCGCCCACGACCCACCCCTTACGCGGAGCCGGCGCGGCGCCCTGCCGAGCTGGACCGGAGGGGCGGCGGGTGCGCACTCACCTGCCGCGCCCGCAGTACCAGCACCGCGACCGCCGCCGGCAACAGCAGCAGCGGGTACACCAGCACGATCAGCCGCAGCGCGCGCCCCGTGCCATCCATCGCGCGGTCCAGCGGCCGCAACATGCCCTGCCGCACCGTCTCCGGCTCGCCTGCCGGGTCCGGACGGCGAGCCTCGCCCGCGCTGGTCGACTCGGTCATCACCGCGCCCCAAACCTGTTGTTATCAAGATGTTATCGTACCGAGTTCCATTTGTTCCATAGGTCGGGAAGATCTGGTGACGCAGCTCGTTCGGCAACCGGACCAGCGTCCTCGGGCGAGTGAAGTAAGGCGATTCGATCGGATGAACCAGGGTCACCGGATGACGGCGCCGGGCGCGCCAGAGCGACAACGAAGTAAACGGCTCCTGACGGAGCGGCGAATATATCGCCCGTAGGTGTCACGGCCATCACGAGAACGCTGCCAGGACTAGGCCAAAGGGCTACCACGATGCTTACGATTCCCCTGTGACCGTGCCTGCAACGCTCGCTCTGGCCACCGGCGCGTTGGTGGTCGGCGCGGTCATTGGCTTCCTGGCCGCCAGGGTGCGCCGTGCCGGCCCGCAGGGCAGGGGTCCCTCCGGGCCCACCGTGGCCGAACTGCTCGAACGGCAGGTGCGTTCCTCCAACAACGGGGTCGTCGTGCTGAACCGCTTCGGCGACCTGGTGCTGCACAACCCGCGGGCCGAGGCGCTCGGGATGATCCGCAACAACCAGGCCGACGCTCGCGCCCGTAAGGCGGCCGAGCAGGTGGTGGACACCGCCGAGCCGGTGGAGATCGACCTGTCCCCGCTGGAGGTGCGGGGTCGCCAGCCGGAAGCCGTGCTCGGCGAGGTCCGCCCGCTCGGCGACGGGTTCACCGTGGTCGAGGCGGTGGACCACTCCGAGGCGGTGCGGCTGGAGGCCACCCGGCGCGATTTCGTGGCCAACGTCAGTCACGAGCTCAAGACCCCGGTCGGCGCGATCGCCCTGCTCACCGAGGCCGTGCTGGACGCGGCCGAGGACACCGAGGAGGTCCGCCGGTTCGGCGGCAAGATCCTGCGCGAGTCCACCCGGCTGGGCAAGCTGGTGACCGAACTCATCGCCCTTTCCCGGTTGCAGGGCGCCGAGCGGCTGCCCGACCTGAACGTGGTCGAGGTCGACGCCGTGGTGCGGGAGGCGCTCGGCAGGGTCAAGATCTCCGCGGAGTCCGCCGAGATCACCGTGGCCACCGATACCGACAGTGACCTGCTCATCGAGGGCGATCGCACCCTGCTGGTCACCGCGCTGTCCAACCTGCTGGAGAACGCGGTGGCCTACTCCCCGCAGGGCAGCCCGGTCTCGATCAGCAGGCGGCTGGTGGACGGGTACGTGGAGATCGCGGTCACCGACCGCGGGATCGGGATCGCCGAGGACGAGCAGCAGCGCGTCTTCGAGCGCTTCTACCGGGTGGACAAGGCCCGCTCGCGGGTGACCGGCGGTACCGGGCTGGGCCTTGCCATCGTCAAACACGTCGCGGCCAACCACGGCGGCGAGGTGCGGTTGTGGAGCATGCCGGGCACCGGCTCCACCTTCACCCTGCGGATCCCGGCCCACCGCGGCGCCGAGAACGGCAGCAGGCAAACGTCCCTCGAGCGGCAGAACCGCCGGGTGGCGGCCGGATCGGAGAGTGCCGATTCCGACCCCCTGACGGGGGCTCACCCCCGCCGTCTGTGAATTTGGAGGAACACTGTGACGAGGGTGCTCATCGTCGAGGACGAGGAGTCGTTCGCCGACCCGCTCGCCTTCTTGCTCCGCAAGGAGGGCTTCACCGCGGCCGTGGCCGCCACCGGGCAGGAGGCGCTGGAGGAGTTCGACCGCAACGGCGCCGACATCGTGCTGCTCGACCTGATGCTGCCCGGGATGAGCGGCACCGACGTGTGCAAGCAGTTGCGCCAGCGGGCGGCCGTCCCGGTGATCATGGTGACCGCCCGGGACAGTGAGATCGACAAGGTGGTCGGCCTCGAGCTGGGCGCCGACGACTACGTGACCAAGCCGTACTCGGCCCGCGAGCTGATCGCCAGGGTGCGCGCGGTGCTGCGCCGCGGCGGGGAGCCGGGCAGCGAGGGTGCCGAGCTGGCGCCGCTGGTGCTGGCCGCGGGCCCGGTGCGGATGGACGTGGAACGGCACGTGGTCACCGTGGACGGCGGCGAGGTCTCCCTGCCGCTGAAGGAGTTCGACCTGCTCGAGTACCTGCTACGCAACGTGGGCAGGGTGCTCACTCGCGGCCAGCTGATCGACCGGGTGTGGGGCGCGGACTACGTCGGTGACACCAAGACCCTGGACGTGCACGTCAAACGGTTGCGCTCGAAGATCGAGCCGGATCCGGGATCTCCCCGCCACCTGGTGACCGTCCGTGGTCTCGGTTACAAGTTCGAGACCTGAGTAGGCCGCCATGCGGGGCCGGGTACCGTACCGCCTCGTGCGCCTAGGGGTACTCGATGTCGGATCGAACACCGTCCACCTGCTCGTGGTGGACGCACACCGTGGTGCGCATCCGACGCCGATGCATTCCGAGAAGACCGTCCTGCGCCTCGCCGAGCAGATCACGGCCGGCGGCGAGCTGAGCAAGCGCGGTGCGGACGAGCTGGTGCGCGCGGTCGAGTCGGCACGAGCCGCGGCCGTGCGCCTCGGCTGCGAGGACGTGCTCGCCTTCGCCACCTCGGCGGTGCGCGAGGCGCGGAACGTGACAGCCGTCCTGCGCAAGGTCGCCGAGGAGACCGGGGTCGAGCTACAGGTCCTCTCCGGCGAGGACGAGGCGCGCCTGACCTTCCTCGCCGTGCGCCGCTGGTACGGCTGGTCCGCGGGTCAGCTGCTGGTGCTGGACATCGGCGGCGGCTCGCTGGAGATCGCCATCGGGATGGACGAGGCTCCCGAGCTGGCGGCCTCGCTCCCGCTGGGCGCGGGCCGGATCACCAGGACCAGGTTCGCGCACGACCCGCCGCGCCGGTCGGAACTGGTGGACACCACGGCGTGGCTGGACGACCAGCTCGGCGAGCTGGCCAGGAAGCTGACCCGGCACGGGGCACCGGATCGGGCGGTGGCCACCTCGAAGACCTTCCGCTCGCTGGCCAGGCTGACCGGCGCCGCGCCGTCCTCTGCGGGCCCGCGGGTGCCGCGCACCCTCACCGACACGGCCCTGCGCCAGCTGATCTCGTTTATCTCCCGGATGTCCTCGGCCGACCTCGCGGAGCTGGAGGGGGTCAGCTCCAGCAGGGCGCACCAGCTCGTCGCGGGTGCGCTGGTGGCGCAGGCCACGATGCGAGCCTTGTCGCTCTCGGAGTTGGAGATCTGCCCCTGGGCGCTGCGGGAAGGCGTGATCCTGCGGCGGCTGGACCATTCCAACGGCACGGACCAGACTGTTCCGCACGGTGGCGCGCTGGACGTGGATGACAAGCAACGGGCACGGTGGAAGGGATGACGCGAGAAAGCGGAGGCGAGCAGCCACAGAAGACCGTGGCTGAGCTCCTCGCCCAACACGGCGGTCAGGTCGGTGGCGAGCCGCGCCGCCGCCGTCGCCGTGCCGCCGATGACGAGGCCGAAGAGCAGCCCGGCATCGGCGACACCGCACCGCAGGCGATCATCGACAGAATCCAGGCGGAGGGCCAGCCCCCGCCAGCGCGCCGCGACGCACCGCGGCAACCGGAACCGGACGGCCGCCCGCCTGCGCGACCTCAGCCGGAGCCCGGTCGCCCGCCGCAGCAGGACTCCGGCGCCATGCCGCGCCCCCCGCGCCAGGAGCCGGGCCCGCCGCCGCGCCCGCCACAGCAGGACCCCGCCGCCACGCCGCGGCCCGCCCCGCAGGATTCGGGCCCGCCGCCGCGCCCGCCGCAGCAGGACTCCGGCCCGCGACCGCGCCCCCCGCAGCAGGACTCGGGGCCGATGCCGCGCCCGCCGCAGCAGGACTCGGGCGCACTGCCCCGCCCCCCGCAGCAGCACTCCGGCGCGATGCCCCGCCCGCCGTTGCCGCACCGCGGCCGGAACCCTGCGCAGCAGCCGCCGCCCGCGGCCCAGCAGGAACCACCGGCAAGGGCCCCGGCGCGTGCCCAGCCACCCCCGCCGCCCCCCGGTTCCCTCGCCGCGCGCCTGGACGGGCTGGACGAGGCCGAGCCGGAGGCACCGGAACAGCAGCCGCCACCACCGGGTCGGATGGCCACCGGCGGTTACCCGGTGCCACCCGGCGCGCCCCCGCGCGGCCGCAGGCCGATGCGGCGCGCGGCGCCGCAGCCGGAACCGGAGTCGCACACCGAACAGTTCCCCGCCGTGGGGAACGCGGCGCCGGGGCTGAACGGGTCTGCCGTGGCCGAGCCGGAGCCGGACGAGCCGCCGGCCGGACTCGCCGGCTGGCGGGAGCGCAGGCGCAGGACGCAGCTGGACGACACCGAGGTCGGGGCGATGCCCGCCGTCGCGCCCGCGGAAGCGGCCCCGGCCGACGACCAGGACGCCGGTCCACCCACCCAGGGCTTCGTGCCGGCGGACGACCCGCTGGACGACTCCGGGGTGGACGCGTACTCGCCCGCCGGCCTGGACGCCTTCGGTGACCCGCTGGACGATCCGCTGCGCGAGGCGGACCTGCACCCGGACGAGTACGACTACGCCGAGGACGAGCCGCTCGAACCGGCTGTCGACGGCGCGGGCGAGGACGACTTCGCCGAGGTCGAGGAACTGGCCGAAGCCGAGGAGGACGAGGACGCCTCACCGGCAAGGCAGTGGCTCGCGCTGGCGGGACAGCTCACCCTCGGGGTGGCCGGCGGCGCCGGGGTCTGGCTCGGCTTCAACTGGCTGTGGACCCGGCTCCCGGCCGCGGCGCTGGTCGCCGCGCTGGTGGTGACCGTCGGTCTGGTGCTGATCGTGCGCAAGGTCCGCCGGGCGGAGGACCTGCAGACCACGGTGCTGGCACTGCTGGTCGGGCTGGTGGTCACCGTCTCGCCCGCCGCGCTCCTGCTGGTCTCGAGATAGGTGCGATGACCGAACCGCACTCGATTCCGGTCGGGTTGTCCACCGCCTCGGTGTGGCCGCAACGGGCCGGCACCGGGTTCGAGCTCGCCGCGGAACTCGGCTACGACGGCGTCGAGGTGATGGTCTGGGTCGACCAGGTCAGCCAGGACGTGCGGGCGTTGCGGCGCTGGTCGGCCGATACCGGGATGCCGGTGCTCTCGATGCATTCCCCCTCGTTGCTGATCACCCAGCGGGTGTGGTCGCCGGACCCGGAGATCCGGTTGCGCCGCACCGTCGACGCCGCACTCGAGCTCGGCGCCGGCACGGTGGTGGTGCACCCGCCGTTTCGCTGGCAGCGTCGCTACGCCGAGTCCTTCGCCGACCTGGTCGCCGAACTGGAGGAGACCAGTGGGGTCGCGGTGGCGGTGGAGAACATGTTCAAGGTCCGCCCACCCGGTGGCGGCCGGCACAGCAGGGTGTCCGCCTTCCGGCCTTCGATCGACCCCACCGATGTCGGCTACCGCCACTACACCCTCGATCTCTCGCACACCGCCGCCGCCCGGATGGACCCGCTGGCGCTGGCCGAACGGATGGGCTCCGGGCTCACCCACGTGCACCTTGCCGACGGCACCGGACTGCCCAAGGACGAGCATCTGGTTCCCGGCCACGGCAACCAGCCCTGCGCCGAGCTGCTGGAGAAGCTCACCACCGGCGGTTTCACCGGGCAGGTCGTGCTCGAGGTGAACACCCGCAGGGCGGGCCAGCAGGCGCGGCGGGCAGGCGACCTCGCCGAGGCACTGCTGTTCGCGCGGCTGCACCTCGGGCAGTGAGCGCGGGTGACGGCAATCGACCGGTTCGGCGCGGTGCCGGTCAGCAGGTGACATCGGCAGAACACGTACAGTTCCTGTCGTGAATCCACTGCGTTCGTTGATTCTCGCCGCCGCGGGGAGTGACGCGATCCGTCGCGCCGTGGCGACCGCTCCCGGTACCCGGAGCGTGGTGAACCGCTTCGTCGCGGGGGAGAGCACGGCCGACGCGGTCGAGGTGGTCCGGCAGTTGGCCGGGGAAGGGCTACAGGCCAGCCTCGACTACCTCGGGGAGCACACCACCGACTCCAGCCAGGCGGAACGCACCGTGCAGGCCTACCTGGCGCTGCTGGACCGGTTGCATGCCGAGGGACTGGCCGATCGCGCCGAGGTCAGCGTGAAGCTGTCCGCGGTCGGCCAGGAGCTGGACGAGAAGCTGTCCGTGGACAACGCCTACCGGATCTGCGCCGCGGCCGAGCAGTGCGGCACCACGGTGACCCTGGACATGGAGGACCACACCACCACCGACGCCACCCTGACCGCGCTCGCCGACCTGCGGCGTACCTGGCCGTGGGTGGGTGCGGTGCTGCAGTCCTACCTGCGGCGCACCGAGGCGGACGCGGCGGCGCTCGCGGTGCCGGAGTCCCGGGTGCGGTTGTGCAAGGGCGCCTATGCCGAGCCGGCCGACGTGGCCTTCGAGGGCGGCCACCAGGTCGACCTCAGCTACGTGCGCTGTGCGAACGTGCTGCTTGAAGGGGGTGGTTATCCGATGTTCGCGACCCACGACCCGCGGTTGATCGACGTGTTGGGCGAACGGGTTCGGTGGTACGGGCGCAAGCAGGGGAGTTACGAGTACCAGATGCTGTACGGGGTCCGCCCGGACGAGCAGCGGCGATTGGCCGCCGACGGCGAGACTGTTCGGGTCTATGTGCCCTATGGCGAGCAGTGGTACGGGTACCTGATGCGCAGGCTGGCCGAGCGACCCGCGAACACCGCGTTCTTCCTTCGCGCGCTGGTCAGTCGTTCGTGAGCAGCGCTGATGGTGCCGCGACCTTCGGCGCGGCGTGTTCTCCCCGCTCGCTCGGCGACGGCACGTTCATCGCGGACCTACGGCAGGAGTGGGCGGTCGGCGGCCACCCGCACGGCGGTTTCATGATCGCCCTGCTGGCCAGGACCGCGCTGACCAGCCTCGCCGAACGTGGCGAACCCCTTGCCGACCCCCTTGCGGTCAGCGCCGAGTTCCTGCGGCCGCCCGCCATCGGGCCGGTGTTGCTGCGCACCGAGATCCGCAAGGTCGGTCGCAGGGCCACCGTGGTCGCGGTCTACCTCGAGCAGCGCGGTCGCAGTTGCGTGGAGGCTCGGATCACCGCGGGCAGGCTGCCGATCCGCCGCCCGGTGTGGGCCGATGTGCCCGCCCTGCCCGCCGAGCCGCCTTCCGGTGCGGTGGTGCTCTCCGGGGACACCCCGGAAGGCGCGTTCGACCTCGCCAAGGGCTGTGACGTGCGGTTGGACCCGCATACCGCTGGGTACGCCTCGGGGCGATCCGGCGACCCCCCGCGGATGCGGCTGTGGGTCCGCCCGCGGGAGGGCGACCCCGACCCCTTCTTCGCGATGCTGGCCAGCGACATCAACCCACCGGTGGTGTTCAACCTCGGGCGGTTCGGCTGGGCGCCGACGGCGCAGCTGACCGCGCTGGTGCGTACCCGCCCGGTGGCGGGCTGGCTGCGGGTCCAGGTGGACTGCCGGACGATCCAGGAGGGCTGGTTCGACTCCGACGCCACCGTGGTCGACGCGCAGGGCCGCCTGGTCTGCCAAGCCCGCCAGCTCGCCCTCTCCCCCGCCCCCTAGCTGGAGCGAGGTAGTTTCTCGGCATGACCACCATCGCGGTACTGGGTGCGGGCAAGATCGGTGAGGCGCTGCTGGGTGGGCTGCTGAACGGCGGGCGCCGCGCCGAGGAGTTGATGTTCACCGAACGGCACGAGGAGCGGGCCGCCGAGCTCACTCAGCGGTACGGCGTGCCCGCGGTGACCGTGCCGGAGGCGGCCAAGCGGGCCGAGGTGCTGGTGGTCGCGGTGAAGCCGCAGGACATCGAGCCGGTGCTGGACGAGCTGGCGCCGCTGATCGGCCCGGGCTCGCTGGTGGTGTCGCTGTGCGCGGGCCTGCCCACCGCGCTGTACGAGCGCAGGCTGCCCGAGGGCACCCCCGTCGTGCGGGTGATGCCGAACACCCCGATGGTGGTCGGCGAGGCGATGAGCGTGATCTCCCCCGGGCGGCACGCCACCGCGGACCAGCTCACGCTGGTGGAGGACCTGCTGTCCTGCGTCGGCAGCGTGGTCCGGGTGCCGGAAGCACAGCAGGACGCCGTCACCGCCCTGTCCGGCTCCGGGCCGGCGTACTTCTTCTTCCTGGTCGAGGCGATGATCGACGCGGGTATCCTGCTCGGCCTCCCGCGCGCGGTGGCGGAGAAGCTGATCATCCAGTCGGCGGTGGGCGCGGCCACGATGCTCTCCGACACCGGCCAGCACCCCGTGACCCTGCGCGAGGCCGTGACCTCGCCGGGAGGAACCACGATCAACGCGATCAGGGAACTCGAACGCCACGGCGTAAGGGCCGCGTTACTCGCCGCGATCGAGGCTGCCCGGGATCGCTCGGTCGAGCTCGGTAAGGCGCAGCAGGACGGCTGACCCTCGCCGGTCGGGGCAAAGTTCGCTACAACCGTCGCATCGGCCCCACGTGTCCCGCTACCCTCGAGTGAGCACGTGCGTGTCGGTACCGCTCGGTGGGGAAGCCGGGCGGCGCGACATGTGTCGAAGGACACGGTGAACTATGCCGCAGAACAAGAAGGACGACGTGCCGCCACCCCGGCAGGTCCAGTTTCTGACGGTCGCCGAGGTGGCCACGATAATGCGGGTGTCGAAGATGACCGTCTACCGCATGGTGCATTCGGGCGAGTTGCCCGCCGTGCGGGTGGGCAAGTCGTTCCGCGTCCCGGAGAAGGCGGTGCACGACTACCTCGAAGGGGCGTATTTCGACGTCGGGTAGGGGCATCACGAGCGCTGCGACCGGCCCCGGTAACCTGGTAGGCCGGTCGTGGCAGATGCGCTCCTGGTTGGACGACGCGCTGTCCCGCGTGACCCAACGAACGATATGAAGGAGCACCCGTGGGTTCGGTGATCAAGAAGCGCCGCAAGCGTATGTCGAAGAAGAAGCACCGCAAGCTGTTGCGCCGTACCCGGGTGCAGCGTCGCAAGCAGGGCAAGTAGCGGCCACTCGACACCGAACCGACGGCCCGTCCCGCGGATGGACGGGCCGTTTGCGTGCGGCGGCGTCCTCGTCCTCGACGGCGCCGCAAACGTCCCGGAAAAACTATGTGAGCTGGGTTAACAGCGTGTTAGGCCCCTCACCTTGCGGCCCGGCGCCCGGTAGTATCCGGGGCGCGTCAAGGCGGTGCTCCACCCGGTGCGGGCTCGCGTGCCCGGTACCCACATCTGCGCAGGGGGTCGCATGCCGTCCAATATCGTGCTGGTGACCGGGGTCGGCGGTGAGCTGGGCGGCCGGCTGCTGGCCAGGCTCGGCAACAACCCCGACCTGGAGCGGGTCATCGGCGTGGACACCACGCCGCCGCGCAGGTCGGTGTTGCGCCGGATGGGCCACGCCGAGTTCGTCCGCGCGGACATCCGTAACCCGCTGATCGCGAAGGTCATCAGCTCCGCCAAGGTGGACACCGTGGTGCACGCCTCGACCACCGTGCACCCCGCGGGCCCGGGCAGGCGTACCGCGATCAAAGAGGTCAACGTCATCGGCACCATGCGGCTGCTGGCCGCCTGCCAACGCTCTCCCCGGGTGCGCAAGCTGGTGGTCAAGTCCACCGCCGCGGTCTATGGTGCCGGCCCGCGCTCGCCCGCGGTTTTCACCGAGGACTCAGCGCTGATCCCGACCTCCACCAGCGGTTACGCGAAGGACGCCGTGGAGATGGAGGGCTATGTCCGAGGCCTCGAGCGGCGGCGGCCGGACCTCACGGTGACCACGGCCCGGTTCCTCAACCTGATCGGCCCGGAAACCGACACCGTGCTGGCCAGGTACTTCGCGCTTCCGGTCGTGCCGACCGTGCTCGGCTACGACGCGCGGATGCAGCTACTGCACACCTCGGACGCGCTGGCCGTGCTCGAGCTCGCCACCCTGCAGGACAAGCCGGGCGTGTTCAACGTCGGCGGCGACGGGGTGATCACCCTGTCCCAGGCGATCCGGCGCGCCGGCCGGATCGAGCTGCCGATGCCGCGCTCGGCGGTGCCCTCGGTCGGCAGGGTGCTGCGCGGTGCCCGCGTGGTCGACTTCTCCGCCGACCAGGTGCGGTTGCTGAACTTCGGCAGGGTGGTGGACACCAGCCGGTTGAAGGAGACCTTCGGTTACCTCCCGCGGTGGACCACCCGGGAGGCCTTCGACGACTACGTCGCCGGCCGCGGGCTGCGGCCGGTCCTGGACGGGCACCGGCTGTCCGACCTGGTGGGCAAGGTGGCGGTCGCGGCGGCGACCGGGCAGGCCGGCCGACGGTGAGCCGCGAGCGGAAAGCGAGGCGAGCGAGGTGACCGACGGAGCGGAGGCACGAATCATCCCGTTGCACGGCAGGGAGCACGCGGTCCAGCCGGAACCGGCCGCGCGCTCCGGCGATGCGGCACCGGAGCCGGAGCACACCGTGCTGCCGCTGCCCGCGCGGCCGGTGCACACTTCGCCCGCGACCGCGGAAGAGAAGGAACTGCTCGACGCCGAGTCCTTGCCGGAGGCGCTGGTGCGGGCGCTCGAGTTCGTCCGGAACCGGCTGACCGGCGACTACCCGGTGGACGAGTTCGGGTTCGACCCCGAGCTGACCGACATGCTGCTGCTTCCCCCGCTGCGGCTGCTGTACCGGAAGTGGTTCCGGGTCAGCACCCACGGGGTGCACAACCTCCCGCTGGACGGCGGCGCGCTGGTGGTGTGCAACCACTCCGGGGTGCTTCCGCTGGACTCGTTGATGACCGCGCTGGCCGTGCACGACGAGCATCCCCGCCGGCGGTACCTGCGGATGCTCGGCGCCGACCTGGTGTTCCGGTCGCCCCTGCTCGGTGCGCTGGCCCGCAAGTCGGGCCAGACGCTGGCGTGCAACCCGGACGCCGAGCGCCTGCTGCGTTCCGGCGAGCTGGTCGGGGTGTGGCCCGAGGGTTTCAAGGGCGTCGGCAAGCCGTTCTCCTCCCGGTACAAGCTGCAGCGGTTCGGCCGCGGCGGGTTCGTCTCGGCGGCCCTGCGTACCGGGGTGCCGATCGTGCCCTGCTCGATCGTGGGCGCGGAGGAGATCTACCCGAAGATCGGCGACATCAAGCCGCTGGCCCGGTTGCTCGGCCTGCCGTACTTCCCGGTGACGCCGTTCTTCCCGTTACTGGGCCCGCTCGGCGCGGTCCCGCTGCCGACCAAGTGGCACATCGAGTTCGGTGAGCCGATCGCCACCGAGGATCTCCCCGCCGACGCCGCCGAGGACCCGATGCTGGTGTTCAGCCTGACCGACCAGGTCCGCGAGTCCGTCCAGCAGACCCTCTACCGCCGCCTCGCCCTGCGCACCGGCGTCTTCCACTGACGCCTCACAAGCCCTGAACGTGGCTTTCGCGACATCAGACGTCCCACAAGTGCCGTTCGCGACGTTGAACGTCCTGATCGCCACGTTCAGGGCACTTCGGGGCTGGTCTCAGGCGACGCGCTTGCGGTAGGCGAGGCCGGCGGCGACGGCGCCGGCGAGGGCACCCGCGCCGAGCACCGAGGGCACGCCGATCTTGGCGGCCTTGCGCCCGGTGCGGAAGTCGCGGATCTCCCACTGCCGGTTCCTGGCGATCTCGCGCAGCCCGGCGTCCGGGTTCACCGCCACCGCCGTGCCGACCACCGACAGCATCGGCACGTCGTTCTGCGAGTCGGAATAGGCGGCGCAGCGCCGCAGGTTCAGCCCTTCCCGCGCGGCGAGCGCCCGTACCGCGTGCGCCTTCGCCCTGCCGTGCAGCAGGTCGCCGACCAGCCGACCGGTGTACACCCCGTCCACGTGCTCGGCCACCGTGCCCAGCGCGCCGGTCAGTCCCAGCCGCCGCGCGATGATCGCGGCCAGCTCCACCGGGGTCGCGGTGACCAGCCAGACCCGTTGTCCAGCCTCCAGGTGCATCCGCGCCAGCGCCCTGGTGCCCGACCAGATCTTGTCGGCCATGAGCTCGTCGTAGATCTCCTCGCCGACCTCGACCATCTCGTCCACGGTGCGGCCGGCCACAAAGGACAGCAGTTGCTCGCGTGCCGAGGAAACGCTCTCCTTGTTCTCCTTGCCGCCGATCCGGAACTTCACCTGCTGCCAGGCGAACCCGGCCAGGTCCGAGGCCGTGACGTACTTGCGCGCGGCCAGCCCGCGGGCGAAGTGGAAGATCGACGCGCCCATCATCATCGTGTTGTCCACATCGAAGAACGCGGCCGCGGTCAGGTCGGGCGGCGCGGGCTCCGGACCGGTGGGCTCGGCGCCCGCACCGGCGGCGTCCCGCTCGACGTCCTCGGCCGGGACCTCCTGATCGGTGGGCAACTGGGTGGATGCGGACGCCGCCTCCAGCGCGACCGCGGCTTCCGCCGAGGCCTCCCCGGCCAACGTGGCCAGCCGTTCCAGTTCCTGGGCCTTGTTACGGCCCCGCCACCATGACACGCACACCGCCTCCACCTTGGTTCCTGCTAGGCACAGCGTATCGACTGTGCCTGACGGCCTGTTCCCGAACCGGACTGTGCCGCACGTGCGCGAACAGGCACCGCCCGGGCCGACGGTTATCCGATCCGGACTTCCGGCAGGCCCGGCAGCACCGGTGGTACCTCCAGCAGGGCGGGTGGCTCCGGGATCGAGTCCGGCAGCCGTGGCCGGGAGATGTCGGTGGGTAGGGGCGCGGGGTGGACCCGGGTGGGTTCGATGGTCGGGGCGGGCAGCTCCGGGGTCGTGGGTGGCTCCGGGCGCACGGGGGCGTGTCTGGTGGCGAGCCGCACGGCCGGCGGCCCGGTGTCGCGTTCGGGCGTGCGCGCCGACTCGGGCGGGTCGGCCGCGCGCGGCGGGTCGCGGTCCACCCGGCGATCCGGCGAGGCGCACGGCCCCGGCGCGGGCAGCGCGCCGAGCTCGTCCGTGCGGCCGGAGGTGATCCGGTTGCAGCCCATCCGGCCGGCCAGCGCGGTCGCGCGTTCCCCGATCCGGCGCACCAGCTGGGCCGAGGCATCCCCATGCGGGACCGTCTCGGCCGGCAGCGCGGCCCGCAGCCCGGCCAGCCGGTCCGCCTGCGCCCGCGCCCAGGAGCGCAGCTCGTCGAGCTGGGTGCCGGCGGAACCGGTGCCGAGGGTGACCAGCCGGGTGACCCCCGCCCTGGCGTCGGCTTCGAAGTCGGCGAGCGCGGTCCGGTAACCCGGGTGGGCGGCCCCCGGCGCGGTGCGCTCGGTGAGCCTCGCCAGCTCGGCCAGTCGGCCCGCGGCGTGTTCGAGGTGCAGGTGGCCCCGTGCTTCCTCGTCGAAGGTCAGCCCGAGGTTCACGGCCTCCCTTGCCCGTTTGAGCTCGTACAGCGTGTCGCCTGGCAGCGCGTCCCTGGACAGCACCAGCCCGAACCCGACGAGCGCCAGCAGCAGGCAGCACGCGCCGGCCAGCACCGCGCCCGGCCGGGGACCGCGCCGTGGGCCCGGCACCCGCGCGGCGGGCTCGGGTTCCGGCCGCGGCTCGGGTTCCGGCGCCGGGGGGTCCTCGACCGGCTCGCCCGTGCGGATCCGGCTCGCCATCCTGGCCCGCGCCTGCTCGTCCGGCTCCGCGGCGGCCCCGAGGCCACGCAGGGCGAACACCACGGCGAGCTCGGCGCCGAACTCCTCGGCGCCGGTCGTCTCCTCCCGTGCCCGGTCCCGTTCCGCGGCGTCGACCGCACGGGCGAACCGCTCGTGCTCGGCGCGCCGCGGGGAGAACCGGTGAAACCCGCTCATCAGCAGGAGCAACGAACGGCCCGCTCGGCCGGTTACGGACCCGGCACGCCGGGCAGCGAACTGTCGCCGAGTTGGGGGAACCCTTAGCGCAGACCGGTGGGCAGCAGTTGCGCCAACCGGCGTACCGCGCGGTGCTGGAGCGCCTTGATGGCGCCCTCGTTGCGGTCCATGATCTCCGCGGTCTCGGCCACCGAGAGGCCCTGCAGGAACCGCAGCACGATGCACTCCCGCTGGTCCTCGCCGAGGTCGGCGATGCAGCGGAACAGCTCGGCCTGGGTGGCCCGGTTCAGCACCTGCTGCTCGGGGCCGGCCGGTGGCCGCTGCTGCGTACCGGTGAACGCCGCGGAGCCACCCTCGATGACCTCGTCGGTGATGATCTCCAAGCGGAACCTGCTCGACTTCACGTGATCGAGCACCAGGTTGCGGGCAATGGTGACGAACCAGGCGCCGACGTCGCGGCCCTGGTAGCTGACCGAGTTGATCCGGCGCAGGGCGCGCAGGAAGGTCTCACTGGTGACGTCCTCGGCGAGGTCGCGGTCGCCGAGCCGGAACAGGACATAGCGGAACACCACCTCGACATAGCGGTCGTACAGCCGGCCGAAAGCCTCGGTGTCGCCGTCCTGGGCGGCGTGCACCAGGTCCCAGGCCTCCGCCGTCGGATCCGGCGCCACCTGCGGCACGATTCGGTCCGCCGGAGCGGCGGCTGTGTCCGGGACACGGCGCGCCACCAGCGCAGGGCCTGCCGAAACGGCGACTTGCAGGCTCATCTGGTCGCACCTCCCGAGCCTTCTCCACAGCCCCGAGTGATGATCGCCACCCGGGCGCGTACCGCAGCATACGGGTAGTTACCCGGAAGTAGGTAGTGCCGATCTGATTGCGAACGGGAGACGAACCCGCAGACTCACCATGACGGGGGATGCGAATGCCAGACTGATACCCACACTGTGTCCTATCCACAAGTCGGGTTATTCAGGTTGGCAGCGTGCGTCATCGCTACCGTGACCTGCAACGACCTCCCGCCCGTCGCCCACCGCCACCCACACGGTGGCGCTGCGGGCCGCGGTGACCATGGGCCTGGCGGCCCGCGGTCGCTGGGTCGTTCTGAACAACCCTCACTGTGTGCTGGTGCACTCGACCGGAAAGGGGCTGCGCGGTGGCGGTACCGAGCGGCGGCAATGTGGCGGACCTGGTCACCCTGGCGGCGCGGCACTGGCCCGACTCACCCGCCCTGATCGACACCGTGGACGGCACGGCCCTCACCTGGTCGGGCGTGGAGGCGGCGGTGGACGCGCAGGCGAGCGAGCTGCGGGCGGCCGGCCTGCGCCCCGGCGACCGGGTGGCGGTGCGCCTCCCGACCTCCGCGGCCTTCGCGATCTCGCTGTACGCCGTGCTGCGCGCGGGCGGGATCGCGGTGCCGCTGTCCCCGCAGGGCCCGGCCGCCGAGCTGAACGGGCTGCTCGCGCACAGCGGGGCGACCCTCCTGGTCAGCAGGCGACCGGGCGAGCTCGAACCGCCCGAGGGAGTGCGCGCGCTGGAACCGGTGATCGCCCCGGACTCTCGCCCCGACCCGGTCGTGCCCGCGCGGGCGGGCGAGGACATCGCGGTGCTCTCCTACACCTCCGGCACCACCGGGCCGGCGCGCGGCGTGATGCTGTCGCACCGCGCCCTGCTGGCCAACGTCAGCCAGCTCACCGCGGTGAGCCCGCCGGTGCTGGAGCACAGCGACCGGCTGTTCCTCGCGATCCCGCTGTTCCACGTGTACGGGCTCGGCCCGGGGCTGCTGATGGCGACCTCGGTCGGGGCCACCACCGTGCTGGCCGAGCGGTTCGAGGTGGGCAAGGCCCTGGTCGTCTGCGCCGAGCACCGGGTGACCGCGATCGCCGGGGTGCCCGCCATGTACGCCGAACTCGCCGCACTGCCCGCGGACGAGCTCGGCACCGGCCTGGCCACCGTGCGCAGGCTGACCTCGGGGGCGGCCCCGCTGCACCCGAAGGTGCTCGCCGCCATCCGCCGGGCCGTCGGGCTGGGCGTGTACGAGGGTTACGGGCTCACCGAGACCGCCCCGGTGGTGACCTCCACGCTGGTCACCGGATACCCGAAACCCGGTTCGGTCGGCAGGCCACTGCCCGGGGTGGAGCTGCGCCTGGTGGACAGCGACGGGGAGAGTGCCTCGGTGCCGCTGGACCCCGCGGACCCGGACGACGTCTTCGGCGACGGGGACGGCGGCTCGCTGGGCACCGGGCTGGTGTCGGTGCGCGGCGCGAATCTGTTCTCCGGGTACTGGCCGGACGGGGCACACGGCCCGGACGCCGAGGGCTGGTACCGCACCGGCGACGTCGGCTACCTGGACGTGGACGGCGACCTGCACCTTGTGGACCGGGCAGGTGACCTGATCATCGTGAACGGGTTCAACGTGTACCCGCACGAGGTGGAGGAGGTCATCGGCGGGCTGCCGGGGGTGGCCGAGGTCGCCGTGGTCGGGGTGCTGGACGAACGCACCGGTGAGGCGGTGAAGGCGGTGATCGTGCCCGGCGCGGGGGCGGTGCCGTCCGAGCCGTCCGAGCCGTCCGAGCCGCCCGAGTTGTCCGAGCAGCGGGTCGTCGAACGCTGCGCGGCCGAACTGGCCGGGTACAAGGTGCCGCGCACCGTGGAGTTCGTCGAGGAGCTGCCGCACTCGCCGACCGGCAAGCTGCGCCGGGTGCAGCTGCGTACGGGGGAGTGAACGCATGCACAGGGTGACCGTGATGACGAGGCGGGGCTGCTCGGCCTGCGAGCGGGCCGAGCGGGACGTCGAGCGCATCTGCGCCGAGCTGGGCGTGCCGTGGTCGGCGGTCGACGTCGACGCCGACCAGGAGCACCGGGCCGAGTACGGCGACCGGGTGCCGGTGATCCTCGTCGACGACGCGGAGCACGGCTACTGGGCCGTGGAGGAGGACCGGCTGCGCGGGGCGCTGGCGTAAGGCACTCGTAAGGGCGATCGGCTGGGCTCGACGGGCCGATGCTCCGACCATGGAGGCATGAACTCACCCGCCGCCGCCGAGCAGGGCATACCGACACCGCCGCGCGGGGCCGCCGCGCTGGCCGGGGTGCTCGCCCTGGTCGCGGCGCTCGGCTCGGGGCACCTGGTGGCCGCGTTCATCGGGATCAACGCCTCGCCGTACCTCGCGGTCGCGAACGCGGCGATCGACCTCACCCCGGCCTGGCTGAAGGACTTCGCGGTCGATGCCTTCGGCACCTACGACAAGCTGGTGCTGCTGCTCGGGATGGCGCTGGTGCTGCTCGGCCTCGCGGTGCTGGCCGGGCTGCTGTCCCGCAGGGGCCCGCTGCCGGGCACCGTGCTGATCGTGGTGTTCGGCGTGCTCGGCGGCCTGGCCGTGTACGGCAGGCCCGACCTCGGGTCGGGGGCGCTGGCCGCCCCCGCCGCCAGCCTGCTCGCCGGGGTGCTGACCTTCCGCTGGCTGCTCGACCGGGCCCGGGCCGGCGGGTTCGAGCTCGGCGAGCACACGGCGCCGGATCGGCGCCGGTTCCTGATCGGCGCGGGCGGGGTCGCGGCGGGTGCGGGCGTCGCCGGACTCGCCGGCCAGCTCATCGGCAGCGGTACCGACGCGGAGGGCTCGCGCCAGGCCGTCGGCGATCTCGCCGCGGCCCGGCCCGCCCCACCGATCCCGGCGGGCGCGGACTTCTCCGGGCAGGGCACCCCGACCTTCCGCACCGCCAACCAGGACTTCTACCGGATCGACACCGCGGTCATCGTGCCGCAGCTGCGTGCGGCGGACTGGACGTTACGCATCCACGGCATGGTGGAGCGGGAGCTGACCTTCGACTACGCCGATATCCGGTCCCGGCCACTGGTCGAGCGCACGATCACGCTCTGCTGCGTGTCCAACCAGGTGGGCGGCCCCTACATCTCGACCTCGAACTTCCTCGGTGTGGACCTGGGTGACCTGCTGCGCGAGGCCGGTATCCGGCCCGGTGCCCAGCAGCTGTTCTCCACCAGCGAGGACGGCTGGACCTGCGGCACGCCGCTGGCCGCCGCGCTCGAGCGGGACCGCGGTGCGCTGCTCGCCATCGGGATGAACGGCGAGCCGCTGCCGGTGGAGCACGGTTTCCCCGCCCGCATGGTGATTCCCGGCCTGTACGGCTATGTCTCGGCGACCAAGTGGGTCCGCGAGATCGAGATCACCACCTGGGACGCGCGCCGGGCATACTGGCTGGACCGCGGCTGGGCGCGCCGCGCGCCGGTGAAGACCCAGTCCCGGATCGACGCCCCGGGTGCCGGTGCCGACCTTCCCGCCGGCAGGGTGGTGGTGACCGGGATCGCCTGGGCGCAGACCCTCGGCATCGCGCGGGTGGAGGTGCGGCTGGACGAGAACGAGTGGCAGCGCGCGGAGCTAGCCACCGAGGTGAACGTGGACACCTGGCGGATGTGGCGGGCGGTGCTGGACGTCCCGCCCGGCGAGCACCGGGTTTCCTGCCGCGCCACCGACCGGTCCGGTTACGTGCAGACCGGGCAGCGCGCCGGGGTGGTGCCGGACGGCGCGACCGGCTGGCACACGGTGGCCCTCACCGCTCGCTGAGGAACTGCCGTTGCACCGGCGAGTGCGGCCCGACCAGCCACTTTGTGCCTGCGTTCACAAGTAGCTACCGTATGACAAGACCCCGAACGGCTGGCGGAATATCGAACACCGGGACGGCCGCGGGGTCAAGGATTACTTTCGAACGAGCGACGCGGTCGGCCGTGGCCGACCGACGAGGAGAGGCCAGCGTGGTGGCACAGCGGGGCCGGCGAAACGGCGCCAAGGCCGCGCACAAGCGCACCGGCGGAGCGGCCGGCACTCCGGACGCCGACAACGCACCGACGGCCGAGATGCTCGCGGTGGAGGAGAACGGGCAGGTCCCGGACCCGGTCGCCGCCAGGGCGAAGTCCATCCCGGAGGCCGCCGTCGCCCGGCTGGCCGTCTACCTGCGGGTGCTCTCCGCCATGTCCGACCAGGGCGCCACCACGGTGTCCAGCGAGGAGCTCTCCTCGGCCGCCGGGGTGAACTCCGCCAAGCTCCGCAAGGACCTCTCCTACCTCGGCTCCTACGGCACCCGCGGGGTCGGCTACGACGTGGCCGTGCTGGTCGGGCAGATCGAGCGCACGCTCGGGCTGACCCGGCAACACAAGGTCGCCGTGGTGGGAATCGGTAACCTCGGTCATGCGTTGGCAAACTATGGCGGTTTCCCCGGGCGGGGCTTTCCGGTCGAGGCGCTGTTCGACGTCGACCCGGATCTGATGGGCGTTCCGGTCGGCGGGCTGCCGGTGTCGCACCTTGACGACATCCCGGCGGTGTGCGCCGAGCGGCAGATCTCCATCGGGGTCATCGCCACCCCGCCGACCGCGGCACAGTCCGTCTGTGACCGGCTGGTCGCCGGCGGGGTGCAGTGCATCCTGAATTTCGCGCCGGTGGTGTTGCAAGTGCCCGAACACGTGGAGGTACGCAAGGTCGACCTCGCGGTCGAGCTGCAGATCCTGTCCTTCCATGTGGCCCGGCGGGCCGATGGCGCGGAACCCGCGGCGAACGGCGCCGGGCAGGCCGAGCCCGGGCTGGGGCTTGGCGACGGCATGGACGGAATGGTGGTGCGGTGATGAGCGTACTGGCGGTCGGGCTCTCCCATCGCACGGCCGATCTCGGCGTGCTGGCCAGGGCCACGGTGCCCGCGGACGAACTCGACAAGGTGCTGCACGAGTTGCAGCAGGCCCAGCACGTCGGTGAGGTGATGCTGGTCTCCACCTGCAACCGCATCGAGGTCTACGCGGTGGTGGAGACCTTCCACGGCGGGCTCGCCGACATCTCGGCCGTGCTGGCGCGGCAGGCCGGGCTCGAGCCGTCCGATCTCTACGACAAGCTGTACGTGCACTACGCCGGTGCCGCGGTGGAGCACGTGTTCTCCGTCGCGGCCGGGCTCGACTCGATGGTGGTCGGCGAGACCCAGATCCTCGGTCAGGTCCGCGCTGCCTACGCCGCGGCGCGGGAGGCCGGCACGGTCGGCCGCACCATGCACGAATTGGTCCAGACCACACTGCGGGTCGGCAAGCGGGTGCACAGCGAGACCGGCCTCGGTGCGCTGGGTGCCTCGGTGGTGTCCGAGGCGTTTGCCGAGGCGCCCGCGGTCGAGGGCAAGCGCGCCGTGGTGGTGGGCGCGGGCTCGATGGGTGCGCTGGCCGCGTCCCAGCTACGCAAGGACGGCATCGGCGAGATCACCGTGGTGAACCGCACCAGGGCCAACGCCGAGCGGCTGGCCGAGTCACTGGCCGAGCAGGGCCTGCGGGCGCGGGCCGCGGACATCGGCTCGCTTGCCGAGCAGCTCACCGCCGCCGACCTCGCGGTGTGCTGCACCGGGGCGCAGGGTGCGGTGCTGGAGGCCGGGTTGGTCGAGCGGGTGCTCGCGGCCCGGTCCGGTGACCCGCTGGTGGTGTTCGATCTCGGCCTGCCGCGCGATGTCGCGCCCGAGGTCGACCGGATGCCCGGGGTGCGGGTGGTCGACCTGGAGACCGTGCGGCGGCGGATGGACGCCGCCGCGGCGAGCGGCTCCGGCGGCACCAGCAGCGCCAGGCAGATCGCCAAGGCCACCGGCATCGTGCTGGACGAGGTGCGCGAGTACCTCGCGGGCCAGCGCAGCGCCGAGGTGACCCCGACCGTGACCGCGCTGCGCAGGCGCGCGGCCGAGGTGGTGGACGCCGAGCTGCTCCGGCTGGACAACCGGTTGCCCGAGCTGGACGAGGAGGTCCGCACCGAGCTGGCCGGCACGGTGCGCAGGGTGGTCGACAAGCTGCTGCACGCGCCGACCGTGCGGGTCAAGCAACTGGCCGCGGAGACCGCGGACACCGACTACGCCGGTGCGCTGCGCGAGCTGTTCGGGCTCGACCCGCAGGCGCCCGCCGCGGTGGCCAGCCCGTCCGGCGCGGGCAAACACGACCAGATCGACGTCCGCGACGCCCAGCGGGGCAGGTCGCGTGTGGACGGTGGCGTTGACGATGACCGCTAGGACGACTACCAGGACCATCCGGATCGGGACGCGGGGGAGCATGCTCGCCCTCGCGCAGACCGGCGCCGTGGCGAAGGCACTGGAGCGGGCCGGCCAGCGGGTGGAGGTCGTCACGATCTCCACACCGGGGGACCGCTCCAGCGCACCGATCGCCGAGATCGGGGTCGGCGTGTTCACCTCCGCGCTCCGCGAGGCGCTGGTGCAGGGCAGGGTGGACGTGGCCGTGCACTCCTACAAGGACCTGCCGACCACGCCGGAGCCCGGGATCGCGCTGGCCGCGGTGCCGCAGCGAGCCGACCCGCGGGACGCGTTGATCGCGCGGGACGGCCTGACCCTCGCCGAACTGCCGCCGGGCTCTACGGTCGGCACCGGTTCGCCGCGGCGCAGTGCCCAGCTGCGCGGGCTCGGCCTCGGCCTCGAGGTGGTGCCGATCCGTGGCAACATCGACACCCGCCTCGGCAAGGTGTTCGGTGGCGAGCTGGATGCGGTGGTGCTCGCCCGCGCCGGGCTGGCCAGGGTGGACCGGCTGAACGTGATCACCGAGACGTTGGACCCGATCCAACTGCTGCCCGCACCCGCGCAGGGCGCGCTGGCGGTGGAGACCCGCGTCGACGACGTGGACGTGGAACATCTTCTTCAGTCCCTTGTGGATGATGAAGTGACGAGGGTCGCGGTGACGGCCGAGCGGGCCATGCTGGCCGCGCTCGAGGCCGGTTGCAGCGCGCCCGTCGGTGCGCTGGCCGACGTGGTGGAGGACCTGGACGAGTCCGGCTCCGTTGTGGAGCGTGTCTCGTTGCGCGGGGTCGCCGCCGCGGGGCTGGACGGTGAGGCCGTGGAGATCCTTCGTGCCTCGGCCGTCGCCGAGAAGGGCGAGGTGGAGCAGCTCGGCCGGGATGTGGCCGCGGAGCTGCTCGAACTCGGGGCCGGCGCCCTCCCCGGGCCCGGTCGCGCCGCCCAGTAGCGCACCTGAGCGCACCGAGTAACAGCAGCAACAGCACTGAGCACTGACGAAGCTCACGCAAGGTAGGTAAAGGCCGTCCGGCTGCGTCGCCACGGCCGCTGACGAGGAGAAATACACGAGATGACCCGCGCACGAAAGTCCACCGGGCGCGTCGCCTTCGTGGGCTCGGGCCCCGGCGACGCCGGGCTGCTGACCGTTCGCGCCCAGGAGCTGCTGGCCAAGGCCGAGCTGGTGGTGACCGACCCCGATGTGCCCTCCACCGCGCTCGCCTACGCCGGTGCCGAGGCCGAGGTGCGTCCCGCCGTCGGCGAGCCGGGCGATGTCGCCAAGGACCTCGCGGCCGAGGCCAAGGCGGGCAGGCTGGTGCTGCGCCTTGTCGGCGGCGACCCGCTGACCCAGCCGGCCGTCGTGGCCGAGGTACAGGCGGTGGCGCGCACCAGCGCCGTGTTCGACGTGGTGCCCGGGGTCTCGCCCGGCGCCGCCGTGCCCGCCTACGCCGGGGTCGCGCTCGGCGGCACGCACACCGAGGTGGACGCGCGCGGGGAGGTGGACTGGGCCGCGCTGGCGACCGTGCCCGGCCCGCTGGTGCTGCACGCCACCTCCAGCCACCTCGCCGAGGCGGCCTCCGCGCTGGTCGACAAGGGGCAGCCCGCGGACACCCCGGTCGCGGTGACCTGCAACGGCACGATCAACACCCAGCGCACCGTGGACAGCACGCTGGGCACCCTCTCCGCCGACGCCGGTGAGCTGGTCGGCCCGCTGGTGGTGACCATCGGCGAGGAGGCGGGCAACCGCTCGAAGCTGTCCTGGTGGGAGTCCCGCGCGCTGTACGGCTGGAAGGTGCTGGTGCCGCGGACCAAGGAGCAGGCGGGCGACATGGCCGAGCGGCTGCGCAGCCACGGCGCCACCTCGCAGGAGGTGCCCACCATCTCGGTGGAGCCGCCGCGTAGCCCGGCGCAGATGGAGCGCTCGGTCAAGGGGCTCGTGGACGGCCGCTACCAGTGGCTGGTGTTCACCTCCACCAACGCGGTGCGTGCGGTGTGGGAGAAGTTCGAGGAGTTCGGCCTGGACGCCCGCGCGTTCTCCGGGGTGAAGATCGCCTGTGTCGGCGAGGCCACCGCGGAGAAGGTGCGCTCCTTCGGCATCATCCCGGAGCTGGTGCCCTCCGGCGAGCAGTCCAGCGAGGGCCTGCTCGCGGAGTTCCCGCCCTACGACGACGTGCTGGACCCGGTGGACCGGGTGCTGCTGCCGCGCGCGGACATCGCCACCGAGACCCTGTCGGCCGGCCTCAGCGACCGGGGCTGGGAGATCGACGACGTGACGGCGTACCGGACCGTGCGGGCCGCGCCGCCGCCTGCCGAGACCCGCGAGATGATCAAGACCGGCGGGTTCGACGCGGTATGCTTCACCTCCTCCTCCACGGTGCGCAACCTGGTCGGGATCGCGGGCAAGCCGCATGCCCGCACCCTGGTGGCCTGCATCGGTCCGAAGACCGCGGAGACCGCGACCGAGTTCGGCCTGCGGGTGGACGTGCAGCCGGAGCACCCGAACGTGGTCATGCTGGTGGACGCGCTGGCCGAGCACGCCTCCCGGCTGCGCGCCGAGGGCGCCCTCCCTCCACCCCGCAAGGCCAAGCGCACCCGCCGCACCTGACCGGCCGCCGCGCGGGGAGTACCGTGCGGGGGTGTTTCCCGAACATCGTCCACGACGGCTTCGCGTCAGCCCGGCCATGCGACGGCTGGTCAGCGAGACCACCCTGCGTCCGCGCCAGCTGATCCTGCCCATGTTCGTCGCCGAGGGGGCGAGCGGGCCGCGCCCGATCAGCAGCATGCCGGGCGTGGTGCAGCACACGAGGGACTCGTTGCGCGCGGCGGCTGTGGACGCCGTGCGGGCCGGGGTCGGCGGGCTGATGGTCTTCGGGGTGCCCAGCACGAGGGACGCCATTGGCTCCGGGGCCACCGACGAGCGGGGCATCCTCAACCTTGCCCTCGCCGACCTGCGGGCCGAGCTCGGGGACGACACCGTGCTGATGGCCGACACCTGCCTGGACGAGTTCACCGACCACGGACACTGCGGGGTGCTGGACGAGCGCGGCGCGGTGGACAACGACGCCACCCTGGACCGCTACGCGGCGATGGCGCTCGCCCAGGCCGAGGCCGGGGCGCACCTGCTCGGCCCGAGCGGGATGATGGACGGCCAGGTGGGCGTGATCCGTCGCGCGCTGGACGGCGCCGGGTACCCCGACACCGGAATCCTCGCCTACTCGGCCAAGTACGCCAGCGCGTTCTACGGCCCGTTCCGCGAGGCGGTGGACTCCCAGCTGCAGGGGGACCGCAAGACCTACCAGCAGGACTCCGGTAACGCCAGGGAGGCACTGCGGGAGATCGAGCTGGACGTCGCCGAGGGCGCGGACATCGTGATGATCAAGCCCGCGCTGTCCTATTTGGACGTTGTGCGGGCGGCGGCGGAGACAGCACCGGTGCCGGTGGCCGCGTACAACATCTCCGGCGAGTACGCGATGGTCGAGGCGGCGGCCGCGAACGGCTGGCTGGACCGCGAGCGCACCGTGCTCGAGGTGCTGACCTCGATCCGCAGGGCGGGCGCGGACCTGGTGCTGACCTACTGGGCCGCGGAGGCGGCGGCATGGCTGGACCGGGACCGCTAGGCTGCCCGGCGTGAGTACCCCGGAGGAGTCGGACGACCAGCGGCGCGCGGACGGGCTACCGCCCGCGCCACGCCTGCCCGGCGACGCGCCGAAGGAGGTGAACCCGCCGCGGGTGGTGAACATCTCCTTCGGCCTGTGGGTCGGGTCGGGCCTTTCGATGGTCGCCGGCTACGTGCTGACCCTGGTCAGTAAGGACCAGATCATCGAGCAACTGCTCGAGCAGACCAGGGACGACCGGATCACCCCCGCGGACATGGCCTCCGGAACCACCACCTTCCTCTGGGCCGTGCTGGTCGGCTCGATCGCCTTCGCCGCGCTGTTCGTGCTGTTCGCGTACAAGGCGCGGGAGGGGACCCGGTCGGCCCGCTCGGTGCTCACCGTGCTGGCCGTGGTGACCATGCTCTTCCAGTTCGTCCTGTTCGGGCACGTCATCTTCGCCACCCTGTCCACGCTGCTCGCGGTCGCCGCGCTGGTGCTGATGTACCTGCCGAGCGTCGCGTACTACTTCCCGAAGCTGCCCCGGTCCCCGCTCCGATGACCGAACCGGCTGCGGAGACCACGATCTACCACGAGCCCGGCGCCGGCGGTGCCCCGCTGCTGTGGGGGCCGGCTTTCGCGCTGGCCGGTTACCTCGCCGAGTTGTCGCTCGGCGGGCCCACACACATCTTCGCCTGGGTGCTGGTCGGGGTGGTGCTGCTGTTGCTCAGCGCGGCGTGGGTGTACGCGCGGCGGCGTTTCCTGCTGGTCCGGGTCACTCCGAGCATGTTGTGGCAGGGCAGGGAGACGCTGCCGGTGGCGCGGATCGCCGAGCTGGCCGAGATCGACGCCCCGCTCGGCACCCGGGTGCTCGGCGGCGGCTGGACCGTCCCGCGCAAGTACACCGAGGTGCCGGTCCGGCTGGACGACGGATCCTTGGCGCTGGCCTGGGCACGGGACGGCGAGCGGTTGCGCAGCGCGCTTCACGAGGCAAGGAAAGCCGGATAACCTTGCGCTCCATGAACGAGCTCGCCTCCGCGTCGGCGGATGCGCCCGCCTGGCCGGAAGAACCGGAAGACACCCCGGGGCCGCTGCACCAGCCATGGCGGGCGCTGGTCGCGCTGCTCGAGCTGGTTCTCGCCGCGCTGGCCGCCTGGGCGGCGACGGCCTGCTGGTCCAGCGCCATCAGCACGGTCACCACCCGGCTTCCCGACGGCACGGAGCTGACCTCCACGCACTACTCCGGCGACTGGGTCGGCGGCGCGGTCGGCCTGGCCACGCTGGCCGCGATCCTGCTGGTCGACGCCCTGCGGCAGTCGCTGCTCGCGGTTCGTACCCGCCGGCGCAAGCACCGGAAGTACAGGCACTGACAGGGCGTCCGAGCGCTGCCGTGAACTGCGGTGCCGAGAGAGGGACGCGCGTTTCCAGAGAAGCACTGAACCCGGCCGCCGCGCGGTCGGGGTACCCGCCTTTGCCAGACTGGCGGTGTGACACAGCGAGTCGAGCGGTCCAAGTCATGGTTCGAGCGGGCGGAGACGGCCACCCCCGGCGGGGTGAACTCCCCGGTGCGGGCGTTCAGCTCGGTCGGCGGCACGCCCCGGTTCATGGTGCGCGGCGAGGGCGCGCACCTGTGGGATGCCGACGGCAACACCTACGTCGACCTGGTGTCCTCCTGGGGGCCGATGATCCTCGGGCACGCCCATCCGGGGGTGGTCGAGGCCGCCAGGGAGGCGGCGTCCGCGGGGCTGTCCTTCGGCACCCCGACCACCGGCGAGGTCGAGCTGGCCGAGGAGATCATCGGCAGGGTCGACCCGGTGGAGCAGGTGCGGCTGGTGAACTCCGGCACCGAGGCCACCATGAGCGCGATCCGGTTGGCCAGGGCGTTCACCGGGCGCAGCAAGATCATCAAGTTCGCGGGCTGTTACCACGGTCACGTGGACGCGCTGCTGGCGCAGGCCGGATCCGGGGTCGCCACCCTCGGCCTGCCGACCTCGCCGGGCGTCACCGGCACCCAGGCCTCGGACACCATCGTGTTGCCGTACAACGACATCGAGGCCGTCCGGCAGTGTCTCGCGGCCAACCAGGACTCGGTGGCCGCGATCATCACCGAGGCGGCGGCCGGGAACATGGGCGCGGTTCCGCCGCGGGACGGCTTCAACGCCGCGCTGCGCGAGGCCGCGCACGAGCACGGCGCGCTGCTGATCATGGACGAGGTGATGACCGGGTTCCGGGTCTCCCGCTCCGGCTGGTTCGGGCTCGACCTGGTCCCCGGTGACCTCTACACCTTCGGCAAGGTGATGTCCGGTGGGCTGCCGGCCGCGGCCTTCGGCGGCCGTGCCGAGGTGATGGCCAAGCTGGCCCCCAGCGGGCCGGTGTACCAGGCGGGCACGCTGGCGGGGAACCCGGTCGCGGTCGCCGCGGGCCTGGCCACGCTGCGTGCCGCGGACGACGCCGTCTACCGCGCGCTGGACGCCAACTCGCAGCGGCTCGGTGCGCTGCTGGAGCAGGCGCTGACCGGCGCGGGGGTGCCGCACACGGTGTCCTACGCGGGCAACCTGGTCAGCGTGTTCTTCACCGAGCGGCCGGTGCACGACTACCCGGCCGCGGCCGCGGCCGACACCTGGCGGTTCCCGCCGTTCTTCCACGCCCTGCTGGAACGCGGGGTGTACCCACCGCCGAGTGCCTTCGAGGCCTGGTTCGTCAACGCGGCCATGGACGACGCCGCGTTCGAGACGATCGAGGCCGCCCTGCCTGCCGCCGCACGGGCCGCAGCGGCGGCGGGACGCCCGGCATGACACCCCTTGTGTCGACCCGCGGCAGTCAAGGTGACCGCAGAGCGCGCCCTCGGCCGGCGGCCGCGCGCGAAGCCGCGAAGGAGCGAGCGTGACCGAGACGATCGTGCACCTGCTCCGGCACGGCGAGGTACACAATCCCGGTGGTGTGCTGTACGGCAGGTTGCCGGGCTTCCGGCTCTCCGCGACCGGGCGCAAGCAGGCGATCACCGTGGCCGAGGCACTCACCGGCCACCGGATCGCCTATGTGGTGGCCTCGCCGCTGGAGCGGGCGCGGGAGACCGCGGCGCCGATCGCCGACGCGCACCGGCTGGAGGTGGACACCGACGACCGGCTGATCGAGGCGAGCAACCGCTTCGAGGGCCTGCGGGTGGCGGTCGGCGACGGGGCGTTGCGGCAGGTCCGGCACTGGCCCAAACTGCGCAACCCCTTCCGGCCGTCCTGGGGCGAGCCGTACGTGGAGATCGCGCACCGGATGCTGGGCGCGGTGTACCGGGCGCGGGCGAAGGCGGAGGGCTGCGAGGCGCTGTGTGTCTCGCACCAGCTCCCGATCTGGACCCTGCGCCGGTTCGTCGAGGCACGCACGCTCTGGCACGACCCGCGCGGGCGGCAGTGCTCGCTGGCCTCGCTGACCAGCCTGGTGTTCATCGGCGAGGAGCTGGTCGAGGTGGTCTACAGCGAGCCCGCGGGCACGACCGACCCGAGGACGACCGGCGCATGAGACGGTTGCGGACACTGCTCGCCTGCCTGCTCTGCGTCGCGGCCCTCGCCGCCTGCAGCACCGGGGAGGACGCGGTCACCCAGGGCGGCGACTTCGAGTTCGTCTCGCCGGGCGGCGAGGTGGACATCTTCTACGAGGACGCCGACCGGCAGCGGATCCCCGAGCTCACCGGGGAGGACCTGTTCCAGCCCGGTGAGCAGATCTCGGTCGCCGACTACGCGGGCAAGGTGGTCGTGCTGAACATCTGGGGGCAGTGGTGCGACCCCTGCCGCGCCGAGGCACCGGAGATGCAGAAGTTGTACGAGCAGACGAGGGACGAGGGCGTGCAGGTGCTCGGCCTGGACGTACGGGAGACCGACCGCGCCGCCCCGCAGGACTTCATGCGCAACCGGGGCCTCACCTACCCCTCGATCTACGACGAGTCCGGGCGTTCGATGCTGGCCCTGCGTGGCTACCCACGTAACGCTGTGCCCTCCACCATCGTGGTGGACAAGCGGCAGCGGGTGGCCGCGGTCTTCCTGCGCGCGCTGCTGGCCGAGGACCTGCTGCCGGTGGTACGCAGGCTGGCGGCGGAGTGACCGGGCACCCACCGGGGACAGGAGATTTATGCGAAAGAGGGTTATGCACAGCTGGACGTGCGGCTGCCGTTCGTCGCTCACCTCGTATCCAGGCCCCACGAGCCACCCCTACTGCGGCGGAAAAGCATGCCGCAGCGGGGGCCCTTCCCCGCAAGCTTCGGGCGGCCCTCGTCGCCTGGATTGTGCATAACCCTCCGGGCCCGGCGGCCTCACCCGGAGTTCACTCCTTACCCTGATCGAGTGGACCCCGTGACCGAGCTGGCGACCTCAGGGCCGCTGCTGCTCGCGGCCGGCGTGGCCCTGCTGGCGGGCACGATCTCCTTCGCGTCCCCGTGTGTCGTCCCGCTCGTCCCCGGTTACCTGGCTTACCTCGCCGCGCTGGTCGGCGCGGACGCGCCGGCCGTGGACGCGGAGGAGCAGCGCAAGCGGGGCCGGTACGCCGTCGTCGGCGCGGCCGCGCTGTTCGTGCTCGGCTTCACCGTGGTGTTCGCCGCCGGGGTGGGCAGCCTGATCTGGCTCGCCGACGCGCTGCTGATCAACCAGGAACTCCTGCAACGCCTCGGTGGGGTGGTCACCATCGCGATGGCGCTGGTGTTCCTCGGTCGCATCCGGCCGCTGCAGAAGGAGGCCCGGCTGCACAAGGTGCCGCGGGGCGGGCTGTGGGGCGCCCCGCTGCTTGGCGCCGTGTTCGGGCTCGGCTGGACCCCGTGCATCGGTCCCACCCTGTCCGGTGTGCTGGTGCTGGCCACCGCCAGCGGTCAGACCGGCGCCCGCGGGATGCTGCTGGTGCTCGTCTACTGCCTCGGCCTCGGCCTGCCGTTCCTGCTGATCGCCCTCGGCGCGCGCTGGGCGGTGCGGGCCACCGGCTGGGTCCGCCGCAACGGCCGGTACGTGCAGATCGCCGGCGGGGCACTGCTGTTCGTCGTGGGCGTGCTGCTGGTCACCGGGCTGTGGGGCGAGCTGGTCGGCTGGATGCGGGACGCCTTCATCTCCGACACGGAGCTGCCACTGTGACCTCCACGACGGCCACCCACTCCCGCGCCCGCCGCGCGCTCGCCTTCGCCCGCAACACCTGGCGCGGGCTGACCTCGATGCGCACGGCGCTGATCCTGCTGTTCCTGCTGGCACTGGCGGCGATGCCCGGTGCGCTGCTCCCGCAGCGGCAGCTCAACGCGCCCAAGACCCGGGAGTACATCGCGCAACACGGCTGGTGGGGCGAGCTGCTGGACCGGTTGCAGTTCTTCGACGTCTACTCCAGCGTCTGGTTCTCCGCGATCTACCTGCTGCTGATGGTCTCGCTGGTGGGCTGCCTCGCCCCGCGCAGCGTGGAGTACCTGCGGTCGATGCGCGCCGAGCCGGTGCTCACCCCGCGCAACCTGGCCCGGCTGCCGCACCACCGGCAGGTCCGGCTGGACGCGAGCGTGGACGAGGTGCTGGCCGCGGCGAACACCCGGCTGCGTGGTTGGCGCAGCCGGGAGCGCGCGGAGGGCGAGGGTGTACGCAGCATCAGCGCCGAGCGCGGGTATCTCAGGGAGACCGGCAACCTGCTGTTCCACTTCGGCATGCTCGGCCTGATCGTGGCCTTCGCGCTGGGCAAGATGTACTTCTACGAGGGGCAGGTCATCGTCCACGCGGACGGCCAGACCTTCTGCAACGCCGGGATCTACAACTACGACTCGTTCAACCCCGGGCTGCGGGTGGACGGCACCGAGCTCACCCCGTTCTGCGTCAGGGTGAACGACTTCGCCGCGGAGTACACCTCGAAAGGGCAGCCGGAGCAGTACCGGGCCGCCGTCGAGTACCAGTCCGGAAATGATCTGGAGACCGGCACCTGGCGGCCATACCAGCTCGAGGTCAACGACCCGCTGCGCACCGCGGGCGACCGGGTCTACCTGCTCGGCCACGGGTACGCACCGATCTTCACGGTGACCTTCCCGGACGGCAGCGTGCGATCCCAGGCCATCCAGTGGCGCCCGGTGGACCAGTCCACCCTGCTGTCCGAGGGGGCGACCAAGTTCGAGCCGCCCGGGATCACCGATCCGGAGCAGCGGCGGGACCGGCAGCTCGCCGTCACCGGCCTGTTCGCGCCGACCAAGCTGATGCATGGCGGCGTGCTCAGTTCGGCGAGCCCTGAGCTGACCGATCCCGGGGCCGCGGTGGACGTGATGCGAGGGGACCTCGGGTTGAGCTCCGGCCGCGGCCAGTCCATCTTCGAGATCGACCAGTCCATGGTGGACAGTGGAAGGCTGGAGCGGGTGGCGCGGGAGAACCTGGATCCCGGCGAGCAGATCCGCCTTGACGACGGCACCGTGGTCCGCTTCGACGGGGTGAAACGCTGGGTGTCCCTGCAGGTCTCGCACGACCCCACGCAGCTGTGGGTACTCGGCTTCGCGATCGCGATGTTCCTTGGTCTCGGCGCATCGCTGCTGGTCAAACGGCGTCGGGTGTGGGTGCGAGCGACCCCTGTCACCGGCGAGGATGGACAACGACATACTGTAGTAGAAATCGGCGGGCTCGCCCGTACCGATCAGGCTGGGTACGGCGAGGAGTTCACCCGGATCGCGGACGAGATCGCTGGCACCGAAAGAGGGAACAGCTGATGCCGGTCACCGAGACGTTGTCGCAGTACAGCGACCTCTCCTACACCACGGCCGTGGCCGTGTACCTGCTGGCGATGATCTTCTTCCTGGTCGAGCAGTCCTTCGGGCGCCAGGGGGTGCAGGCGGCGCAGCGCACGAGGGAACGGGCGAAGGAGCTGGTCGGCGCCGGTGCGCCGGTGGCAACCGAACCCACGCCCGCCGCCCCGGCCCCGCCGGCCCGGCGTGGCCGGATCGCGCGGATCGGCCGGATGGGCGCCGCGCTCACCGTGCTCGGCGCGCTGCTGCACCTGACCGCGCTGGTGCTGCGCGGGCTGGCCACCAGCCGGGTGCCCTGGGGAAACATGTACGAGTACATCATGGCGGTCTGCCTGATCGCCGTGGTGACCTGGCTGGTGGTGCTGCGGAAGAACCCGGTCCGCCACCTCTCCGCCTTCGTGCTGCTGCCGGTCGTGATCCTGATGTTCGTCGGCGGCACCATGCTGTACGCCGAGGCGGCGCCGGTGCAGCCCGCGCTGCAGTCCTACTGGCTCGTCATCCACGTCTCGGCCGCCGCGGCCTCCTCCGGGGTGTTCCTGGTGCCGGGTATCGCCAGCCTGCTGTACCTGGTCCGCTCCCGGCACGAGCACGACCCGGCCAGGTTCGCGCGGTTCGGTCCGCGCCTGCCCGCGCTCGAGGTGCTGGACCGCGTCGCCTACCGCACCACGGTGTTCGCCTTCCCGGTGTTCACCTTCGGCGTGCTCTGTGGCGCGATCTGGGCCGAGGCGGCCTGGGGCCGGTTCTGGGGCTGGGACCCGAAGGAGACCGTCGCCTTCGTGGCCTGGGTGGTCTACGCCGCCTACCTGCACTCGCGGGCGACCGCGGGCTGGCGCGGTACCCGGGCGGCGGTGATCAACGTGGTCGGCTTCGCGGTGACCGTGTTCAACCTGTTCTTCATCAACCTGGTGACCACCGGCCTGCACTCCTACGCGGGGGTATGACCCGGCCCGGTTCGACCGGGGAGGGGACGGCGACTACCGTCGCGACTGGCGGCACGGCGACCGTGCCGGACGAGGAGCTGTTGCAGAAGGTGCCTGCACGAGGTGCTGCGTGGGCGCGCACCCGTGGCCGGAGACAGCGCGCCTTTTTGACACAGCCGAGCGATGGAGGATCGACTGCGGTGACCGAACCCAACGAGGAGGTGGCGCGCGGCCACGGAGCAGGTGCGGAGGGCGACCAGGGGTACTTCTCCGAGGAGCGCACCGACTCGACACCGCACCCCGCCGCCCCGCCGCCGGGCGCGACCCAGCCCGCGCCCGCGCCACCACCGGCGCCGCCGAACTACTACACCGAGGCCACGCCTTCCGGTCCCCAGCAGCCGCCGCCGTACCAGCCGCAGTACGACCCGAACCTGCCCCCGCTGCATCCGCCGCAGTACCAGCAACAGCCCGGCGCCGCCGGGCAGCAGATACCGCCGGTTCCGACCGGAAGGCACGCGCTGGCCGGCGGCAACGACCTGACCTCGGCGCAGCTGGTGAAGCGGATGAAGCGGCGCCCGCAGTCCGGCTGGCGCAAGGCGGTGTACGCGGGTACCGGCGGCCTGATCAATCCGGGGGAGAGCCCCGCCGACCGCAGGCGCAGGGAGCTGATCTCCCGGGTGAACCAGCCACTGCGCGGCTGCTACAAGATCGCGATGCTGAGCCTCAAGGGCGGCGTCGGCAAGACCACCACCACGACCACCCTCGGCTCCACCTTCGCCTCCCTGCGCGGCGACCGGGTGGTGGCCGTGGATGCCAACCCTGATCGCGGCACGCTGTCCCAGAAGATCCCGATCGAGACCACCGCGACCGTGCGGCATCTGCTGCGGGACGCGGACAAGATCACCCGGTACAGCGATGTGCGGTCCTACACCTCACAGGGCGCGAGCCGGCTGGAGATCCTCGCCAGCGAGCAGGACCCCGCGGTGTCCGAGGCGTTCTCCGAGGACGACTACCGGCGTGCGGTAAACCTGCTGGAGCACTTCTACAACATCGTGCTCACCGACTGCGGGACCGGGCTGATGCACTCGGCGATGAAGGGTGTGCTGGACGTCGCGGACGCGCTGGTGATCGTGTCCTCCGGCTCGGTGGACGGGGCCCGTAGCGCCTCGGCGACGCTCGACTGGCTGGATGCGCACGGCTACGGTGACCTGGTCAAACGTTCGGTCGCGGTGATCAACTCGGTGCGGCCGAAGGGCGGGTCGGTCGACCTGGACAAGCTGTCCGCGCACTTCGGGGCGCGTACCCGCGGGGTGTGCAAGATCCCGTTCGACCCGCATCTCGAGGAGGGCGCGGAGATCGAGCTGGACCGGTTGCAGTCCGGCACCCGGCTCGCGTTGCTCGAACTCGCCGCGACCGTGGCGGACGCCTTTCCGAACGACCGCCACGGACGCCAGCAGGTCTAGCTGTTGTTCTCGTCGTCCCGCGGCTTGCGACGCTGCTCCTCGGCCAACTTGCGGAGGAAGTCAGGGTCGTCGTCGGGAGCGACCGGAGCCTGCCGGATGGGCCGTGTCGGCCGCGAGGGCACGCCAACACGTTCCGAACCGAACGCCTTCCACAACAGTATGGCGACGGTGACCGTCCCGACTATCGCGAGCAAGTACAACATGCTCGCTCCCTTCCAACCTGTCCGCTGCGTCCCCCTGCACCCCGAGGTTAACCTTTTTGTCGGTTTCATGGGTGCCGGGTGTCGCCAAGCCTGTCACAACGCAGCGGCGTCGGCCGCCTTACAGTTGCTGGGCCGGCTCGCCCGCGTCGGTGGTGAGCTCGGCGAGCAGCTCGTTCACCTCGGCTTCCCGGAACCGGCGGTGCCCGCCGGGGGTGCGGATGGAGCCGATTCGGCCCGCCGTGGCCCAGCGGGTCACGGTTTTCGGGTCGACCCGGAACAATGCGGCGACTTCACCGGGTGTGAGCAGCCGTCCTCCCACGGTTGCGGTCACTTTCCGCCTCCTTCGGATCCAGATCGCTGACGTGGCAATCGTGGCATCCACACCTTCGGGTACTCGAACGGTTGTCGAAGAGTAAAGAGGTAGTAAGGGACAAATCGGGCTCCGTTGGCGGGCGGCCAACCGGCTGAAAGCTGCCGTTAAGCTGAGGGTGTGGACCAGCTCGATCGCAAGATCATCGCCGAGCTGCGGCAGAACGGCAGGGCGACCTATGCCGAGCTCGGCCGCCTCGTCGGCCTGTCCGCCTCCTCGGTGCACGAGCGGGTCGGCAAGCTCGAGGCGGCCGGCGTGATCACCGGGTACCACGCGGTGGTCGACCCGAGAACCGTCGGCCTCGGGGTGACCGCGCTGGTCGGCATCCAGCCCACCGACACCGCCGCGGACGAGGACGTGGCCGAGGCGCTCGGCAGCCTGGAGGAGGTGGAGAGCTGCTACGCGGTGGCCGGCGACGAGGCGTTCGTGGTGAAGGTGCGGGTGCCCACCGTGGACGAGCTGGAGCACACGCTGGGCAGGCTGCGCCGGATCGACGGCGTGGCTCGCACGCAGACCACCGTGGTGCTGTCCACCCGGTTCGAGGGCAGGCCGAACAACACCGGGCTGGACCGGGGCACCGAAGCGGGCGATGGCGGCGCGTAACCTCGCACCCGTGGACGACACGCGGGAGGAGCGGCAGGAGCCGAGCGGGCAACTCGCCCGGGACCTGACCCTGTACCTGGTGGCGCGGTTCGCGCTGGTCGGCGCGGTCGCGGCGATCCTCGCCCTGCTCGGCGTGCCACTGCTGGTGGCGGTGCTGGTCGGTCTGGTCACCGGGCTGCCGATCGGCATGCTGCTGTTGCGCGGACTGAACGCGCGGGTCACCGCCGGGCTGGCCGCGCGCAACGAGCGCAGGGCTCGGGAGCGGGCCCGGCTGCGGGCGCAGCTGCGCGGCGAGGACCCGCCCGAGGACGAGGACCCCCGGCGGGACGAGGCGGGTTCCGACGGCCCCGATGCCGAGGGTCGATGAGCGCTTCGCACAGCCGGGCCTGGGTACGCGAGGCCGTCCGGATCATCGAGGCCGACGCCAACCGCAGTGCCGACACCCACCTGCATGTCTTCCCGCTGCCCCGGGAATGGGGGATCGACCTCTACCTCAAGGACGAGTCGGTGCACCCCACCGGCTCGCTGAAGCACCGGCTGGCCCGGTCGCTGCTGCTGTACGGGCTGGTGAACGGGCAGATCGGGCCGGAGACCGTGCTGATCGAGGCCTCCAGCGGTTCGACCGCGGTCTCCGAGGCCTACTTCGCGCGGATGCTCGGGCTGGAGTTCGTCACCGTGGTGCCGCGCAGCACCAGCAAGGAGAAGGTGGCGCTGATCGAGTTCTACGGCGGGCGCTGCCATTTCGTGGACCGGCCGCCGGAGATCTACACCGAGGCCGAGCGGCTCGCCAGCGAGTGCAACGGGCACTACCTCGACCAGTTCACCTACGCGGAGCGGGCCACCGACTGGCGGGGCAACAACAACATCGCCGAGTCGGTGTTCGCCCAGCTGCGTTCCGAGCGACACCCGGTGCCGTCCTGGATCGTGGTCGGCGCGGGTACCGGCGGTACCAGCGCCACCTTCGGCCGGTACGTGCGGTACCGGCGGCACACCACCAAGATCGCCGTGGTCGATCCGGAGAACTCCTCGTTCTACGGGGCGTGGGAGACCGGGGCGATGGACTACTGCACCGGCATGCCCTCCCGGATCGAGGGGATCGGCCGCCCCCGGGTCGAGCCCTCCTTCGTGCCCTGGGTGATCGACGAGATGTTCCAGGTGCCCGACGCGGGTTCGCTGGCCGCGATCAGGGTGCTGCGCGAGCGCACCGGGCACTGGGCGGGCGGCTCCACCGGGACGAACCTGTACGGCGCGTTCCAGCTGATCGCGCGGATGCTGGCCGAGGGGCGGACCGGCAGCGTGGTCACCCTGCTCTGTGACAGCGGCGACCGGTACACCCACACCTACTACGACGACGCCTGGGTGGCCGCGCAGAGTCTGGACCTCGCCCCGCACCGCGCGGTCGTCGAGCGTTTCCTGGACACCGGGCGGTGGCTGCCCGAGCCGTAGGGGTCACCCGCTCAGTGCCAGCCCCGCGCCCAGCAACACGGCCAGCGCCAGCATGGCGAAGCCGGTGTCCCGCAGCACCGGGATCAGCGCCGGTCCGGTGCTCCCGCCCAGTATCACGCGCAGCGGCTTGACCAGCAGGGCGGCGGCGGGCAGGCCGAGCAGTGCGAGCGGGTGCGCCACCCCGAGCGCGATGGTGATCGCGAACGGGACCACGGCCAGCACCAGGTACAGCCGCCGGGTGCCGGTGTCGCCGAGCCGCACGGCCAGGGTGCGCTTGCCTGCCGCGAGGTCGGTCGGGATGTCCCGGAGGTTGTTCGCGGTCAGTACGGCGGTGGAAAGGCAGCCGATCGCCACGGCGCAGCCCAGCGCCGTCCAGCCGACCTCGCCGGCCTGGACGTAGACCGTGCCCAGTACGGCGGCCAGGCCGAAGAAGCAGAACACGGCGATCTCGCCGAGCCCTGCGTAGCCGTACGGGCGCCTGCCACCGGTGTAGAACCAGGCCCCGGCCAGGCAGAGCGCGCCGAAGGCGAGCAGCCACCAGTGCCCGGTCGTGGCGACCAGCACCAGGCCGAGCACGCCGCCGGTGCCCAGCGCGACCAGCGCCGCCGCCAGCACGGTCCGCGGCGCGGCGGCCCCCGATCCGACCAGGCGCAGCGGACCCACCCGCTCGGCGTCGGTACCGCGGACGCCGTCGGAGTAGTCGTTGGCGAAGTTCACCCCGACGATCAGGCTCAGCGCGACCCCCAGCGCGAGCAGCGACTGCCACCAGCCGAAGGCGCCGAGCTGGATCGCCACCCCGACCCCGGCCAGCACCGGTGCCACCGCGTTCGGCAGCGTCCGCGGCCGGGCCCCCTCGATCCACTCCGCAACAGTCGCCATACCGCCATTCTTTCCGCGGCACCGGCACCCTGGCGGGCGGGGTCAGCAGGCGGCGGGGGCCACCGCGGTGTCGACGTAGGCGCGGGCGACGAACTTGCCGGGGGCGAGGCGGTACCAGAGGTCCGAGGTGCCCTGGGTTCCGCTGACGGACTGCCCGGTCACCTGGCATTCGATGCGTACCTGCGCGTGTCGCGCGGCGAGGCCGACCTGGGCGGCGGAGGACCGCGGGCCGGAGCGCACGTTCAACGGCGTGCTGGAGGTCGCGATCGTGCCCCAGGCGCCGGAACCGGTCCATTCGTAGGTCACGTTCACCCAGGCGTTGTCCCGCAGTCCCAGGCCGTCCCAGAAGGTGCCGTCGGCGAGGTCGATACCCGCCGGGTTGGCCACCCTGCGCCCGAAGCCGTCCCGGCCACCGTTGTAGCCGTCCTGGTACGCCGCCTGCGCCTGCGGCTTGCCCTGCGGGAGGTCGTGCCACATCTGCCGGTCGGCGTTCCAGTAGTCGTCCTTGGTGTTCCACGGCCCGACGTCCCACACCGGCGCCCACTCGCACCGGGCGTCGTCCGAGGTGCACACCTGCACCGTGTAGTTGCCGCTGCCCCGGTTGGCCAGTCCCCGGCGCGAGGGCAGCGCCACGAAGTGGTCCCTGCTCTTGATCACGTGGCCGTTCGCGGTGGTGCCGCCGACCAGGCCCTCCCTGGTGGCGAAGACCCGGTAGGTCCGTTCCCCGGCCGGGGCGCTCGCCTGTACCTCCTCCGCGTTCCACGCGGTGAGGTCGATCTGGCGCACGTCCGGGAACCCGGCGCCGTCCGGCGCGGTCAGCACCAGGCGAGTCTGCACCGACCGGGTGAGCTCCGGCAGCACGGCCGCGGCGTCGGCGGTGATCTCGGCCCACTCGCTCCAGGTGCCGTCGGTGCGCAGCCCGCGCACGTCCACCGCGGCCGCGGTGCCGCCGGGGACGGTCGCGTCCAGCTCGGCGACCACCGTGTTCACCGGCTTGTCCAGTGGCTCGGTCGGGAACTCCTCGATGCTGGTCCGCTCTGGCCGTTGCGCGCTGGCAACCGTGCCGAGCGAACGCGTCGACTGCTCACCCTCCGGGGTGACCGACCAGGTCAGCGTTCCGCTCGCGGGCACAGGTGGCGTCGCGCCCGCGGGTACCGCGAACGTGGCGAGCCCACCGGCCACGCCGGTCGCCACCGCCAGTGCAACGGCCCAACGTCTCGTCCGTGTGGTGGCACCTGACATCGTTGCTTCTCCTTCGGCAGGGCAGAGCGACATCCCCAGTCGCTGCGCGGGCACAGGCCGCCTGGCTAGGTGCAGCCAAAACCGGACAGGGTGATCTGTCAACCAACTGCGCCGAACAGTCGAAAAAAAGCCGACGATAGTAGTCCCCTAGGTGATGCGCCCCCTGAGCGCGGCCCGATCCACCTTGCCCGGCCCACGCAGCGGGAGCTCCGCGACGTACACCAGGCGTTTCGGCACGCAGGCGGCCCCCAGCTCGGCCCGTACCGCCGCCCGCAGCTCGGCCCGCAGGGCCTCGCCCGCGGCAGCCGGGTCGGCGGGCACCACCACGGCCGTGACCGACTCGCCCCACTCCGGATCGGGCAGCCCGAGCACGCAGCAGCCCGCGACCCCCGGCCGGCCCCCGAGCACCCGCTCCACCTCCGCCGCGGACACCTTCACCCCGCCGGTGTTGATCATGTCGTCCGCCCGGCCGAGCACGTCCAGCGCCCCGTCCGGCCCGAGCCTGCCGAGGTCCCCGGTGCGGAACCAGCCATCCGCGAAGACCCGCTCGCTCAGCTCGGGCCGCAGCCGGTAGCCGTGCGCGAGCACCGGGCCGGCGATCTCGATCCGCTCGCCCACCCCGATGCGCACCCGCACCCCGGCCAACGGGACGCCCGCGTACACGCAGCCGCTCGCGGTCTCGCTCATCCCGTAGGCGGGCACGGCCGTGATGCCTGCGTCCCGCGCGGCCACGCGCAGCCGTTCCGGTAGCGCGGCGCCGCCGAGCACGATCGCGTCGAAGCGCGCGGCCGCCGCGGCGGCGGCACCGCCCGCGGCGACCAGCCGGGCGAGCTGGGTGGGCACCAGCGCGGTGTAGTACGGGCCCGGCCCGGTGCACAGCTCCGCCGCGGCCGCGGTGAAGGCGTCCACGTCGAACCCTGCGGAGAGGTCCAGCACCGCGGGCTCCCGCCCGGCCAGTAGCGCGCGGACCAGCACCTGCAACCCGCCGATGTAGTGCGCGGGGGTGGCCAGCAGCCAGCGGCCCGGCCCGCCGAGCCGATCGTGCGTCGCCCGCGCGGAGGCGGTCAACGCCTCGGCGGAGAGCAGCACGCCCTTCCGCGTGCCGGTGGACCCCGAGGTCGGGACGATCACCGCGGTGCCGGGCTCCACCGGCGACTCGGGCCGCATGGCCGTGCGCAGGCGCTCGGCCCCGGGATCGCGGGTGTCCAGTGGCAGCACGGCGGGCCCGCCGCCGAGGGCCTCGGCCAGCGACCGGCTCAGCCGCCCGATCGCCTCCGCGGTCCCGTCCGTCCGCACCTCACGCATGTACCGGCGCCTCCCGCGACATGAACTCCCAGGATAGCCCGCCACGGTTAGGGTCGTCGCCATGTACAACCTCACCGGACTCGTGCTCAACCTGGTCGTCGGCGCCGTGTTCTGCTACGTGCTGTACTTCGTGGTCCGGGCCGCCGTGCGGGACGGGATCCGGCAGGCGCGCAGGGACGGCGACGGCCCGCGCAATCCGGGGGACTTCTCCTAGGGCGCGTTTCAATGTGTTGACCAGGAAAGACGCCACTGGTCTGGCGGTGTCGGCGTGTCGTTGATCAGATAGGCGAGGTCTCCGGTAGATCGATCAACGACCAAGCTGATCGAGAACACCGGAGACCTCGTGGCCAGCGTAGCGGCGACGGGACGAGCCGACCTTACCGACGCGCAGTGGGCGATCCTGGAGCCGCTGCTGCCCGTGGGTAGGAAACCGGGTCGCCCACCGACGTGGACCAAGCGGCAACTGATCAACGGGATCCGCTGGCGGGTGCGCGTCGGCTGTCCTTGGCGGGATATCCCACCGGCCTACGGCTGCTGGCAGACCGTCTACGGGCTGTTCCGGCGCTGGCAGCGTGCCGGAGTCTGGGCGTTGATCGTGGCTGCGTTACAGGCGCGGGCCGACGCCGCCGGACTGATCATCTGGGACGTCAGCGTCGACTCCACGATCAACCGGGCGCATCAGCACGCCGCGGGGGCGCGGACCCATCCACAAGCACAGAAGGAACCACCCGGTGGGGTGGGTGAGCCCGAACCAGACGATCACGCGTTGGGCCGTTCACGGGGCGGGTGGACCACCAAGCTGCACCTGGCCACCGAGCAGGGGCAAAAACCGTTATCGGTGGTCGTGACGGCGGGGCAGCGGGGTGACTCGCCTCAGTTCCAGGTGGTGCTGGGGCGTGTTCGGGTCGCTCGGCTGGAGGGCGGTCCACCCCGCACGCGACCGGACCGGGTGCTGGCGGACAAGGCCTACGGGTCCCGCGCCAACCGGGCCTCTCTGCGTGGTCGGGGGATTCGGTGCACGGTTCCGGAGAAGGCCGATCAGGTACGGCACCGCACAAACAAGGGACGTGCTGGTGGCAGGCCACCAGCGTTCGACCCTGAGGTCTACAAGCAGCGTCATGCCGTGGAATGCGGGATCAACCGGCTCAAGCGCAACCGCGCCGTGGCCACCCGATACGACAAGTTGGCAGTCCGGTACGAGGCCACAGTCCAGATCGCCACAATCAACGAGTGGCTACGCCTTTGAAACACGCCCTAGTAGTAGTAGGGGAAGGCGGTCCAGTCGGGTTCACGCCGCTGCAGGAAGGCGTCCCTGCCCTCGACGGCCTCGTCCTGCATGTAGGCCAGCCGGGTGGTCTCCCCGGCGAACAGTTGCTGCCCGATCAGCCCGTCGTCGACCGCGTTGAACGCGTACTTCAGCATCCGCTGCGCGGTCGGCGACTTCCCGTTGATCTCCCACGCCCAGCGCAGCGCCTCGGCCTCCAGCTCGGCGTGCGGCACGACCGCGTTCACCGCGCCCATCTCGTGCGCCCGCGCCGCGGTGTACTCCCGGCCGAGGAAGAAGATCTCCCTGGCGACCTTCTGCCCCACCTGCCGGGCGAGGTAGGCCGAGCCGAACCCGCCGTCGAAGGAGCCGACATCGGCGTCGGTCTGCTTGAACCGCGCGTGCTCCGCCGAGGCCAGGGTGAGGTCGCACACCACGTGCAGCGAGTGCCCACCGCCCGCGGCCCAGCCGGGCACCACCGCGAGCACCACCTTGGGCATGAACCGGATCAACCGCTGGACCTCGAGAATGTGCAGCCTGCCCGCCCGCGCGGGATCCACCGTGGCGGACGTCTCGCCGCTGGCGTACTGATACCCGGACCGTCCGCGAATACGCTGGTCACCACCAGAGCAGAAGGCCCAGCCGCCGTCCTTGGGCGACGGACCGTTGCCGGTGAGCAGGACGCAGCCGACGTCGGAGCTCATCCGCGCGTGGTCGAGCGCGCGGAACAGCTCGTCGACGGTATGCGGGCGGAAGGCGTTGCGGACCTCGGGACGGTCGAACGCCACCCGCACCACGCGTTTGCCCGACCGGCTCTCCGCGGAGCGGTGGTAGGTGATGTCGGTGAAGTCGAACCCGTCGACCTCGTTCCATGCGGCCTGTTCGAACAGCTCGGAGACGCGATCTTCATCCACGTTTGGGAGGATATGCGGTGTGTGGATGGAGACGGACGCGACACCGGAGGTCGGCCGTTGAACCCGTCCACCGCGCAGGCGAACGTCATTGTCGATGAGCTGATCCGCAACACGGTCTCGCACGTGGTGCTCTGCCCCGGCTCGCGGAACGCCCCGCTGTCCTTCGCGCTCTACGCCGCGGCCGCGGCCGGCAAGCTCAGCCTGCACGTCCGGATCGACGAGCGCGGTGCCGCCTTCCTCGCACTCGGCATCGCCGCCCGCACCGGCCGCCCGGCCGCGGTGGTGTGCACCTCGGGCACCGCGGCGGCGAACTTCCATCCCGCGGTGCTGGAGGCCGACCGGGCGGGCGTGCCGCTGGTCGTGCTCACCGCGGACCGGCCGCCCGAGCTGCGTGCCGCGGGCGCCAACCAGGTCGTCGACCAGCAGCGGCTCTACGGCGGCGCCGTCCGGTACTTCGACGAGCTCGCCGTTGCCGAGCGCAGGCAGGGCCAGAACGCGTACTGGCGCAGCCAGGTCTGCCGGGCCTGGAACGCGGCCTACGGGGAGTGGCGCTCCGGCCCGGTGCACCTGAACATCCCGTTCCGCGAGCCGCTCGTGCCCGAGGGCGGGCGGACCAGCGAGTGGTACGAGCCGCTGGAGGGCCGCTCCGGCGGGGCCCGCTGGACCGAGCTGCCCGACTTCGGCGCGCTACCCGCGTTCGTGGTGCCCTCCGCCCGGCAGGGCCTGGTGCTCGCCTGCGACGCCGGGGTGCGGGCGGCCAGCGAATGGGCCGAGCAACACGGCTGGCCGGTGGTGTCCGAGACCGGCGGGCTCGGCCTCGGCGGGGCGACCGCGATCGGCTCGGGTGCCTGGCTGCTGGCGGTCGAGGAGTTCATCGCGGCGCACAAGCCGGAGCAGGTGCTGTGCATCGGCAGGCCGACCGTGTTCCGCCAGGTACAGAACCTGCTTTCCGACCCCGAGGTCGAGGTCCTGCTGGTACGCCCGGACTCGGACTGGCCCGCGCCCGCGCACAACGTCCGCCAGGTCGGGCAGTGGTTCGACGAGCCGACCAAGCCCGCGGACCCGGAGTGGTTGGCGCGCTGGCGGCAGGCGGATATCGCGGCGGGCACCGCGGTGCGGCACGCGCTGGAACTGGAGCCCTGGCCTAGTGGGCTGCGGCTGGCGCAGGAGCTGGTCACCGCGCTGCCCCCGGACGCGCTGCTGATCGTCGGTTCCTCCAACCCGACCAGGGACGTCGCGCTGGCCGGCGGCATCCGGCCGGACATCCTGGTGCACCGCAACCGCGGGGTGGCAGGCATCGACGGCACGGTGTCCACCGCGATGGGCGCCGCGACGGTGCATCGCGGCCACTCCTACGCGCTGATCGGCGACCTGACCTTCCTGCACGACGCGAACGGCCTGCTCACCGGCGCCGAGCAGCGGCCGGACCTGACGGTCGTGGTGGTCAACGACGACGGCGGCGGCATCTTCGCCCTGCTCGAGCAGGGCGCGCCGGAGCACGCGGACAGCTTCGAGCGGGTGTTCGGCACCGCGCACGGCGCGGACCTCGGCGCCCTGTGCGCCGGATACGGCGTGCCGCACACCGTGGCGGGCACCCTGGCCGAGTTCCGCGCGGCGCTGCGCCCGGCGCCGGGGCTGCGCGTGGTCGAGGTGCGGGTGGACCGTTCCGGCCACCGGGACCTGCATGCCCGGCTGCGTTCCGCGGTGCGCGACGCGGTCGCCGACTCACCCTGATCGTGCGGGCAGGAACCGACGTTCGGCCGTTCCATGATCCACGGCCGGCCCGATAGGTTCGTGCCTCCGAATTCTCAGGGGAGGCGATTGATGCGTATCCGAAGTCGTGCCGCACTCGGCGCCGCGTGCACCGGCCTTGCCACGGTCCTGCTTGCCGGCACGGCCGGTGCGGTGCCCGGGGGCGGTGCGCCCGGCGTCGGCGACGGGTACTACCCCGGTGCGGGCAACGGGGGCTACGACGTTCTGCATTACGACCTCCGGCTGACCTACACGCCGGAGACCGATCGGCTGACCGGCACCACGACCATCCTCGCCACCGCCACCCAGGACCTTTCCAGCTTCAACCTGGACTTCGCCCTGGACGTGGAGTCGGTCCGGGTGAACAGCGCGCCCGCGCGGTTCGGCACCGACCCCGCCGACCCGAGCGAGCTGGTGGTCACCCCGAACCGGCCGCTGGCCAAGGGGCAGTTCGCCCTGGTCACGGTCAAGTACTCGGGGATCCCCTCGGAGGTGGAGGTCGACGGCTCCACCGCGTGGAAGCGGACGGCGACCGGGGCGCTCGCCGTGGACGAGCCGCAGATCTCGGAGTGGTGGTTCCCCGCCAACGACCACCCGAGCGACAAGGCCACCTACGACGTGGCGATCGAGGTACCGGACGGGATCTCCGCGCTGTCCAACGGCGACCTGGTCCGCAGGAGCAAGCAGCGCGCGGGCTGGACCCGCTGGCACTGGCGCAGTACCCAGCCGCAGGCGACCTACCTTGCCTTCCTCGCGGTCGGCGAGTACCAGGTGCGGCAGTCGAGTACCCCGGACGGTCAGCCGTTCATCACCGCGTACGACCCCGCGCTCGGCGCCAGCCTGCCCGCGGCGATGGCCAGCATCGAGCGCACCCCGGAGGTCACCGAGTTTCTCGCGGGCAAGTTCGGGCCCTACCCGTTCGAGGCGCAGGGCGGGGTGGCCACCACGGGCCTCGGCTTCGCGCTGGAGAACCAGACCCGCTCGGTCTACGGCCAGCCCTTCTTCCGGGCCGGGGCGAACACCTCCGTGGTGGCGCACGAGGTGGCCCACCAGTGGTTCGGGAACGCGGTCTCGCTCGGCGAGTGGAGCGACATCTGGCTGAACGAGGGCTTCGCCAGCTACGCCGAGTTCCTCTGGTCGGAGCACCAGGGCGAGGGCACCGCCGATGAACTCGCCGAGTACCTGTACAACCGTCACCCGGCGGGGGACGACTTCTGGCAGGTGTTGCCCGGTGACCCCGGCCCGGAGAACCAGTTCCACTCCGCGGTGTACGACCGCGGCGCGATGGCGGTGCACGCGCTGCGCAAGGCGGTCGGCGACGAGGACTTCTTCACCATCCTGCGCGGCTGGCAGGAGCGCTACACCGGCGGCGACGCGCGGATCAGGGACTTCATCGCGTTGTCCGAGGCGATTTCCGGCAAGCCGCTTTCCGACCTGTTCCAGACCTGGCTCTTCACCGCGGGTAAACCGGCGACCAGCCCGAACGGCGAGAGCGCCGCGGCCTCGGCCGCCACGGTGGCCAGGACGGCCGGTGGCGGGCTTGCCGTGCCCGAGTCCTACCCGCAGATTCGGGCCAACCACGAGCACCTGCACACGCACGGGTGATGGCCCGACTCGTATGCTCGGGTCGTGACAGCAGGTAGCGACACCTCGGGCGGCCCGGCCGTTTCCCGCGCGGGAAACGGCCGGGACCCGTGGCGGATCGGCGCGCGGGTGGTGCTCGGCCTGGCCGCGGCGCTCACGCTGCTGTGCGTGGCCCTGGTGTTCGCGGCGATCCGCAACGATCGCGCGATCACCGCGAACCTCGGCACCGCGAACGCGCGGGTCGAGCAGGTGTCCTTCGACCGCACGATCATCCGCTACGAGACCCCGGACGGGGTCTCGCACAGCCCGGCCAACGGCGTGCTCTACCCGGACGGCCTCGCCGAGGGCGACCTGGTGTGGATCGAGTACGACGTGACCGACCCGGAACTGGCCAGGGTCGCCGGCCGGACCTGGGTGCTCACCCTGCTACCGCTGGGCACCACCATCCTGTTCACCTGGCTGGTGGCCGGCCCGCTGCTGTGGTGGCTACGCTCCCGCCGCCGCTGAACATCGTGTTTGCCGTTCACGTCGGCGTGTTTGCCGCTCACGCGCGCGAGTTGGCTGTCCACGCGCGCGAGTTTGCTGTTGACGTACGGTCAGCAGTGGCTTCCGGTTACCCGCTGACGGTCTCCTGCCACCAGGTCAGGACCTCCTCGGCCACGCTCGGCGCGGCCACCAGCAGGCCGTCCGCGGGCAGCGCGGTGCCCGCACCACGGCGGTCCAGCACCACCGCGCCCGCCTCGATGGCCATCGCGACGGACCCCGCCACGTCCCATTCGTGGTAGCTGTGCAGCACCGCGGCCGTGGCGTGGCCGAGCGCCACCTGCGCGATGGACAGCGCCGCCGAGCCGAGCACCCGCACGCCGGCGCGCGCCGCGGCGGCCCGCTCGATGAACTCGCCCATGCCGGGCCAGGGCCCGGTGCGGGCCAACTCCGTGCACACGATGGCGCCCGCGGTGCCACCCCGGTCCACCAGCTTGACCGGCTTGCCGTTCGCCCGGGCGCCACGACCGCGGGCGGCGGCGTAGATCTGCGCGCGGTACGGGTCGGCGACCACGCCGACCACCGGCCCGGACGCGTCGATCAGGGCGAGGCTGTAGGCGCACCACGGCACGCCCGCGACGTAGTTGGCGGTGCCGTCGACCGGATCGACGACCCAGCGGTACTCGGCGGCGTCCGCACCCACATCGGCGCCGAACTCCTCACCGACCACCGGTACCCCGGGGAACTCGGCGGTCAGCACCCGCCGGGTGTGCCGCTCGAGGGTGCGGTCGGTGTCGGTGACCCAGTCGAAAGGGGAGTCCTTGGTGTCGGGGTACGCACCCCGCCCCGCGGTGGCGGTGATCACATCGGTGGCGTCGTTGGCCAGCCGTCCGGCAACCTCGAGCGCTCGCGAGAGCAGCCCGGGTTCCACGGGTTGCATCGGGCGAGAGGACAGCAGAGTCACGCCTCTCTAGGCTGCGCACGCCGGGTGTCCGGAACGCGACATGGAGATGACGCGCGGCTCGCCATCCGACAACGTTTACGACCGTCGATCCGCTGGGAGCAAGCTTTTCCACGGCGTTGGCCGGGCGGTCACGTGATGGTCGCCGGGTTGCCGGGACCGGCTGCGACAGTGCCTCATGTGCGAGTCGCGATTGTCACCGAAAGCTTCCTACCGCAGGTGAACGGCGTGACGAACTCCGTGCTGCGAGTGGTGGAGCACCTGCGTGAGCGGGCGCACGACGTGCTCGTGATCGCGCCGGGCGCCGGTCCGAACGACTACCGGGGAGCGCCGGTGGTGCGCATCCCCGCACTCGACCTCCCGGTGGTGAACTCGCTGCCGATCGGCGTGCCCACCAAGACCGTGCTCACCGCCGTCGCCGGCTTCGGCCCGGACGTGGTGCACCTGGCTTCGCCGTTCGTGGTGGGCGCCCGCGGGCTGGCGGCCGCACGCAGGCTGCGGGTGCCCTCGGTCGCGGTATACCAGACCGACATCCCCGGGTTCGCCGCGGCGTACGGGCTGCGGCTCGGTGCCAGGGCGGCCTGGCGCTGGGTGCGCAGGCTGCACTGCCAGGCCGACCGTACCCTCGCCCCCTCCACGCACTCGGTGCGGGAACTGCGGTTGCACGGCATTCCGCGGGTGCACCGCTGGGGCCGTGGCGTGGACGTCGAGCGCTTCTCACCCGCGCACGCCGACCCGGCCCTGCGCGCGCGGCTGGCCCCGAACGGCGAGGTGCTGGTCGGCTTCGTCGGCAGGCTGGCCCCGGAGAAGGAGGTGGACCGGCTCACCGCGCTGGCGGGGATGGACGGCGTGCGGGTGGTCGTCATCGGGGACGGTCCGGAGCGGGAATCCCTGGCCGAGCGCATTCCCGGCGCCGCCTTTCTCGGTGCCCGCTACGGCGACGACCTCTCCGCGGCGTACGCCAGCCTGGACGTGTTCGTGCACACGGGGCCGCACGAGACCTTCTGCCAGGCCGTCCAGGAGGCGATGGCCTCCGGGCTGCCGGTACTGGCCCCGGCCGCGGGCGGCCCACGCGACCTCGTCCGGCACGGCCGGACCGGTTACCTGCTGCCCGTCGAGCGCGCCGACTTCGGTCGCGAGCTGATCCGAAGGGTCGAGGAACTGCGGGACCCCGCCCCGCGCGCGCGGCTGGGCGGGCAGGCGCGCACGGCGGTGCTCGGCCGCACCTGGCCCGCGGTGTGCCAGGAACTGGTCGGGCACTACGAGGCGGTCACCGGTCGCGCCGCCCGCGCGGCCTGAAACGGCGACGCACGGTGATGCACATCGTCCAGCTGGCGAACTTCTACGGCCCCCGCTCGGGCGGCCTGCGTACCGCGCTGAACCACCTCGGCGCGGGCTACGTCGCCAGCGGGCACCGGGTGACCCTGGTGGTGCCCGGCACCCGGCACAGCGAGGAGACGTTGCCCACGGGGGTGCGCCGGTACTGCCTGCCGGCCCCCAGGATCCCGGGAACCGGTGGTTACCGGGCGGTGGACCCGCATCGGGTGCGTGCGTTGCTGCGCGAGCTCCGGCCGGACCGGCTGGAGGTGTCCGACCGGCTCACCCTGCGCGGCATGGGCACCTGGGCCAAGCGGCACGACGTGCCGAGCGTGGTCATCTCGCACGAGCGGCTGGACCGGCTGTTCGAGCAGTTCCTGCTGCCCGGCCCGCTCGCCCGGCGAGCCGCGGACGCCGCCAACCGCAGGATGGCCGCCTGCTACGACACGGTGGTGTGCACCACCTACTTCGCCCGCGACGAGTTCGACCGGATCGCCGCGCCGAACGTGCGCAGGGTGCCGCTGGGGGTGGACCTGCGTACCTTCACCCCCACGGTGCGCGACGACGGCTGGCGGCACACCCTGGCCGACGGCGCCGATGCCCTGCTGGTGCACTGCGGCAGGCTCTCCCCGGAGAAGCACGTGGAGCGCAGCGTGGACACCGTCGCCGAGCTGACCGAGTCGGGCGCCAGGGTTCGCCTTGTCATCGCGGGTGACGGGCCGCGCAGGCGGGTGCTGGAACGCCGGGCCCGCGGGCTGCCGGTGACCTTCCTCGGTTTCCTCGCCGACCGCGCCGCCGTCGCCCGGCTGCTGGCCAGCGCGGATGTCTCCCTCGCGCCCGGCCCGCACGAGACCTTCGGCCTCGCCGCGCTGGAGGCGCTGGCCTCCGGGACCCCGGTGGTGGTGTCCGCCTCCTCCGCCCTGCGGGAGATCGTGCGTCCCGGCTGCGGCGCGGCGGTGACGGACCGCGCACCCGCGTTCGCCACCGCCGTCACCGGGCTGCTGGCGGCGCCGGAACGGGACCGCAGGGCGGCGGCGCGGGCGCGCGCCGAGGAGTTCGCCTGGCCGAACGCGGTGCGCGGCATGCTGCAGGTCCTCCGCGGCTGACCGCGCGGGGACCCTGAACGTGGCTTTCGAGACGTTAGACGTCTCAGAAGTGCCGTTCGCGGCGTTGAACGTCCTGATCGCCACGTTCAGGGCGCTGCGGTCGGGGTGGGGGTGAGCGGATTAGGGTGGCGGTATGTCCAGGGCGAACCTTGACAAGGATCCACGCGAGGTCGCGTCGATGTTCGACGACGTGGCGGCCGGTTACGACCGGGCGAACTCCGTGATGACCTTCGGCTTCGACCGGAGGTGGCGGGTGATCACCGGCCGGGTGCTGGACGCCCGCCGCGGCGAGAAGGTGCTCGACCTCGCCGCCGGAACCGGGGTGTCCACCGAGGAGTACGCCCGGGGCGGCGCCTGGTGCCTCGCCGCCGACTTCTCCCTGGGTATGTTGCGCGCCGGGCGGCACCGGAACGTGCCCATGGTCGCCGCGGACGCCCTGCGGCTGCCGTTCGCGGACGGCAGCTTCGACGCCGCCACGATCTCCTTGGGGCTGCGCAACTTCGTGGACACCAAGGCCGCGCTGACCGAGATCGCCAGGGTGGTGCGGCCGGGCGGAAGGCTGGTGATCTGCGAGGCCTCCACCCCACCCTTCGCGCCGATCCGGTTCCTCTACCGCAACGTGCTCCTGCGCCTGCTGACCTGGCTCGGCCGCCGCGCCTCCTCCAACCCGGATGCCTACGCCTACCTCGCCGAGTCGATGCTGGAGTGGCCGGACCAGCGGGGACTCGGCGAGATCATCGCCGCGGCGGGTTGGACCAAGGTGGAGTGGTTGAACCTCACCTTCGGCGTGGTCGCCATCCATCGCGCGGTCAAGCCGGAGTGGGCCGGGGATTCCGTAGACTCAGCGGCATGAGCACCTCCAGCGGCGAAGCCGAGGACGCACAGGTCATCGTCGTCGGCGCGGGCCCGGCCGGCTCGACGGTGGCGACATACCTTGCCAGGGCCGGGATCGACGTGCTGCTGCTGGAGAAGACGACCTTCCCCCGGGACAAGGTGTGCGGCGACGGCCTCACCCCGCGCGGCGTCAAGCAGCTGATCGACCTCGGGCTGGACACCAGCGAGCAGGCGGGCTGGGTGCACAGCAGGGGGCTGCGCATCCTGACCGGCGATCTCACCCTGGAGCTGGACTGGCCCGAGCTCACCAGCTACCCGCCTTACGGGGTGGCCAGGACCCGGCACGACTTCGACGACCTGCTGGCCAAGACGGCGGTGAAGGCGGGGGCGCGGCTGCGTGAGCGCACCGGTGTCACCGCGGCGATCACCGACGAGCGCACCGGAAGGGTCGTCGGGGTGCGGGCCAAGGAGGGCCAGGAGAAACGTCCGGTGAGCTACCGGGCGCCGCTGGTGCTGGCCTGCGACGGCGTGTCCGCGCGGCTGGCGCTTTCGATCGGCATCGACAAGCAGGAGAAGCGGCCGATGGGGGTGGCGGTGCGCCGCTACTACCGCAGCCCCCGGCACGCCGAGCCGTTCATCGAGGGCCACCTGGAACTGTGGGACCGCAGCGACCCGCGCCACCCGAAGCTGCTGCCCGGCTACGGCTGGGCCTTCCCGCTCGGCGACGGCACGGTGAACGTCGGCCTCGGTATGCTGTCCACCTCGAAGTCCTTCCGCAACACCGACTACCGCGCCCTGCTGCGGTCCTGGCTGGACTCGACGCCGGAGGAATGGGGCTACCGCGAGGAGAACGCCGTCGGCCGGATCGGCGGGGCCGGCCTGCCGATGGGGTTCAACCGCACCCCGCACTACCGGGACGGCCTGCTGCTGCTCGGCGACGCGGGTGGCATGGTCAGCCCGTTCAACGGTGAGGGCATCTCGGCGGCGATGGAGTCCGCGCAGCTTGCCGCCGAGTGCGTGCAGCAGGCGCTGGCCAGGTCGCAGGGCCCATCCAGGGAACGCGCGCTGCACGGTTACCCGCTGGCACTGAAGGAGCTGATGGGCGGCTACTACCGGCTCGGCAACCTGTTCGCCAAGGCCATCGGCAAGCCGAAGGTGATGCGCGCGGCCACCAAGTACGGGCTGCGGATCAACCCGCTCATCCCGCTGGTCTACAAAGGACTGTCCGGCTGCTACGACGCTTCCGGTGGCGACGCCGTGGACCGGCTCATCTCGGTCGCCTCCCGGCTCACCCCGAGCGCCTGAGTCGTGGGATACATCACAGCGTTTTCCCACCGTACCGGGGTGGTACGGGTCTCCTTGATCCTTTTCGCGCTGGTCCCCGACTCGTGACCACCGAGCAGCCGACCGCTGGTTAGGTAGGCCTTATCTGGAGGTCCCCGGAGACAACAATGTGAGGCGCGTCCTACACTGGGGCCCATGCTTTGTGAATGGCTTCACAACGTCGACGATACCCTTGTGAAGATTTTCACAAAGTCCCGATCAGTGAATACGTGGGTTCTGGAGTGGTGAGCACGCTTTGTAAGGCTGCCCTAACACTCGGCGGTGTGATGAAGGTCCCTTAGGGTGCCGCCGAGGCAGTTGCACAGACCACGTCCACCGGCAGCGGCGCGGAAAGGATGGCCAGGACCGTGCTGAGGTTAGTAGCGAGCGAGCAGTTGGCGCAGGGTGCGACCGCGCCCAACCTGGATATGTACCTGCCGCTCGTGGTGCTGTTCGCGCTGGCCGCCGCGTTCGCGGTGTTCTCCGTACTGCTCGGCCCGTTGCTCGGCCCCAGTCGCTTCAACAAGGCGAAGTTCCAGGCGTACGAGTGCGGGATCGAGCCCTCGCCACAGCCCGTCGTGGGCGGCGGCCGGATGCCGGTCGCCTACTACGTGACCGCGATGCTGTTCATCCTCTTCGACATCGAGATGGTGTTCCTGTTCCCGTACGCGGTGGCGGCGGACTCGCTCGGTCTCTGGGGATTCGCGGCCGCCACGCTGTTCATCGCGACCTTCTTCATCGCCGACATCTACGTGTGGATGCGCGGCGGGCTGGACTGGAACTAGGGGAGGCTCGCTATGGGTCTGGAAGAGAAGTTACCCAACGGAATCCTGCTGGCCAGCCTGGAAGGCCTGGTCAACTGGGCACGGAAGAACTCGCTCTGGCCCGCGACATTCGGCCTGGCCTGCTGCGCGATCGAGATGATGACCACGGGCGGGTCCCGGTACGACATCGCGCGGTTCGGCATGGAGCGGTTCAGCGCTACCCCGCGGCAGGCCGACCTGATGATCGTCGCCGGCCGGGTCAGCCAGAAGATGGCCCCGGTGCTGCGCCAGATCTACGACCAGATGGCCGAGCCGCGCTGGGTGCTTTCCATGGGCGTGTGCGCGTCCTCCGGCGGGATGTTCAACAACTACGCCGTGGTGCAGGGCGTGGACCACATCGTCCCGGTGGACATGTACCTGCCCGGCTGCCCGCCGCGGCCGGAGATGCTGCTGGACGCGATCCTCAAGCTGCACGCCAAGATCCAGGACGAGCCGATGGGTCCGCGCCGCGCGGCCCTGCGTGCCGCCAGCGGTGAACGGACCGAGCTGGTGCCCTCGTCGATCAAGTACGCGAAGAAGTGAGCGCCCGTGACTGACGACGAACCCACCACACCGCGGCCCGGCGACCGCCAGTCCAGCGCCGAGCGCGAAGAGGGCGGCCTCGAACCGGCGGGCCCGCGTCCCGCGGAGCCTGCCGAGCCCGTGGTCGCCGGCAGGCCGCGCCAGGGCATGTTCGGTGTATCCGGCACCGGGGACACCTCGGGTTACGGCGGCCTGCGGCTGCCCGCCTACACCCCATCGCCCGCCGAGCGGCCCTACGGCGGCTGGTTCGACGAGTTCGCCGACGAGTTCTTCGCCGCGCTGGGAGACAACGGAATCCCGGTGGCCGAGGCCATTCAGCAGGTCACCGTGGACCGCGGCGAGATCACCTTCTACGTCGCAAGGGAACACCTGGTCGAGGTCTGCCGCACCCTGCGTGACGACCCCGGCCTGCGGTTCGAGATGTGCAACTCGGTGTCCGGTGTGGACTACGGGCCGGAGGTGCCGCAGCGGCTGCACTCGGTGTACCACCTGATGTCCATGACGTTCCGCCGCCGGATCCGGCTCGAGGTCACCCTGGATGTCGAGGACCCGCATCTCCCTTCCGTCGTGGAGGTTTACGCCACCGCCGACTGGCAGGAGCGGGAGGCCTACGACATGTTCGGGATCGTCTACGAGGGGCATCCCGCGCTGACCCGCATCCTGATGCCGGACGACTGGGACGGCCACCCGCAGCGCAAGGACTACCCGCTCGGTGGGATTCCGGTCGAGTACAAGGGCGCTGAGATCCCGCCACCCGATCAGCGGAGGTCGTACTCGTGACCAGTAGCGATCGCATTGCCGAGCACAGCACCGGCACCGACACGACGGCCGAGGGTGCCGACAGCAGGCCCTACGCGGACTCCAGGGAGACCACCGAAGGTCGGGTCTACACCGTCAGCGGTGGCGACTGGGAGGATTTCCTCTCCGACCTGGACCCCGAGCATGACGAGCGCATGGTCATCAACATGGGGCCGCAGCACCCCTCCACCCACGGCGTGCTCCGCCTGGTGCTGGAGCTGGAGGGGGAGACGATCACCAACCTCCGCTCGGTGATCGGCTACCTGCACACCGGGATCGAGAAGAACTGCGAGTACCGCACCTGGACCCAGGGCGTCACCTTCGTCACGCGGATGGACTACCTCGCCCCGCTGGCCAACGAGATGGCCTACTGCCTCGCGGTGGAGAAGCTGCTCGAGGTCGAGGTGCCGCGGCGCGCCCAGCTGCTGCGCGTGCTGCTGCTCGAGCTGAACCGGCTGGGTTCGCATTTCGTCTACATCGCCACCGGCGGGATGGAGCTCGGTGCCTCCACGGCGATGACCTACGGGTTCCGCGAGCGGGAGGAAGTGCTGCACCTGCTGGAGCACCTGACCGGGCTGCGGATGAACCACGCCTTCATCCGGCCCGGCGGGCTTGCCCAGGACATGCCGCCGGACTTCCACGAGAAGGTCACCGAGTTCTGCAAGGTGATGGACAAGCGGCTGCCGCAGTACGACAAGCTGTTCACCGGGCAGCCGATCTGGCGCAACCGGCTGAAGGGCGTCGGCTACCTCCCGGTGGACGCCTGCCTCTCGCTCGGCATCACCGGGCCGGTGCTGCGCTCCGCCGGGCTGGCCTGGGACCTGCGCAAGATCGAGCCGTACTCCTGCTACGACGAGTTCGATTTCGACATCCCCACCTCGAACGAGGCCGACTGCTGGGCCCGGTACCTGATCCGGGTCGAGGAGATGCACCAGTCCCTGCGGATCATCCGGCAGGTGCTGAAGAAGCTGGAGCCGGGCCCGGTGATGGTGGAGGACAAGAAGATCGCCTGGCCTGCCCAGCTGTCCATCTCCAGCGACGGCATGGGCAACTCGCTGGAGCACGTCCGCAAGATCATGGGCCAGTCGATGGAGTCGCTGATCCACCACTTCAAGCTGGTGACCGAGGGCTTCCGGGTTCCGCCGGGCCAGGTGTACGTGCCGGTCGAGTCGCCGCGCGGCGAGCTCGGGTACCACATGGTGTCCGACGGGGGCACCCGGCCGATGCGGGTGCACGTCCGGGAACCCAGCTTCGTCAACCTGCAGTCGATGCCCGCCATGTCGGAAGGCGGCCTGGTCGCCGACATGATCGCCGCGGTGGCCTCGATCGACCCCGTGATGGGGGGAGTGGACCGATGAACTCGCCGACATCCGTGCCCGAACCGGGGCCGCAGTACAGCGAGCGGACGCACGCCGCGGCCGGTGACGATGTCGACGTGCTCGGCATCTCCACCGGCAAGGAGGAGTTCGAGCTCGCCGAGTCCGCACTGGACACCGAGGTGTTCGGCGAGGACGTCGTGGCCAAGGCGAAGGACCTGATCTCCCGTTACCCGCAGAGCCGGTCGGCGCTGCTGCCGATGCTGCACCTGGTGCAGTCCGTGCAGGGCTACGTCAGTCAGGAGGGTGTCGCCTTCTGCGCCCGGCAGCTCGACCTCTCCGAGGCCGAGGTCAGCGCGGTGGTCACCTTCTACACCATGTACAAGCGCAAGCCCTGCGGCCAGCACCTGGTCAGCGTGTGCACCAACACCCTGTGCGCCGCCATGGGCGGGGACGCGATCTACCGCAGGCTCACCGAGCATCTCGGCGAGGACGGCAAGCCCCTCGGCCACGAGGAGACCGTCGGCGAACCGGGGCAGCCCGGCTCGCTGACCATCGAGCACGCCGAGTGCCTCGCGGCCTGCGACCTGGCCCCGGTCGTGCAGGTCAACTACGAGTTCTACGACAGGCAGACCGAGCAGGGCGCGGTCGAGCTGGTGGACGCGCTGCGGCGCGGGGAGAAGCCCGCACCCAGCCGCGGTGCCCCGCTGACCGACTTCAAGAGCACGGAGCTCCAGCTCGCCGGGTTCTTCCCGGAGGAGGAGCAGACCTTCCGGGCCGATGTGGACGGTCCGTCCGCCGCGGAGGAGACCCTGCGCGGGGCGCAGCTGGCCGAAGAACGCGGCTGGACCGCACCCGCGATGGCGGATGAGGTGGCATTGCCCGCCCTGGAACAGAAGGAGGGGCGCTGATGGCCGACCCGTTGACGCCGGTGCTCACCAAGCGCTGGCTGTCCCCGCACTCCTGGCGGCTGGACACCTACGAGCGGCTGGAGGGCTACACCGCCATCCGCAAGGCACTCAAGGGCACCCCGGAGCAGCTGGTGCAGCTGATCAAGGACGCCGGGCTGCGCGGGCGCGGCGGCGCGGGCTTCCCGGCCGGGGTGAAGTGGGGCTTCATGCCCAAGGACGAGCAGAAGCCGCACTACCTGGTGATCAACGCCGACGAGGGCGAGCCGGGGACCTGCAAGGACATTCCGCTGATGATGGCGGACCCGCACTCGCTGATCGAGGGCTGCGTGATCGCCGCCTACGCGATGCGTTCGCACCACTGCTTCATCTACGTACGCGGCGAGGTCATCCACTGCATCCGCAGGCTGAACAACGCCGTCCGCGAGGCCTACGAGGCCGGCTACCTCGGCAAGGACATCCTCGGCAGCGGGTACGACCTGGACATCACCGTGCACGCCGGGGCGGGCGCCTACATCTGCGGCGAGGAGACCGCACTGCTGGACTCGCTGGAGGGCAGGCGCGGGCAGCCGCGGCTGAAGCCGCCGTTCCCCGCGGCCTCCGGCCTGTACGGGGCGCCGACCACGGTGAACAACGTGGAGACCATCGCCAGCGTGCCGTACATCGTGAACGGCGGCGCCGACTGGTTCCGCGAGATGGGCACCGAGAAGTCGCCCGGCCCGAAGATCTACTCCATCTCCGGGCACGTGGAGAAGCCCGGCCAGTACGAGGCCCCGCTCGGCACCACCCTGCGCGAGCTGCTCGAGCTCGCGGGCGGGATGAAGGACGGCGTCCCACTGAAGTTCTGGACCCCCGGCGGGTCCTCAACCCCGCTGTTCACCGCGGAGCATCTGGACGTGCCGCTGGACTTCGAGGGCGCCGCCGAGGCGGGCTCGATGCTGGGCACCACCGCGCTGATGATCTTCAACGAGACGGTCTCGGTGCCCTGGGCGGTGATGAAGTGGACCCAGTTCTACGAGCACGAGTCCTGCGGCAAGTGCACGCCCTGCCGGGAGGGCACCTTCTGGATGGCGCAGGTGCTGGAGCGGATGGTCGAGGGCAAGGGTACGGAGGAGGACATCGACACCCTGCTCGATGTCTGCGACAACGTGCTCGGCCGTTCGTTCTGCGCGCTCGGCGACGGCGCGGTCAGCCCGATCACCAGCGGCATCAAGTACTTCCGGGACGAGTTCCTCGCCCTGTGCGAGAGCAACAAGGCCAAGCATGAACTGGTGGGAGCAGCATCATGACGATCGCGCCCGAAGCCAAGACCGACGAGACCCCGGTTCCCGAGGGGTACGTCAAGCTGACCATCGACGGCGAAGAGGTCATCGCGCCCAAGGGCGAGCTGCTCATCCGTACCGCGGAACGGCTCGGCACGGTCATCCCGCGGTTCTGCGACCACCCGCTGCTCGACCCGGCAGGCGCCTGCCGGCAGTGCCTGGTCGAGGTCGAGATGAACGGCAGGCCGATGCCGAAGCCGCAGGCCTCCTGCACGATGACCGTGGCCGACGGCATGGTGGTCAAGACCCAGCTCACCTCGGCGGTGGCGGACAAGGCGCAGCAGGGTGTGATGGAGCTGCTGCTGATCAACCACCCGCTGGACTGCCCGATCTGCGACAAGGGCGGGGAGTGCCCGCTGCAGAACCAGGCGATGGCGCACGGCCGCGCCGACTCCCGGTTCGTGGACACCAAGCGCACCTTTCCGAAGCCGTTGCCGATCTCCAGCCAGGTGCTGCTGGACCGGGAGCGCTGCGTGCTGTGCCAGCGCTGCACCCGGTTCTCCGAGCAGATCGCCGGCGATCCGTTCATCGACCTGCTGGAGCGCGGGGCGAACCAGCAGATCGGCACCGCCGAGACCGCCGACGTGCTGGACCAGGCCGCGCACACCAGCAGCGGGCACCCGTTCCACAGCTACTTCTCCGGCAACACCATCCAGATCTGCCCGGTCGGCGCGCTCACCAGCGCGCAGTACCGGTTCCGCTCCCGCCCGTTCGACCTGGTGTCCTCGCCCAGCGTGTGCGAGCACTGCTCCTCCGGCTGCGCCGAGCGCACCGACTTCCGGCGCGGCAAGCTGATGCGCAAGCTGGCCGGGGACGACCCCGAGGTCAACGAGGAGTGGATCTGCGACAAGGGCCGGTTCGCCTTCCGCTACACCAGCGCGACCGACCGGCTGCGCCGCCCGCTGGTGCGCGACGCGCGGACCGGTGAGCTGGAGGAGACGTCCTGGACCGAGGCGCTGCGGGTGGCGGCCGACGGCCTGGCCGCCGCTCGGGACGCCGGTGGGGTCGGCGTGCTGCCCGGCGGCAGGCTCACCGTCGAGGACGCCTACGCCTACACCAAGTTCGCCCGGCTGGCCATGCGCACCAACGACATCGACTTCCGGGCGCGGGCACACTCCCCCGAGGAGCTGGACTTCCTCGCCGCGCACGTGGTCGGTAACACCCCGGAACACGTCAGCTTCGGCGCACTGGAGTCCGCCCCGGTGGTGCTGTGCGTGGCCTTCGAGCCGGAGGAGGAGGCGCCGGTCGTCTTCCTGCGGCTGCGCAAGGCCGCGCGGGACCAGGGCACCAAGGTCGTCCACCTCGGGCAGTGGAGCACCCCCGCCGTGCGCAAGACCTTCGGCGAGCTGCTCGCCTGCCACCCCGGTGGCGAGGCGGCCGCGGTCGAGGGCATCCCGCACCACGCCAAGGACCTGGACCAGCAGCTTGCCACCGAGGGCGCGGTGGTGCTGGTCGGTGAGCGCGCGGCCGAGGTGCCGGGGCTGTTCAGCGCGCTGCACCGGTTGTCCGCCCGCACCGGCGCGAGGCTGGCCTGGATCCCGCGCCGCGCCGGCGAGCGGGGTGGGCTGGACACCGGCGCACTGCCGACCCTGCTGCCCGGTGGCCGCTCGGTGATCGACGAGCAGGCCCGCGCCGAGGTCGAGCGGGCTTGGGGCGTGGCGGCCGGCTCGCTGCCCGCGCAGCCGGGCAGGGACACCACCGGCATCCTCTCCGCGGCCGCGGCGGGGGAGCTGTCCGGGCTGCTGATCGGCGGGGTGGACCCGGACGACCTGCCCGATCCCGACCTGGCCCGCGAGGCACTGGCCGGTGGCGCCTTCGTGGTCAGCCTCGAGCTGATGCGCAGCGCGGTCACCGAACGTGCCGACGTGGTGCTGCCGATCGCGCCCGCGGCCGAGAAGCCCGGCAGCTACCTCAACTGGGAGGGGCGTCGCAGGGAGTTCGACGTGACCCTGGAGGGCACCGGCGCGCTACCGGACTGCCGGGTGCTGGACACCCTCGCGGTCGAGATGGACGTGGACCTGTTCACCCAGAGTGCCGAGGCCGCCGCGAGCGACCTCGCCCGGCTGCCCGCCCGCCCGCGGGACAGCGCGGCCCCGGACGTGCCCGGCCTGCCGCAGGCCGCGCCGGGTGCCGGCAAGGCGATGCTGGCGACCTGGCGGCAGCTGCTGGACCACGGCTCGCTACAGGTGGATGAGCCGCATCTGGCGGGTACCGCGCGCCCGGTGGTGGCCAGGCTGTCCGCGAACACCGCCCGTTCGGTCGGCAAGCGGGTGACGGTGTCCACCGAGCGGGGCTCGATCACGCTGCCGGTCGAGGTCGCCGACCTGCCGGACGGGGTGGTCTGGCTTCCGTCCAACTCGGACGGTTCGAGAGTCCGCGTGGCACTGGGCGCCGGGCACGGCGCCGAGGTGTCGATCGCGGCCGGAGGTGCAGAGTGAGCGACCCGCTTTTCCTCGCGCAGGCGCAGGACGCGGCGAGCCGCGCCGAGCTGCTCGCCGACGACCCGTGGTGGCTGATCCTGCTCAAGGCCGTGGTGATCCTGCTGATCGGCCCGGTGATGACGGTCTTCCTGATCGTCTGGGAGCGCAAGGCCATGGGCCGGATGCAGAACCGGCCCGGCCCGAACCGGGTCGGGCCCGGCGGCTACTTCCAGTCCGTCGCGGACGCGATCAAGCTGCCGTTCAAGGAACAGGTCATCCCGGACAGCGCCGACCGCAAGGTCTACTTCCTCGCGCCGGTCATGTCCGCGGTGCCCGCGCTGATCGGGCTCGGTGCGATCCCGTTCGGCCCGCAGGTGTCCATCTTCGGTGAGCAGACCGTGCTGCAACTGGTCGAGCTGCCGGTGAGCGTGCTGCTGATCCTGGCCACCTCGGCGATCGGGGTGTACGGGATCGTGCTGGCCGGCTGGTCGTCCGGTTCGCCGTACCCGCTGCTCGGCGGGCTGCGGTCCACCGCGCAGGTGATCTCCTACGAGATCGCGATGGGACTGGCCATCCTCGGGGTCGCGCTGTACGCGCAGTCGCTGTCGCTGAGCGAGATCGTGGACGCGCAGCAGGGCGGCTGGTACTTCTACCTGCTGCCGGCCAGCTTCCTGATCTTCCTGGTCTCCATGGTCGGCGAGACCAACCGGGCGCCGTTCGACCTGCCGGAGGCCGAGTCCGAGCTGGTCGGCGGGTTCCACACCGAGTACAGCTCGATGAAGTTCGCCATGTTCTTCCTCGCCGAGTACGTCAACATGGTGATCGTCTCGGCGTTCTGCACCACGCTGTTCCTCGGTGGCTGGCGCGCGCCCTGGCCGCTGTCCACGATCGGCGACGGGGTGCTGAACACCGGCTTCTGGCCGCTGCTGTGGTTCTTCGCCAAGGTGTTCCTGCTGCTGTTCGGCTTCATCTGGCTGCGTGGCACGCTGCCGAGGTTCCGCTACGACCAGTTCATGAAGTTGGGCTGGAAGGTGCTCATCCCCGGCGGCCTGATCTGGTTCGTGCTGATCGCCGGTATCCGCGCGATCCGCACCGACGCCGAGGTCACCACCGGCCAGATCCTGATCATCGGCGGCATCACGATCGTGGTTCTGGTGCTGCTCACCCTGTTGCTGCCGGAGAAGCGGCTGCCGGACGACGACTCCGTGCCGGTCACCGGAAGCGACTACCCGCTGCCACCGCTGGACCTGAAGGTCCCGGACACCACGCCGCGCCGGAAGGCGCTCAAGGCCAAGGAAAGGGCGGCCAGGAGGGAGACGGCCGCGGTGGGGGCGGGCCCCCGGCAGGAGGTCGGAGACGACACCACCGCCGGAGGCGATTCCGAAAAGGAGGGTCCTGACCATGGGACTGTTTGACCCCGTCAAGGGCTTTGGCGTCACTTTCGCCACGATGTTCAAGAAGGTGGCAACCGAGGAGTACCCGGAGATCGGTGCGCCCGCCGCGCCCCGGTACCACGGCAGGCACCAGCTCAACCGGCACCCGGACGGGCTGGAGAAGTGCGTCGGCTGCGAGCTGTGTGCCTGGGCCTGCCCCGCGGACGCGATCTTCGTCGAGGGCGGGGACAACACCGAGGAGGAGCGCTACTCCCCCGGGGAGCGCTACGGCATGGACTACCAGATCAACTACCTGCGCTGCATCGGCTGTGGTCTGTGCGTGGAAGCCTGCCCGACCCGGTCGCTCACGATGATCAATTTCTACGAGATCGCCGATGACGACCGGCAGCGGTTGATCTACACCAAGGAGGACCTGCTGGCGCCGCTGCTGCCCGGGATGGAGCAGCCGCCGCACCCGATGCGGCTGGGTGAGAACGAGCAGGACTACTACGTCAACGGTCCCGATCTCGCCCGCGGGCGCGGGGTCCCCTCCGGCGAGACCGTGGAGACCTCCGAAGAGAAGGCGATGCAATGATCGCGCCGTTTCTCGCGCAGGCGCCGATGGAGGCCGCCGTGTCCACCGGCGAGGCGGTCGCCTTCTGGGTGCTCGGCCCGGTCGCGCTGGCCGGCGCGCTGGCCATGATCTTCGCCCGCAACGCCGTCCACTCGGTGCTGTGGCTGGCGCTCACCATGCTGTCGCTGGGCGTGATCTACATGGTGCAGCAGGCGCAGTTCCTCGGGTTCACCCAGATCATCGTGTACACCGGCGCGGTGATGATGCTGTTCCTGTTCGTGCTGATGCTCGCCGGCAGGGACAGCTCCGACTCGGTGGTCGAGGTGCTACGCGGCCAGCGGCTGGCCGCCTCCGTGCTCGGCATCGGGATGGCGGTGCTGTTCGCCGCCGCGCTGACCCGCTCGCTGGCCGATGTCACCCCTGCCGTGCCGCCGGACCCCGGCAGCCCGGAGGGCGGCGGTGCCGGCGGGCTGGGCAGGTTGATCTTCACCGACTACCTGTTCCCGTTCGAGCTGACCGCCGCGCTGCTGATCGTCTCCGGGATGGGTGCGATGGTGCTGTCGTTCACCGACCGGCACACCAAGGGCGGCAAGCGGTCCCAGCGCGAGCTGGTCGAGGCCCGCTTCCGCGGCGAGTACGAGCGGCGCTCGCCCAAGCCCGGTCCCGGGGTGTTCGCCACCTCGCATACCGTGGCCACCCCGGCACTGCTGCCGGACGGTTCGGTGGCCCCGGAGTCGCTGTCCCGGCTGATCGAGTCCACCGCCGCCGAGCACCTGGAACCGGGGCGCAGGCGGGTCGCGGGCGAGGAACCGGAACCGGGCGCGCGCTCGCTGGTCGGGGGTAAACCCGCCGAGGACACCGACGAGGGGGAGAGCAAGTGACCCCGACCTACTACCTGCTGCTGTCCGCGCTGCTGTTCGCGATCGGCGCGGTCGGCGTGCTGGTGCGCCGCAACGCCATCGTGGTGTTCATGTGCATCGAGCTGATGCTGAACGCGGTGAACCTGTCGCTGGTCACCTTCGCGCGGATCAACGGTTCCATCGACGGGCAGGTGATGGCGTTCTTCGTGATGGTGGTCGCCGCGGCCGAGGTGGTCGTCGGGCTTGCCATCATCATGGCGATCTTCCGTACCCGGCGATCGGCCTCGATCGACGACACCAACCTGCTGAAGTACTAGGGGTTTAGGCCTTGATCACATCATCGTGGCTGCTGGTCGCCTTCCCGGCGCTCGGTGCGCTCATCCTGCTGGTCGGTGGTAAACGCACCAACGGCTGGGGGCACCTGCTCGGTTGCGCCACCGTCCTCGCGTCCTTCGCCTACGGCCTGGCGATGTTCTTCTCCAGCTCCTTCGACGGCGCCCGGGATGTCGCGCTGTACTCCTGGATTCCGGTCGAGGCGCTGCAGATCGACTTCGGGCTACGGGTCGACCCGCTCGCGGTGACCTTCGTGCTGCTGATCACCGGTGTGGGTTCGCTGATCCACATCTACTCGATCGGCTACATGGCGGAGGACGACGACCGGCGTCGCTTCTTCGGCTACCTGAACCTGTTCGTCGCCGCGATGCTGATCCTGGTGCTCGGCAACAGCTTCGTGACGCTCTACCTCGGCTGGGAGGGCGTGGGGCTCGCGTCGTACCTGCTGATCGGTTGGTACACCGACCGGCCCTCGGCGGCCACCGCGGCGAAGAAGGCCTTCCTGATGAACCGGGTCGGCGATGTCGGCCTGGCGATCGCGATCTTCCTGATGTGGAAGCACATCGGCAGCACGAACTACGCCGAGGTGTTCGCGGGTGTCGACCAGGTGTCCACCGGGGTCGTCACCGCGATCGCCCTGCTGCTGTTGCTCGGCGCCTGCGGTAAGTCCGGCCAGTTCCCGCTGCAGGCCTGGCTCCCGGACGCGATGGAGGGCCCGACCCCGGTCTCCGCGCTGATCCACGCCGCGACCATGGTCACCGCGGGCGTGTACCTGATCGCCCGATCCGGTCCGATCTTCAATCTCACCCCGACCGGGCAGCTGGTGGTCACCATCGTCGGCGCGCTGACGTTGCTGATCGGCTGCGTGATCGGGTGTGCCTACGACGACATCAAGAAGGTGCTGGCGTACTCCACGGTGAGCCAGATCGGCTACATGATGCTCGCCGTGGGTCTCGGGCCGTTCGGCTACGCACTGGGCATCACCCACCTGCTCACCCACGGCTTCTTCAAGGCGGGTCTGTTCCTCGGGGCCGGTTCGGTCATGCACGGCATGAACGACGAGGTGAACATGCGCAAGTTCGGCGGGCTGTACAAGCGGATGCCGATCACTTTCGCCACCTTCGGCCTCGGCTACCTCGCGATCATCGGGTTCCCTTTCCTTTCCGGGTTCTACTCCAAGGACGCGATCATCGAGGCCGCGTTCGGCCAGGAGGGCTGGCGCGGCTGGATCTTCGGTGGCGCGGCGCTGCTCGGTGCCGGGATCACCGGCTTCTACATGACCCGCCTGGTGCTGATGACCTTCTTCGGCAAGGAGCGCTGGCGGACGATCAAATCCAGCGACGGCAGGGATTTCCACCCGCACGAGTCGCCCCCGGTGATGACCGGCCCGATGATCGTGCTCGCCTTCGGCTCGGTCGCGGCCGGGTTCCTGTTCACCCAGGGCGACGCGTTGGTGGAATGGCTGACCCCCTCCCTCGGCGCGCTGCAGGAGTCCGAGCACGGCGTGCTGCCGCATTCGGTGATCCCGATCCTCACCGTGGGGCTGTCCGCGCTGGGCGTGCTGCTGGCCTGGCTGCTGTTCGGCAGGCGGGACACCGCGGTGGAGCGTTCGGAGAACGTCCCGGCCGTGGTCCGGGCCGCACGTAACGACCTGTACGGCAACGCGCTGAACGAGAATCTGGTCGCCCGGCCCGGCCTGTGGCTCTCCCGCGCCTCGGTCTACCTGGACAACCGCGGGGTGGACGGCGCGGTGAACGGGCTGGCCGCGTTGCTCGGCGGCGGTTCCGGCAGGCTGCGCCGGATGCAGACCGGGTTCGTCCGCTCCTACGCGCTGTCCATGCTGGGCGGCTCCTTCCTGCTCGTCGCCGCCCTGCTGCTGGTGAGGTTCGTATGACTCTCTTGCTCGTACTCATCCTGCTGCCGCTGCTCGGCGCGATCGCGCTCGGCGCGCTGCGCGGCAACGATCGGCTGGCCACGCTCGTGGCGCTCGGCGTCTCGATCGTAGAACTGCTGCTGATCGTTCCACTGTGGATCGGTTACGACCCGAGCGGCGAGCGGATCCAGCAGGCTTCCTCCTTCGACTGGATCCCGGCCTTCGGGGTGCACGTCTCGTTCGGGATGGACGGCATCGCGCTGGTGATGATCGCGGTCATCGCGCTGCTGGTGCCGATCGTGATCGGCGCGCTCAGCTCCACCGACAAGCTGCCGGAGGGTCGCGGCGTCGGGGGTTTCCTCTCGCTGATCCTGGTGCAGGAAGCGCTGACCATCGCGGTATTCGCCGCCACCGACGTCTTCCTGTTCTACGTCCTGTTCGAGATCATGCTGATCCCGATGTACTTCCTGATCGGCTACTACGGTGGGCCGAGGCGGCAGTACGCGGCGGTCAAGTTCTTCCTGTACTCCTTCCTCGGCGGCCTGCTGATGCTGGCCTCGGCGATCGGGGCGTACTCGCTGGCCGACGACCGGATCGGTGCGGGCAGCTTCGACTGGGCCACCCTGGTCGAGGTGGTGCGGGACGCGCCGCTTTCCACCCAGATCTGGTTGTTCCTCGGCTTCTTCATCGCGTTCGCGATCAAGGCCCCGCTGGTGCCGTTCCACACCTGGCTGCCGGACGCCGCGGGGCAGGCGCCGATCGGCGTGGCCGTGCTGCTGGTCGGCGTGCTGGACAAGGTCGGCACCTTCGGCCTGCTGCGCTACAACCTGCCGATGTTCCCCGACGCCAGCCGGGAACTGGCCCCGCTGGTGCTGGTGCTGGCCGTGATCGGGATTCTCTACGGCGCGATCCTCGCCGCTGGGCAGCAGGACATGAAACGGCTGATCGCGTACGTGTCCATCTCGCACTTCGGCTTCATCGCGCTGGGCATCTTCGCCTTCACCCAGCAGGCGCAGGTCGGCGCGGTGTCCTACATGCTCAACCACAGCCTCGCCACCGGCATGCTGATCGTGGTGATCGGGATGATCGCCCTGCGCGGCGGGTCCACCCGGATCTCCGACTACGGCGGCATGGCCAAGGTGACCCCGATCCTCGGCGGGATGCTGCTCGTCGCAGGGCTGTCCACCCTGTCCCTGCCCGGCACGAACTCGTTCATCAGCGAGTTCCTTGTGCTGCTGGGCTCCTTCGAGACCCGCACGCCCTACGCGATCCTGGCCACCATCGGCATGGTGCTCGCCGCGGCCTACGTGCTGTGGCTCTACCAGCGGCTGATGACCGGCCCCGTCCGCGGGGACGCGCTCATCGGCGTTGGCGGCGGACCCGGAACCGCCGCGGCTCCGGAGGCCGCTGCCAGGAAGACGATCAAGGATCTGTCCGTGCGGGAGATCGGGGTGCTGGCGCCGATGGTGGTGCTGATCATCGGCCTCGGTCTGTACCCGAAGCCGGTACTGGACACGATCTCCCCGTCGGTCGAGGCGACGCTCGAGGCGGTCGCGCCGTCGACGACCTCGCAGGAAGGCAACTGATACATGCTCGACGTTCTTCTTGCCCAGCAGCAGGGGGACGGGCCGCTGGAGGCCCCCTCGATCGACTATGCCGCGATCCTGCCGGTGCTGATCGTCCTCGGCGCCGCCTGCATCAGCGTGCTGTTCGAGACCTTCCTGCCGCGGCACCAGCGCTGGTCCGGCCAGGTCGTGCTCAGCCTGCTGACGCTGGCGGCCGCGGGGGTGGCGCTGGGCGCCTACGTGAGCGACGCGCCCGATCGCGGGGTGGCCACGTTCAACGGCATGGTGTCGGTGGACGGGCCCGCGCTGTTCCTCTGGGGAACCCTGCTCGCCCTCGCGCTGGGCGCGGTGCTGCTGATCGCGGACCGTTCGGTGGAGCCGGGCGGCGCGTTCGTCGCGCAGGCCGGGATCCGGCCCGGCACCGTGCAGGACCGGGCGCAGGCCGGTTCCACCGGCATGCAGACCGAGGTGTTCCCGCTGACGCTGTTCGCGCTCGCCGGGATGATGACCTTCTGCGCCGCCAACAACCTGCTCACCATGTTCATCGCGCTGGAGGTGCTCAGCCTCCCGCTGTACCTGATGTGCGGGCTTGCCCGGCGGCGCAGGCTGATCTCCCAGGAAGCGGCGGTCAAGTACTTCCTGCTCGGCGCGTTCGCCAGTGCCTTCTTCCTGTACGGGCTCGCGCTGCTGTACGGCTACGCGGGCTCGGTGCAGCTGGCCGATATCGCCAACGCCACGGCGGGTACGGACCGTTCGGACACCCTGCTGTTCGCCGGGTTCGGGTTGCTCGTGGTCGGCCTGCTGTTCAAGGGCTCGGTGGGGCCGTTCCACACCTGGACCCCGGACGTCTACCAGGGCGCCCCGACTCCGGTCACCGCGTTCATGGCGGCCTGCACCAAGGTCGCCGCGTTCGGCGGCATCCTGCGCGTGCTCACCGTCGGCTTCGAGTCGACCAGCTGGGAGTGGCGCGGCGTGCTGTGGGGCGTGGCGATCGTCTCGATGCTGATCGGCGCCATCCTCGGGCTCACCCAGACCGACGTGAAGCGGATGGTCGCCTACTCCTCCATCGCACACGCCGGATTCCTGCTGGTCGGCTCGATCGCGCTGACCGAGGAAGGCCTGTCCGGCACGATGTTCTACCTGCTGGCGTACGGCTTCACCACGATCGCCACCTTCGGGGTGATCAGCCTGGTGCGCGACGCCGGCGGGGAGGCCACGCACCTTTCCGCATGGGCCGGGCTGGCCAAGCGGTCACCGCTGCTGGCCTGGACGTTCACCTTCCTGTTGCTCGCACTCGCTGGCATCCCGCTGACCAGTGGGTTCGTCGGGAAGTTCGTGGTGTTCGAGGCGGCGCTCTCGGACGGGATGGCCCCGCTGGTGGTCATCGCCCTGGTGGCCAGCGCCATTGCCGCGTTCTTCTACCTGCGGGTGGTGGTGCTGATGTTCTTCTCCGAACCCGCCCCGGACGGCCCGACGGTCAGCGTGCCCGGCGCGTTCACCACCGCGGCCATCACCCTCGGCGTGGTCGTCACCCTGCTGCTCGGCGTGGTACCCAGCTTCGCCCTGGACTGGGCAGGCTCCGGCGGCTTCGTGTTCTGATCCCTCGACGGGGCAGGACTACCTCGCCGGCAACGCGTCCTGCCCCGTTGCCGGGATCTCCCCGGCGCCGTTCCAGGCGATCTCCAGCTCGGCGATGCTCTCGCCGGGAGTACCCCGCGCGTCGGTCGCGGCGTACAGGAAGGTGAACAGCCCGGCCTCGTGCCGCCCGGTGCGCAGCAGGTCGATGGCCCACGGCCGCAGTCCCTCGGCGAACCGCTGATGCCCGCCGAGCGCGTGGTTGACCTCGACGAACCCGATCTGCGCGAAGTCCACATCGTTCACCGACGTCTTCCGGTGATCAAAAGCAAAGTATCCGTATCGCATGGCTAGTTCCCTGGATTGAGTGAAGTCTTGCAGAATAGACTATCAACTTGAGCCTATCTCCTGGCAAGATCTGTCACGGAATGGGGTGATCCAATGCCGAAACAGAAGCCCAAGCCGCAGGCACGCGGTCTTGCAGAGGGGTTACGTGCCGCGCGCAAGGAATGCAAGCTCGCCATGATCGAGGTGGTAGAAAAACTGGACTGGTCGCAGTCCACGCTGAGCCGGATCGAGACCGGCCTGCGCAACGCCTCGGTAGAAGAGGTGTCCGCGCTGCTCGCGGTCTACCAGGTCACCGGGGCTCGGCGGGATGGCCTACTCGAGATGGCCCGCGACGTGGACCGTCCCAACTGGCTGGAAACTCGCTACGCCGACGTGCCCCACCAGGCGAAAACCCTGGCGCAGTACGAATCCGACGCCACCCGGATCGTGGATGCCGCCTCGATTCTGGTTCCGGGCCTCTTGCAAACTCCGTCCTACGTGCGGTCGTTGATGCATTCAGGTGGTGTCGCACCCGCGGATATTCAGGCACGGGTAGATCTGCGGGCGGAGCGGCAGAAAGTATTGGACCGCCGCAAGCCGCCAAGCCTGGTGGCCTTCGTGGACGAGGCCGCGCTCCGGCGGCGGATCGGCGGCTCGCGGGTGATGGCGGACCAACTGCGGCACCTGGTGACGATGGCGGAACGGGCCACGGTCGAACTTCGCGTGATTCCCTTCGACGTGGGTGGCCATTCGGGTGTCAATGGAGCCTATGTGCTGTTGGAGTTTTACGACGCGCGACCTGTGGTACATCTGGAGCACCGTCGCTCGGGCTTGTTCCTGCATCAGAAGGCCGATGTCGATCCCTATGTCGAAGCGACGGCAAGCCTGAACGCGGTCGCCTTGGATCCTATGCAGTCGGTACGTATGGTTGAGTCGATAGCAGAAAGCTACGACTGACCTGGGTGGAAGGACGGACTGCCGTGCGGGACCTCATCGGCGTGACGTGGCGCAAGTCCAGCTACAGCGGTACTGAGTCCAACTGTGTCGAGCTGGCCGTCACCGCCGACCGGACGGCGATCCGGGACTCGAAGGCCCCTGAGGCCGGGACGCTGCTCCTGACCAGCCGGGCTTCGGCGGCCCTGCTGTCCGCCTTGCGCCGGGCCTGATCAGTACAGGCGGGCACGAACCGAAGCGACCTTGCCCGCCAGACGGCCCGCGTCGCCGGGAAACAGGTTGAGGTACCGATTGCCGGGCGGCCCGCTGAGCTCGATGCCGATCCGGCCTGCCTCGGCATCCAGATAGGACAGCGTGCTCTCCGCCTCCTCGCGCTTACCGCCCGCGTGCCTGGCGACATGCAGGTAACCGAGCCCGTAGTGCGGTGGCTCCAGTAGCGCCGCCATCGTGCTCGCGTCGCGGCTGCGCTCGTAGGCGTCCGCGTGCTCCAGGCGGGTGAACTCCTCCTGGCGGACCGAGAACGGGGTGAAATCCGCCGGCGGGAACTCCGGAAGTTGCGCGGCCAGCGTGGTGGTCAGGTCGTTGTCCTCGGCCGGGGCGAGCCAGACCCTGCCGTCCCGGTGCGCCGCGACGACCGCCGCGCGGCCCCGGGCAGCGACCAGCGCCGTGTACTGCACATCGCCGGTGCGGAGGAAGGCGTAGTACTCGGTGTCCGGCCGGTCCAGCAGGTGCAAGGTGTCCGCGAAGTCCTCGGTCAGCTCCGTGCCCCGGATGACGCCGAGAGCGTCGAGTTCATCCAGCGCCTCCGCCTCGACCTCACCCTTGGCCTCCGGCGAGATGTAGTGCGCGCCGCCCGCGAAGACCACGTGCGGCCGGCCGCAGCCCGCACGGGCCATCGCGGTGAGCACGGTGTCCAGCGACAGTTCCAGCAGGTGGCGCACGGCCACGGTGCCTCCCCTCCCCGCGCCTGCCGCTAGTTGTGGTCTTTCCTGGTCTCCCCGATGACCGGGGGTGTGGTCTTGCCATCGAAGCCGCCGAACGTGTCGTCCGGATCGGGGTCCTTCAGGTAGTCGGGCCGCTGACGTTCCTTGTCCTCGCCACCCTGGCCACGTCCGGCCCCCGCGCCCATCGGCATCCCGGCGGCTCCCGCTCGCCCGGTCGTTCCCGTCGAGCCCGGTACGCCGGTGCCGCCCCGAGCCGCGCCGCCTTCACCGGGTAGGGCGCCGGAGAACCGCCCCGCCCCGGGCCCACCGCCGGTCCGACCGGCGCCACCCGGGCCGGAGCCGACGCCCCCGCCGCCGCGATGCCCGCCGGTACCGGGCCCGAAGCCGCTGCCGCCGCCCGAACCAGTGCCGATCGGCCCGAAACCGGACCCACCGCCGCCCGGTCCGGTACCGGTGCTCGTTCCACCGAACGGTCTGCCACCCGGCCCGAACTGCTGGCCGCCCTGCCGTGGGGTGGTCTCGGACGTTGAGGAAGGGTTCCAGGAGGACGTCGTGGTGCTATCAGTGCCGGGGCCGGTGTACTGGGCGGCCGGTACGCGCTGCGGGCCGGGCGTCGAACCGGACCGATCGCCCGTGCCGCCCGTTCCCTCGGGTCCGGGTGGTGGCCGGTAGCCCCCGCCACCACCGCTTTCGACCCCCGGTCGGCCGCCGGACGCGCCGACCGAGCCACCGACCACTGGCGGCGGAGTGACCTTGGAACCACCCGGCCCGCCGGCGTCCTTGGCGCCGCCGCTGCCGTCGGCCATCGAGATCGGCGCGCCCGCGTCGGTCAGCGGTGCGAACGCGGAGGGCATCGTCTGCCCGTTGCTGGTGCTGGCCTGATGGTAGGCGGTGAACGCCTGCACGTTGGCCTCACTCTCGGCCTGCCACTGCCCGACCTCGGCGGCGTACCTGCCCATGTCCCCGATCGACATCGAGTCGAACAACCCGGTCGCGGTCATCTCCGGTGGCTTGTCCGAAACCGGCACCACGCTGTTCTGCGCCCGCCGGAACGACTCGATCTGGTTGGCCACCGCGTTGTCGGCGACACCGACACGAGCGGAATCCTGCTGACTGGCATCGGCCAACGGCGCGGCGGCGTTCGCCGCGGCGGAACCGGCCTCGCCCTTCCAGCCTTCCTGCACTTCCAATCCCAGGTCGGCCACCTGGTCCCTACGGTCTTGCAGCCGAACCTTCAACTCCGCGGCGGACTGCTGCGCGACGGACAGCGCCTCCGGACCAGGCCCGCCGTTGATCTGCCGGTAGATCTCGGCGGCCGAGAGCTTGCCCGCCATCACTGCGCCCCCTTGATCGTGCTGATCACCATCGTGGCGATATCATGCGCCGCCTGGCACGGGTCCTTCTTCCCGACTTTGTCCTCGGACAGCTGGATGTTGACGTTGGCCGTCGTGGTATCGCTGGTGCCTACGTTGAGCCTGCATGCACCGGCGTTTCGGTCGTCAACCAGCTTGTTGGAAGCAACCACCGGATATCCTTGGATCGGGTCGAGTGGTTGGAAGTAGGCGGAGTTGTTCTTGTTGCCGTAGATCGCGCCAAGTCCCTCGTAGACCTTCGGGAAAATCACGGAAACGCTCGCACGGGTAGGGAGACCCGCGCTCCAGCTGCAAGCGGGGCCCGACGGGCCGTTGACGTCGGATGTCGGGCTCACCTCTGCGTTGAAGATCATGGTGACCTGCTCGGACGTGAGCACCTCGCACGGCGCTTGCTGGAAGCGGGAGATGTCCAGCGGGACCTCGACCTTGGGTGCTCCGTTGGCGGGTGCGCCGGTCGTCGCCGATGTGCCGGATGACACCTGACTGGTAGCGGTCGGTGCGATGGTCGGAGTGCCCGCCCCCTGGTCCGAGCAGCTGGCCAGTATGGCTCCTAGGGTCAAGGTGACGAGCAGTGATGTCGCGCGACGCATCAGAGGAACGAGCCACCCTTCTTGTTGATCTCGGCCGCGGTGTCGTCCTCGTTGGCGGCGTACTGGCCCATAGCGGCTTCGAACTTCTCGGCCTGAGCCCAGCAGTAGTCCTCTCGTTCCTTCAGGGTGCCCAGCAGGGCCATCCCGGTGTTCCGGACCATTGTCGCGTTCTCCTCGCTGGCGAACTCCGCACCCGGACCTTCGGCCTCCGCGATGTTGATGGCGTGATCCTGATCCGCCCGGAACGCTTCCGCCAGGTCTTCCCACTTGGCCTTGAGGGTGCGGAGCTGGTCAAGGCTGTACTCGAAGCCGGGGCCGCCGGCCGCGCCACCGCCCGTTGTGGCCGTGCCGACGCCCGCGGCTACCCCGGAGGCTAGCCAGCCGATGGTGCTAGTGGTGTCGCTTCCGTCTGGTTGCTCAGCCACCGGTCACCCCCGCTGCATAACGAGACGCGCGTGCCTTCCTCGCCGTCACGGTCCCTCCCCGAAACCCATTCCGACCGAACCTGCGGTGTCGTCAGATGCCTACGCTGCGTGGTTCGACGGTCCGACGTTAGCACGGGTTCCGAGCCAGTCGACCCGCTTCACCAGGATCTGCCGCACCCGCTGACAGCGGAATCCAGCCCGCACGCAAAGTAACATTGTGTGGATTGAATATTGCCGTAAGTAATGACTCGCTGCTGGCAAAAACCTAGAATCTGTCGCTGGAATGCAGCATCAAGAGCTCTGGGGAGCGGGGAGAAACGCGGTGACGAAGCGTGCGGGGTGGTTGCTGGCCTGCTGCCTGGGTCTGCTGGTGCACACGGCCTGTAGTGACGAGGGAACGCCTGTCGAGGCGGTTCAGTCCGGGCAGCCTGAACGATCAGCACCCGAGCGGCCCAAGGACCGGAACGCCGCCGCGTTGGGTGCCGCGCTCGGGGCGCTGGACACCTGCGCGTTGCTCGGGAAGGGAAAGTCGGAACCGGGGCGGCGCGCCTGCTCGGTCACGGGTGGGGACAACGAGACGGTCGAGGTCAAGGTAGGCGAGTGGCCGCCGCGGAAGCGGTGGTCGGCGCTGCCGATCGAGCTGGCCGGTAAGCGGGCGTACCAGCTCCGGCACCAGCTGTCCCATCTCCCGATGGGATGCAGCATGGCCGCCCCGCTCAGTTTCCGCATCGTGGTCGAGTTCGAGTACCGGCACGTCAGCTTCGGTCCCGAGCAGGAGGACCACTGTGCGCGGCTGCGCGGGGTGGCCGAGGACGGGATGCGCAGGCTGATCGCCATCCCGGGTATGGACGGTTTCCTGTTCGCCCCGGAGGAGAACGACACCGGAGCGCTCGGCGCCTGCGTGCATCTCGACGAGCCCGGCGCGGCCGAGGAGTGCGAACCCGCCCGGCCGGTGCGGGTTCCGGAAAAGGTGGACCGCCTGCTCGCCCTCGGCAGCGCTGACCCGAACGTGGCGTGTGCCGCCTTCGCCGGGGCGGTACGGCGGCTACACGGCACGTCCCTGAAGCCGGTCGTGCACCGTGGGATCTGCCATTTCGTGCAGGCCGGGCACCGGGTCCAGCTCGATGCCGGCTTCGGCGTGCTGGACAGTTCGCCCGCGGAATGCGGCACCCCCGCCGAGCGGTTCCGGGACCGCGCGGAAACGACGCTCGGGGGCAGGCCGGCGGTGACCTTTCGTACCCGGGCGGGAAGCTCTTACCACCTGTGTGTTTCGCCGCATGGCGATCTCCGGCGGGCGGGTACCGTCTCCTTCGGCGTCACCGTTCTCGGGGAGCGTGGCGTTCAGACGCTGAGCGAGCCGGCCTTGCCCGAGCGAGAAGCGGACAAGGCGCACGCGGTAGTCGCGCACATGCTCGCCGAGCACGCCCGCTGACCCGTGGTATGCGTCACCACGGTGCGTGGACCTGCGGGTAACCGGGGGCTCGGAGGTGCCATTAGGCTCTTCGGAGACTGTGACCCCCAGTGCCGAGAGGCGGAGCCGACGTGTCATTGCCCGATGGCGCCCTGGAGGAGCTGCGCGCCGCGGTCGGCTTGCGCATCGCCGACCCGGCTCTGCTGAGCGACCTGGCCGGCGGCCTGAACGAGGTCGAGACGGTGCTGCGCCAGGTTGTGCGCAGCGACGTGCAGGCGGTGGCCGAGGCCGCGTCGCACCTGGTCGAGGCAGGGGGCAAACGTTTCCGCCCGCTGTTCACCCTGCTCGCGTCCCAGTTCGGCGAGACGGGAAGGGACGCCGTGGTCACCGCGGCGGCCGCGGTGGAGCTGGTGCACCTGGCCACGCTGTACCACGACGACGTGATGGACGAGGCCACCATGCGGCGCGGGGCGGAGAGCGTGAACGCCCGCTGGGACAACACGATCGCGATCCTGACCGGGGACTTCCTCTTCGCCAACGCGTCCAGGCTGGTGGCCGACCTCGGCACGGACGCCGCCCGGATCATCGCCGAGACCTTCAGCGAGCTGGTGACGGGCCAGATGCGCGAAACCGTCGGGCCGGTGGGTGCCGAGGATCCGGTGGAGCACTACCTCAGCGTCATCGGGCAGAAGACCGGCTCGCTGATCGCCACCGCGGGCCGGTTCGGCGGCATGCTCTCCGGTGCCCGCCCCGAGTACGTCGAGGCGCTGTGCCGGTACGGCCAGCTCGTCGGAACCGCTTTCCAGATCTCCGACGACGTCATCGACATCGCCTCGCCCTCGGCCGAGCTGGGCAAGTCGCAGGGCACCGACCTGCGCGAGGGGGTACGCACCCTGCCGATGCTCTACGCGCTGGCCGACGGTGACACCGAGCCCAGGTTGGCCGAGCTGCTCGGGGAGCCGCTGACCGAGGACGCGCTGGTCGAGGAGGCGCTCGGGCTGTTGCGTTCCTCCAGCGGACTCGAGCGCGCACGGGTCACCCTTTCCGACTACGCTCGGCGCGCGCGAGCGGAGCTCGAGGCGCTTCCTGCCTCACCCGCCCGGGACGCCTGCGAGTCGGTTGCCGACTACCTCGTCGCCCGGATCCGCTGAGCGTCCCGGTTCGCTCGGCGCGGCGGCAGTACCCGCGGGCCAGGAAGGAGACACCGCGTAGATGTCCATCTTCGGACAGGTTTGGTTGTGGAGTCTGGCGGCCTTCGTGCTCGGCGCCCTGCTCACCTGGCTGCTACTGGTCCGGCCCGCGCGGTCGCGGATCGCGAAGCTCGAGCGCAGGCTGGCCCCGGCGTCGCGGTCCGAGCCGGGCCCGCTTCGCCAGGATCCGGAGCCGACCCTGGTGCGGCACGCGCCCGCGGGCGGATACTCCGGGGAGGACCCGGGGCCGGACCCGGAGGCGCTGCCGGGTGTGCCCGCCGAGGAGCGCACCCGGTTCATCGGGCCCGTCGAACCGCAACCCCAGCCGCAGTGGCTTGAGCAGGACAGCTTGGCCCGGGCCGGGGAGCCGACCGAGTACCGGTCCCAGGAGGAGCCGCTCTCATCCGGCGACCGGCAGGACCAGTACGAGAACCAGTACGAGGACCAGTACCTCGGGTACGAACCGGGCGCGGAGTACGAGCGGCAGCCGTACCAGGCAGGCGACGAGGAGGAGCAGGCCTGGGACTCCACCGAGGCCCGGTCCGTGCTGGAGCCCGAGCGGCAGGAACCGGCCGGGTACGAGGCGGCCCCGCCTGCCCCCGAACCGGAGTCCGGGCCGCTGTCGCAGCGGCCGACCTCGCTGTTCACCGAGCTCCCGGTTTACGACGACCAGGCGGACCACGACGACCAGGCGGACTACACGGACTACGGGGACTACTCGGACCAGCACGCGGGCGGGGAGCCGCCCGGGGAACCACCCGCCGAGACGCCGAGCGAGCCGGACACCACGCAGGTGCTGCCCAAGCGGCAGCCGCGGGAGGTGCCCCGGGGCGGGTTCGACCCACCGGAGCCGATCCAGCCCTCCATGCGTGCGGTGTCCCGGCGGGAACCCGCTCCCGAGGTGGAGGGCACGCACAGCGGTTCGCTGTTCCAGCCCGCGGTGCCGGCGGGGCAGTCTACGGAGCAGCCCGCTCCGGTACCGCCGCCCGCGCGCACCCAGGCACAGGAGGAAGATGCCGCGCCCTCCGGTCCGTTCGGTCCCGGTTCGGCGATGCCGCTGCCCGGTGGGGGTAGTCCCGGGGAGGACTTCCGGGTCAAGGCGAGCGTGACCGCGCTGCGTTACTGCACCGAGGACGAGCCCCGTTACCCGAACATGGTCGCCGAGGTGTGGTTCCGCAGCCCCGCCGACGCCGAGCGCGTCGGCTTCCGCCCGCTCACCTGACCGGCGGGGTCAGGTGACGGTCCAGGTGTCCTTGCCGCGCAGCAGGGCCTGGAGGTCCGGGGCCTTGGCCTCGCGGGCCTGGTCGAGCTGGGTGCGGGCCAGGTCGTCGTAGGTCGGCCTGGTCACCTGCCGGAAGATCCCGGTCGGGGTGTGGTTGAGGTGCTGGTCGCCCAGCCGGGATAGCGCGAAGGCGTAGGCGGTGTCCTCGATCGTCGGGTCGTGCACCACCAGGCCGTCCTCGCCGATCTCGCTGACCTTGGCGACCTCCACCCCGCCCCACGCGCTACGGGTGACGCCGTACTCACCCTCCGGCCCGAACCGGATCGGCTCGCCCGCACTGAGCGGGATGAGCCGCCGCGCGCTCTCCTCGGCGTCCTTGAGCACGTCGAAGGCGCCGTCGTTGAAGATCGGGCAGTTCTGGTAGATCTCCACCAGCGCCGAGCCACGGTGCTGGGCGGCCGCGGTGAGCACCTCGGTCAGGCCCTTGCGGTCGGAGTCCATGGCCCGGCCGACGAAGGTCGCCTCGGCACCGAGCGCGAGCGACACCGGGTTGAACGGGGTGTCCAGCGAGCCCATCGGGGTGGACTTGGTGACCATCCCCTGGTCGGAGGTGGGCGAGTACTGGCCCTTGGTCAGCCCGTAGATCCGGTTGTTGAACAGCAGGATCTTCAGGTTCACGTTCCGGCGCAGGGTGTGTACCAGGTGGTTGCCACCGATGGACAGCGCGTCGCCGTCCCCGGTGACCACCCACACCGAAAGGTCCGGCCGGGTGGTGGCCAGCCCGGTGGCGATGGCAGGGGCCCGCCCGTGGATGGAGTGCATCCCGTAGGTGTTCATGTAGTACGGGAAGCGGCTGGAGCAGCCGATCCCGGAGACGAACACGATGTTCTCCCGCTTGAGCCCCAGCTGCGGCAGAAAGGACTGGATCGTGTTCAGCACGACGTAGTCGCCGCAGCCAGGGCACCAGCGCACTTCCTGGTCGGACTTGTAGTCCTTGGCCTTCTGCGGTTCCTCGGTGGTGGGGACACCCTCCAGGCCGCCGAGCGTCGGCAGCCCGAGGTCGGTCGCAGTCACTTGGCCGCCTCCTCGGTGGTTGCGGTGATGATGTCGGTGAACACGCCTTGCAGTTCTTCGGCCTTGAACGGCAGGCCGGCCACCTTGTTGTAGGAGCGGATGTCGACCAGGTACTTCGCCCGCAGCAGGGTGGCGAGCTGGCCGAGGTTCATCTCCGGCAGCACCACGGTGTCGTAGGAGCGCAGGACCTCGCCGAGGTTCGCGGGCAGCGGGTTCAGGTGCCGCAGATGCGCCTGCGCGATCGGCATCCCCTGCTTGCGTACCCGGCGGCAGGCGGCGCCGATCGGCCCGTAGGTCGAGCCCCAGCCCAGCGCCAGCACGCGCGCGTCGCCGCCGCTGGGATCGTCGACCACGACGTCCGGCACCTCGACGCCGTCCACCTTGGCCTGCCGCAGCCGCACCATCCGGTCGTGGTTGTCCGGGTCGTAGGAGATGTGCCCGGTGTTGTCCGCCTTCTCCAGCCCGCCTATACGGTGCTGCAGGTCGGGGGTTCCTGGCACCGCCCACGCCCTGGCCAGGGTCTCCGGGTCCCGGATATAGGGCCAGAACTCACCGGAGTCATCGGTGGCGTTCGGCTCCTTCGCGAAGGTTACCCGCAGGTCGGGCAGGTCCCGCACATCCGGAACCAGCCACGGTTCGGAGCCGTTGGCGATGGCGCCGTCGGACAGCAGCAGCACCGGCGTGCGGTAGGTCAGCGCGATCCGGGTGGCCTCCAGCGCGATCTCGAAGCAGTCCGCGGGCGTGGAGGGGGCGACCACCGGCACCGGCGACTCGCCGTTGCGGCCGAACATCGCCTGCAGCAGGTCGGCCTGCTCGGTCTTGGTCGGCAGCCCGGTGGACGGCCCGCCGCGCTGGATGTCCAGCACCACCAGCGGCAGCTCGGTCATCACCGCGAGCCCGATGGTCTCGGACTTCAGCGCCACCCCCGGCCCGGAGGTGGAGGTCACGCCGAGCGCCCCGCCGTAGGACGCGCCCAGCGCGGCGCCGACGCCGGCGATCTCGTCCTCCGCCTGAAAGGTGGTGATCCCGAAGTTCTTGTGCTTGGACAGTTCGTGCAGCACGTCCGAGGCCGGGGTGATCGGGTAGGTGCCGAGCAGGATCGGCAGCCCGGACTGCTGGCCGGAGGCGACGATCCCGTAGGCCAGCGCGGCGTTGCCGGTGATCTGCCGGTAGGTGCCCGGCGCCAGCTTGGCCGGGGCCACCTCGAAGGTGGTGCCGAAGGACTCGGTGGTCTCGCCGTAGTTCCAGCCTGCCCGGAAGGCGAGGATGTTCGCGTCGGCGATCTCCGGCTTCTTGGCGAACTTCTCCCGCAGGAACCGTTCGGTGCCCTCGGTGGGCCGGTGGTACATCCAGGAGAGCAGGCCGAGGGCGAACATGTTCTTCGCCCGCTCGGCGTCCTTCTTGCTCAGCCCGGTCTCCGCCAGCGCGCCCTTGGTCAGGGTGGACATCGCCACCCGGTGCACCTCGAAGGCGGACAGCGAGTCGTCCTCGAGCGGGTCGCTGGCGTAGCCGACCTTGCCGATGTTTCGCTTGGTGAACTCGTCGGTGTTCACGATGATCGTCCCACCACGCGGGACGTCGGCGACGTTCGCCTTCAGCGCGGCCGGGTTCATCGCCACCAGCACATCCGGCCGGTCGCCCGGCGTGAGAATGTCGTAGTCGGCGAAGTGCACCTGGAAGCTGGAGACGCCGGGAATGGTGCCCTGTGGCGCCCGGATCTCCGCGGGGAAGTTGGGCAGGGTCGCGAGGTCGTTGCCGAAGGCCGCCGCCTCGGAGGTGAACCGGTCGCCGGTGAGCTGCATCCCGTCACCGGAGTCGCCCGCGAACCGGATGACCACCCGGTCGAGCTGGTTGACCTCGGTCGGCCGGTCCGCCTGGAGTGTCGCCGAGCCCGGCCCGGTTCCGTTGCCGTTCGCGCTTGCCGGCGTCAAACGGAGCGATTCCTCGCTTCGCTCGTCATCGCTCATGCTCAGGGAGTCCCTCTCTGCTGCCCGCGTCGTGGTCCCGACCGACACACTTCCCGTGTATACCTCGAGATTACTTGGTGTTTTGCTCGAATCGTGCGCCGGTGTGACCCGACTTACCTGTAACTCATGGTAACGGTTAACTTCCGCTGTCCGCTGTGAAGCCCGTCTCCCCTCAGAAGTAGAACATGTTCCTATTGACGGGTGCTCGCCTCCCGCCAGGCCGCGACTTTGGCGGCGAACTCCGGCGACTCCAGCGAGTTCAGCTGCTGGATCAGTTCGAGGCTAACTGCCTCGGCGTGCTTGTCCATCGCACGCGTGCGGCGCATCGAATCTTTGACGGCGGTCACCAGGTGCCGGGGCGCCTCGGCCGCGGGCCGGGTCAGTGCGAGCGCGGCGTCCAGCAGTTCGCGGTGGTCGCCGGGGACCGTGCGCAGCACCAGCCCGGCCCGGGTGGCGGCCTCGGCGTCCAGCACCTCCCCGAACAGGGTCATCGCCGTGGCCTGCTGGGTACCCACCGCACGCTGCAGCATCCAGGTCATCCCGCCACCGGGGTGCAGGCCGAGTTGCAGGAAACGGGCGTCGAACCGGGCGTCCGGGCCCGCCAGCCGCACATCGGCGGCGAGCGCGAGGTTCAGGCCCGCGCCGACCGCGGCGCCGCCGACCGCGGCCACGGTGGGCAGTTCGCACTGGGCGACCGCGAGAAAGCCCTGGTAGATCGCGCGCAGCGCCTCCTCGTTCGCCTCACCGAGCGCGCTCAGGTTGGCGCCCGCGCAGAACGCGGGCGGGGTGCCGGTGAGCACCAGCGCGTGCACCTCGGGGTCCCGTTCCGCCTCCCGCACGGCGCCGGCCAGCTGTGCGGACAGTTCCAGGGTGAGCGCGTTGCGCTGGTCGGGGGCATCGACGGTGAGAACGGCGGTTCCCCCGACCCGCTCGGTGTGTATTCGGTCTGTCGTACGCCCCATAGGCCCCATGATGCTCTCAATGTTCCGGGTTGGGGGATCTTTCCAACAGTGTGGACAGCACGACCGTCGAGACGGTCCGTTCGACGATCTCCAGCCCGCGTAGCCGCTCGAGCGCGGTCTCCAGGTGGTGGATGTCGGCGGCGCGCAGGTGCACGATCGCGTCCGCCGCCCCTGACACGGTGTAGGCGGCCACGACCTCGGGCAACGGCTCCAGCCGGGCGCGGATGCGGGCCGGCTGGATGTTGCCCTTGCAGTGCATCTCGACGAAGGCCTCGGTGCCCCAGCCGAGCGCCTCCGGGTCGACGACCGCGGTGAACCCGCGCAGCACCCCGGACTCCAGCAGCCGGTCCACCCGGCGTTTCACCGCCGGGGCGGACAACCCGACGAGTTTGCCGATGTCCGCGTAGCTGGAGCGGGCGTTCGCCACGAGGCATGAAATGATTCGCTGGTCCAACGTGTTCACATGCAATATTTAGCACGCGAACACGCAAGGCACAGCGATTGCTTGCGTACATCTCGCACCATAGATTCGATCTATGACGGCTGATGCTGCCCTTGATCCGATGTTCGGCCGAGTTCCGACAACCCGTCGTTACCTTATGTGCGCGCCGCATTACTTCGCGGTGAACTACGCGATCAACCCGTGGATGGACCCCAGCCGGCCGGTGGACCGTGAGCTGGCACTGGCCCAGTGGTCCGAGCTCAGGGACACCTACCGCAGGCTCGGGCACACCGTGGACGAGATCGAGCCGCAGCCCGGGCTCCCGGATATGGTCTTCGCCGCGAACTCCGGGACCGTGGTGGACGGCCGGGTGCTCGGCGCCCGGTTCCGGGCGGCCGAGCGGGCCGCCGAGGCCGAGCACTTCCGGCGCTGGTTCCTCGAGCGCGGCTACCGCGACATCACCATGCCGACCAAGATCAACGAGGCCGAGGGCGACTTCGCCTGGACCGGGAGGCTGCTGCTGGCCGGTGCCGGCTTCCGCACCGACCCGGCGGCACACGCCGAGGCGCAGGAGGCGCTCGGCGTCCCGGTGGTGTCCCTGACCCTGACCGACCCCCGCTACTACCACCTGGACACCGCGTTGTTCGTGCTCGCCGAGGCGACCGACGCCGCGCCCGCCCAGGTGGCCTACTACCCGGATGCGTTCTCCGCCGGCTCGCGCCGGGTGCTCGCCAGGCTGTTCCCGGACGCCGTGCTCGCCGACGCCGATGACGCCGCCGTGCTCGGGCTGAACGGCGTGTCCGACGGCCGCAACGTGGTGCTGCCCGCCGAGGCGACCGGGCTGGCCGACCGGCTGGCCCGGATCGGCTACGAGCCGGTGCTGGTGGGCATCTCCGAGTTGCGCAAGTCCGGTGGCGGCCCGAAGTGCTGCACGATGGAGCTGCGCAAGTAACGTCCCGACACCGCCGCGAGTGCGGGTACGGCACGACTTTGGGTAAGACGTTGTGATGTGTTCGGCAAGACGAAAACCAGTCATTGCCCTGGCGAACTCGGTCGTGCTTACCTGGACGGCATGAATGCGGCGGTTGCGGAACGGCGCCGGGCGCGGCGCAGGGACCGGTGGTCGCTCGTCGCCTTCGGCGCCGTGTTCGTCCTGGCGTTCGGCGGTGCCCTCGGCTACGCCGTGCGGGCCGACCCCGGCCCCGGCGCGACCGGGGATCGGTTGCGTGTGGTCACCACGACGAACTTCCTCGACGACACCGTGCGCCGGATCGGTGGGGAGGACGTGCGCACCGTCCGGTTGATGGGGCCGGGGGTGGATCCACACCTGTACCAGGCCAAGGCCGGGGACCTGGCGCAGCTGCGCCAGGCCGACGCGGTGATCGCGATCGGGCTCTTCCTCGAAGGCTCCATGGAGCGGACCCTCGAGGACATCGCGCGGTCCAAGCCGGTGCTGTTCGCGGGCGAGCAGGTTCCGGAGGAACTGCTGCTCGACCCGGCCGAGGGCGCGCCGAGCGGGGAGGAGCATGACCCGCACATCTGGTTCGACCCGCGGCTGTGGGCATACGTCGTGGACGCCATCGAGGCCGAGCTGGCCCGCATCGACCCGGCCAACGCGCGGGACTACCAGCGGCGCGGCGCGGCCTACCGGGAGCGGGTCCTCGGCCTGGGCGAGGACATCCGCGCCCGGCTCGGCCGGATCCCGCCCGCCCACCGGCAGCTGGTGACCTCGCACGACGCCTTCCGGTACTTCGGCAGGGCCTTCGGCATGGAGGTGGTCGCCATCCAGGGCATCTCGACCGAGGAGGAGGCGAGCACCGCCGATATCGGTCGGGTGGCGGGCGAGGTCATGGCCAGCGGGGTGCGTTCGGTGTTCCTGGAGTCCAGCGTGCCGCGGCAGACCCTGGAAGCCGTGCTGGCCGCGGTCCGCCAGCGGGGTGGCGAGGTGCGGATCGGTGGCGAGCTGTTCTCCGACGCCGCGGGCGATGACGGCACCCCGGAAGGGAGCTATCTCGGCATGGTGCGGGCCAATGCCGACCGGCTGGTCGAGGGGTTGCGATGAGCAGTGCACTGACCCTGCGCGGGGTGAGCGCGTCCTACGGCGGCAAGCCGGTGCTGTCCGGCATCGACCTGGACATCCCGGCCGGGCGACTGGCCGCGGTGGTCGGCCCGAACGGCGCCGGGAAGTCGACTGTGGTCAAGGCGGCGCTCGGGCTGGTGCCCGCGGTCCGCGGCAGCGTGCGGCTGCTCGGCGAACCGCTGAAGCGGGTACGCCGCCGGGTGGCCTACATCCCGCAGGCCGACGCGGTGGCGAGCGACTTCCCGATCACCGCGGTCCAGGTGGTCGAGATGGGTCGCTACCCGCATCGCGGGTGGTTCCGCGGGCTCACCCCGGCCGATGACGAGCTGGTGGCCGCCGCGATGGACAAGGTGGGCGTCACCGATCTCGCGCGGGAGCCGATCGACGAGCTCTCCGGTGGCCAGCGGCAGCGGGTGTTCCTGGCCAGGGCGCTGGCGCAGCAGGCCGACCTGCTGGTGCTGGACGAGCCGTTCACCGCGGTGGACGCGCGTACCGAGGCCACCCTGCTGGACCTGCTCGGCGAGCTGTGCGCCCTGGGCGGCTCGGTGATCGCCGTGCACCACGACCTGCGCACCGTGCTGGAGCGATTCGACCACGCCGTCCTGCTGGCGGGCGCGGTGATCGCCGAGGGAGCGGCGGCGGAGGTGCTCACCCCGGAACACCTCGAGCGGGCCTACGGGATCGCGCCGCTTTCCGCGAGGGCGCTCGCGTGATCGACTGGCTGCTGAACGCGTTACCGCTTTCCTACCCGGACGCCGTGGTGGTGGTCGGCACCGCGGTGCTCGGCTTCGTCGCGGGGGCGCTGGGCCCGTTCGCGGTACTGCGCCGGCGCAGCATGTTCGGCGACGCGATGAGTCACGGCACGCTGCCCGGCGTCGTGCTCGCGTTCATCCTCACCGGAACGAAGACGCCGGAACTGCTGCTGCTCGGCGGGGCCGCCTCGGCCGCGGCGGCGGCCCTGGCGATGATCGGCCTCGAGCGGACCGGCAGGCTGCGCCCGGACGCGGCGATCGGCGTGGTGCTCTCGATGTCGCTGACCCTGGGGATCGTGCTGCTGACCCAGCTGGCCGGTACCGGGAACAGCAGGCAGTCCGGGCTGAACTCCTACCTGCTCGGCCAGGCCGCCGGCATGGTGCGGCGGGACATCCTGTTCGCGCTGGTGCTCGGCGGGCTGGCGCTGGCCGCGGTCGTGGTCTGGTTCCGGGTGCTGCGCTGCGCCACCTTCGATCCCGGGTTCAGCGCCGTGGCCGGAATCCCCGCTCGCGCGGTGGACATCGCGAGCACCGCGCTGCTGGTGGTCGCGGTGGTGCTGGGCGTCCGCACGGTGGGCGCCATCCTGATGGTGGCCCTGCTGGTGGCGCCCGCGGTGGCGGCCCGCCAGCTGACCAGGAAGCTGTCCGGCATGGTGCCGCTGTCCGGGGTGATCGGCGCGGCGGCCGGTGCGACCGGCGGCGTGCTCTCCGGCAAGGCCGAGCTGCCGGCCGGCCCGGTGATCGTGTTGCTGGCGACCGCCGTCGCCGTGCTGTCGGTGGTGCTCGCGCCACGGCGCGGCATGCTGGCCCGGCTCCGGCGACGCCGGGGGAGGGCGGCACGCGCATGACGGCCGACGGCATGATGATCATCCTGATCGGCGGGCTGCTGTCCACCGGCTGTGCGGTGCTCGGCAGCTTCCTCGTGCTGCGGCGGCAGTCCTTGCTGCCGGACGCGGTGAGCCACGCGGTGCTGCCCGGGATCGTGCTGGTGTTCCTGCTGTCCGGGCAGCGGGCCACCCCGCTGACCATCCTCGGCGCGACCGCGTTCGGCGTGCTCTGCGTGCTGGGGTTCGAGTGGCTGCGGCGCACCGGCCTCGTCCCCTCGGACGCCGCGCTCGCGCTGATCTTCCCCGCGTTGTTCTCCCTCGGGGTGCTGGGCATCGGCCAGTTCGCCGCCGGGGTGCACATCGACCTGGACGCGGCGATCTACGGTGAGATCACCTTCGCCCCGCTGCGCACCGTCGATGTCCTCGGCACCCCGCTGCCCCGGTCGCTGATCACCACCGGCATCGCCGCCCTGGCCGCGGTACTGCTGGTACTGGTGTGCTGGCGGCCCCTGCAGGCCGGCACCTTCGACCCGGAGTTCGCCGAGCTGGCCGGGCTGCGCGGGCGGGTGATGGGGCAGGTGCTGCTGATCGCCGTCGCGGGTCTGGCGGTGGTCGCCTTCGACAGTGTGGGTGCGATCCTGGTGGTGACCTTCTTCATCGTCCCCGCGGTCACCGCCAGGCTGCTGACCAGGAGGCTCGGCCCGATGCTGGTCGTGGCGATCCTCCTCGGTTGGGTCGCCTCCATCGCCGGGCAACGGATCGCGGTCGGGCTGAACAGCTCCATCGCGGGCACTATCGGCCTGAGCAGCGTGGCCTGCTTCCTGCTCGCCCTGCTTCTCGGCCCCCGCGGCCTGCTTGCCCGAGCCCTAGCCCGCGCGATGCGCTGAACGTGGCGTTCGAGACGTCAGACGTCTCGAACGCCACGTTCGCGGCATCTAACGCCCGGAACGTGGCGTTCAGGGCACCCGCGGGTCAGACGGCGAGGGCCGGTTGACGCCGGGCGCGGATGACCACCGTGGTGAGCGCCGCCAGCGCGACCGCCGAGCCACCGGTCATGGTGATCGCCATCGCCGGGCCGTCGTTGCCGAGCGCGCCCACCAGCGGGGCGATCAGCGCGCCCAGCCCGAACTGGGCCGCACCGAGCATGGCGGCCGCGGCCCCGGCCGCCTCGCCGTGCCGGGACAGTGCCAGCGCGGGTGCGTTCGGCAGCACGAAGCCGACCGAGCCGAGTACGAACAGCAGCGGGATCACGAAGCCGAGCAGGCCGCCCGTCCCGGTCGCGGCAAGCATGGTGAGCACCAGCCCCGAGATCACCGCCGCCATGAGCGCGAACACGACGATCCGGCGCGGGGTGAACCTGTTCAGCAGCGGCACGTTGAACTGGGCGGCGCCGATGATCGCCACCGCCCCGATCCCGAAGGTGATCGCGAACTCCTGCTGGTTCAGGCCGTACTGCTCCTGCAGCACGAAGGACGCACCGGAGATGTAGGAGAACAGCGCGGACATCCCCAGCGCCGCCACCAGCGCCAGCACCACGAACTCCCGGTCCCGCAGCAGCGAGCCATACGTGCGCAGCACCGGAAGCACCCCCGCGGCCCGTCGGCGTTCCGGCGGCAGGGTCTCCTTCAGCGCGAACATCGCGACCAGCATCAGCACCACGCCGAGCGCGGCGAGCCCGGCGAAGATCCCCCGCCACGAGCCGGCGACCAGGATCGCGCTGCCCAGCGTCGGCGCCAGGATCGGCGCCGCACCCATCACCAGCATCAGCCGGGACAGCGCGGTGGCCGCGGCATTGCCGGTGTAGAGGTCCCGCACCACGGCCAGTGCCACCACCATCGCCGCGGCCGCACCGACCCCCTGCAGTGCGCGGAGCACGCCGAGTACGGCGATGCTCGGGGCGATCGCGCACAGCACGGACGCGAGGACGTGCAGGATCGCGCCGCCGATCAGCGGGCGGCGCCTGCCCAGCGCGTCGGAGAGCGGTCCGACCAGCAACTGGCCGACACCCAGGCCGACCAACGTTCCGGTGAGCGTCAGCTGAACGACGGATGAGGACGCGTCGAGATCCTCGGAAATCGAGGGCAACGCCGGAAGGTACATGTCGATGGTCAGTGGGCCCAACGCGATCAGCGCGCCGAGTACGAAGATCACCCGGACCCGTTCGGCCCGCCCGGGTTCGCCGGTTGGTGGCGGTGCGGCTCGGCTGCGGGGCGCGTCATTCAGCGCGACGTTGTCCATGGCGACCTTCCGGGCTTGGGTGATCAACACGTCCTCGGACCGTTCAGCGTGGTGGCGCGCCGGTTTGTTCCACCGCGCCGCCACCGACCAGGCTGGTACCTCGAGCGCACTCGAGGTCAACCCGGATGGAACGTGGATCACAGCCGGATCACCGGACTGTCCACTGTGCTCGCCGCGCGGCGCCGGGGTCACCGGCCGAGGGCGACCATGAGCTCCTCCAGCGCGGCATGCTCGGCGGCGTGCACCTCGCGCAGCCCGCGGCCGAGGTCGCGCAGCAGCGCGGCGGCCTGCCCGGCGGTGAACGGGCTCTCCTCGTCGTAGTGCCTGTGCAGGCGGGCCAGCTCGGCACCGGCCTCGGCGGCGGCCTGTTGCCCCTCGTCCCCCGCGGTCACTCCCTGCCGCACGGTACGGACCAGACCGCGCATCCACCGGAACTCCGGGACGCCCGGGTCCAGCGCGGTGTCGGCGAAGTCCTGCCAGGCCGCGGCGACCTTTCGCCAGCCGCCCGCCTGGCCGTCCAGTTCGGATATGCCCAGCAGGGTGGCCGCCTCGGCGAGGCCGTCGGCGAACAGGTCCCGCAGGTGCCCGCCGCCGATCCCTTCCGGGTCGATCGCGGTCCAGATGGCCAGCAGCGCGCTCACCAGCCCGCGCCGGTCGGCGAACACCGTCGGCCAACCGGCGGCCGCTCGCTCGTCGGTCATCAGGGTGGCCCATCTGGTCCACACCGGCAGCGTGGCGGAGAGCTGCTTGGCGCAGTCGGTGAGGCCGCCGCGCACGGCCGCGGCGAGCCGGTCCCCGGTCAGTGGTTGCGGCCGGATCGTGGCCAGCAGGTTGCGTTCGGCGGCGGCCCGGGTGGCCGCGGTCAGCGTTGCCCGCTCGACGGTCAGCGGGGCCAGGTTGCGGTCGTCGAGGTGAATCCGGTCGTCGTGCTGCGCGTAGGCGACGACGAAGTGCTCACCGTCCGCCGACTCGTCCGGCAGGTGCCAGTAGCCGATCCGGGCGCGGTCGGGCAGGACCAGCGTGGGTACACCCTCGGCCAGCAGGGCGGACAGGCGTTTCGCCGCGGCGCGGGCGGTGCCGGTGTGCCACTCGGCCGGCAGGCCGAGCCGGTCTACTGTGGACTTCAACCACCGCCGGGGCTCCTCGTGCCGGAAGCGAAAGCCCAGGCGTAGTGGTTTGCCGCCGTCGCGGGCCATGTCCCACAGCCGATAGCCCGCGCCGATCCCGCCGGAGGCGAGAAAGAGCAGCGGCTCGGACAGCTCGCCGCCGTCCGGATGCTCGATGTCGTGGTGGGCGAGGAGGTGCGCGAGGGCGGCGACATCGGGTTGCCGTCCCCCGCGCAGCTGGTAGCCGTGCTCGGTCACGGCTCCATCGTCCTACAGCGCGGCCGCCGCCGGGATGATGTCCGAGCGGAACCGCTCAAGCTGGGCGGTCTGGTGGACGTTCGGCACGTAACCGATCGCCGCGTCCACCCCCAGCTCGGCGAGCCGGCGCAGCTCGGTGAGCAGTTCGGCCGCTTTCTCCCCGTTCGCGCCGATGTCCAGCGGCTGGTAGACGGTCTTGGTGATCTCGGCGTAGTCGCGACCGAGGTCGTCGCAGTGCCTGCGGAGCACGTCCAGCTTGTGTTCCAGCTCCGGGGTGTTGAAGATGTTGCAGGCCTGCCCGTACTCGGCCACCATGCGCAGGGTCTTCTTCTCCCCACCGCCACCGACCATGATCGGCGGATGCGGCCTGCTGAGCGCCTGCGGCACGTTCAGCAGCCGCTCGGCCCGGACATGCTTGCCGTTGAACCCCTCGTCGGAGCCCGACCACATGCGCAGGCAGTACCGCAGTGCGTCCTCGAGCAGCTCGAAACGCTCCCGCGTCGGGGGGTAGGGGAAGCCGAGCCCGCGGGACTCCTCCTCGTTCCAGCCCGCCCCGATCCCGAGGATGGCGCGGCCGCCGGACAGTACGTCCAGGGTGGTCACGGCCTTGGCCAGCAGGCCGGGATGCCGGTAGAAGGTACCGGTGATCACGGTGAGCAGCCTGACGCGTTCGGTGTGCGCGGCCAGGTAGCCGAGCGTGGTGTAGGCCTCCAGCATGTCGTTCTCGGCGGGGCCGACGACCGGGATCTGGAAGAAGTGGTCCATGACGGCCAGGTAGTCGAACCCCGCCTCGTCCACGGCGCGGGCGACCTCGGCGAGTTCGGCGCCCAGCCTGGTGGGCCCGTTCGGCCAGGTGAAGTCGGGAATCTGTACCCCAAGTCTCATGTGCAGCCTTCGCGTTCGGGTGGATGGATGTCCCGGTTTCCGAACGTAGCACCGGAGTTACTCCAGGTCCCCGGTTCAACGTCGGTCTGAACGCGCGGCACGATCGGCTCGGCGGGGTTCAGAACTCGGTCACGACCATCAGGGAGTCGTGTAACGGGTCGGTGACGTACACGGCCCCGGTGTGCTGGCTGACCGCGACTCCGCCGGGGTTGATGCCGAGCGAGAGCTCGTCCACCAGCTCACCGCCCGAGCCGTCGATCCGCGCCAGCCCGTTCGGCCCGCCGTTGGTGTAGACCGTGTGCGTTCGCTGGTGCACCGCGATCGCGGAGCCCGCGCTGCGCAGCAGGATGGTCTCGCGCTCGGTCCGGGAGGAGCCGTCCACCACGGACAGGTGATGAATCCCGGCGTTGGCGACGTAGATCGTGTTGCTCGCCTCATGCACCCCCACGCCGGCCGGGGCCCTGCCGATCCGGACACCCTCCGCGGAGGTGTTGGTGACCACGTCGAGTGGGACGAGCTCGTCGGTGGTCTCCCCGGTGACGTACACGGTTTCGCGGCCGGAGTCCACGGCCATCCCGGCGGGCCGCAGCCGGTGGCCCGGCACCGTGGCGGTGACCGCGCCGGTGTCCCCCTCGATCACGGCGATGTCCCCGGTGGTCGCGCTGGCGGCGTAGACCCGATCGGTCGCCTCGTCCACGCCCAGTACCGCCGTCCCGCGCCCGGCGGCGATGGTGGTGAGCACCGCGCCGGTGTCGCCGTCCAGCACCGAGACGCTGCCCCCCGCCCGGTTGCTCGCGTAGACTCGGTTGGTGACCTGGTTCACCGCGATGTCGGTCACGGTGGAGCCGAGCGAAACGGTGTCGCGTACCTGATCGTGGTCGCCGTCCACGATGGTGACCGTGCCGCCGCCCGCGTCGGCGACGTAGACGGTGTTCGTGGCGGAGTTCACCGCCACCGCGGTCGGCCGGTCCCCGACCGGGATGGTGACGACCTCGGCCGCGGCGGCCTGCCCTGCCGGCACGGCGCAGGCCAGTACGGCCGCGGCGCCGATGATCAGCGAGCGTGTGGCTGTACGCATCGTTCCCCCCGACGGGTCTCGTGCGAGATTTCCGTTTTGAGCCTAACGTGATCCGTAGCACAACGCGGGATGAACACGGCGGAGCGTCCCGTGTGGTCGTTGTGCACGGGCGCCGGGTGGGGTACCGGCGACGACCATTCGGCGTGGAACTTTTCTCCGGTGGCGAGCGTTGGCCCAGGTGGGAGCGCCACGGAATTGGAGGAAGGAGCAGAGTGCACAGCCATAAGAATGGTCTGAAGACCGCGCTGTTGCTCGGTCTGCTCAGCGCGATCATCGTCGGAATAAGTGCCTTTTTCGGCAGGGGGGCGCTGTTCATCGGCCTGGTTGTGGCGCTCGGAATGAATGCCTACGCCTATTTCAACTCGGACAAGCTCGCGTTGAAGGCCATGCGGGCGCGGCCGGTGTCCCAGGCCGAGCAGCCCGCCATGTACCGGATCGTGCGGGAGTTGGCCACCACGGCCCGCCAGCCGATGCCCCAGCTCTACGTCAGCCCCACCCAGGCACCCAACGCGTTCGCGACCGGGCGCAACCCGCGCAATGCCGCGGTGTGCTGCACCACCGGAATCCTCGCCATCCTGGACGAGCGCGAATTGCGCGCCGTGCTCGGGCACGAGCTGTCGCACGTCTACAACCGGGACATCCTGATTTCCTGCGTGGCGGGCGCGCTGGCCAGCGTGGTGAGCGTGGTGGCGAATATCGCCATGTTCACCACGATGTTCGGCGGCTCCAACCGGGAGGGCGGCAACCCGCTGGTGGCGTTGCTCCTGGTGCTGATCGGCCCGATCGCCGCCGGAATCGTCAAGATGGGTGTCAGTCGTTCGCGTGAGTACCAGGCGGACGCGTCCGGTGCCGAGCTGACCGGGGACCCTCTTGGCCTGGCCTCGGCGTTGCGCAAGCTGGAGCAGGGCACCCGCGCCGCGCCGCTCGCGCCCGAGCCGAAGGTGGTATCCCAGTCACATCTGATGATCGCGAACCCGTTCCGGCCGGGTGAGCGGCTGTCCCGGCTGTTCTCCACGCACCCGCCGATGGCGGACCGGATCCGCAGGCTGGAGGAGATGGGGCGCCGCTGACCCGGTTCAGCCGGTCGCGCCCGCGGCGGCAGCCACGTTCATCACGTACTCGCCGTAGCCCGACTTGGCCAGTTTGCTGCCGAGGGCATGACACTCGTCCGCGGTGATGTAGCCCATCTGCAGCGCGACCTCCTCGACGCAGGCGATCCTGATCCCCGTGCGATGCTCCAGCACCTGCACGAACTGGGCGGCCTCCAGTAGCGAGTCGTGCGTTCCGGTGTCCAGCCAGGCGAACCCGCGGCCGAGGTCGACCAGCCGGGCGCGGTCCTGCTCGAGATAGGCGCGGTTGACGTCGGTGATCTCCAACTCGCCACGGGTGGAGGGGCGCAGTGACCGGGCGATGTCCACCACCTGCCGGTCGTAGAAGTAGAGGCCGGTGATGGCTTTGTTGGACCGGGGCCGCGCCGGCTTCTCCTCGATGGCGACCAGCCTGCCGGTGCCGTCCACCTCGCCGACGCCGTAGCGTTGCGGATCCCGCACCGGGTAACCGAACAGCGTGCAGCCGTCCAGGGCGGACACCTCCTGCCGCAGCCGCCCGCCGAACCCCTGGCCGTAGAAGATGTTGTCGCCGAGCACCAGCGCCACGTCCTGGTCACCGACGAAGTCCGCGCCGATCACGAACGCCTCGGCCAGGCCGTTCGGGCTCGGTTGCTCGGCGTAACCGAACTCCAGTCCCCACTGCCCGCCGTCACCGAGCAGCCGGCGGAAGTTCGGCAGGTCGGTCGGGGTGGAGATGATCAGGATCTCCCGGATACCGGCGAGCATCAGCACCGAGAGCGGGTAGTAGATCATCGGCTTGTCGTAGACCGGCAGCAGCTGTTTGGAGACCGCTTGGGTGATCGGGTGCAGCCGGGTGCCGCTCCCGCCTGCCAGGACGATGCCCTTCATGTGCCGCTCCTCCCGTGGACCCTCCGGATGCCACCGTAGCGGCTCCCTCACCCGTCCGTGGCACCATCGGCCCGGATCAGCCACGAGCTGGGGGGTCGGCGAGGGGACGCCCCGTCAGGCGAGCGGCCCCTTGCCGAAGTACGCGCGGCACACCCCGTCCGGGTCGTACTCGGCCGCGATCTGCAACACGTTCTTGCCGTCGTCCACCGGCAGCAGGGTGGAACTGTAGTTCGGGCAGGGGTTGTTGAACGGCTTCCGCACGTGGACCGGCGCCGGCCGCGGATGCCAGGGCCCCGCGCCGAGCCGGTCGTTGATCAGCAGTGTCCTCCCGTTGCCCGGTAGCGGCTTGCCGCCGTCGGTGACGTAGATCTGGCCGACCATCACCAGCCGGACCCCGTTCGGTCCGGGGAAGAGGGTGACCGTCTGGGCGTGCTCGAAGTGGTGGCCCTCCGCGGTGGTGATCTGCGTGCCGGGCGCGGCCGGATCACCGAAGTTCGCCCCGTCCGTGGAGATCTTGTAGTACGGATCGCAGTAGTGGTCGGCGAAGTTGCAGATCTCGTACCCGAAGTAGTACCGGCCGTCCGGCAACCTGCGCACGACGGGCATACCCGGGCGGACCGGGTGCGGGGGGATGGCCATCGTGCGTTGCTTGGTGCCCCAGTGGACACCGTCGTTCGAGGCGACCCGGTTGAGGACCTGGGCGTAGCGCGGTGCCTCGGTCTCGTCGGCGTAGTGCATCCAGAGGGTGCCGCCGGCGTCCACGTTGAACTCCGGTTCCCAGATACCGTCGTGGTTGTGCGAGCGCGCGCCCTCGGAGAGGAGGGACCAGCTGCGCCCGAGGTCCCTGCTGGACCAGATCTTGATGGCGACCCTGCGGTTCGGACCCGCCCGCAGGCCGTAGCTCGCCGCCCAGAGCAGGGTGCCCGCCCGCAGCCTGCCGACCCGCTGCGGCAGCTCGTACAGCGTGCCGCAGCACATCCCCGCGCGGCCCTCCGGATCACGCACCTCGCCGACCTGGTGGAAGCTCTCGCCCTCGTCGGTGCTCTCGTAGATGGCGGCGTAGTCTCCCCAGCCGTCCCTGCTGTTCACCGACGCGATGATCCGCCCGTCCCGGCCGAAACCGCCGTGCTCCGTGCGGATCAGCCTGGGGTAGGCACCCTTGTCGGGGTGCAGCAAGGCGCGCTCCGCGGCCGCGGCGGCGGGTACGGGCGTGACCAGGCCGGCGAGCAGTAACAGGGCGAACAGGGACCCGGAAACCCTGGCACGACGACGCATCATGTTCCTTCCATGCAGTGATCTTGCGATTACAGCATGGAGTGACCCCCGGCGCGCGGCAGCGACGCGCCAGGTTACGGCCTGCTCACCGGTAGTTTATGAACTGCAGGGCTATCTCGAAGTCCTTCTCCTTCAGCAGGGCGATGACGTCCTGCAGGTGGTCCTTCTTCTTGCCGGAGACGCGCAGCTGATCCCCCTGGATCTGCGCCTGCACCCCCTTGGGGCCCTCGTCCCGCACGTACTTGGCGATCTGCTTGGCCTTCTCCGAGGAGATGCCCTGCACGATCTTGCCGTTGATCTTGCAGACCTTCCCGGACATCGCCGGCTCGCCGACGTCGAACGCCTTCAGCGAGATCCCGCGCTTGATCAGCTTCTCCTTGAAGACCTCCACCGCGGCAAGCGCCCGTTCCTCGGTCTCGGCCTCGATCGTCACGGCCTCCTCGCCCGCCCACTCGACCTTGGCCCCGGTGCCGCGGAAGTCGAACCGGGTGGACAGCTCCTTGCTCGCCTGGTTCAGCGCGTTGTCCACCTCCTGCCGGTCCACCTTGCTCACCACGTCAAAAGAAGGATCCGCCACGTGTCCACACCTCGTGCTCGGTTGATAGTGATGGGTCACAGCCTAGCTTGGTGATACCCGCTCGCCGGTCCGCCACGGCGTTCGGTACGCTCTTCACCGGCCGGTTCGCCGGTCCCCGGCGGGTTGCCCGAGCGGCCAAAGGGAGCTGACTGTAAATCAGCCGGCATTGCCTTCGGGGGTTCGAATCCCTCACCCGCCACACCAGCCAGATCGGCCCCGTGACCTGCACAGACAGGACACGGGGCCGATCTTGTGTGGTCCGGCCGTGTCCGGCGATGTCCGGCTGTTTAGGTCCGACCGTGGCCAATGCGTGGCCGCACTCAGCCGCTGGTGAAGTTCTGTCGGAGCTTGGCCCTGTCGGCCTGGTCACCGCCGTCGAGACAGCGCGCGTAGACCCTCAGCAGGACTGAGAGGCTGTGTCCGGCCCACTCAGCTACCCGCATCGGTGAGACACCACTGTTGAGCTGGGTTGAGACTGCGGCGGCTCGCAAGTCGTACGGACGCTTCGCCAGCGGCCCCGCGGCGACCTCGGCGGTGAACACCTGCTCGCGTGCGGCGGCCCACACTCGCCCGTAGACGCTGCTGCTGACCAGTCCCCCGTCGCGCGCTCCGCGGAACAGCCGGCCGTCTGGGGCCGTACCGAACCTGGTGAGGTGTCGGTAGAACAGTTCGGTCAGCGGTGGCGGACAGGGCACCGGGCGGCCGACCCCTCGTTCCCGGTGTTTGAGCGGGCCAGCTTCGCCGGCCTCTCCGGAATCCGTCCACTCGCCGCTGATTTCTGGTCGTGCGGAATCCAAGTTTATGTCACCCCAGCCGTAGGTAACCTCGCCGGTGACTGGATCCTGCTCCGGTGGCGGCAGGTCAAGGTTACTTTCTTTTAGGTTCCCTGCTTCTTCCGGCCGTAGCGCCGCATAGTAGATGGAGCCAAAGAATGCTTCCAGTGGTGGACCTTGCTTCCCTGACATTCCCACCGCGGAGATCAGCATCCGGCCTTGCATCGGATTGCACACAGACTTGGGGTCGACCTGTCGTAGAGCAACCTTCCGTTTCTTCACCTTTATCCCTTGTAGGGGGTTCGAGTCCAGATACTTCTTCTCGATAAAGAAGTCAATTGCGTTCCGCAGAGTGATCCGACGCAATCGAACCGTATTCGCGGACGCCCGATTCCCGTCCAATTTCAGATCGAGAGCACGGAGCACGGCGCGCAGAGTGTCCGGGTTCGTCAACTCTGAGACGTTCCTGCTCGCTTTGGCTGCGACGGTCAGTGCCTGTCGAATATCCGGTTGCAGCTCGCCGTTGCGACTCCGGGGGTTGAACGCGGTCGTCAGTGCTTTGCGTAGCAGCTTCGGGTCCGGCAGGTTTCGGCCGTCCAGCATCGGTACCGTGATGGCCGTCAGTGACTGGGCAATGGATCGGCGGTACTTCGGCGCCGAATCCGGCCATTTCATGTCCGCGTATTCGCATGCTGCCTGGTACCAGGTCACATTGTTGGTCTTATTCTTGGTCTGCGATACCGGAAGTCCAGTATTCAGACAGAACGGTTCCCCGTTGCGTGCCGCGGTCACCAGGCGTGCCCGGAATCCGTCCGCGAGAGTCGAAGTCGAAAACGACTTGCCGAACGGTTCTCCGCCGACCTGCCAGCGTACGCGGTAGCTCGTGACCTTCCCTTGCTTATTCTTGCGAACTTGCGTCGTCCATACGCGAACGTCGAAAGTGGTTTCCACTAGGCAGCCTCCCAGGTATTGAGCCAAGACTCCAGGTCGATTCGGAGGATGCGGATCTGTCCATTGGGGAGTTTGATGCAACGGGGTGCGCGTCCCTTAGCCCGCCATTCATAAAAAGTCGATCGTGCTATGGCTAGTTCTTCGCAAAGCTGTGCAATAGTGAGGTGTCGACGCTTGGTGCCCATGCGGCTGATGTCTCCTCGGCGGCAAGGTGGAAACGGTCGATGGGTCGGTGCATGGGGGTACTCCCTTCGGTCCGGAAGGTGGCGTTGTTGACCGCTGGGGTGGGGGTGCCGTCCCAGGCGTACCAGCGTCGTTTTTGCTGGTCAGGTGTGGTACGGCTTGTTGGGTGGTACGGCTTGAGCCGTACCGCTATGCGGAGCCGTACCGCTTTAAGCTGGGGATTTGAGCCTGGTACGGCTGGGACGGGTCTCCCCCGGGGGAGGTGTCGGGTTGGGGGCAGTAGCGCTGCCAGGCGTCGGTGAACTCGGCGCGTTGGTAGCCCTTGGCTTGGCCGCTGCCGGGGAATCGGATGGTGGCGGATCGGATGCCGTATTCGCGCAGCAGGGCGCCCATTTTCATGGCGGTGAGTCCGGTGGGGCCGTACTCACCCCAGGGGGATTCGGGTATGGCGCGCAGGCGGGAGAGCAGCTCGGTGGTGGGCAGGGCCAGTTCGTCACCGAAGGCGGTGCGGCAGTCGGCGAGCAGCCGGAGCCGGTCGGACATTTCCTCGGTGTCGCTGGCTTCCTGGGTCAGGGCTAGGGCGGCGGTGCGGGCGCGGTGGGGCCAGTCGTGGCCGGCGTGGTCGGCGACGGTGATGAGGGGTTCCCAGGTGTCGGCGGCGCGGTCTTCCACGGGCATGTCGGGCTCGGCGGCTTCGAGGGTGGTGATGTTGTCGCGCAGCCAGGTGGTGACCTGCCCGGCCAGGGTGCGGAGGGGGTCGCGGTCGCGGCGGGAGCGGTAGGGCGCGACCTTTTCACCGGTGGTGCGGCGGCGCATGTGGACCACGACGGCGCGGTCTTCGATGGTGTCGGGCATGGCGCCGATGCCGGCGAGGGCGGCCATGGCGAAGGTGGGGATGGTGACCACCTTGGAGGTGGCGGCGTCGTAGCGCAGCGCGGGACGGCCGCGTTGGTGTCCGGCGTTGAGCAGTCCGCGGAGGTCTTCGTTGGGGTCGGCTTTGGGGCCGAAGATGGTGTCGGCTTCGTCGACCAGCAGGGCGGGCGGGTCGGCGGTGATGGAGCGGTAGACCGCGGCGGGGGAGGCGTTGACGGTGATGAGTGGGTCGTGGCAGGTGGCCTCGACCACGTCGAGCAGGCGGGACTTTCCGCAGCGACGCTCGGGGGCGCGGATCACCAGGCGGGGTGCGTGCGCCCAGGCGGGTTGTGCGTGGGTGGCGGCGATCCACAGCACCACCGCGTCGGTGACTTCCTCGGAGGGCAGGGCCACGTAGCGGGTGAGTGCGTCGCGTAGTGCGGTCAGCAGGTCGGCGCCGGTTGGCGTGGTGTGGGTGGTCATCGGGTGATGTCCTTCCGGCGAGGCTCAGCGGTCCCAGTAGTCGGGTTCGATGGCGATGAGGTGTTTGTGTTCGCTGCCGATGCGGATGGCGGCGGTGTGGTCGGCGTCGGTGAGGGTCTTGCGGTTGGAGTCCGGGGCGAGGTGCACCAGCCCGGTGCGGGTCATGCTGAGCAGGAGTTGGTCCAGCTCGGCGTGGTCTGGGTTGCCCAGTGCCTCGCGCAGGCGGACCAGCCGGATCCAGTCCTGGGGTTTGCTGGCCAGCTCGGTGTAGGCATCCAGCAGGCGGGACTCCAGCCCACCCGCGTCCGCACGCTCGCCCGTGTCGTCCTGCTCGGTTGGTGACGGCTCGCCCTGTTCCGGGCGGGGCTGCTCGGCCGGTTCCTCGGTGGGTGGTTCGGGGCGTGCGGTGGCCTCGGGTGGCAGCAGTGGCTCGGCTGGGCCGTGGTCGGGCTGGCGGGGTGCGCGGCCTTTTCCTCCTCGGCCTCCCATCACCGACCACCCCCGGCCGGGTCCTGCTCGGTTGGTGCCGTCCCGGCTCGTTGCCGGGCACGGTGGGCTTCGTGGGTGGCCCAGCGGGTGGGGTAGTACCGCACCCGCGTGCCGGGCGGCACCACGGCGGCGGCTGGCTCGGGCAGGGCCCGGCCGTAGACCAGCACCACGCTGGGGGCCAGCCGGTGCAGCATGGCGGTGAACCCCTCGGCGAACAGCTGGCGGGCCTCGGGGTCGCGGAGGATGCCCACGGTGGAGATCGCCACCACCGACCCGGTCGGGATCCCGGCGAAGGCGAATCGGTAGGTGTCCGGGGTGGACCACGACACCGTGGGGACCACCTGGATGCCGTGGTGCAGCAGCCAGGCGCCGCACCAGCGGGAGCGGTAGACCTGCCACAGCTGCATCGCGGGCGGCATGGTGGCCCAGAGGCTGAAGTCCGGGGTCAGCGCCGCACCGACGCTCGCGCAGCGGGACAGGCCGCGTTCGGGCTTGGTCCACACGGTCTCGAACCGGAAATCATCCAGGAAGAAGTGGATCGCGGCCTGCTCGCGGTCCCGGTGGGCGGCGGCGGTGGTGGCCTGGTGCCGGGCGGTGTAGGGCACCAACCGAGCAGGCACGAGCCGAGCCACTGGGAGGCTGGGAATACCCCACTCGTTGTCCGAGGCGAACAAGGCGCGGGTGTTGAGCCGGTCCCAGTTACCGGGCTGCTCCGCCCAGCGGTGACTGGTCCGGGTGGCCCCAAGCGCGGCGACCGGCGCCAGCTTGCTCGGTTCGTGCGCGGTGGGTGTGCTCATGCGGCGTCCTTTCGGATCGTGGCGTCGGTGGCGGGGTGGCGGGGCTGTGTCATGCCGGCGGGCAGGCGGGCGTCGATGACGCGGGCGACTTCGGCGCGGGTGCATCCGCAGTCGGCGGTGACGAGGTGTTGGGCAGCGACGAGGAGGTCTTGGCGGGCGGTGAAGTGGTCGAGCAGTCCGGCGCCGACGATTTGCCCGACTCGGTAGGCCGCGCGGGACAGGACTTCGTTGTGGTGGCCTGGGGGTGCCTCTCGGACGGCGCGGCATTCCTCGGCGAGTCCGGTGGTGGCCCAGGCGTCGGGCCGCGCCACGGGCTTCTCAGCGCGCTCTGAGAGCGCCGCTGCGGGTCGATGGGAGAGGGCCTGGACCAACCAGCCGGGGAGTTCGACCGGGTCGGTGTCGTCTTCGAGTTCGTAGCCGCCTTCGGGTAGCACCGAGCCGGGTCCGAGGACGTAGCCGCCGGTGGCGCGGCTGTCCAGCCAGGTGGCCAACAAGCCCTTGGTGTTGCGCAGGGTCACGCCGGGTGGGGTGGTGAAGTACAGGTGGCGCCCGCCGCGGGGGGTGGTGACGGTGTAGGTGGTGGGCAGGGTGACCCCGCGCTCGGTGGCCAGGCGCGCCAGCGCGGTGGCGCCATCTTCTGCGTCGCTGCTGTCTTTGGGCTGGTCGCAGTCGAGCACGGTGAGCTGGGCGGGGCCGGTGGCGATGCCGATGTTCCAGGGGTGGGTGGCCCAGGCGTGGGTGATGCGGTCGGGGTCGGTGGTGGCGTACTGCTCGGGGGTGAGGTGCCCGTGGGCACAGGTGCCGGTGCGGGGGCAGCGGTCTTGCCGGTGCCCGTGGGGAATCTTGGTGCCGGGCTGGATGGGGAAGACGGGCCAGCCCATGGTGGCGAGGTACAGCGCCCAGTCGGTGAGCGCGTGGTGTGCGGTATCCATGACGGCGGGTTCCTTTCCGGATTCGAACAATGAACGGACGGTGGGTGCTGCCGGGCCGGTGAGGCTCGGGCCGGTCACCGGCCCGGCAGCGGCTCAGCGGGGTTACTTGGTGGCGCAGGCCGGGCACATGACCTGTCCGGCGGGGACGGGTCGGCCGCAACCGGCGGCGCAGGTGGCGGTGAAGCGGACGATCAGGTGGGCGAGGTGGCGCAGTCGGGTACCCATCACACGGTCCTTCCGGCGGTTACTGTGTGTATCTGCGGGTGGGTGTGGTCGGGTCGGCCCTAGAGGGCTTCCGGCGTGGGTGACGCGGGGATGTCCCGGGATGTCGCAGGTCAGCGCGGGAGCGGTCTAGGTACCTAGAGTCCTGGTCATCGGTTTGTGGGTGTCTAGGGTGGGGGTCTAGGTCTAGGGGCGGTCCGGTCTAGAACACGGGCCACCCCTAGCCCACCGTGTTGATTACTCTCGGTTGTTTTTGGCGGTGGTGAGGGCGTCGCGGGTGTAGCCGTTGCGGTTGCTGCCCTTGCCGGTGGTGGGGTCGGTGTCCCAGACCTGGCGCGGCTTGACTCCGTGCGGTTTGAGCGCGGTGGCGAGGTTGGCCGGGCTCCACCCCTCGTAGGAGCGGGGTCGGAGTTCGGCCAGGCGGGTCACGATGGTGTCGGACCAGAGTTTGTTCTCACCACGCTGGAACACCGCGAGCGTGTCGGACAGCGGGTCCAGCCGTTCGGCGTCGATGTCGACCGATTCACCGGCGGCGTGGCCGGTGATGGTGCCGGCCTGCTCCCGCAGCAGCCGCGCTCCGGACACGATCTTTTTGGCTTCGGGGCCGTCTTTGTAGACGCTGCGCACGATCTTCGCGTCGTCACCCTCGCCGGCCAGGTAGCCGATGCCGCGGTCGGAGCGGGCGAACATGGTGGCACGGACCCCGCTTTTGTACTGCGAGGTGCCCAGCACCATGTCGTTCTCGGTCTGTCCCTGCACTTTCAGGCAGAACCGCAGAATGGCGTTCGCGGAGATCCCGGTCGGCAGCGACTTCGCATCCGGCCGCTGCGTCGCCGCGATCAGCGTGATACCCAGCGCGGGGCCACGCTTGACCAGGTCGGTGCAGATCTCTTCCAGCTCCCGGCCGTACTCGGCGTGCTCGAACCACACCTGACACTCATCCACCGCGACCACGATCGGCCCCAGCCGTAGATCCTGCCGTGCGGCCAGTGCCGGGGTGACCTTGTTGTCCGGGCACACCGATTCGGGCAGCGACCGGATCACCTTGGTGCGGCGGCGCAACTCTTCCCGCAGCTCGCGCATCTCCACGACCATCCGTTCCAGGTCCTCAGGGTCGTCGCCGACCCCGTAGGCGTGCGAGACGGGCGCCAGGGGCGCGAGGTCCCCGGTGCCTTTCAGGTCGTAGTTGTAGAGCACCGCGCGCGGGTCCAGCGCGGCCATGAGCATCAGTTCCCGCAGCGTGACCGTCTTACCCATGCGGGGCATCGCGCCGATCACCACGGACGCGAACATCAGCGTCACCGGCACCCACCGGCCCCGCTGATCGGTGCCGAAGGGCTGGGGGCGGAACAGGTCCACCACCGCGCCCGGCTTGCCCAGCGGCCACACGGGCTGCTTGGACCTGGCCATGTCCTTGTCCCCGACCCACAGCACCAACCGGCCTTCGTGGACGCTCATGTCGCCTTCCGGCCACACACAGCCGAGCTGCCGCCGAAGCCCCGAGGACAGCTCTTCCCGCTTCGCGATCACGTCGCCGGCGGTCACCCCGGGCGGCAGGTCGATGTCCGCGCGCCACCCGTCGCCGTCGCGGCTGATCGGGTTGGGAAACCCGACCGCGTCGGGCCGTTTGGCCAGCGCCTTGTTTAGCTCCCCGATCCCCAACGCACCCAGGGCCGTGATGATGGTGTCACTGGTCAGCTTCGGTGCCCGCTCGGCGTTCACCGCACGCGACACGACCGGCCGGTCACTGGGCGCGCCCCGCCACCCGAGCACGACCAGCGTGGCGACCAGCAGTGTCCAGTTCCACAGCGGCGGTAGGTAGGTCACGGCCAGCACCACCACGGCGGCCAGCGCCAGCACGGCCAGCAGCACCGGCAGCGACCGTTTGCGCACGGCGTCGTTGCGGGCCTCGCGCAGGGTCATGTACTGGGAGAACTCCTGCCGGTCGCGGGCGGTCATCCGTACCGGCTTGCTCTCGGCGTCGAACACCCAGTCGCGCACGCGGCGCAGGCCACGCAGGACCGCGCCGAACGAGCGGAACACCGCCACCGGCACATACACCGGCAGCAGCCGCAACCCGTGGAACGTGGTCACATGCGCCGCGTAGCGCAGCAGGAACACCACCCGCGAGCGGATCTCGGCACCCGAGCGCAGCCACGACGCGACCAGCGGCCGTGCGGTCGCTTCGGATATCTGCTCCCACCACGACGGCTTGTCCTCCGGCAGGTCCACCGGCACCGGCCGGCGCGGCTCGGCGGGATCGTCCACGATCTCACCGTCGATCGCGGCATCGGGAACGATCTCGGTGTGGGGCCGTAGCGGCACCACGTTGCTGCCGGCTGCCGCACCGTGCGTGGTCTCGGTCGTGTTCGCCGGGGTGGTCACGTCCCCGTTCATGCCGGTGTTCACGCCGGTGGGGTTGGTGGTGTCCGCGGGGGTGTTCGCCGGCGTGGTCGCGGACGCCGGGGTCAGGTCGTTCACGGAACGGTCATCAGCATCGGGCGTGGGGGTGGTCATGGGCTCCTCAACAGGGTGGTCGCGGTCGGGCCGGTCAGCGGGTTGGGTCATCAGGCCGCGCTCCTCTCCTGGATGCCCGGCTGCTGTGCCGGGTCGGGCTCGGACTCGGCGACCGGCTCGGCGGCAGCCGGGGTCGCGGGGACAAGCTGCGCGCGCAGCGCGTCCGCCACGTTCTTGCTGGTCGTGCGCTTGCAACCGGTCACTTCGCGGACCCAGGCGGGGGTGATCTCAATCCCCGGCGCCCACGCCGCGCGGGCCTCGCTCACGTAGGCGTCCCGCCCCTTGCGGTGCCCGGACGCGCGGCCGGCGGCCGTGCCGCGAGCACGGGCCGCGGACCGCTGCCGCGGGCGCGGCGCGGGTGACTCGGCGACCGTCTCCGGCCCGGTGGTGTCCGACTCGGCGACTGGCGTCGCTGTGGTGGTCACCGAGTCGTTCTCTGCCGGGGTGGTGAGGGGCTCGGCGGGGGTGTTCACTGCGGCCGTTTCGGCGGCGCGGGTGACCGACTTGGTGAGCTGGTCGCGCAGCCCCGGTGCGGCTTCGGCGGCCAGGAACACGATGAACGGCGGCACCGAGTGCAGCACCACCCCCGACAGCGACAGCGCGGCCCAGGACTGCCAGGTGTTCATCGTGTAGGTGGCCAGGAACGCGAACCACTTCGTGCGGTTGGCCCACCGATCCGGCGGCAGCTCGTAGCGGGCGGTGATCTGCTCGGCCCGCAGCACCGCAATCAACACCAGCGACACCATCGGATCCAGCAGCCACGCCGCCACCCACGGCAGCGACCACGCCGCGGCGCCCTCAGCGGCGAAGGTCTGGACGTTGACCATCGTGAACGCCAACCCCAGCGCGATACCCAGCCACATCAGCACATCCACCGTCTTGCGGACCCGCTCCACCGCCAACGCGACCACGTCAGGGTGCTCGGACAGGCGGCGCACCTCACCCGCGGCGTCGGCGTCCTGCCGCAACCGATCCGCCTTCGACAACGGCACATGCTTCGCGTCAGCACTCATCAGGCGGCCACCTCCCCGAACTCAGCCGCGGGCAGTGCGGCAAGCAGGTGCTCAGCGAAAGTTCGGGTCACGCGAGTACCGACCTCGCCGAGTTGGCTATGCCACCACGACAACGGCGTATCGACGGCAAGTCCGACCGTGCGGCAGAAGTCCGCGAAGGTGGATAGGTGTTGCACTCGCATCGGGTCCGGCCGGAAGGCCAGCGTCGTTGACAGGGCCGCCACCGGCCGCGCGCCGACGACATCGAGGAATGCGCCGGAGGGGGTGAACACTCCCATGTGGATCCACCTCCACCTACCGGCCGGGCGGGTGGTGCCCTCCACTGACCCGAACGACCAGCCGGTGGTCTCGTGGATCGCGCAGGCCAGTAGGTGGCAGTAGCCCCACTGGTACAACTCCCGCGCTTCCGCATCGACCACACCCGGCCGGATCTGGAACACCGTTTGTCCATGCTCGGTGGCAAGCGGGACCACCAGCTCTACCGGCGACGACCGGCCCAACAATGTGACACTCATCGGTGGCCTCCCTTGCTGGTGTGAACGATCTCGGTGATCGCGAGCAGCCGCGCGACCGCGGCCCCGGCCAGCAGGGCGGGCACGGCCAGCACCACCGCAGTCACGACGGGGTGGTTGATCCAGGTGATGGCGGCCCACTGCACGCCGGCGATCAGCGCGGCCGTGACCAGCGTGCGCAGCGCGTTGCCGGTCATCCGGGTCACGGTCCGCACCCCGGTGCGGGCACGGCGAGCCGACTTGCGGCCCCCGTTCCACGCGGCGAACAGCCCGAGCAGGGCCAAGCCACCCAGCACATAGAGCACGGTCGAGGGAATCGAGGGCATTCACGCCACCCCCTTCGCCGAGCCAGGCCGCGCGGGTCGGGCGGGTCGGTGAAGCGGGATCACCCGCGCTATCCGCTCCGGGACCTGCTCGGCGTGCTCACCAGCGGCCAGGGTCGGCGTGCCGGTCAGGTAGTCGTGCAGGTAGTCGGTCGGGTCGAGCTGACCGAGGGTGTAGCGGCACGGTTCGCACGTGCGGTGCGCCCGCGGCAGCTCGGCGTACCCGGTCTCGCCGCACTGGCGGCAGGTCCGCCGGGCGGCCATCGCCTTGGCCAGCGCAGCCCGCCGGGCCGGGGTCATCGGCCGCACCGGCTGTGCCTTCTCGATCAGGAACAACTCGGCGACGACCTGCGTGCACGCCTTGCGGCACCGGAAGTACAGCAACGCCACGGGGTCTTGCCCGCCGGGCCGAAGCCCCATCGCGCGAAGCTGCCTGCGGGTGGCCAACTTCTCCTGCGGGCCGATGCCCCACGACAGCAGGGGTAGCCCCTCCAGGGTGCCGCGGGTGAACTCGGGCAGGTCCGACCACGGCACCGGACGCAGATCCCACGGAAACCGGCGACCAGCCATCACCGACCACCCCCCTCGGGTGCGCCCGTGACGGTCAGCGGGGCGTACTTGGGGCGGCAGACCTGCCCGGTCATCACATCGGCGTCGGCCGACATCTCCACCACGACCGGGCCAAACGCGACACGGGCGGTGCACCGCTCAGCTCCGTTGTGGATGGTCGGATCGGCCCCGGAGTCCACCGCCGCGGCGTGGAAGGACGCCAACGCGCCGCGCGGGTCCTCGGTGTAGCGGGTCAACGGCTGGTACAGCGTCCCGAGCATGTACCGGCAGTCCTCCGCCAGCTCCGGATGCGACTCCAACATCGCGGCCAGCCGTCGTAGCCCTTCGGCCTGCTGCCGGGCCAGCGCCCGCGGATCACGTTCGTCAACCGTGTTCACCGGCCCTCACCCCCAGCCTCGGTGACCGCGGCGTGGATGAGGTCCAGGGCGGCGTTCTGCACGTGGGCGGCGTCCTCATCCAGCCCAGCCGCATGCAGCGCGGCGGCCAGGTCGAACAGCCACGTCAGCCGCGCGGCCTCGAACGTGCGGCTCTCCAGGAAGGCCGACTGCTTCGGACGGCGGCCCACCACGTCGGCCAGCTCCGCAGACCAACGCACATCCACGGCCGGGGTCAGGGTGTCTACCATCGGTGTCCTCTCCATGTCGCTTGCTGAGTAGGTGGTGGGGAGCCCCGGCCCGGCGGGCACGTTCTTGGCGGAAGGGTCCGCCGAGCCAGGGTCAACATCGGTGATCAGAAGACGAGTCATCGACGCCCGCCTCCCCGCTTGATGCGCTGGCAGGCCGGGCACGGCTTGCCAGACCGGAAGCCGAACAGGCGCCAGGTGTCGGTCTCGTAGTCGCCCGCTTCGGCCGTCTGGCCGCACAGCGCGGTGACCTTGCCGTTCCACCACGACCGCTTCGCCGTGACGTGAATGACCTGTGTGTTCTTCATCAGGCAGCCACCCCCAACAAGGCGGCGGCGTGCCGGTGCGCCTGCGTGGCCTGCTCGGCGGCACCCTGGGTGCCCTGCTCGGCCAGGTGCTCAAGTGCCACGGCCTTGCGCTCGTACCAGGCAGCCACCACCCCGTGCGGCGCGTCGACGGCCGGGCGGGACAGGTGCAGCCGGCCCAGCTCGGCCAGCACGTTCGGCGTGCTCATGCGACCACCGCCAACACCAGCGCGGCCAACAGCACCGACAAGCCACAGGTCAGCGCCGAGATGGCGCGGGAGACCCGCCGGTACTTCTCCACCGCCACGCTGCCCAACTGACACACGTGCTCGGCCACCTGCGCCTGCGCTGCCTCACTCGTAGCCTCGAGCAGGGCAGTCGGCCCCTCGTAGGCCGCGTGTAGCCACGTGCCCGGGGGCGGATACTGCGACAACCGCGGCCGGACCGCTGACAGCAACAGCAACACCGCCACAGCCACCGGCAACACCGCGGCCCACAGCGCCACGATCGCGGCCACCGACACCTCACGCGTCGTCAGCGCGATCAACCCGGCCAGCGCCACCCCCACCAACGACAGCAAGGTGGTGGCCTTCGTGTCCGCCCGGCGCAGCTCATCCCGCGCCTGCTCATGCGCCATCTCCAACCGAGACGGGAAACCCGCAACACTGCTCATCACGCGGCCTCCCAACCCAGCTCAGCCGGGTCAAGCCGCACCGGCAGCGACCGCAACACCACACGGCCCGCCCGCCGCGCAGCCCGCCGCGCCCGCCGCTGGTCGGTGAAGTCCCGCGACACCCGAACCGTCGCCGAGCACTCCCCGGCGACCAGCTCCCGGTCAACCTCGTCCAGCAAGGCATCAATGACCGACTCGGTCAGGCCATCCGGATACACCTCACCCGGACCCCCCGACACGTCCGCAACCGCCCTGACCTGGCGATTTGTGATCCGTCCCGTACTCATCTACGTCCTTCCGCTCGACCCTTCCGGATCTATCCCGGGTTGGATCAACCTTCCCGGGATAGCTGAACATCATGCTTGCGCAAGCACCCCGGGGATGTCAACACCATCCCGGGATGGATTTGGCAAGCCCAGGAAGGCGTGGGACGATGAGTGCATGGAACGGGTAGACGCGAAGGCGGTGGCTGCCAACCTCAGGGCGGCTATCCAGCGGGGAGAGTTCGGTCCTGGCGAGCCGTTGCCGACGAACGAAGAGCTGCGGCAGACCTATGAGTGTGGGAAGAACACCGTGTCAGCGGCTATCCAGTTGCTGAAAGGTGAAGGATTGCTGACCGGTGGTGGCGGCGAGCGGGTACGTGTCCGGGTAGCACCGACTGTCATCCACCGAAGCAACGAGCGCTACCAGGTCGAGAAAGACTTGGTTCGGGCGAGCGAAGAAGAGCGGCGTGGTGGTGGCGTTGCCGAACTCGACTCTGGTGTGCAAGTCGGTGCTCTAAACAAGAATACGACTACCTATGAGGTGAAGAATCCGCCGCCCGATATCGCGAAGGCGCTTGAACTCTCGGTCGAAAGCTATGTTCTCCACCGCGTATACTTGCGTCAGCACAAGGAAGGTGAGGGGTTCAGTCGGACTCTGTCATACATTCCTTATTATGTCGTGAAGGACTTCCCGCCACTGCTGGATGCCAACAATGAACCGTGGCCAGGTGGTACCCTCCATCAGTTATACACAGCCGGTGTCGAGGTGGCTAAGATCATTGACCATGTGTCTGCTCGGATGCCAACAGGTGAAGAAATCGAACTATTCGACATCCCATTCAATGTGCCAGTGATGCCAATTCGAAAGATTAGCTACGACACAACGGGACGGGCAGTTGAAGTAACAGACATGCTCACTCCTGCTGACCGGCTAAATCTTACTTACGTAACGAACCTAGAGCTGTGGGAGGAATAGGCCAGTGGCCACGCTTAGTCTGATTACAGTTGTCACGCCGGTCATAAATGGCGGTCACCACTACTTGCCGGAAACGTATGAATCAATCCGGAAGCAAGAACTACCGCCTGGGTGGAGTTGGCAATGGTGTGTTCAGGAAGATGGTGATACGGGAGAGCCCGGGGCCTTGCTGCCGGATGACTCCCGGATCTCATATGGAACAGCCTTGCCGGGTAGGGCTGGAGTGACGCGCACAATGGCTTTGTCTCGTGCCCGCGGGACGCTTATCCGCACGTTGGATGCCGACGATGTCCTGCTGCCGGGAGCCTTGGCACGTGACATCGAGGCTCTCAATCGAGTTGGATGGTGCACATCGGCCGCCTTGGATCTTCATGCAGATGGAACGATGACGCCCGGACCAAACGATCCGCCGGATGGGCCGCTGCCGGCAGAGTTCTTTTATCGAGAACAACAGGAGAACCGCTTATCGGTACTTGCGGCGACATTCGCCGCGCATATCGACCTCGTTTGGGCACTTGGCGGCTGGACAGCGCTAACCGGCGCCGAGACGATCGGACTGCTACTCGCGGCCGAAGCGGTAAGCGCAGGTGAATTCATTGCCGAACCAAGCATGCTCTATCGGAAACATGGCGATCAGACCACCGCATCCGAACGCTACTGGGATGACGGTGAAAGCGACGCTCGGCTGACCATTGCGCTTGAACGAGCAAAGGCGCTCCGGGGGATGGGTTGGAAGTGGCAGCAGCCGCGGCCGTTCGATCCGGCAGCATGCGAGGCTGAAGAGCAGGACCGCGCCCAGCTTCCGCCGGAAGGTCGGCAAGCCGCCGCAATGGCGCGGATGACGACGCAGTAGGGCTCCGCGAGGGATGGCGGCCCGTCCAGCGTGTGTCGAGAGCCGTCAAAGTGCTGGACGGGCGCCCGTGATCGCGCTCCGGCGGGTCAGCTAAGACGGGGCATTGGCCAATGCCTGGCCACGCATGCTGATGGCACCTCGAAAGTGCAGGTCAGTGCCGGTGCTGACGATCCACTGTAAATCAGCCGGCATTGCCTTCGGGGGTTCGAATCCCTCACCCGCCACACCAGCCAGATCGGCCCCGTGACCTGCACAGACAGGACACGGGGCCGATCTTGTTGAGTCCGGCAGCGTCCGGCTGAGACCGGCCCGCTACGGCTGGCTGTCCCTAATGCGTCCCAGAGTTCAGCGGCCGCGTAGGGATCGCTCCGCCCGCTCCCTCGCCGTCGCCTCGCCCCCGTGGTATCGAACTTCTCACGCTACAGAACGCCAGCATGCACGCTGGAGCCATGGGCAGGCCCGGCGGGGCACTGCAGTTGGCCCGATCCGTTCTAGAGGGAAATTATGGTCTCTCGCCCCGGATTCGAGTGCTTTTTTAACGAGAAAAGAAAGGGTGCTAGCGCAGGGCGGCTATGAAGGTGCCCTCTCACTGTTCAACGAGATCGAGTCACTGTACCTCGAAGGTGTCCGGGAAAGTGACCCTGCTTGGGATTGGTGGATCGATGAACGTGAGTTGGCATGGCATAAAGCGATGGCCATTCAGTCTCTTGGGCGAGGCAGCATCGCCATTACCGAGTTTGAACACTCCGTAGAAGCCACCGATCCGACGGAGACGCGGCAGTCAGTACCTACACCGTGCCTACCTACTTCAAGCTCAAGTAGACCTCGGGTCCTGGAACGATGCTACGGCGACCATCACGTCGCCACTCCCGCTGATTTCAGAGGTTGAGTCTACGCGAACGAAGGTTCTACTGCGTGATGCCATTGCTAAGGTGACGGCACGCGAGAAGGTGTTAAGTGAAATCGAGAGTGGAATAACCCAGCTCGGGATAGCATTGGACGAGGCGGGCGCAGAGGAGGCATGGTGAACAACGATGAACTGGGCTTACTTGCAGACCCAACCTTCGAACAGTACTTCCTGGTTTCGCCAGAAAAGCTGACGCTAATTTTCGATGCGGCAGGCATTCGTCCAGAAGACAAGGTGCTCGAAGTCGGAGCGGGAGCGGGAACGGTAGCCCGCCATATGCCGCCTTGCCAGAGCTTGACCGTGGTCGAACTGGATACTCGGCTGACCGAACTCCTGCGGCAAGCAGTCCCTCATGCCACCGTGCTCCAGGGAGATGCCCTCCGGCTGGTGCGTGAGCTGCCGCATGACGTGCTCATTGGCAACCTGCCCAACGTCGTGACGGAATCACTGATCGACGTGCTACCGGGTCTGCCGTTCCGCACTGCAGTGCTCGCAACGGGACACACGAACTTCGATCATCTGCGTCCAACGTTCGAGGTCAGCGAGGTAACGACGATCTCGGGCAGCGACTTCACACCACCGCAGCCAAGCGTGTCGAGGGTCGTCAAGCTCGCGCGGCGGGATGGCTAGCCTGATACTGCGGGAACGGGGTTCGAGACCCTGAGATGGCCGTAGACGGCCGAGTAGTCTCGGGCCCGCGCGGCATAGCTCTCCGGTGATCTCAGGGGCTGCATGCCGCCGGGAGTGCTGACTAGCGATCGGGTGCGCGTACGAGCAGGTCCTTGACCTCTGCCAGGTTGTCCTCGATCGAGCGGACGCGGGTGTTCGTGTCGCCCTGCTGCTGGGCCAGGGAGCGAAGCTGAGCCGTCGTTTCGGCTTGCTGCTGTGCCAAGGCTCGAAGCTGGGCCGCCTGCTCGCGCTGGTTTTCCCCCAGGGCGTTGACGGCCGCCAGCACCGCCCGATAGTCGGCGTGCTCGGCCTCCAGCGCGGCCACTCGTGCCTCCAGCTCAGCCATGCTCGCCATGCGGCGATACTACCGGCTGCGCTCACTGCATACGAGCGGTCCGGGCGGCTGCTGCTGGGTTGCTGGGTGCCCTGTCGCTAATGTGTCCCAGAGTTATCCCGGCGGGCAGTAAAAGTGCAGGTCAGGCCATGTTCGTGCGGCGCTCTGTAGATCAGCCGGTACGCCCCGCCGTCCTGCGCGCGCAGGACGGCGGGGCGTTTTCGCATGCCCGCCCACCGAGTGCGTTCAGCGGGGTGAAACGTAGTGCCGGCGGGGGGGCGATGCCCTGCGGGGTGCGGGGGGAGTCGCCGGCCGGGCAGAGGGGTGGGGCATGAGCGAGCCGGAATCGATCAGCGTGACCGCGGAGCCGGCGCCGGACGGCAAGGTGGTCCGGCCGATGAGCGGGATGGCGACGGTGGCCGCCGTGCTGATCGGGACGGCCACGGTCATGGCGGTCGCGAGCAGTTGGACCGCCTGGCGCTCCTACCTGGTGGTTCGCGACTACCTCGATGGCGTGCCCGGTGTGCTCGTGGCCGATCTGGACGCGGCCGACAACGCCTCGGCCGTCGTCGCCGGCCTCTACCTGGGTGCGTTGTCGCTGTCCGGCGTCGCCTTACTGGGGTGGCTGTGGCGGGCGCGATCCAACTCCGAGGCCATGACGATGGCCCAGCATCGCCGCGGACGGGGCTGGGTGGTCGGTGGCTGGTTCTGCCCGATCGTGAACTTCTGGGTTCCACCGATGATCATCAGCGACATCTGGAAGACGAGCAGGCCGGCCCCCGAGTGGACCACCTACGACCTCGGCCGCGTGCCGGGCACGCCGCTGATCGGTTGCTGGTGGGCGTCGGTGCTCGTGGCGGGCTTCCTCGACCGCTACGTCGCGGGCATCGTGCTGCGCGATCCCACCGTCGGCTCGCTGCACACCGCGGCCGTGGTCGGGACCGTCGGCACGGTCCTCACCCTTGGCGGCGCGGTGCTGATCATCATGATCATCCGGCGGATCACGGCCTGGCAGGAGGCCGCGCGCAGCCGGCCGCCGGGTTGATCACCGCGGCTCTCGCGACCTGGATGCCCGACCGGGCACGTGCACCACCGGTGACCCGCGGGTTGACCAGGACTGACCGGTAGGGGAACCCCTGCCGGCCCGCGCTGTCCCGGCCGCCGAACGGTGAGATCATGATGGCGCAGGCAGGACAAGGGAGAGGCGGATGAAGCTGGGTCGGGCACTGGGCACCGCGGCCGCCGCCACGGCGGCCGCGGCCGCGGGAGTCGCACTGCGCGATGTCCTGGTCGCCTTGGGCGGCAGGCCGAACGGCGCCGATCTCGAGCGGATACGGCGGTCCACCCGGTTCCGCGAAGGGAAGTTCCACAACCTCGCGCCCCGGCAGGTGATGCCGCCCGGTACCTACCGCAGGGTCCTGCGTGAGCTGCTGTTCGGCACGCAGACCCGACGCCCGGTGGCCGCCGTGCCGATCGCCCGCCCCGAACCCGCGCCGCGCGGCGGACCCGGGGAGCTGTACCTCACCTGGTACGGGCACGCCTCCGCCCTGGCCGAGATCGACGGTGGCCGGGTGCTGTTCGATCCGGTGTGGAGCGAGCGCTGCTCACCGGCCGGCTTCCTGGGGCCGCGGCGGCTGCACGCGCCGCCCTGCCCGCTGGCGGACCTACCGCCGCTGGACGCCATTGTCATCTCGCACGACCACTACGACCACCTCGACCTGGCCAGCGTGCGCGTGCTCACCGGCACCCAGGACGCGCCCTTCGTGGTCCCGCTCGGCGTCGGCGCCCACCTGCGGCGCTGGCGGGTGCCCGAGTCCAGGATCATCGAGCTGGACTGGGCCGAGCAGGTGGAACTCGGTGGCCTGCGGCTCACCGCGACCGCGGCACAGCACTTCTCCGGCCGGCGATTGACCAATGACGACACCCTGTGGGCATCCTGGGTGGTCGCCGGTCCCCGGCGCAGGCTGTTCTACACCGGAGACTCCGGCTACTTCGCCGGCTACGCCGCCATCGGCGCCGAGTACGGCCCCTTCGACGCCGCGCTGGTGCAGGTCGGGGCCTATGACGTGCACTGGCCGGATATCCACATGACCCCGGAGGAGGGGGTGCGGGCACACCTCGACCTGCGCGGCGGGCTGCTCGTCCCGGTGCACTGGGCGACCTTCAACCTCGCCCTGCACGACTGGACCGAACCGGCCGACCGGGTATGGACCGAGGCCAAGGCACAGGCGGTGCCGCTCGCGCTGCCACCCCCGGGCGAGCGGATCGACGTCGACGACCCACCACCGGTGGACGGCTGGTGGCAGACCCTGGCCTGATCCGCGCTCAGCTACCCAGGTAACGCAGCACGGCCAGCACCCGCCTGCTGAAGCCGGTGGTGTGCGCCAGCCCCAGTTTGTCGAAGATCGCGTTGACGTGCTTCTCCACCGCGCTCTGCGAGACATAGAGCCGGCCGGCGACACCGGCGTTGGTGTGGCCCTGCGCCATCAGCGCGAGCACGTCCTGCTCGCGCTCGGTCAGCTTGCCGAGCGGATCGGTGTGGCTGGTGCGCGCCAGTAGCCTGCGCACCACCTCCGGATCGAACGCGGCACCCCCCGCGCCCACCCGTTCCAGCGCGTCCAGGAACTCCCCGACCTGGGTCACCCGGTCCTTGAGCAGGTAGCCGACCCGGCCGTGCTCCCCGGTGATCAACTCGGTGGCGTACCGCTTCTCCACGTACTGGGACAGCACCAGCACCCCGACCTCCGGCCAGCGCTCGCGGATCTCCAGCGCCGCGCGCAGGCCCTCGTCGGTGTGTGTCGGCGGCATCCGGATGTCGGTGACGATCACGTCCGGCCGGTACGCGCCGGTGGCGGACAGCAGCCCCTGCCCGTCGCCGACCGAGGCCACCACCTCGTGCCCCTCCTCGGCCAGCAGCCGCGCCAGTCCCTCCCGCAGCAGCGTCGAGTCCTCGGCGATCACCACCCGCACGCCTGCCCCTCCCCGTCCGCGGTCGGCAGGTGTGCGGTGACGGTGGTGGGGCCGCCGAGTGGGCTGTGCACCGTGAACTCGCCGTCGGCGGCGGCGACCCGGCGGCGCAGGCCGGAAAGCCCGCCGCCGTCCGGCCGCGCGCCGCCGATCCCGTCGTCCTGGATCACGGTGACCAGCGCCGCATCCGCGGGCCGCACGTCCACCTCGATCCGGGTCGCCGCCGCATGCTTGATCGCGTTGGTGACCGCCTCGGACACCACGAAGTACGCGATCGTCTCGGTCGCCGTGTCCACCCGCTCGGCGAACCGGTAGCGCAGCACCACCGGCACGCTGGAGTGCTCGGCCAGCGACTCCAGCGCGCTGTGCAGCCCGCCCTCGTCCAGCGCCACCGGATACACCCGCCACGCCACCTCCCGCAGGTCCAGCAGCGCCTGCTGGGCCTGCTCGTGCGCCTGCCGCAGCAACTCCCCGGACCGTTCGGGGGCGCCTGCCCGCCGGGCTCTGCCCAGGATCATGCCGAGGGTGACCAGCCGCTGCTGCACCCCGTCGTGCAGGGCACGCTCGATCCGCCGCCGCTCGTCGTTGACCGCCTCCACCACTTCTGCCCGGGTAGAGGTGAGCACCGACACCCTGCGCCGCAACAGCTCCTGGTTCGTTGGACTGAGAAGATGCTTGGCTAGCCTGCGGTCCAGCGTAGCGACACCCAAGAGACCTTGCACCGCAAGAAAAGCAAGCAGGCCGCCGAACAGCACGAGCACGATCGGGTCGTACCAGTCCAGCGACTCGCCACCGCCGATCGGGCGCCCGGACACCGCCTGCCAGGCCATGATCGCGACGGAGACCGCGCCGTAGAGCATCAGCAGGAAGGTGCCGGCGCCGAGACCGCCCACAATGGACCTCAGCGCCAGGTACCGTAGCCCGCGACCGGGCGAGTACTCGGCGGGCACCTCGTCCCCGAAGTACCGCGCCAGCCGCACGCGTTCCCACTCCACCAGTGCCCGGACACCGGCGGCCACCCGCGGCCGGGCCGCGGGTAGGGCCAGCCACGGCGCGGCGAGCACCGCGAAGGACAGCTCGGCGAACGCGGCCGCGGCCCCGAGCGCCAGCCCGGCGGTGCCCCTGGCGAGGCCGCGTACCGGGCCCTCGCCCAACGGAATGGACATACCCGCAGGTTAGCCGGGGCGCCCGGACCGGCGAACTGTGGTTTTCCGCAAGGTGCCCTGCCGCGAACCCCAGCGCCCGCGCGCCCGGACCGGCCTAGCTTCGACAGCCGTCCGACCACCTACCGCGGGAAAGGCCGTTCATGACCATGCATCTGGCAGCAGCCCCCGAACCCGTCGACGGTCTTGCCGGCTGGGCCGTGGACCTGATGGCGTCGCTCGGCGGGCCGGGCGCCGCCGTGATCGTCGGACTGGACAACCTGTTCCCGCCGATCCCCAGCGAGATCGTGTTGCCGCTGGCCGGGTTCTCCGCCAGCCAGGGCACCTTCAGCCTTGCCGGCGCCCTGCTGTGGACCACCGTCGGCTCGGTGCTCGGCGCGATCCTCGTGTACTACCTCGGCGCGCTGCTCGGCCGCGAGCGCACCAGGGCGATCGTGGTCCGGATCCCGCTGGTCAAGGTGGGCGACTTCGACCGCACCGAGGCCTGGTTCGCCCGGCACGGCGCCAAGGCGGTGTTCCTCGGCCGGATGGTGCCGCTGTTCCGCAGCTTCATCTCGCTACCGGCGGGGATCGAGCGGATGCCGGTGTGGCGGTTCCTCGGCCTGACCACGCTCGGCAGCCTGCTGTGGAACACCATCTTCGTGGTTGCCGGGTACACCCTCGGCGAGAACTGGCACCTGGTCGAGGACTACTCCGGGATCGTGCAGAAGGTCGTGATCGGCGCGGTGGTGCTGGCCGTCGCCGGGTTCGTCGTCATCCGGCTGCGGGACCGGCGCCACGGCGACGGCCGGCACGACACCGAGGCCACTCGGCCGATCAGGTCCGGAAAGGGCCGGTCACCTCGTAGGTGATTCCGCCGCTGGAGGAACCGGAGGTGCCACGTTGCGAGGAGAAGTACAACCGGTCACCGGCCGGGGTGAAGGCCGGGCCGGTGATCTCCGAGGAACCCTGCCCGGTCACCCGCAGGAACGGCGCCACGATGTCGTCCGGGGTGATGACGCAGATCTCCATGTTGCCGCCGTCCTCGGCAACGTACAGGTCGCCGAAGCCGGACCCCGTGACGTTGTCCACTCCGGACAGCGGGGGCGAGCCGGGGTCGACAAGGCTGTCGTCGTAGGCCAGCTCGTAGGTACCGCCGGCGAGGTCGAGCTGCCACACCCGGTTGTCGCCCTTGGTGGTGAACCAGGCGGTGTCGTTCGCGTAGTGCAGGCCCTCGCCGCCGTCGAAGGACTTCGACCCGGGCACCTGGTGCCGGGTCGCGGTTGGCGAGCCGTCCGGGTCCGGCACGGTGGCCCAGCCGAAGCCGCCGGACGTCCCTCCGTCCGCGACCAGCACCTGCAGCGTGCCCGCGGACAGGTCGCCCCAGGTGTCCGGGATGAACCGGTAGAACCGCCCGTCCGAGACGTCCTCGGTCATGTACACCACCTTGCGCACCGGGTCCGCCGCGGCCGCCTCGTGCTTGAACCGGCCCATCGCCGGGCGCCGCACCGCGGCCGAGGCCGGGCCCCACGGGTCGGTCTCGTAGACGTAGCCGCGGTCGATCTCCTCGCAGGAAAGCCAGGTGTTCCATGGCATGGCGCCGCCGGCACAGTTCACCCTGGTCCCGTTCAGGATCCGGTAGGCGCCGGTGATGTTGCCGCTGGCGTCGAACCGGACGGCGCCGGCCCCGCCGCCGAAGTAGACCTCGGAGTTGGACACGTAGATCCAGCCGGAGCCATCGGCGAACACCGCGCCACCGTCCGGGGCCTCATGCCAGGTGTAACCCGCGACCCGCTCGCCGGAGCGGGCGATCACCCGGCTGGTGAAGCCATCCGGGAGCCGGATCCCGTTGCCGTCGGCGGGCTGGAGCGGCCCGTACGGGCTGGGCCCGTTCTGCGCGGGCGCGGCCATGGCCGAGGGGGTCAGTGTGTTGCCGAAGGCCGCGACGCCGACACCGATCGTCGCCGCACGTAGGAAGTTCCGTCGTCGCACTGCGTCCTCCTGTGCCGCTGGGGTGGGAGCGCAACGGAAGGTACGAGAACAACCACTCCAGGTAGGTTCCGGCAGTGAACGGCCGGATGAACTTCCGGCGAAACAGGTGTCCCCCTGGCCAGTTCCAGCCAGGGGGACACCCACCGGGCTCACGCCGCCTGCGGCAGCGGGGTGGCGGCCGGGGTGAGCGCCAGGTCCAGCACCTCGCGCACGCTGGACACCGGGTGCACCTCCAGCGCGGCGAGCACCTCGGCAGGCACGTCGTCCAGGTCCGGCTCGTTACGCTGCGGGATGATCACCGTGGTGATCCCGGCCCGGTGCGCGGCGAGCAGCTTCTGCTTCACCCCGCCGATCGGCAGCACCCGGCCGGTCAGCGACACCTCCCCGGTCATCGCCACGTCCGCGCGGGCCACCCGCCCGGACAGCAGCGAGGCCAGCGCCGTGGTCATGGTGACCCCGGCGGACGGCCCGTCCTTGGGCACCGCCCCCGCCGGAACGTGGACGTGCACCCCGCGATCCTTCAGGTCGGCCACCGGCAGTTCCAGCTCGGCGCCGCGGGAACGCAGGTAGGAGAGCGCGATCTGGGCCGACTCCTTCATCACCTCGCCCAGCTGGCCGGTCAGCGACAGCCCGGTGCCCCCGGACTCCGCGTCGGCGAGCGACGCCTCCACGTACAACACGTCACCACCGGCACCGGTCACCGCCAGCCCCGTCGCCACGCCGGGGATCGCGGTGCGCTGGCTACCCACGGGCAGGGACGACTCCGGCAGGTGCCGCGGTCGCCCGAGGTAGCCGTCCAGGTCCGCCGCGTCCACCGTCACCGGCAGGGTCAACTCGTCCAGCGCCGCCCTGGTGGCGATCTTGCGGAGCACCTTCGCGATGGTGCGGTTCGCGTCCCGGACCCCGGCCTCCCGGGTGTACTCGGCCGCGATCCGGCTCAGCGCCGTATCGGTGAGCCGCACGTCCTCCTGGCCGAGCCCGGCCCGCTCCAGCTCCCTCGGCAGCAGGTGGTCGCGGGCGATGGTGACCTTCTCGTGCTCGGTGTAGCCGTCCAGCGACACCAGTTCCATCCGGTCCAGCAGCGGCCCGGGGATGGTCTCCACCGCGTTCGCGGTGGCCAGGAAGACCACATCGGACAGATCCAGCTCGACCTCGAGGTAGTGGTCGCGGAAGGTGTGGTTCTGCTCGGGATCCAGCACCTCCAGCAGCGCCGCGGTCGGGTCGCCCCGGTAGTCGGCGCCCACCTTGTCCACCTCGTCCAGCAGCACCACCGGGTTCATCGACCCGGATTCCTTGATGGCCCGCACGATCCGGCCGGGCAGCGCCCCCACGTAGGTGCGCCGGTGCCCGCGGATCTCGGCTTCGTCCCGGATCCCGCCGAGTGCCACCCGGACGAAGTTGCGGCCCATCGCCTTCGCCACCGACTCCCCGAGCGAGGTCTTACCGACCCCGGGCGGCCCCGCCAGCGCCAGGACGGCTCCGGAACGCCGCCCGCCGAGCTGGCCCTTGCCCGCCTCGGCCCGCCGCTTGCGCACCGCCAGGTACTCGATGATCCGTTCCTTCACGTCGGCCAGCCCGGCGTGGTCGGCGTCCAGCACCTCGCGGGCACCGGCGATGTCGTGCACGTCGGTGGTCCGCTCGTTCCACGGCAGGTCCAGCACGGTGTCCAGCCAGGTGCGGATCCAGCCGCCCTCGGGGGACTGCTCCGAGGTCCGGTCCAGCTTGTCCACCTCGGCCAGCGCGGCCTTGTGCACGTGTTCGGGCAGGTCGGCCGCCTCGATCCTGGCCCGGTAGTCCTCGTCACCCTCGCCGCCGGGCTCCCCGGTGAGCTCGCTGAGCTCCTTGCGGATCGCCTCCAGCTGGCGGCGCAGCAGGAACTCCTTCTGCTGCTTCTCCATGCCCTCCGCGACGTCCTTGCGGATGGTGTCGCTGACCTCGAGCTCGGCCAGGTATTCCCGGCCGGACTCCAGTGCCTTCTCCAGCCGCTCGGTCACGTCCAGCGTGCGGAGCAACTCGAGCTTCTGCGTCGCGCTCAGGTACGGCGCGTTGCCCGCCAGATCCGCGATCGCGGACGGCTGCTCCACCTGCTGCACCGCGTCCAGCATCTGCCAGACCTCGCGTTGCTGAAGCAGGGAGACCACCACCGACTTGAACTCGGCGGCCAGCTCGGCCGCGCGCTCGCCGGTGGGCGGCTCGACGGCCTCCTCGGCGTGCACCCAGCGGGCCGCGCCCTGGCCGGCGCCGGTCTCGCCGACGAAGGCCCGCCGGGTACCGCGCACGAGTGCCGCCGTGCCACCGCCGGGCACCCTGCCGACCCGCTCCACGGTGGCCACGGTGCCGATCTCGGCGTACTCGCCTTCCAGCCGCGGCACGATCAGCACCTCGGCCTTGGCCACCGACGCCGAACGGATCCCGGGCAGCGCGCTCGCGTTCGGCGCGCCTGCCCGCGCCGACTCCACCGCCGCGCTGCTCTCCGCCGCACCGAGGTCCAGCGGTACCACCATGCCCGGCAGCACCACGTCGTCGTCCAGCGGAAGGATGGGTAGGAGCTGGGTTGCGCTCATTGTCACGCTCCTCGCTTGTTGAGTTCACTCGGCTCAACCTTGCGAAGAGTGACTTTGTTTCCGCCGATCGTTCGCTGCGAGCGAGCGACTTCGGCGGAATAATCGCCTCGTTACCCGCGGCGAAGGAGAACGTGGTTGTCGTCACCCGGTGGTCGGCCTCGATCGCCGTTGTTGATCCCCTGTTAACTCTCGGCTGATCTGATGATGGCCGGAACGAGGCCGAAATACGCCCTCCGGGGTACAGTAGGGCCCTTCGTTCGCCCCGGCATCACTGCCGGCGAGCAGACGGGAAGGAGGTTGCATGCCGGAGCCATACGGCGGACCCGCCGGTTCCTACTCGGCTGCAGCTAACTCTTCTCCGGCACCTCCGAGTGGATCGACCGGCATGACTGGTTCGGCCGACACGACACCGTCTTCGGGACATTCGGATGAGTGGCGGTTCCGTATCTACACCATTCTGGTGCTCTCGGCCGGTATTGCCGCCGCGGTCGCCGTATCCCGGTGGCTGCCCTTCGAATGGTCGGCCGACCTGTGGTGGATCGGTCCGCTGCTCGCGGTCGCCTTCCTGCTCGCCGAGCAGCTCGGCATCAACGTCGACGTACGCAGCGGCATCTCCTGGACCATCTCGTTCACCGAGATCCCGCTGGTCATCGGCTTCTTCGTGGCGCCGTTCGAGGTGGTGGCCGCGGCACACCTCGTCGCCGGGATCGGCACCCTGCTGGTGCGCAGGGTGTCCGGAAGGGTGCTCTACAACGCCGGGGTGTTCCTGCTCGAGGTCACCAGTGCGTTCGCGGTCGCCGGGCTGGTCAAGCAGCTCGTCGGCGACCCCGGTATGCCGTGGATCGCGGCGCTCGCCGGAACCCTGACCGCGCCGCTGGCCAGCACGCTGCTGGCGCTGGCCGCGGTCCGCGTGCTGCGCCGCCGGATGCGGGTCACCACCGCACTGCGGCTGACCGGCCGCATCCTGGTCGTCGGCTTCGTGAACGCCTCGGTCGGGCTCTCCGGCTACCTGGTGATCGCCAACGTGCCGGCGGCCTGGCCGCTGGTGCTCGCCGTCTTCCTCGGCCTGTCCGCGCTCTACTGGGCCTACTCCGACCTGCTCCGCGAGCAACGCGACATGGAGGCGCTCTCCGACGTCAGCCTGATGGTCGCCAGGTCGGGGCACCAGGCCGCGGCCCGCCCCGCCAGTCGGGTGGAGGACCTGCGCCGTGGCGTCGACGTGGACGAGTGGGTCACCATCGCCGAGCGGATCAAGGACCAGCTCGCCGCCGGTCGCGTCGTGCTGCGGCTGCGGCTGGAACCGGACGACGCGATGCGCACCGTCGTCGTCGGCGAGTCACTGCCGCCCGGCGGGTTGCCTGCCGACGACCCGTTGCTGCGCCTGCCCGGCCCGCACGTACGGCACTTCCGGATCACCGAGGCCAACCCCGAGGTGCGGACGGCGCTGCTGGACCGCGGTGCGCAGGAAGCGCTGGTAGTGCCGTTGCGCAGTGCCAACCAGTTGCTCGGCGTGGTGGAGGCGCACGATCGGCTGTCCCGCTGGCGCGGCTTCGGCAAGTACGACATCCAGCTGCTCGGCACCATGGCCAGCCACCTGGCGACCTCGCTGGACAACCGCAGGCTGCTGGCCACGCTGCGGCACGACGCCTACCACGACCCGCTGACCGGGCTGCTCAATCGCCCCGGCTTCTGCCTGCTCGCCCGCGATCCGCTGCGCGAGCGGCCCAGCTCGGTGGTGCTGCGGGTGGACCTCGACGTGTTCTCCACGGTCAGCGACGCGCTGGGCTACACCTGGGCCGACCGCATGGTGATCGCGGCGGGCAGGCGGATGCGCGACACCCTCGGTCAGCAGGTCCCACTGGCCAGGCTGGAGGGCGCTTCCTTCGCCGCGCTGCTCGCCGACCACACCGCGCAGCAGGCGCACCAGGTCGCCGAGCGGCTGCGCGCCGAGCTGTCCGCGCCGTACCCGATGGAACGGCTGACCGTCGAGGCCAACGCCATGGTCGGCTACGCCGTCACCGTGGATGACAACCACGACCCGGTGGACATCGACGGCATGCTGCAACGCGCCGATATGGCCGTGCGGGCCACCCGCGGCGGCGAGGAGGTCCGCGGCTACGTGCCGAGCATGGGCCAGATCTTCATGCGCCGCTTCCAGATGGTCACCCAGTTCCGGCAGTCGCTCGAGGACGGCCAGGTCAGCGTGCACTACCAGCCGAAGGTGTCGCTGCCGAACCGGCACGTGCAGGGCGTCGAGGCGCTGGTGCGCTGGCAGCATCCGGAGTTCGGCAAGCTCGACCCGGACGAGTTCGTGCCCGCCGTCGAGGCCGCCGGTCTGATCGGGGTGCTCACCTCCTTCGTGCTCGAGCAGGCGCTGCGCCGGGTGCGCAAGTGGCTGGACGAGGGCCTGCGCATCTCCGCGGCGGTCAACCTGTCCGTGCGCAACCTCGCCGACGCCGAGTTCCCCGCCAAGGTCTCCGCCGCCCTCGGTCGGTTCGACGTCCCTCCGGAGCTGCTGACCTTCGAGCTGACCGAGTCCGGGGTGATGTCCGATCCGCAGCGCGCCCTCCCGATCCTGCGCGAGCTGCACGCGCTCGGCATCGTGCTCGCGGTGGACGACTTCGGCACCGGCTACTCCTCGCTCGCCTACCTGCGGCAGCTACCGGTCGACCAGGTCAAGATCGACAAGAGCTTCGTCCTCGGCATGGGCACCGACCTCGGCGACCTCGCCGTGGTCCGCTCCATCGTCGAGCTGGGCCACTCGCTCGGGCTCACCGTGGTGGCCGAGGGCGTCGAGGAGGACATCGCCCGCGACCAGTTGGAAGCCATGGGCTGCGATGTCGCGCAGGGCTACCTGATCTCCCGCCCGCTGTCCGAGGAGCGGCTGGAGGCCTGGCTGCAGGCGCGCACCGCCCGCTCGCCCGGGCGGCACGCCGAGACCGTGCTGACCTTGCTGACCTGAGGTTTCGGCGAATAGGCACCCCCGCCCGCGGCGGCAAGGAGGTCATTGTGTAACCTCTTCGAGGCTCCAGTTGAGCACGCCCCAATAGCTCAGTCGGCAGAGCGTCTCCATGGTAAGGAGAAGGTCTACGGTTCGATTCCGTATTGGGGCTCGCGAGTAGGCGAGCTGTGTCGGCGGAACACGCCGAACCGGCTCGCTTCGCAGTGTCTTCTGGGGGCGGGGCCCCCAGGCCCCACCCCGGGGGCAAGCCCCCGGACCCCCGGGACGTGGCTGGGGTGAGTGGTAGTCTCACCTTGGTTTTGGCGGGATAGCTCAGGTGGTTAGAGCACACGGCTCATAATCGTGGTGTCGCGGGTTCAAGTCCCGCTCCCGCTACGCGGATGGCCGGACTGTGTTGGCAGTGAGAGCCAACCCGTCCGCTTCGCAATCGCCCTGGGGGCGCGGCCCCCAGACCCCGCCCAGGGGCTCCGCCCCCTGGACCCCCGCTCCGGTGGGGGCCGTAGTGAGTAGAGAGAGGCTTTGCCGTGGCTGCCACCGACGTGCGACCGAAGATCACGATGGCGTGCGAGGAGTGCAAGCACCGCAACTACATCACCAACAAGAACCGGCGTAACGACCCGGACCGGTTGGAGATGAAGAAGTTCTGCCCGAACTGCGGTACGCACCGGGTGCACAAGGAGACGCGCTGACGCGTCCTTCGGATCTCGTCGAGGCCGTCCCCGTTCCGCGGGGGCGGCCTCGATGCTGTGGCGGTGGTTCCTTCTACCGGTCCTTCTTCCAGGCCGGTCACCGCCGCCCCCGCACCTACGACCTTCGCCTCAACCAGGCATCGGTAACCTGCGGATGTGCCACTGGATCCCTCCTTCATCGGCCGGGTCTACCCGCCGACGACCACGTACGAAGTCGGCCGCGAGAAGATCATCGAGTTCGCGGACGCGATCGGTGACGAGAGCCCGCTCTGCCGCGATCCGGACGCGGCCCGCGCGGCGGGTTACCCGGACGTGATCGCGTCGCCGACCTTCCTGACGATCATCAACCTGGCGGCGATCAACTCCATCGTCGCCGACCCCGACCTGGGGCTCGACTACGACCGGATGGTGCACGGGGACCAGCGCTTCGAGCATTCGAGGCCGGTGCACGCGGGTGACCGGCTGGCCCTGACCACCACCATCGAGGAGATCATGGCGCGCGCCGGGAACGACTTCATCAACCTGCGCGCCGACATCGCGGACGAGCACGGCGAGCCGGTGTGCACCACCCGTGCGCAGCTGGTGGTCCGGGGGGAGGCGCAGTGACCGGGACGCCCCTGGAGAAGGGCACCGAGCTGCCCCCGCTGTCCGTGCGGCTCACCAGGGAGCACCTGGTCCGTTACGCCGGCGCCGCGCTGGACTTCAACCCGATCCACTGGAACGAACGGTTCGCCAGGGAGGTCGGGCTGCCGGACGTGATCGCGCACGGCATGCTGACCATGGCGCTTGGCGGCAGGTTGGTCACCGACTGGCTCGGCGATCCGGGCCGGCTGATCGAGTACGGCGTGCGGTTCACCAGGCCGGTCGTGGTGCCCGACGACGGCGAGGGCGCGCTGGTCGAGTTCACCGGTAAGGTGGCCGAGCTGCGCGAGGACGGCCTGGCCCGCGTCGACATCACCGCCAAGTTCGACGGCAGGACCGTGCTCGGCAAGGCGCAGGCGTTCGTCCGGCCCGCTTAACCGTCCCCACCTCGCAGCTTCGCGAGCACCGCGTCCGCCATCCCGCGGTTGCCTCGCCGGTTCGGATGCAGCGGGGCGGCCTCGCCGCCCGGCCGCGGCCCCTCCACCCAGCGGGTGGGCGTGCAGACGTCGTGCTCGCGGCTCGGGCCCGCGGTGTCCACGAACTCGGCACCGTGCGCGCGGGCCTGCTCGGCGAGCATCGTGTTGAGTGAGCCGAGCCCCGCACGCAGGTAGGCGACATCGGCGGCGACATAGGGCAGCTCCGGCCAGCAGCCCGCACCCTCCGGCAGCACCGTCGGGTAGCCCACGACCAGCACTCTGGCCCGCGGCGCCGCGGCCGCGATCCGGTCCAGCGCGGTGGCCACCTTGCCGGCCGTCTCGGTCACCGCTTCGGCGATCCGGTCCCGGCCACCCGCGGTCAGCTCCGCTCGGCATGGCGCGGCATTCGGGGTCGGGGCCACGCAGTCGGCGGCGAAGCCGATGAAGTCCACGTCGTTGCCGCCGATGCCCAGAGTGACCAGGGTGGTCGCCTCGGTCAGCGCGTCCAGCTGCGGCGGGTTGGTGCCCTCCTCCGTTCGCTGCGGTGTGCTCAGGTGCGTGGTCCGCGCGCCGGCACAACTGACATCGGCGAACTCGGCGGGTCGCAGCTCGGCGGCGACCAGGTGCGGGTAGTTGGTGGTCGAGCGCGCGCAGCCCGGCGGGCCGGTGAGCCGCCCTGTCCCCGGCGCCGAGGTGTACGAGTCGCCGAGCGCCACGTACCGGTCGCTGGTCGCCTGCCGCCCCTCCGTGCCGCAGCCGGCCACGAGCACCGCGAGCAGGGCCGCCGCGGCCGTCCTGCCCCGCATGCTCAGCCCGCCTCCGCCAGCAGCCTCGCCACTCTGGCGATGCCGTCCACCAGCTCCTCCTCGGCCAGCGCGTAGGAGAATCGGAAGTAGCCGGGTGTGCCGAACGCCTCGCCCGGTACCACCGCCACCTCGGCCTCGCGCAGGATCAGCTCGGCCAGCTCCACGGTGCTCGCCGGGCGTTGCCCGCGCAGCGGCCTGCCCAGCAGGGCGCGCACCGAGGGGTAGGCGTAGAACGCGCCCTCCGGCGTCGGGCACTCGACCCCCGGGATCTCGCCGAGCAGCGACACGATTCGCCTGCGCCGCGCGTCGAAGGCCGCTCGCATCCGGGCCACCGCGTCCAACGGGCCGGCCACGGCCGCCAGCGCGGCTCGCTGGGACACGTTCGCGACGTTGCCGCACAGGTGCGACTGGTAGCCGGATGCCGCCGCGATCACGTCCGAGGGCCCGATCATCCAGCCGACCCGCCAGCCGGTCATCGAGTAGGTCTTGGCGACCCCGTTCAGCACCAGCGTCCGGTCCGCGAGCTCCGGAACCACCACCGGCAGCGACGCCGCCGTGGCGCCGTCGTAGACCAGGTGCTCGTAGATCTCGTCGGTGACCACCCAGATGCCCTGCTCGTGCGCCCACCTGCCGATGGCCTCGACCGCCTCCCGCGGGTACACCGCGCCGGTCGGGTTGGCGGGCGAGTTGAACAGCAGCGCCTTGGTCCGCGGGGTGCGTGCCGCCGCGAGCTGCTCGACGGTGACCAGGTAGCCGGTGGACTCGTCCGCGGTGACCTGCACCGGGATCCCGCCGGCGAGGGTGATCGACTCCGGATAGGTGGTCCAGAACGGCGCCGGCAGCAGGACCTCGTCGCCGGGGTCGAGCAGCGTGGCGAACGCGGAATAGACCGCCTGCTTGCCACCGTTGGTCACCAGTACCTGTGCCGGGTCGACCCGGTAGCCTGAGTCCCGCAGCGTCTTGTCGGCGATCGCCGCGCGGAGCTCGGGAAGTCCGGCCGCGGCGGTGTAGCCGTGGTTGGCCCGGTCCCGGACCGCGGCCGCCGCGGCCTCGACGATGTGCTCCGGGGTCGGGAAGTCCGGTTGGCCCGCGCCGAACCCGATCACCGGGCGGCCCTCCGCCCGCAGTGCCTTGGCCTTCGCGTCCACGGCCAGGGTGGCCGAGGGGGTGATCCCGGCGACCCTGGCGGACACCCGGGTGCTCGTGCTGCTCGTGGGAGTCGGCATGCATGCCATGTTGGCAGCAGGAGTGTCAACGGTTACCGCCGGTCCCACGCCCTCCGTCGGGTCTGTGGAGGGCGCGGTTGCGGGGTCGTTGGTGGCTTGCCGTAGACTGCCGAACTTGGAACGTACGACCCACCGCCCCGCTGGTGAGCGGGGCGGCTGAAATACGTCCAACGAGCGGTCTCGCGGGTGCGGTTCCGGTCGAAGGGGTGTAGCTCAATTGGCAGAGCAGCGGTCTCCAAAACCGCAGGTTGCAGGTTCGAGTCCTGTCACCCCTGCAGAGTACGGCCGGTACCGCCGGCCGGCCGCTGGCAGGCGACAGCGTGGACGTATCGGCGATGCGGAGGAGTAACTCGTGAGCGAGGACGGCGAGAAGGACCAGGAGAAGGAGCAGCAGCCCCCTTCCCGTCCGACCACCGCCGCGGCTCGGCGGGAGCGCCGTGCCTCCGCGCGCCGGGATGCAGGCAAGGGCGGTGCGGCGGACACTGGGAAGCGTCCCGCCCCGAAGGGCAAGTCGTCGGGGCGGAAGCCGGACAAGGCGGGCAAGCCCGCTGCCAAGCCCGAGGGCAAGGACCGGCCGACGCCGAAGCGGGACGACACCGGGAAGAAGCAGGCCTCGCTGTTCAGCAGGATCGTCCGCTTCCTCCGTGAGGTGTGGGCCGAGCTGCGGAAGGTCATCTGGCCGACCAGGAAGCAGATGATCACCTACACCGCTGTGGTGCTGGTGTTCGTGTCCTTCATGATCGCCCTGGTGTTCGCCCTCGACCTCGCCTTCGGTGAGGTCGTGGCGCTCGTGTTCGGCGAGTGAGCCGACCTGCGCTGCCGCGGGTGTGCGGTGCGGTGTTGCCGCGTGCCCGACAAATGATCAATTGAGAGGACGGAAAGTGACCTCCGAGAACGGCTCAGGAGCCGGTCAGGATCTGACCGGCCTCCCCGACGAGCAGGTGCTCGCGGCCACCGGCGATGAGAGCTCGACAGACGCCGAGCCGGTCGAGCCCGCCGCGGACGCCTCGGAGGCGGCCACCGAGACCACGGACGCCCCCGAGGCCGCCGCGGCGGAGCAGGCCACCGACGCCACCGACGCCACCGACGCCACCGATGCCACCGATGCCACCGATGCCACCGACGCCGCCGAGGAGGACCCGGTCACGAAGCTGCGCGCCGAGCTGCGGTCGCAGCCCGGCGAGTGGTACGTCGTGCACTCGTACGCCGGTTACGAGAACAAGGTCAAGACCAATCTCGAGACGCGTACCCAGACCCTGGACGTCGAGGACTACATCTTCCAGATCGAGGTGCCGACCGAGGAGGTCACCGAGATCAAGAACGGCCAGCGCAAGCAGGTGCAGCGCAAGGTGCTGCCCGGCTACATCCTGGTCCGGATGGAGCTGAACGACGCGTCCTGGAGTGCGGTGCGCAACACCCCGGGCGTCACCGGCTTCGTCGGCGCGACCTCGCGCCCCTCGCCGCTGAGCATCGAGGAGGTGCTCAAGTTCCTGGCGCCCGAGGCGGAGAAGGCGGCACCGGCCAAGACGGCCAAGGGCGAGCCCGCCACGGCCGAGGCTTCGCTGGGTGGTTCGGCCGTGGAGGTCGACTTCGAGGTCGGCGAGTCGGTTACCGTGATGGATGGTCCGTTCGCGACGCTGCCCGCCACGATCAGCGAGGTCAACGCCGACGGGCAGAAGTTGAAGGTCCTGGTGTCGATCTTCGGCCGGGAGACGCCGGTCGAGCTGTCGTTCAACCAGGTCTCCAAGATCTGACCGGTCTCCGGATCGGCAGCCCCGCGCGTACTGGCAGGTGCGCGGGGACGCGTAATACTGAATAGGAACGACGAATGCCACCCAAGAAGAAGAAGCTTGCAGCGATCATCAAGCTGCAGATCCAGGCGGGGGCCGCGAACCCGGCACCGCCGGTCGGCCCGGCGTTGGGTCAGCACGGCGTCAACATCATGGAGTTCTGCAAGGCCTACAACGCCGCGACCGAGTCGCAGCGCGGCAACGTGGTGCCGGTCGAGATCTCCGTGTTCGAGGACCGCTCGTTCGACTTCAAGCTCAAGACCCCGCCCGCCGCGAAGCTGCTGCTGAAGGCGGCCGGCGTGGACAAGGGCAGCGGCGAGCCGCACAAGAGCAAGGTCGGCAAGGTGACCTGGGACCAGCTCCGGGAGATCGCCGAGACCAAGAGGACCGACCTCAACGCCGACGACCCGGACCAGGCCGTCAAGATCATCGCCGGCACCGCCCGCTCGATGGGCCTCACCATCGAGTGATCAGGTCGCGGTGCGACCCGTGGCAGAGCCAGGCGCTGGCTCGGACCACAACTGATCCGTTCACGTAGTAAGGACAGAGCATGACCAAGCGCAGCAAGGCCTACCGTCAGGCCGCCGAGCTGATCGACAAGCAGCGGCTGTACGCGCCGCTGGACGCCGCGAAGCTCGCCCAGGAGACGTCCAAGGTCAAGCTGGACGCCACCGTCGAGGTCGCCATGCGGCTCGGCGTGGATCCACGCAAGGCCGACCAGATGGTCCGCGGCACCGTGAACCTGCCGCACGGCACCGGTAAGACCGTCCGCGTCATTGTCTTCGCCACCGGCGACAAGGCCGCCGAGGCCGAGGCCGCCGGCGCGGACGCGGTCGGCACCGATGAGTTGATCGAGCGCATCCAGGGTGGCTGGCTCGAATTCGACGCCGCGATCGCGACTCCGGACCAGATGGCCAAGGTCGGGCGGATCGCCAGGGTCCTCGGCCCGCGTGGCCTGATGCCGAACCCGAAGACCGGCACCGTGACCCCCGCGGTGGCCAAGGCCGTCAGCGAGATCAAGGGCGGCAAGGTCAGCTTCCGCGTCGACAAGCAGGCGAACCTGCACCTGGCGATCGGGAAGGTCTCCTTCGACCCGGAGAAGCTGGTGGAGAACTACGCCGCCGCACTCGACGAGGTGCTGCGGGCCAAGCCGTCCGCGGCGAAGGGTCGTTACCTGCAAAAGGTGACCTTCTCCACCACCATGGGTCCCGGCATCCCGGTCGACCCGGCCCGCACCCGCAACCTGCTGGCCGAGGACGTCCCCGCCTGACCCGGCCCCAGGCGAATCGCTACGAGTGACCCCGTTCCTTGCGAACAATGGCAAGGAACGGGGTCACTTTCTACATGAGGGCCGGAACCGGTGTGTTTGCCGTCCACGCGCACGTGTTTGCCCTGGGCATCCGCGGGTTGGCCGCCGGCGCACGCGCCTTCGCCTTCCGGCCGAGCCCGTCGACCCTGTGGTAACTAGCTGGTCGGCGTGGGGGCCGTGTCGGTGGGCGCCGGGCAGGGTCGTGGTTCCGTCCGGTGGCCCGTGATCAGCCACTGGCCCTTCTCCACCTTCGTCAGGGTGAACGCGCCGAGTGCGGGACCCCCGTGGATACCGTCCCAGCTGTCCGCGCAGGAACTGATCCGCACGGTGTTCTCGCGGATGGGCTCGCTCCGGTGCGAGGGCATCGACTCGGCGTAGTTGTTCACGTGGGTGACCTGCTCGTGCAGGGCGAGCACGGCCTGGCGGCAGTCGGGATACCCCATGTTCGCCGCGAACTGCGCCTGGGTCGCCTCGGCGAACCGGCCGCAGGCCTGGTCGACCAGCGGTTTGCCGGTCCTGGGGTCCTCCTGCGCGATCGCGTCGTAGACCTGGCGCACCGCCTCGTACGGCTGCGAGGACAGGATCTCGTTGGTCTTGTAGGTGCCGCCACCCATCTCGTGCGCAGGCAGCCCCTCGTCGTCGCTGCCGAAGAGGTAGTTGTACGCCCAGGTCAGGGCCAGCGCGAGGAGGAGGAAGAAGATCAGCCAGCCGATGAGCTTCTTGCCGAGCCAGCGCACCCATCGTGGCACCTGCGGCCGCCGGTGTTCCGGTGGCTCGGTGGGGACGAGTTGCCCCGGCGGTGGCGGGGGCACCGGCGGCCTGCCCTGCCCCTGGTCCGGTACCAGCGTGCCAGCCTGCTGCTGCGCCTCCTGGTAGCGCAGGAAGTCCTGGAACTGCTGAAACTGCTGGAACTGGCGGAACTGCTCGGGGTCCATCGCCACCGGCGCCGGCGGGCCGGCTCGCCGTGCGGGTTCGAGGTCGCCCGCCGGCGTGGGATCGCCTGCCGGCTGCCCCTCCGGGCCCGGCTGCTCGTCCGGTCGCTGCTCGGCCACGTGACCCATGATGCCTGCTTTGGTACGGATCGTGGTCCCCGGGCGACGGTTAGCCCGCGAAATGTACCCCGAGGAGTGCGGTTAGCCCGCGAAACGCACTTTCCGGGATCCCGCTGACCACGGTTCGCCCGCGAAACGTAGTTCGGGAGGGGTGGGGGTCGGGGTGCGGCGGGGTCGCGTATGCTGGGCGGCGGTTCTACCGAAGACCGCTGGTCTTCCCGGCGCCACCAGGCGCCGGGAACGAAGGTCCCGCAGCACGGCGGGGCGGCCCGCGCAGGAGGAACGAGGCCACGCCCGCGCGTGTCAGGATCACGCGCGTTCCAACGCCCCGCGCCTGCTGCGCCGGGGCGTTTTGTCGTCTCTGGCTCCCTTCGCCGGCGGTCCTTAGCCAAGAGAGGAGGCGGCCATGGCGAAGCCCGACAAGGTGGCGGCCGTCGCCGAGATCGCGGACCGGTTCCGCAATGCCTCGGCAACCGTCGTCACCGAGTACACCGGCCTTTCGGTGTCCCAGCTCGGCAAGCTGCGCCGCGCCCTCGGCTCGAGTGCCAAGTACCGGGTCGCGAAGAACACCCTCGTCAAGCGTGCCGTGGAGGACGCGGGCATCGAGGGGATGGATGACCTCTTCATCGGCCCGACCGCGATCACCTTCGTCGAGGATGACCCGGTCGAGGCCGCGAAGGTGCTGAAGGACTTCGCGAAGGAGAACAACGCCCTGGTGATCAAGGGCGGCTACATGGATGGCCGCCCGATCACCGTCGAGGAGATCCAGAAGCTCGCCGATCTGGAGAGCCGCGAGGTGCTGCTGTCCAAGGCAGCGGGCGCGTTCAAGGCGAAGTTGTCCCAGGCAGCCGCGATGTTCAACGAGCCCGCGTCCCAGGTCGCCCGCCTGGCCGCCGCGCTGGAGGACAAGCGCCAGTCCGGTGACGCACCGGCCGAGAGCTGAGTCACACCACACCCACCAGAGCCGACCAACAAGGAAGGAACGCCACCATGGCGAAGATGAGCACCGACGAACTGCTCGATGCGTTCAAGGAGCTGACGCTGCTCGAGCTGTCGGACTTCGTGAAGAAGTTCGAGGAGACCTTCGACGTCACCGCGGCCGCCCCGGCCGCCGTGGTCGCCCCGGCAGCGGGCGGCGCGGCCGAGGCCGAGGCCGAGGAGGAGCAGGACGAGTTCGACGTCGTGCTCGAGGGCGCAGGCGACAAGAAGATCCAGGTCATCAAGGTCGTCCGCGAGGTCGTCTCCGGCCTCGGCCTGAAGGAGGCCAAGGAGATGGTCGAGGGCGTGCCGAAGCCGCTGCTGGAGAAGGTCGACAAGGAGGCCGCCGAGGCCGCCAAGGCCAAGCTGGAGGAGGCCGGGGCCTCGATCTCCATCAAGTAACTCGCGCTCAGCGCAACCGACGAGGCGGGCATCCGGATCCGGGTGCCCGCCTTGTGCTTTCCGGGGGCTGCGCCGGGAGTCCATCTGGGCTACGGTGCTGCGGTCGCCGGAGTAGGTCACAACCCGGGCACCGACACCGCCCCGTCTGTGGTCAGCGGGAAAACTGGTGAGTAACCTGTTCGCACTCAGCTCGTTGCACCTGGTTGACACGGGTATCGGAGCGTGCCGTGACCTGCTGCGACACCGGGTGAACCAGCCGGGTGTGGGAAGTCGACACCGAACTTGTCTCCGGGAGGTGCGATGGGTGCCGAGGTGGTCATCGAGGGTCTGTCCAAGTCCTTCGGCAAGCAGGCCATCTGGCGGGATGTGACGCTGACACTTCCGCCGGGCGAAGTGTCGGTCATGCTCGGTCCCTCGGGCACCGGTAAGTCCGTCTTCCTCAAGTCGATGATCGGACTGCTCAAGCCCGACCACGGCCGCTGCATGGTCAACGGGGTGGACATCGTCACCTGCTCCGAGCGCAAGCTCTACGACACGCGGAAGCTGTTCGGGGTGCTGTTCCAGGACGGCGCGCTGTTCGGCTCGATGAACCTCTACGACAACGTCGCCTTCCCGCTGCGCGAGCACACCAAGAAATCCGAGTCCGAAATCAAGCGGATCGTGCTGGAAAAGCTGGAGATGACCGGTTTGTCCGGTGCGGAGACAAAACTGCCAGGAGAGATCTCCGGCGGGATGCGCAAGCGTGCCGGGCTGGCGCGGGCCCTGGTGCTGGACCCGGAGATCATCCTGTGCGACGAGCCGGACTCCGGGCTGGATCCCGTGCGCACGGCGTACCTCTCCCAGTTGCTGATCGACCTGAACTCGCAGATCGACGCCACCATCCTGATCGTGACGCACAACATCAACGTCGCCCGCACGGTTCCGGACAACCTCGGCATGCTGTTCCGCAAGGAACTGGTGATGTTCGGCCCGCGCGAGGTGCTGCTCACCAGTGACGAGCCGGTGGTGGAACAGTTCCTGAACGGTAGGCGGATCGGTCCGATCGGGATGTCCGAGGAGAAGGACTCCGCGCAGATGGCCCGCGAGCAGGCACAGGCCGACGCCGGGCACCACGACGGGTCAGGCGAGGATGTGCGCGGCATCGTGCCGCAGATCGAGCCGACCCCCGGGATGCCGGAGCGGATGGGCGTCCGCCGCCGCAAGGACCGGGTGATGAAGATCCTGCACACCCTGCCGCCCGCCGCGCAGGAAGGCATCATCGAGTCGCTCAGCCCCGAGGAGCAGCGACACTACGGCGTCCGCCCGCATCACCTGGTCGGCGCGGGGCACCAGGCCACCCAGCCGCTGCCCACCCCGGGGCACGGCCACCAGTCCGGGGAACTGCCCGCCCAGCAGGTCGCCGACCTGCCCGACTCGGGCTGGCGCGAGCCGGGTGACGGTCCGACCAGGCCCAGACCGAGCGGTAACTCCCGGATGCGGCCACCAGATTCCGGCCAGGGTGGCTCATGAGCTCAGCGGCCACTCCGGCCAAAATTCCCGGTATCGGAATGCTGCGTGAGACCGGGAAGCTGTTCGCTCTCGGCCTCGACGTCGCGCGCGGAATGTTCCAGCGACCGTTCCAGGTACGGGAGTTCATCCAGCAGTCCTGGTTCATCGCGAGCGTCACCATCCTGCCGACCGCGCTGGTGTCCATCCCGTTCGGTGCCCTGGTCGCGCTGCAACTCGGGTCGCTGATCACCCAGCTCGGTGCCGAGTCGTTCATCGGCGCGGCCAGCGTGCTGGCGATCATCCAGCAGGCCGCGCCGATCGTGACCGCGCTGCTGGTCGCCGGGGCCGGCGGCTCCGCGCTCTGCGCGGACATCGGCGCGCGCACGATCCGCGAGGAGATCGACGCCATGGAGGTGCTCGGCGTCTCCGCGGTGCAGCGGCTGATCGTGCCGAGGGTGCTGGCCTGCATGCTGGTCGCCGTCCTGCTCAACGGCGTGGTCAGCGTGATCGGCGTGCTCGGCGGCTACTTCTTCAACGTGGTGCTGCAGGGTGGGACCCCCGGTGCCTACCTGGCCAGCTTCTCCGCGCTCGCCCAGCTGCCGGACCTGTGGATCAGTGAGATCAAGGCGGTGATCTTCGGTTTCATCGCCGGGATCGTCGCCGCCTACCGCGGGCTGAACCCGCCGCCGGGACCGAAGGGGGTCGGCGACGCGGTGAACCAGTCCGTGGTGATCACCTTCCTGCTGCTGTTCTTCGTGAACTTCATCCTCACGTTGCTGTACCTGCAGATCGTGCCGCCGAAGGGGAGTTGATCGCATGACCCTCCTCACTTCGATCGGCAGGCGGGCCCGCAGGGCGGTGGACGCCCCGCTGGGCATCCTGGACCAGCTCGGCGACCAGCTCGCCTTCTATGTCAAGGCACTGGCCTGGGTGCCCCGCGCGGTCCGCCGCTACCTGCGGGAGACCATGCGGTTGCTGGCCGAGGTCAGCTTCGGCTCCGGCGCCCTCGCCGTGATCGGCGGCACGGTCGGTGTGATGGTCGGCCTCACCGTGTTCACCGGCATCGTCGTCGGCCTGCAGGGGTATGCCGCGCTGGACCAGATCGGCACGGCCGCGTTCGCCGGATTCGCCTCCGCCTACATCAACACGCGGGAGATCGCGCCGCTGGTCGCCGGGCTCGCCCTGTCCGCGACCGTCGGCGCTGGCTTCACCGCGCAGCTCGGCGCGATGCGCATCTCCGAGGAGATCGACGCGCTCGAGGTGATGGGCGTACCCAGCCTGCCGTACCTGGTGACCACCCGGATCATCGCCGGTTTCATCGCGGTGATCCCGCTGTACATCATCGGCCTCGTGGTCTCCTATTTCGGATCACGGGTCGTCACGGTGTATTTCTACGGCCAGTCGGCGGGAACATACGACCATTACTTCAATTTGTTCTTACCCCCACAGGATGTGTTCATATCTTTCGCGAAGGTGCTGATCTTCGCGGTGTTCATCATCCTGTCGCACTGCTACTACGGGTACCGCGCCAGCGGTGGCCCGGCCGGCGTCGGCGTCGCGGTCGGTAGGGCGGTGCGCACCACGATCGTCACGGTCGCGATCGTGAACTTCTTCATCGGCTTCGCCATCTGGGGTACCACGACGACGGTGAGGATCGCGGGATGAGGACCTCGGTGTTGAGTCGCGGCAGGCCGGCCGGCCACGGCGCGCGCGGAGCCGCGGAGGGACGAGCATGAGAACCTTCACCCGCCGGCTGCTCGGCCTCGGCTTCGTGATCGTGATGGTGGGCCTGGTCTCGCTCAGCGTCGCAATGTACAACAAGGCCTTCACCGAGTTCGTCACCGTCAAGCTGCGGGCGGACAAGGTGGGCAACCAGCTCGACCGGCAGTCCGACGTCAAGGTGCGCGGGCTGATCGTCGGCACCGTGTACGACGTCGCCGCCACCCCCACCGGGGCCGAGCTCACCCTGCGGCTGGAACCGGAGTCCGCGGACCTGATCCCGCAGAACGTGTCGGCGAGGTTCCTGCCGAAGACGCTGTTCGGCGAGCGGTACGTCGCGCTGCGGATCCCGGACGACCCCGCGGACCAGCGGCTCACCGACGGGGACGTGATCCCGCAGGACCGCAGCTCGGCCGCGGTGGAGCTGTCCCAGGCGTTCGAGCACCTGCTGCCGGTGCTGCAGGCGGTGCAGCCGCAGAAGCTGTCCAGCACCCTGTCCGCGATCTCCACCTCCCTGCAGGGCCGCGGCAAACCGCTCGGCCAGACGCTGTCCGAGCTGGGCCGCTACCTCGGTGAGCTGAACCCGCACGTGCCCGAGTTGCAGGACAACCTGCGCGAGCTGGCGGACTTCTCGCACAACCTCAGCGACGCCGCACCCGACCTGGTGCAGACCCTGGACAACCTGACCACCACCTCGCAGACCGTGGTCGACCAGCGGGGCAACCTGCAGGCGCTGTACGGCAACCTCACCCAGGCCTCCACCGACCTGCGGTCCTTCCTTTCCGCCAACGCGGAGAACCTAATCCGGCTCGGCGACTCGGCCCGGCCGACCGCGGAGCTGCTCGCCAAGTACGCGCCCGAGTACCCGTGCGTGATCGGGCAGATGGCCGACCTGGTGCCCAAGCTGAACACCGTCTTCGGCAAGGGCACCGACAAGCCGGGCCTGCACGCCACCCTGGAGATCACCAACACCCGAGGGCCGTACAAGGCCGGCCAGGACGAGCCGGAGTTCAACGACAAGCGCGGTCCGCGTTGCTACGCGATGGACGAGTACCCGCAGCCGTTCCCGCAGCACCCGCCGGAGGGCCCGATCAAGGACGGCACCTCCCAGCCGCCCGTCGCCCGCTCGGTGAACGACGGCCTGCTGCCGCCTGCCAACGCGGAGAAGGTCGCAGGCGGGGGCGGCGCGGTGGCCGGTAGCCCTGCCTACACTCCGGCCGAGCACGATTTCCTTTCCCAGCTGGTCGGGCCGCAGGTCGGGATGGACCCGGCCGAGGTACCCGGCTGGAGCGGCCTGCTGGTCGGGCCGCTGTATCGCGGAGCGGAGGTGAGCTTCGAGTGAAGATCGCGGCGCCGCTGCTCAAGCTCACCGTCTTCATCGTGGTCACCGTGCTGTTCACCGCGGTACTCGGGATCAGCATCGCCAACCTGAACCTGAGCGACACCAGGAGCTACACCGCCCGGTTCTCCGATGCGACCCTGCTGCTGCGCAACGACGACGTGCGGATCGCGGGCGTGCGGGTGGGCCAGGTCGAGGATGTGCGGATCGTGGACCGGCGCCAGGCCGAGGTGGAGTTCGCCGTGGACGCGGGCCGCAAGCTGCCCGTGGGGGTGACCGCCTCGATCAAGTTCCGCAACCTGGTCGGCCAGCGCTACCTCGCGCTCGGCCAGGGGGAGGGCGACCCGAACGAACTCCTCGAGCCCGGCGGCAACATCCCGATCGAGCGCACCACGCCGGCGCTCGACCTGACCGAGCTGTTCAACGGGTTCAAGCCGCTGTTCACCGCCCTGTCCCCGGAGGACGTGAACACCCTTTCGCGCCAGATCATCCAGGTGCTGCAGGGCGAGGGCGGCACGGTGGAGAGCCTGCTCGCGCACACCGCGTCGCTGACCACCAAGATCGCGCAGAAGGACCAGGTGATCGGCGAGCTGATCGACAACCTGAACGGTGTGCTGGACACGGTGAACGCCCGTACCCCGCAGCTGACCGACCTGATCAGCAGGCTGCAGCAGCTGGTATCCGGCCTCGCCCAGGACCGCGAACCGATCGGGGACGCGATCGACGCGCTCGGCGGCCTTGCCAACACCACGGCGGGCCTGCTGTCGGAGGCGCGGGAGCCACTCAAGCAGGACATCGACGCGCTGGGCACCCTGGTCGGCAACCTGAACAAGGAGGAACCGCTGGTCGAGCACTTCATCCAGTTCCTCCCGGAGAAGGCCGCCAGCATGGCGCGCACCGCCGACTACGGCTCGTGGTTCAACTTCTACCTGTGCTCGGCGGAGGGCAGTATCGCGCTGCCGCCGCTGATCAACGAGCCGATCAACCTGCCGGTGCTGCCCACCACCAGGGAGAGGTGCGGCGCATGAAGTCCTTCCAGAAACGTAACCCCATCCCGATCGCCCTGGTCGGCATCACCCTGATCGTGCTCGGCATGGTCGCCGCGTTGAACTCCGACGACCTGCCGCTGATCGGCTCCGGCACCACCTACACCGCGGACTTCAGCGAGGCGGCCGGCCTGCAACCGGACGACGAGGTGCGGGTCGCCGGGATCAAGGTCGGCAAGGTCTCCGACATCGAGCTGAACGGCGACCGGGTCCGGGTCTCCTTCCAGGTGAAGGACGCCTGGCTCGGCGACCGCACCAACGCGATGATCAAGATCAAGACGTTGCTGGGGCAGAAGTACCTCGCGCTGGACCCGGTGGGGCAGGGGCCGCTCCGCCCGGACGAGACGATCCCGCTGGAGCGCACCACCGCGCCCTACGACGTGCTCGAGGCGTTCCGCGGGCTGTCCACCACGGTGGACGAGATCGACACCGGGCAACTCGCGCAGAGCTTCGACGTGCTCTCCGAGACGCTGTCCGACACTCCGGACGACGTGCGCGGCGCGCTCACCGGGCTGTCCCAGCTTTCCGAGACCATCGCCAAGCGGGACAACAAGCTGGCCAAGCTGCTGGCCAACACCCGGGAGATCAGCGGGACACTCGCCGACCGGGACGCGCAGGTCAAGCGGCTGATCGAGGACGGGAACAAGCTGCTGGAGGAGATCTCCCGGCGCAAGCAGGCGATCAGCACCCTGCTGCAGGGGACGCAGACCCTTTCCACCGAACTGCGAGGGCTGATCGACGACAACAACGAGCAGTTGCAGCCGGTGCTCACCCAGCTCGATCGGCTCACCACGATGCTGCAGCGCAACCAGGACGCCCTCGGTCAGGGACTCGAGCAGTACGCCCCGTTCCTGCGGATGTTCAACAACACCATCGGCAACGGGCGCTGGTTCGACAACTACATCTGCGGCCTGCTGCTGCCCTCGGTCGGGCCACTGAACGAGGAGGGGTGTAACGCGCCATGAACGTTGTGCACAATTCGGCCGACGGGGGCCGCCCGGAGCTTGCGGAGAAGGGCCCCCGCCGCGGCATGCGTTTCCGCCGCAGTAGGGGCGGCTCGTGGCGGCCGGATGCGGGCGAGGGGCGGACGGTCGGTGAACCGGTGAACGTGCACAACGGTCATTCGGGATGGTTACCATGAGTGACACCCACTTCGGGCAGAGTCTCTACCGCTGGCTGGCCATCGCCTGCGTGCTCCTCCTCGTGGTGGCCGGCGGCCTGTGGTGGACCCTGCGGGACGCCAACACCAAGCACGCCACCGCCTTCTTCCCCACCACGGTCGGCCTTTACGCGGGCAACGACGTCCGGGTGCTGGGCGTGAAGACCGGCGAGATCACCGATGTCCAGCCGCTCGGCGACCGGGTCAAGGTGGAGCTGGAGTACGACCGCGCGGTGGATGTGCCCGCCGGCGCGCGGGCGGTGATCGTCGCGCCCTCCCTCGTCTCCGACCGGTACGTGCAGTTCACCCCGGCCTACACCGGTGGGCCGACCATGGCCGAGGGCACGGTCATCCCGATGGAGCGCACCGCGGTCCCGCTCGAGGTGGACGAGCTCTACGCCAGCCTGAGCCGGGTGAGCGAGTCCTTGGGCCCGGAAGGGGCGAACAAGGACGGTTCGCTCTCCAGGCTGCTGGACACCCTGGCGGAGAACTTCGAAGGCAACGGCAAGCAGCTGCACGACACCATCAAGAAGCTCGGGCAGGCCGCGGGCACCCTGTCCGGCAACTCGCAGGACCTGTTCGCCACCATCCAGAACCTCGGCGACTTCTCCACCACCCTGGCGCAGAGCGACGGCCAGGTGCGGCAGTTCGAGCGGCAGCTCGCCGACGTCAGCGGGTTCCTCGCCAGCGAGCGGGAGAACCTGGCCACCACCGTGCGCCAGCTCGGCACCACGCTGGGCTCGGTGCGCCAGTTCATCGAGGACAACCGCGCCAAGGTGAAGTCCAATGTGGACAAACTGGCGAGTGTCACCCGGGTGCTGGTCGAGCAGCGGGCCTCGCTGGCCGAGATCCTGGACGTCGCCCCGGTCGCGCTGGGCAACATCGTCAACAGCTACAACGCCTCGTCCGGGACCCTGGACGCGCGGGCCAACCTGAACGAGCTCACCCAGCCGCCGGTCGTGATGATCTGCAACCTGCTCAAGCAGACCCCGGAGGCGCTGGACTTCCTCGGCGACACCTGCGGCGCCCTGGCGCCGGTACTGGACGGCCTTGTCCCGCTGCCCTCGGTGGCGCAGACCATCTACGCGCTGGAGCACCGTGAGCTGCCCCCGCTGCCGCTGCCGATCGCGGGCGCGCTCTACGGCACGCCACAGGGAGGTGGTCAGTGATGGCCTTGCGGCGCAAGGTGGCCGCGCTGCTGTGCGCGGGCGGTCTGCTGGCCGTGAGCGGTTGCGGTGACTTCACCGGGATCTACGACATCCCGCTGCCCGGCGGCGCCGACCTCGGCGAGAACCCCTACCAGGTCACGGTCGAGTTCCGGAACGTACTGGACCTGGTGCCGCAGGCCGGGGTCAAGGTGAACGAGGTGCCGGTCGGCAGGGTGGACCGCATCGGGCTCACCGACGGCGGTTGGACCGCCGAGGTGACCCTGCTGGTCAACGACCAGGTCGACCTGCCGGCCAACGCGCTGGCGAACCTGCGCCAGTCCAGCCTGCTCGGGGAGAAGTACATCGAGCTCACCCCGCCCCCGGAGCAGGAGGCGGCGGGCAAGCTCGAGGGCGGGGCGCGGATCCCGATCGAGCGAACCAACCGCAACGTCGAGGTCGAGGAGGTGCTCGGCGCGCTGTCCATGCTGCTCAACGGCGGCGGCGTGGAGCAGCTGAACACCATCACCAAGGAACTGAACAATGTCACCGAGGGCAACGAGCAGAGCATCAAGGCACTGCTGGACCACGCCGAGGAGCTGGTCAGCGGCCTGGACGAGCAGTCGGACTCGATCACCAGCGCGCTGGACGGGCTGAACCGGCTTGCCAGCACGCTGAACCGGCAGCGGGACACGATCGCGGGTGCGATCGACAACCTCGGCCCCGGCCTGCAGGTGCTCGAGCAGCAGCGCGGCCAGCTGGTCACCATGTTGCAGGCGCTCGAGGACCTCTCGGCCGTCGCGGTGGACACGGTCAACCGCAGCCAGGAGGACCTGGTGGCCAACCTGCAGGCGCTGTTGCCCACCCTGCGCAAGCTGGGTGAGGCCGGTTCGGACCTGCCCAAGGCCCTCGAGGTGCTGTTCACCTTCCCGTTCAACGATGCCGCGGTGGAGGGCGTGAAGGGCGACTACTTCAACCTCTACGCCAAGATCGACCTCAACCTCGCCGAGGTCATGGCCAATCTGGGCCGCAGCCGCAACAAGCTGCCGATCATCGGTGACCTGGTGCCCAGCCAGGAGGGCGAGCAGCCCGGCGCCCCGCCACCGTTGCCACTGCCCGGTGACGAGGCCCCGGCCGCCGGTACGCAGTCCCCGCAGCAGGGCCAGGGCGACCAACCGCGGCAGCCGCAACAGCGACAGGCCGGTGTCGCCGGGATCTTCGATGTGTTGGCCGGGGGTGCTGGCTGATGTTGGTGCGCAGGACGAGACTCCAGCTCGTCGCCTTCGCGGTCATCTCGGTGGTGGCCGTGGTGTACGCGTTGATCCGGTTCACCGACGTGGAGCGGGCGTTCGGGGCCGGCGGGTACACCGTCCGGCTGCAGCTCGACGAGTCCGGCGGGATCTTCTCCAACGCCGAGGTGACCTACCGCGGGTACAACATCGGCAGGGTCGGCGAGCTTCGGCTGACCGAGAGCGGCCTGGAAGCCGCGCTGGACATCGAACCGGATGCCCCGCCGGTGCCGACCGACCTGCGTGCCGTGGTCGCCAACCGGTCCGCGGTCGGGGAGCAGTACGTGGACCTGCAGCCGGTCTCGCCCGGCGCGCCGTTCCTCGCCGATGGCTCGGTGATCCCGGCGGAGAAGACCAAGACCCCGGTCAGCACCGCCGAGGTGGTCGAGGACCTGGACAGTCTGGCCGCCTCGGTGCCGACCGACTCGCTGCGCACCGTGGTCGACGAGTCCTACGACGCCTTCTCCGGCACCGGGCGGGACCTGCAGATCCTGATGGACACCGCGCGGTCCTTCACCCGGAGCGCGCAGGAGTACCTGCCGGAGACGGTCACCCTGATCGAGCAGGGCGGGACCGTGCTGCGCACGCAGAACGAGCTGGCCGGCTCGATGAAGTCGTTCAGCAGCGACCTGAACAAGCTGAGCGAGACGCTGAAGAGCTCCGATGCCGACATCCGTGAGCTGATCAGCATCACCCCGCAGGTGGCCAACCAGGTCAGCGAGGTGATCGCCGAGTCGGGGCCCGGCCTCGGCGCGCTGCTGGCGAACCTGCTCACCACCTCGAACCTGATCGAGCCCCGGCAGGACGGGCTGGAGCAGATGCTGGTGACCTACCCGCTGCTCAGCGTGGGCGCGCAGACCGTCGCACCCGGGGACGGGACCGCGCACCTGGGGCTGGCGCTGAACTTCTTCGACCCGCCCACCTGCACCAAGGGCTACCCGAGGGCGCAGGCCGAGATGGAAGGCGAGCAGGGCGGCTACCGGGCCGGCTCGAACACCGAGCCCCGCCCGCCGGACCGCGAGGCCTACTGTGCCGAGCCGAAGGGCAGCCCGATCAGCGTGCGCGGCTCGCAGAACGCGCCGTACCACGGCGTCCCCCAGTTGCCGACCGACGAGCAGGTGGAGGCGAACAAGAACCGGTCGGCAGAGCAGCTCGCTTCGCTGCGCGGTGTACCCGGCCCCGCCGGTGGCCCCGCGCTCACCCGAATGGGCCTACCCAGGCTGCTCGGGTTGCCGGGTTGACAGTCATCTGACACCGCTTACCTACTCTGGAGTTTCATGAGTTCCGACGAGCAGCGGCCCGAGCAGGCCGAGGACGAGGCTGCTGCCGAGAGCAGCGAGGACCGCGGCCCCGAGCCAACCGACGACACCGAGTCCACCGAGGAGTCGGTGTCCACGGAGTCCGCCGAGGACAGCACGGGCTCCGGGGATGCCGACGGCACCGAGGACATCGACGGCACTGAGGACACCGAGGGCGCCACGGAGGACGGCGAGTCCGGTGCCGCGCGTGGTGACAGGCTGCCCAGGCGCCTGGTGTTCGCCGCGGGTGCGCTGGCCGTGGCGGCACTGGTGACCGCCGGTGTGTTCGGCGTCCAGTGGTGGACGGCGGCCGCCGACGACAACATCGACCTCGCCCAGGCCCGCGAGGAAGTGATCCGGGTGGGCAGTTCCGCGGTGAAGGCATTCACCGAGCTGGACTACAACAAGCCCGACCAGTTCTTCGACCGGTCGATCGCCGTGTCGACCGACGAGCTCGCCGAGCAGATCGACAACGCCCGCGAGGCGAACAAGAAGCAGATGCTGGAGGCCAAGACGGTCGCCAACACCACGGTGCTCGACCTCGCGGTGGACGAGCTGAACAACCACGAGGGCAAGGCGCGCTTCCTCGCCGCCATCCAGGTCGAGGTGAAGAAGGGCGACCAGACCAGCGTCAAGCCGATGCGGGTCGAGGTCGAGATGACCAGGGTCGACGAGGACGGCGACCAGGCGTGGAAGGTCTCCGGGATCAGCCAGGTGCCGGTGATCGGCGCGGGACAGTAGGCGAGCCCGGCGACCGCGGGCGTTCGCAAGCGCAGCAACAGTCAGATCGGAGCCAGTGTTGTCATCCTCCCGTCGCAAGCCCCGTCCGGGGAGCGGGCCGTCGCGCAGGCCCCGTGTCGCCGGGCTGAACAAGCCTGGTGCCGGCTCGAGCCCGCGTCCCCGCCCCCATCCGGCCGAGGACGAGCAGGAGGCCGAGGGCCAGCCGCCCACCGAGCAGCCGCCTGCGGAGCAGCCGGCGGGCGAACCGGAGCCGGAGGCCGAGCCCGATACCGAGCCCGATACCGAGCCCGATACCGAGCCCGATACCGAGGCCGATACCGAGACCGGACGCGACGCCGAGGGCGACACCGGGGGCGAGGCCGCGCGATCCGAGGTCGAGCGGGTGGACGCGCTCACCGGGGAACCGGAACCCGCCCGCGAGCGGCCACGGCCGAGTCCGCGCCGCAAGGCCAGGGACGAGGGCGTGCCCAAACCCTCCTCCACGGAGGAAGCCGAGCAGGCCGAGCAGAGCGAGAGTCGCGAGGAGGACTCGGCGGAGGAGGAGTCCGGGGACGGTGCCGAGCCCGCGGCGAAGCCGGCCCGGTCGCGCCGGTCGCTGTACCGGGTCGCCGCGCTGCTGATCGTGGCGGCGCTGGCGTTCTCCGCGCTGGCCGTGTACTTCCGGATCGAGGGCAACCAGGTGAGCGCCGCGACCAACAACACGGCGCTGGTGGACGTGGCGCGCACCGCGCAGGTCGAGCAGGAAGTCAGCGCGGCGGTCGAGAAGCTGTTCTCCTACGACTTCAACGACATCGCCAAGACCGAGCAGGCGGCGAAGGACCTGCTGGTCAACGACGAGGTGTGCGGCCAGTACCAGCGGCAGTTCGCCGAGGTGAAGCGGCTCGCGCCGGAACAGAAGATGGTGGTGACCACCAAGGTCACCAGGGCCGGGGTGATCATGCTCGACGGGGACCGGGCGAAGGTGCTCGTCTTCGTGGACCAGACCTCCACCAGGACCGACCAGGACAAGAGCTCGGCGGGTGGCTCGCAGCTGTCGGTGACCACCGAACTGCGGGACGATCAGTGGAAGATCACCGGCCTGGACACCTACACCCAGCAACCGGAGCCCGACCCGAACGAGGAACTCCCTTCCTGCTCCTGACAATGGGTTTGTTCGGGTGGCAATTGTTCGGGTGAAAACCGTGTGCGCCGTCGTGAAGCCGTGCCCCGTGGTGCGCATAGCCGCTGAATTCGCGGTCATCACGACGAAAATGGTCGCGGCCCGGAGAAACTGTTCGCCGACCTGCCGTTTCGTACCTCGGGACACGCGGAACTGACCGCCCGGTACGAACATGTCGAGCGGACGCTCGCCTGGCACTCCGACTCGACTTGTGAGTGATATTCGCCACATTTCCGGTATCGGTGTCGCGCTCGCCGTCCCCCGCGGTGTCGGTGCCGGCCAACCCGGGTGGCGCCCCGCGGCCGCGCGCACCCGCCCGGCGCCCGTCCCGCCGGCCTTCGCCGACCGTCGACGGCGGCCGGTGGCTCACCTACCCGGTCGGCGCGCCAGGCGAGTGGGCCTTCGTGGCCGTGCCCGGGCCCGGTAGCTCACCGCGGACCGGCTGCGCGAGGCGGCGGACGAGGCACGACACCGGTTGTGGGCCGCCGACTGAAGTAGCGCTACTGGTCCAACCGGGCGGGTACGGCGCGTGGACGCTTGACTCCCGGACGCATGGAGGTCACGCTTACTGCCAGCGGCATCGCTCATGCGGGAGGCGGGCCGGAAGACGAGCCATCGAGGCTGGGCGCCGTCTGGCGAGCCCCCTCGACAGATGCTGTCTTCGGGGCTAGACTGCTTCTTTGCGCTGCCCACTTTCATGCTGCCCTGACACGGTAGTTACGATGGTCGGCACCACCGCACCCTTGACAGCTCGTGTTATCAGTTGCTAACGCGGCTGCGCAACCGCTATGTCCCCGGAAGGACGCATCTTGGCAGTCTCTCCCGCGAACCAGGCCACTGCTGCGACCACCTCGGCATCCACGTCAACGGGAATCCCCGGAGCCCCCACCCGGGTCTCCTTCGCGAAGATTCGCGAGCCGCTGAGCACTCCCAACCTGCTTGATGTGCAGATCCGTTCGTTCGAATGGTTCACCGGTGACGAGGCGTGGTTCGAGCGTCGCGTCGAAGAGGGCGAGGAGAACCCGACCGGCGGTCTCGAGGAGGTTCTCAACGAGATCTCGCCGGTCGAGGATTTCTCCGGTTCCATGTCCCTCTCCTTCTCCGACCCGCGCTTCGACGAGGTGAAGGCCTCGGTCGAGGAGTGCAAGGACAAGGACATGACCTACGCGGCGCCGCTGTTCGTGACCGCCGAGTTCGTCAACAACAACACCGGTGAGATCAAGAGCCAGACGGTCTTCATGGGCGACTTCCCCGTGATGACCGACAAGGGCACCTTCATCATCAACGGCACCGAGCGCGTGGTCGTCTCGCAGCTCGTGCGCTCGCCCGGTGTCTACTACGACCAGACCGTCGACAAGACGACCGACAAGGACGTCTTCAGCGTCAAGATCATCCCGAGTCGGGGTGCGTGGCTCGAGTTCGACGTCGACAAGCGGGACACCGTCGGGGTGCGGATCGACCGCAAGCGCCGCCAGCCGGTCACCGTGCTGCTGAAGGCACTGGGCTGGACCGCCGAGGCCATCCGCGAGCGGTTCTCCTTCTCCGAGACGCTGCTGGCCACCCTGGAGAAGGACCACACCGCGGGCACCGACGAGGCGCTGCTGGACATCTACCGCAAGCTGCGCCCCGGCGAGCCGCCGACCAAGGAGAGCGCGCAGACCCTGCTGGAGAACCTGTTCTTCAAGGACAAGCGCTACGACCTCGCCAAGGTCGGCCGGTACAAGCTGAACAAGAAGCTCGGCCTGAGCCTGCCCTACGACACGGGCACGCTCACCGAAGAGGACATCGTCACCACCATCGAGTACCTGGTCCGGCTGCACGCCGGCGAGGACAAGATGACCACGGGCACCGGTGAGGACGCCGTCACCGTCCCGGTGGAGACCGACGACATCGACCACTTCGGCAACCGCAGGCTGCGCACCGTCGGCGAGCTGATCCAGAACCAGATCCGGGTCGGCCTCTCCCGCATGGAGCGGGTGGTCCGGGAGCGGATGACCACCCAGGACGTCGAGGCGATCACGCCGCAGACCCTGATCAACATTCGCCCGGTCACCGCGGCGATCCGGGAGTTCTTCGGCACCTCCCAGCTGTCCCAGTTCATGGACCAGAACAACCCGCTGTCCGGGCTCACCCACAAGCGCCGCCTCTCGGCGCTGGGTCCCGGCGGGCTGTCCCGTGAGCGCGCCGGCATGGACGTCCGCGACGTGCACCCCAGCCACTACGGCCGGATGTGCCCGATCGAGACGCCGGAAGGTCCGAACATCGGCCTGATCGGCTCACTGTGCTCCTACGGGCGGGTCAACCCGTTCGGGTTCATCGAGACCCCGTACCGCAAGGTGGTCGAGGGCCAGGTCACCGACCAGGTCGACTACCTGACCGCGGACGAGGAGGACCGCTTCGTCAAGGCGCAGGCCAACGCGCCGGTGGACGCGGAAGGGTACTTCGTCGAGGAGAAGGTCCTCGGCCGGCGTAAGGGCGGCGAGGTCGAGCTGATCGACCCGCTGGAAGTGGACTACATGGACGTCTCGCCGCGCCAGATGGTGTCGGTCGCGACCGCGATGATCCCCTTCCTCGAGCACGACGACGCCAACCGCGCGCTGATGGGTGCGAACATGCAGCGCCAGGCGGTGCCGCTGCTGCGTAACGAGGCCCCGCTGGTGGGCACCGGCGTGGAGCTGACCGCCGCGGTGGACGCCGGGGACGTGCTGGTCGCCGAGCAGGCCGGCGTGGTCGAGGAGGTCTCCGCCGACCTGGTCGTGGTGATGCACGACGACGGCAGCCGCAAGAGCTACGGGCTGTACAAGTTCCGCCGCTCCAACGCGGGTACCTGCTACAACCACCGGCCGGTGGTCGTGGAGGGCGACCGGGTGGAGAAGGGCCAGGTCATCGCGGACGGGCCGTCCACGGACAACGGTGAGATGGCGCTCGGCAAGAACCTGCTCGTCGCGGTCATGCCGTGGGAGGGCCACAACTACGAGGACGCGATCGTCATCTCGCAGCGGCTCGTCCAGGACGACGTGCTCACCTCGATCCACATCGAGGAGCACGAGATCGACGCGCGGGACACCAAGCTCGGTGCCGAGGAGATCACCAGGGACATCCCGAACGTCTCCGAGGAGGTCCTCGCCGACCTGGACGAGCGCGGCATCATCCGGATCGGCGCCGAGGTCCGGGACGGCGACATCCTGGTCGGCAAGGTCACGCCGAAGGGCGAGACCGAGCTGACCCCGGAGGAGCGGCTGTTGCGCGCGATCTTCGGCGAGAAGGCGCGCGAGGTCCGCGACACCTCGCTGAAGGTCCCGCACGGCGAGACCGGCAAGGTCATCGGCATCCGGGTGTTCTCCCGCGAGGACGACGACGAGCTGCCCCCCGGCGTGAACGAGCTGGTCCGCGTCTACGTGGCGAAGAAGAGCAAGATCCAGGACGGCGACAAGCTCGCCGGCCGGCACGGCAACAAGGGCGTCATCGGCAAGATCCTGCCGGTCGAGGACATGCCGTTCATGGAGGACGGCACCCCGGTCGACATCGTGCTGAACACCCACGGTGTGCCGCGAAGGATGAACATCGGCCAGATCCTGGAACTGCACCTCGGCTGGCTGGCCTCGCAGGGCTGGAAGGTCGAGGGCAACCCGGAATGGGCGAACAGCCTTCCGGAGGACCTGCACGATGTGTCGCCGGGCACGAACACCGCGACCCCGGTGTTCGACGGCGCCAAGGAGGAGGAGCTCACCGGGCTGCTCGGCTGCACCAAGCCGAACCGGGACGGCGACCGGATGGTCCAGCCGAACGGCAAGGCGACGCTGCTGGACGGCCGCTCCGGCGAGCCGTTCCCGTACCCGGTGGCGGTCGGCTACATGTACATCCTGAAGCTGCACCACATGGTGGACGACAAGATCCACGCCCGGTCCACCGGTCCGTACTCGATGATCACCCAGCAGCCGCTCGGCGGTAAGGCCCAGTTCGGTGGCCAGCGTTTCGGTGAGATGGAGTGCTGGGCGATGCAGGCCTACGGCGCGGCGTACACGCTGCAGGAGCTGCTCACCATCAAGTCGGACGACAAGCTCGGCCGGGTGAAGGTCTACGAGGCCATCGTCAAGGGCGAGAACATGCCGGACCCGGGTGTCCCCGAGTCGTTCAAGGTGCTGCTCAAGGAGCTGCAGTCGCTGTGCCTCAACGTCGAGGTGCTCTCCAGCGACGGTGCCGCCATCGAGATGCGCGGCTCCGACGACGAGGACCTGGAGCGGGCCGCTGCCAACCTCGGCATCAACCTGTCCCGCAACGAGTCGCCCTCGGTGGACGACGTCGTTCAATGACCCAGCCGCCTGAGTGGGGGCACACCTCCCGCGTGCCCCCACTCAGGTAGCCGACCCCTAGCCCGACTCAACCCCAAGGGGATGCAACGACGTGCTGGACGTCAACTTCTTCGACGAACTCCGGATCGGCCTCGCTACCGCGGACGACATTCGCCAGTGGAGCTTCGGCGAGGTGAAGAAGCCGGAGACGATCAACTACCGGACGCTCAAGCCGGAGAAGGACGGGCTCTTCTGCGAGAAGATCTTCGGCCCGACCCGGGACTGGGAGTGCTACTGCGGTAAGTACAAGCGGGTCCGGTTCAAGGGCATCGTCTGCGAGCGCTGCGGCGTCGAGGTGACCCGCGCCGAGGTGCGCAGGGAGCGGATGGGCCACATCGAGCTGGCCGCCCCGGTCACGCACATCTGGTACTTCAAGGGCGTGCCCTCGCGGCTGGGCTACCTGCTCGACCTGGCCCCGAAGGACCTCGAGAAGATCATCTACTTCGCGGCCTACGTGATCACCAGTGTGAACACCGAGCTGCGGCACAACGACCTGCCCACGCTGGAGAACGAGATCGGCGTGGAGCGCAAGAACATCGAGGCCAAGCGCGACTCCGACATCGAGGAGCGGGCGCAGAAGCTCGAGGCCGACCTGGCCGAGCTGGAGGGCGAGGGCGCCAAGTCCGACGTCCGCCGCAAGGTCAAGGAGGGCGGCGAGCGTGAGATGCGCCAGATCCGCGATCGGTCGCAGCGCGAGCTGGACCGGCTCGAGGAGGTCTGGTCCACCTTCACCAAGCTCGAGCCGCGGCAGCTCGTCGTGGACGAGGTGCTCTACCGGGAGCTGGTGGACCGCTACGGCGAGTACTTCACCGGTGGCATGGGCGCGGAGGCCATCCAGAAGCTGGCCACCGAGTTCGATGTGGACGCCGAGGCGGAGTCCCTGCGCGAGACCATCCGCAACGGCAAGGGGCAGAAGAAGCTCCGCGCGCTGAAGCGGCTCAAGGTCGTGTCCGCCTTCCAGGCCACCAACAACGACCCGCGCGGCATGGTGCTGGACGCGGTGCCGGTGATCCCTCCGGAGCTGCGCCCGATGGTGCAGTTGGACGGTGGCCGGTTCGCCACCTCCGACCTGAACGACCTGTACCGCAGGGTGATCAACCGGAACAACCGGTTGAAGCGGCTGATCGACCTCGGCGCACCCGAGATCATCGTGAACAACGAGAAGCGGATGCTGCAGGAGGCCGTGGACGCGCTGTTCGACAACGGCCGCCGCGGGCGTCCGGTGACCGGGCCCGGCAACCGGCCGCTGAAGTCGCTGTCCGACCTGCTGAAGGGTAAGCAGGGTCGGTTCCGGCAGAACCTGCTCGGTAAGCGCGTGGACTACTCCGGCCGCTCGGTGATCATCGTCGGCCCGACGCTGAAGCTGCACCAGTGCGGGCTGCCGAAGGACATGGCACTGGAGCTGTTCAAGCCGTTCGTGATGAAGCGGCTGGTGGACCTCAACCACGCGCAGAACATCAAGTCCGCCAAGCGGATGGTGGAGCGGGCCCGCCCCGCGGTGTGGGATGTGCTCGAGGAGGTCATCACCGGCCACCCCGTGATGCTGAACCGGGCGCCGACCCTGCACCGCCTCGGTATCCAGGCCTTCGAGCCGCAGCTGGTAGAGGGTAAGGCCATTCAGCTGCACCCGCTGGTCTGCGAGGCGTTCAACGCGGACTTCGACGGTGACCAGATGGCCGTGCACCTCCCGCTGTCCGCGGAGGCGCAGGCCGAGGCGCGGATCCTGATGCTGTCGGCGAACAACATCCTGTCGCCGGCCTCCGGCCGCCCGCTGGCGATGCCGCGACTGGACATGGTGACCGGGCTGTACCACCTGACCCGGGTGGACGAGAACGCCGAGGGCGTGGGCCAGGCGTTCTCCTCGCCCGCCGAGGCCATCATGGCCTTCGACATGCACAAGATCGGCCTGCACGCCCCGGTGAAGATCAGGGTGAGCGACCGTCAGCCGGCCAAGGTCGACGAGCCGAAGCTCGCGGAGAAGGGCTGGGAGCCGGGCAAGCCCTGGCTGGCCGAGACCACCCTCGGCCGGGTGCTGTTCAACGAGCTGCTGCCCGCGGACTACCCGTTCGTGAACGAGCCGCTGCCGAAGAAGCGGCAGGCGGTCATCGTGAACGACCTCGCCGAGCGGTACTCGATGACCCAGGTCGCGCAGACCCTGGACCGGCTCAAGGACGCCGGGTTCTACTGGGCCACCCGGTCCGGTGTCACCGTGGCGATCTCCGACGTGCTGGTGCCCGAGGACAAGAAGCGCATCCTGGACGAGTACGAGGGCAAGGCCAGCCAGGTGGAGAAGCGCTACCAGCGTGGTCAGCTCTCGCACGCCGAGCGCAACAACGAGCTGGTCAAGGTGTGGGCGCAGGCGACGGAGGACGTCGCCCAGGTCATGGAGGATCACTTCCCCGACGACAACCCGATCTCGATGATCGTGAAGTCCGGGGCGGCGGGCAACATGACCCAGGTCCGCTCGCTGGCCGGTATGCGTGGCCTGGTGTCCAACCCGAAGGGTGAGTACATCCCGCGCCCGATCAAGGCCAACTTCCGTGAGGGCCTCTCGGTTGCGGAGTACTTCATCGCGACGCACGGTGCCCGGAAGGGTCTCGCGGACACCGCGCTGCGGACCGCCGACTCGGGTTACCTGACCCGGCGTCTGGTGGACGTGTCCCAGGACGTCATCGTCCGGGAGCGCGACTGCGGCACCGGCCGCGGCATCAACATGCGGATCGCCGACGAGCTGTCGGACGGCAGGGTGCTGCGTGCCGAGCACGTGGAGACCGGCGTGTACGCCCGCGCGCTCGCCGCGGACGCGGTGGACGCCAAGGGCAACGTGGTGCTGAACGCCGGCGACGACCTCGGTGACCCCGCGATCGAGAAGCTGATCTCGAGCGGGATCGCCAAGGCCAAGGTCCGCAGCGTGCTGACCTGCGAGTCCGCCGTGGGTGTCTGCGCGACCTGCTACGGCCGGTCGATGGCCACCGGCAAGCTGGTGGATGTCGGCGAGGCCGTGGGCATCGTCGCCGCCCAGTCCATCGGTGAGCCGGGTACCCAGCTGACCATGCGTACCTTCCACCAGGGTGGCGTCGCCGGTGACGACATCACCACGGGTCTGCCCAGGGTCACCGAGCTGTTCGAGGCCCGGGTGCCGAAGGGCAAGGCGCCGATCGCCGACGTCGATGGCCGGGTGCGCATCGAGGAGAGCGAGCGGTACTGGAAGATCACGCTGGTTCCGGACGACGGCAGCGAGGAGATCGTCTTCGACAAGCTGTCCAAGCGGCAGCGGCTGGCGATCACCCCCGCGGGGCGCCCGCTGGCGGACGGCGACCACGTCGGGGTCGGCCAGCAGCTGCTGGAAGGCACCCCGGACCCGCACGAGGTGCTGCGGGTGATGGGCCCGCGCGAGGCGCAGATCCACCTGGTGGACGAGGTGCAGAAGGTGTACCGGGCGCAGGGTGTGTCCATCCACGACAAGCACATCGAGGTCATCGTCCGGCAGATGCTGCGCAGGGTGACGATCATCGACTCCGGTGCGACCGACTTCCTGCCCGGCGAGCTGCCCGAGCGGACCAAGTTCGAGTCGACCAACCGGTCCGCGGTGGCCGAGGGCGGCGAGCCCGCCTCCGGTCGTCCGGTGCTGATGGGCATCACCAAGGCCTCGCTGACCACCGACTCCTGGCTGTCGGCCGCCTCGTTCCAGGAGACCACGCGGGTCCTGACCGACGCGGCGATCAACGGTCGCAGCGACAGGCTGGTCGGCCTGAAGGAGAACGTGATCATCGGTAAGTTGATCCCGGCCGGTACGGGTATCAACAGGTACCGCAACATCCAGGTGCAGCCGACCGAGGAGGCCAGGGTGGCCGCGTACGCCATCCCGTCCTACGACGATGGCTACTACACCCCGGACGTGTTCGGTACCGGCACCGGTGCCGCGGTCCCGCTGGACGACTACGACTTCGGTCGCGACTTCCGCTGATCGCGTAGCCCCAGCCCGCAGAGCCCCCGGCCCCGGCCGGGGGCTCTCTTCATGCCCCCCCGAAGTGCGTTTAGCGGGCTAACCGTAGTCAGTGGGCCGCCTGGAAGTGCGTTTAGCGGGCTAACCGTAGTTCACGGTCGGGTCGTGGTGGGGTGGCCGCGGCGGCGAAGGCGCCTGATCCCGCGGGCGCTCCCGACGTAGATGAGCCCGACGAACACCGGGACCAGCACCGCCATGCCGACCATGAACCATGCCCCGACCGTGTCCGCGTAGATCTGGTGCGGCCAGGCGGGAGACACCCCGGCGCTGATGGTCTCGCCCTCGGCCGGCCGCCAGCCCCACCCCGTCCACCAGATGTCGGCGTGGTGGGTCGCGCCGTCCAGGAGATAGGTCCCCTGCACGGTCGTGGAGTCGGTGACGCTCCGTACGCTGCTGGACTCGAAGACGGCGGTGACGTGAATGCTGATATCTCTCGTCAGCCCGAGCAGGTACAGCAACGGGCTGAGCAGCAGGAACCAGAAGTCGGCCGCGAGGACCATGGTCACCATGGTGCCGAGGAACTTCCTGGCACCGGACTCCGTGCCGAGCGCGGCGGCCAGCACCAGCGAGAAGACGACCAGCCCCAGCAGGATCGCGCCGAGCACGACGAAGTCGCTCGGGTCAAGCGCGACGACGAGCCAGGTGGTCGTGGTGGCGAGCCCGACGAGCACCGCGGCCCAGGTGGACACCCTGGCCCAGGTACGGATGCGGCCCGCGTCGCCGGTGACCTGGCCCGAAGCGACCGGTGCCAGTGTCACACCGCGTGGCGGCGGAATCGGAACCCGGTCGGCCGGCGCCGCCGGTCGTTTCGCCCTGAGCTTGCCGCCTGCCCGGAGCAGCACGCCCATGACCAGGTAGCCGGCGACGATGAGCCCGGGCAGGTAGTCCAGGAAGCTCATGCCCGGCCGACCCTGTCACGCCGTGCTAGGTGACGAACATCACGATGACGAGAATAACGAAAGCGGAGAAACCGGCCAGTTGGTAGAGGCGAGCCGGGGTGAGGTGCCGCCGCCATTCCTGCCCGCCCGGTGCTGCCTGCGCGGCTGGGCTGTTCCCAGCCGGGCCGTACGCGGCCAGCGGGTTTCCCGGCCGCAACGGGGTGCGGTCGAGGAACCCGACCAGGAAGTCGACCTGGTGCATGATTCGGTTCGGGTCGATCTCGCCGGGCCAGGTCATGTGCAGCACGTCCCGTTCGATCGCCAGGGGCGTGCCGAACTGGCCCGCGTAGTGCGCCAGCCAGTCCAGGCTGTCCTGGTTCAGCGCGGCCGAGGCGAATCGCTGATCGTCGGCGAACGCGTGCAGCCGGTCGGAGAACGGCTGCGGCAGCGACACCGGTGACCACTGGCCGGGACCGTGCCGCAACTCCTGCTCGCCCCGGTCGACCGGCGACACCTTCAGCGGAGGGCAGTCCGAGATCGCGATCTCGATCCGGTACTCCGCCATGATCACCGGACCAGGGGTGGTGACGGGCGCCTTCTGGTAGTGGGCCTGGGCGGCCCGCACCGGCCAGCGGCCCCGCACGACATCCAACGCGTACTCGTAGGCGGGCTTGGTCACCGTGGACATGGTGTCGATCCAGCCCCCGTCGACCCGGTCCACGAACGGGGGGCGCAGTGCCGCCGATCGCGGCGTCGACTCGGACACGCCCGTGCGGACCTGACCACCCACCTGCCCGGCGACCGCCCGCAGCCCCGCCAGGCGCCGGTCGCGTCCGCGCTTGTCCGACCGGCGCCGGAGCCAGAGAACCAGCAGCACGATCGCCACCAGGATGGCAACCAGTAGTCCCAGGTCGAACTGCCAACTGTCCGTCATGACCTTCCCTATCCGGTTGTGGCTCGAACAGCGGTTCTCGGGCAACCAGGTTGAACAACAAGCTCAGATGTCCAGGTAGCCTTCCGTCTCTTCCTTGGACTGGTCGGCGCCGGTCTCGTCGTACTCCTCGCCCTTCTGCAGGTTGCTGTAGTTGCGGGCCGCCTTGTCCACGCCCGCGTTCGTGCCGGTGCCTGCCCCCACCTGTGCCGCGGCGGTGTCCCCGACCTGGTTCACCATCGACCTGCCGAAGCCGTCCTGCACCCGGCCGCCGATCATCCCGTCCGAGCCGTAAAGCTTCTGTACCGGCTTCGCGAGCGGCGACCCGCCCACGCCCTGCAGCTCCAGGTCGGCCAGCCCGCGCTGCATGCGCTTGGTGTCCATGGCCTGCTTGAAAGCGGTGCGGACGTTGCCCATCCTCGTCCGCAGGCTGCGCAGGAAGGCCATGATGTCGTCCAGCAGCTTGCGCAGCTTGGCGATCGTCCTGCTGACCCTGCTGCCGGCGGACGCCGCCTTCGCCGTGGTGGCGGTGCCCGCGGCGGCGGTCGAGGCGCCGAAGGAGGGCACGGCCGCGGCCAGCGCCGGGATCCAGATCATGATCAACCAGGTGACGAACTCGGTGAGCAGCGCCTTGATGAACTCCTCGATGACGGTCATCACCATGCTGGACATCTGCAGTAGCTGGGACACCTCGCCGGCTTGCCCGGCCACCCCGTCGATGCCCTTGGCGAACTCACCCAACCTGGTGCCCGCGGCCTCCGCGGCATCACCACCCCAGGTCTGCAACGAGTTCTTCAGCTCCTCCTCGAAGGTCTTCCGCAGCTCGATGACGCCCTTGCCGATCGCGTCGAAGTTCTCCGCGGCCTGGGCGAGCGCGGGACCGTCGCCGCTGACGAAGTGGATCGCGTCCTCCAGCGGCTGGACCACGCTGATCAGGAAGTTGAGCCCCTGGCCGACCAGCCAGCCGATCGGGTCGGTGGCGATCCCGAGCCCGGCCCCCGCCAGCGACTGGATGAATCCGGAGCCCTCACCCACCAGGGCGCCGACCTCGGAGCCGGTCGCGCCGTCGGTGAGTTTGGAGCCGGCGTCGAAGGTCTTGACCACGTTGCCGTAGAGCGGCACGGCCTCTGTGGCCTTCGTACCGAGGTCCTTCTCGCCGGTCTTGATGGTGACCCCACCGGCTGCGTGCTCTTGCTCGGCCATGTCCTTGCCCCGTCCCTCGCCCTCACCCGGTGGGTCAGTTGTCGATCTGCACCTTCAGGCCGTCGAGCAGCTGGACGACGGCGTCCTCGTGCTGCCGGTAGCCGTCCGCGGCCTGGGTGAACTTGTCCGAGCCGCTCTGCAGCCCGTTCTGCAGGTCGGTGCACAGATCCTTCAGGTCCCCCAGCATCTCGGTGTACTTGCCCTTGACGAAGATCCCGACAACGCCCCAGGACTCGTCACCGACGTCCGCCGTGTCGACCAGGCCGGCGATATCGCCTGCGGTGCCCTTCTGGTCGGCCAGCTTTCCCGCGTAGGTGCGCAACTCGTCCTCGTTGACCGTGAATCCGCCGCTCATCGGGCTGCCCCTCTCGTCGTACGGCTCACGCACTATCGCATGTGCCGGCCGGTCGGCCGCACCTATGACCTGGACAAGGCGTCCCCGGTTCCACCCCGTGGTGCGTTCAGCGGGCAAACCGTACCCAAGCCGTCCCCGGGAGGTGCGTTTAGCGGGCTAACCGTAGTCGGCGGGCCGGCCGGGAGTGCGTTTCGCGGGCTAACCGTCGTGCCGGGGCGGGTGGTGGGACTTGAGAGTCCGATCACATCACGGTCCCGGGGGTAGCGTGGGAGCGTGGTCACACACGGCGACATCTCGGGTGGTCATAACGGAATCGGAGAACATATCGGGCATTTGTTCACTCGTCTGGTTGTCGGCGGGTCACTAACGGCGGGTTGTCATACCGGATGGCCGCCGCTAACATCCAAATGAGGCGATTCTGCCGAACCTGGGGGCAGAGAAAGGGTGGCGATGGGTGCGCCAAAAGCCATCGGTGAATTCACCGAGGGGCTTAACGAGATCAACGCGTCGAGCGGGGACGTGCCGGTCGAAGGCTCCCGTAGCAGTCGGCTGAAGGGGAATACCTCCTCGGTCTACGATATGGCCGCACTCGGATCCAGCAAGGGTGACATATGGAACTGGGGGATGTATGACGAGGAGGTTGCCGCCGAGATCGAGAAGCTGATACCGGGGTTCACCGATTTCGAAACGGACGGTATCTCCGAGCAACTTTACTTTCTCGCTCTCAAGGATATCCCGCTGGGCTTTTCCGAGTACTCGGAAAAGTCGGTGCTCGAGGTCGGCTGCGGCAGCGGCGAGGGGCTGAACTTCCTGTCCCGCCTGCTCGGCGACGGCAGCAACCTGGTTGGTCTGGATCTTTCTCCGCTCGCTGTCAAGCGGGCGAACGCCACTCTGGGCAGGGGTGATCGGCTGCGCTACGTGCAGGGCGACGCCGAAGAGCTGCCCTTCGAGGGCGCCCAGTTCGACGTCCTGATCAACATCGAGAGTTCCCACACCTATCCTGACCTGCGCACATTCTTCGAAGAAGCGATGCGGGTCCTGAAGCCGGGCGGCTATCTCGCGCACATCGACGTGTTCACGAGGCAGCGCTACGAGCTGATGACGCGGCTCAAGCGGGACCTGCCCGGGCTCGACTGGATCCACGAGCGGGATATATCCGCTGAGGTCAGAGCGGGTATCCGGCGTAGGCTCGCCCCCGGAAGCCACTTCCGCAAGACGTTCGCCGACAAGCGGCTGCCGCCGCTGACCCGGCGCATCGCCGAGCACTCGCGGACGGTGATCTTCGGCGGGGTCTTCGCGGGTTACCAGGACAGCGGGTACATCAAGCTGCTTCGCAAGCTCGGTGTACTGCCGCACGGCCGGCACCTTCCGGTCGAAAGTTACCGTCACCACGTTGCGGTAAAAACTGCGTGAAGTAGGCGAGGACAGCGTCGTCGTACGCGATTGATCCTGCTTGGCGCCGGTGGATTTTTGCCCGTACCGGCGCCGGCAGAAATAACCACGTCCGCCTGGGGTCAACGGCGCCTCCTTGAGGCGACTATGTTCATATGGTAGGAAGAAAAGGCGCCTGCGGACGTTAATGTCAGCAGGCAAGGATCATCATTGTATTGGTGATCGATTCCGTTTGTGATGGGGGTCGCGTGTGACGGAAGCACGGAACATCCGTGTCGGTTTGCCGCACCTTGCCGTCGGCGGCCTTTCTGAAAATTGGCTTTTCAAGGAACTGGGCGACCTGCACTGGAGCCTGCTCGAGGCGCATTACGGAATTGATGTCACCGAGCTGCGCGATTCCCGTGGCGAGCGCCTGTTGCCGGCGTTCGTGCGTATCCGGATCGCGGGTGAGGCACCGCTGTCCGCCTACGCCGAGGGCGACCGGCTCACCCTGGCGGGTGAGCTGACGGCGATGGATGAGCAGACCTTCGTCAGTGACCTGCACTGCTCCGGTCCAGCCCCGGTCACCGCGCGGCTGATGACCGTGTTCGCCACCCGGAGGTCCGGCAACGCACTGGTCCTCGGTGTGCCGGCCGCCACGGGCCCGGCCACGGCGGAACCCAGCCGGGAGCAGCTCGACTTCAACCAGGAGTTCCGGTCCGCGCGCGAGGCCGAAGGCACCGGCCACCTCGGCGCCACCTACCGGTTGAATCCCTACCACGATCTCAACGGCGCAGGCCTGCTCTACTTCGCTTCCTACCCGCATATCAACGACTACGGCGAGCGCGCGTACTTCCACGGTCCCGGCAGGGCACAGGCCGGGCTCGCGCCGGGCCAGGACTGGTCCGTGGCGACGTCCACCGTGTCCAGGGACGTGATCTACCTCGGCAACTGCGGCCCCGAGGAGGACGTGCGGTACCGGCTGGACGCGTTCTCCCGCGAGGGGGACGGCCGTGTCCGCCTGGTCTCCACCCTGCTGCGGGACAGCGACGCCACCCCGCTCGCGCGGATCACCACGATCAAGGAGATCGTCGACCACTCGCCCGCCACGACCGAGCCGGCGCACGCCGGCCCGCGGCTGGGCATCGACGAGCTCGAGCGCAGGCTGCTGCCGCTGGTCACGAGCACCCTGGAGGTGCATGGCGCCGGGCTCGACCGGGACACCGACCTGCGCAGGCACGGCCTGGACAGCTACTCGCTGACCACCCTCGCCGCCGAGGCGAGTACCGAGCTCGGCACCGAGGTGGACCCCAGCGGGCTGTTCCAGGCCCGCTCGGTGGCCGACCTGGCCCGCATGATCGCCGGAGAGCCCGGCCCCGCGGAGCCGGCCGGTGCGCGGACCCGGCCCGCGGAGCCCGCGGACGCCATCGCGGTCGTCGGGATGGCGGGCCGGTTCCCCGGGGCCGACTCGGTGGACGAGCTCTGGGACCTGCTGGCCGAGGGCCGGGAGGCCGTGGACACCGTGCCCGCCGATCGGTGGGTCTCCGAGGCGGCGCCCGGTGCCCCCGGCCGGGCCGGGCTGCTCCGCGACGTCCGGCGCTTCGACCACGCGTTCTTCCGCATCTCGCCGCGCGAGGCGGAACTGATGGACCCGCAGCAGCGGCTGTTCCTCGAGGTCGCCTGGGAGACCTTCGAGGAGGCCGGCTACGACGTGTCCCGGCTGGAGGGCAGCCGCACCGGGGTCTTCGTCGGCGTGTGCCACAACGACTACGCCGCGCTGGTGCGGCAGCACGGGAGCGGGACCGAACCGCACCTGAGCGTGGCGAACTCCTTCTCCGTCATCCCGAACCGGGTGTCCTTCGCGCTCGGCCTGCGGGGCAGCAGCGTGGCCGTGGACACCCTGTGCTCCTCCTCACTGGTCGCGGTGGCGCAGGCCGTGCGTGAGCTGCGTGCCGGCGAGTGCGAGCAGGCGCTCGTCGGCGGGGTCAACGTGCTCTGCGACCCGCGACAGCATCGGACCTACGCCGAGGCGGGGGTGCTCAGCCCGGACGGGCGTTGCCGGACCTTCGACGCGTCCGCCAACGGCTACGTACGCGGGGAAGGCGTGTGTGCCCTGCTGCTGAAGCCGCTGCGCCAGGCGCGTGCCGACGGGGACCACGTGCACGGCGTCATCCGCGCCGCCGCGGTCAACCACGGCGGCCAGTCCCAGTCGCTGACCGTGCCGAACGCCGACGCGCAGGCCGACCTGCTGGTGCACGCCTACCAGGAGGCGGATCTGGACCCGGCCACCGTCGGATACCTCGAGGCGCACGGCACCGGCACCGTGCTCGGCGACCCGATCGAGGTGTCCGGGATCACCCGCGCCTTCCAGCGGCTCGGCCGTGCCGCGGAACCGGCCTGCGTACTGGGCTCGCTGAAAACCAACATCGGGCACCTGGAGTCCGCGGCCGGCCTGGCCGGGATGATCAAGGTGCTGCTCGCCATGCGGCACGGCACGCTGCCGGGCACAGCGCATTTCACCGAGCTCAACCCGAAGATCCGGATCGAGTCCACCCCGCTGCGCGTCCGGTCCGACAGCGCGACCTGGGCCCGGTACCCGGCCCCGGACGGGACCGAGCTGCCACGCCGAGCAGGAGTCAGCTCCTTCGGCATGGGCGGCACCAACGCGCATGTCGTGCTCGAGGAGGGTGCGCCGCGGCCTGCCCCCGCCGCCGGTGCGGACCCTGGCCCCTGGCTGGTCCCGCTGTCCGCGCGGACCGCCGAGGAGCTGGCCGAGCTCGCCGGGAACCTGCTGCGCTTCCTCGACCGCCCCGACCCGCCCGCGCTGCCCGCGATCGCCGGCACCCTGCGGGTCGGCAGGGCCGCCATGGCGCGGCGCGCCGCGCTCCTCGTGCACACCCTCGACGAGCTGCGTGCCGGGCTGCGGGAGGTCCACCAGGGCCGGCCCGTGGCCCCGGAAGGGGCGGGCGAGCTCGCCGAGCTGGCGCGGGACTGGTGCGCGGGCGGCGACATCGACTGGGCCGCGCGGTACCCGGACCCGCCCCATCGAGTCTCGCTGCCGACCTATCCCTTCCGCGCGCGGCGGCACTGGATCGTGCCCGAGCGGCAGCCCGCGCCGGAGACCTTCCTCACCAGGGAGTGGGTCGCAGGCGAGCAGGCACCCGCGCGGCGGCGGGGGACCTTCCTGGTGCTGGTGAACGACACCTCCGCGGCGGTGGCCGGCCGGCTGCCCGAACTGGACGGTCTCGGCGAGCTCCGGCCCGTTCTCGTCCGGTCCCTCGCCGACCTGCCGGGCGAGGACGAGCCGATCGACGGGGTGATCGACCTCGCCGACCTGTGGGCCGATCCGGGCCAGGAGGACAGGGAGTTCCGCTGGGAGGTGCTGCGCCGCACCGTCGCGACCCGGCGGACCGCCCCGCTGGTGCTGCTGCACCTGACCAGCGGGCTGCGTTCCTTCCGCACCGAGCGGCCCTCGCTCGCCGGGGCCGAGCTGGCCGGCCTCTACCGGGTGCTGCCCGCGGAGTCCCCCCGCTCGGCCGCCCGCACGATCGACCTCGACTTCGGGCCGGACCGCGCCGACCTGCTCGGCGCCGTGCTGGCCGCGGAACTCGACCCGGCCGACCGGGAAACCGAGATCTGCTACCGCTCCGGTACCCGGTTCCGGCCGCGGCTGGTCCCCACGGAGCCCACCCGGCCCGTCCTGCCCGGAGGCCTCGCCGGCCTTGCCGACGGTGCCGTGGTGATCACCGGAGGGACCGGAGGGATCGGGCTGCGCCTGGCCGCCCGGCTGGCCGAGCGGGGCGTCCGGCACCTGGTGCTGATCGGCAACAGCACGCTGCCCGCGCGGTCCCGCTGGCGCGCCGTCGCGGCCGACGAGGCCACCGAGCCGGGGCTGCGGGACAAGCTGCGCGCCCTGGTCGCGCTGCTGGACCGCGGCGTCACGCTGGAGGTGCGCACCCACGGCCTCGGCAACCCCGCGACGGTGAAGGCCCTGATCACGAAGGTGCACAAGCGGGCGGGCTCGATCTCCGCGGTGTTCCACTGCGCCGGGACCATGGGCGAGGCCCGCGCCTTCCCGCACAAGCGGGTCGAGGACGCGCGCGAGGTGCTCGCCCCGAAGGTGGCGGGGCTGCACACCCTGTGGGCCGCGCTCCAGGGCAAGCGGTCCGGGCCGGTCGTGCTGTTCTCCTCGATCTCCTCGGCGGTGCCGAGCCTCGGCGCCACCCATGCCGACTACGCGGCCGCCAACGCCTTCCTCGACTTCTTCGCCGAGGCACACGACGATCCCGGCGGCGTCGCGGTGCGCTCCCTGGAGTGGCCACTGTGGACCGGCGTCGGGCTCGGCCGGAACCTGCGCAGCGGCGGGCCCGCGCTCGGCATCCCCGACCTGGACCCGGCCGACGCCCTCGACCTGCTGGACACGGCGCTGCGGGACGGCACGCCGCCCGTGGCGCTGCCGTGCCGGGTCGCCCCGGCAGCGGTGACCGGCCCCGGGCTGCTGCGCGGACCGCAGCCCGCCACCCCGGCCGCCCCGGGCGCGGCGGACGTCGCCGGAGGCAAGGACCCCGGGCGGCTGGCCGGGATCGTGGCCCGCACCCTGCGGATCGACCCCGCGGAACTCCGGCCCGACGCCACCTTCGCCGAACTCGGCGTGGACTCGCTGCTGCTCGCCGAGCTGGTGCACGTGCTGGAGGACGAGTTCGGCCGGTCCGTGGACCCGACGCTGGTGCAGGAGAATCCCACCGTCAACGCGCTGGCCGCCGCGCTCGGCGCCGAGCGCGGCGGCCAGCGCACGACGCCGGCGGCCGCCGGCTCGCCCGAGCCGGCGGCGCCGTCCTCCGGCGCGATCGCGGTGATCGGCATGGCCTGCCGCTTCCCCGGGGCCGCGGACCCGGCGACGTTCTGGCGGAACCTGGCCGCGGGCGGCGACCACGTCACCGAGGTCCCACCGCAACGCTGGGACGTCCGCGCCCGCTACGCACCGGACTACCGCCCGGGCAGCAGCATCAGCAAGTGGGGCGGCTTCATCGAGGACGCCGCCGAGTTCGATCCCGGCTGGTTCGGCTTCGACGACCGCACCGCCAGCTACCTCGATCCACTGGTGCGCAAGGCACTCGAGGTCGGCGCCGAGTGTTTCCTCGACGCCGGGTACACAGTGGACGAGCTGCGCGGCAGGCCGGTCGGGGTGTATGTGGGCTCCCGCTCGGCCAACTACCGGGAGTACCTGCGCCCGCTGCCGCGGGAGGCGATCGTCGGGCTCAACCAGAACTTCATCGGCGCGCACCTCTCCCACTTCTTCGACCTCACCGGCCCCAACCTGGTGGTGGACACCGCATGCTCCTCCTCGCTGGTCGGGGTGCACCTGGCGAGCCAGAGCCTGCTGCTCGGCGAGTCGGAGCTGGCCCTCGCGGGCGGGGTCGACCTGCTGCTGGACGAGGACCCCTACCTCGTGCTCAGCGAGGGCAGGGCGCTGTCCCCGACCGGGCGGTGCCGCACCTTCGACGAGTCGGCCGACGGGTTCGTGCCCGGCGAGGGCGCGGGAATGGTGCTGCTCAAGCGGCTGGACGCGGCCCAGCGGGACGGGGACAGGGTGCTCGCCGTGCTGGAGGCGAGCGCGGTGAACAACGACGGCCGGACCATGGGCTACACCACGCCCAACGGCCGGGCCCAGCGCCAACTGGTCGACGCGGCCCTGCGCCGTGGCGGGATCGACCCTCGGGGTATCGGCTACGTCGAGGCGCACGGCACCGGAACGATGATCGGGGATCCGATCGAGTTGCAGGCGTTGACCGAGACGTTCCGGCAGCACACCACCGACCGGCAGTTCTGCGGCGTCGGCAGTGTGAAGAGCAACATCGGTCACCTGCTGAGCGCTGCGGGTATCGCCGGGCTGATCAAGGTCGTGCTCGGCCTGCGGAACCGGCAGCTCCCACCGACGCTGCACTGCACCCGGCCCAACCCCCGGTTCGGGTTCGCCGAGTCCCCGTTCTACCCGGTGACCGAACTGACCGACGCTCCCGAACTGGAGCGGGCCGCGGTCAGTTCCTTCGGGTTCGGCGGCACCAACGCGCACGTGGTCCTGCGCCGGGCCGCCGCGCAGGCGCAGGCGCGGCAACCGCTGCCCGCGCCGGAGTACCGGCGCAAGCGGTTCTGGTTCCGCGAGCAGGAGCCGGGGCACGAAGAGGTTTCCCGTGCCCGCCGCTCGGCCAAGCTCGAGCTCGGTTTCCTTTCCGGCGCCTGACCATCGGAGTTTGGAGTGTTCATGCAGTCGCGCCAGGCGATCCGCTGCCGGGTGACCCTCGACAGCGACAACCCGATCGTCGCCGACCATCGGGTGCACGGCGTGCGCAGCCTGCCCGGTGTGACCTTCCTCGACCTCATCCACCGCGCGCTGGACGCGCGGGGCTTCCCGCCGGGGCGCGCCGAGCTGCGCAACGTGCTGTTCGTCGAGCCGGTGGTCACCACCGAGGAGTTCGGCCGCGAGATCCTGCTGGAACTACTGCCCGAGGGCACGGGCTACCGGGTGCTGGCCACCAGCCGCAGGATCCGGGACGGCGCGGCGGAGGAGCACGTCACCCGCCACCTGGAAGCCGACCTGCACCTGGGTGAGCTGCCGCGGGCCGTGGCCCCGCCGGTGGCGGGATTGCCGCCGGCCACCGAGCAGGTGGACGTGCAGCGGGTCTACCAGCTCGGTCGCGCGGTGGGCGTGCGGCACGAGGAGTTCATGCGCTGCACCGGCACCATCCACGTGTACCCGGAGGGGCTGCTGGCCGAGATCGAGCTCAGCGCGCAGGGCAGGGCGGACGTGGCGGAGTTCCTGCTGCACCCGGCGCTGCTCGACTCCGCAACCATGCAGAGCTACCTGCTCGCCTTCGCCCCGGGCGGGGAGCAGGACGACCGCCCGCTCATCCCCATCCACATCGAGTCCTTCCGGGCCTACGGCGGCCTCGGCGACGCCTGCCTGGTCTGGCTGCGCCCCTGCGGTGCCGTCACACCGGATGCCGACGTGCTGTTCGTCGACATCGACCTGCTGGACCGGCAGCACCGGCCGCTGGCCAGGTTCGGCAAGCTGGCGTTCAAGCGGGTGCGCTCCGAGGCACTGTTCACCCGGCTGACCGAGGAGCACGCCGCGCCGGTCGAGGTGGAGCGGGCGCCGGAACCGGTGGCCCCGGCGCCCGGCGCCGACCTGCGCGCCGAGATCACCGAGGCCGTCCGCAAGGTGCTCGGTGACCCGGGGGCACCGGTCGATGGCGACCGGGGTTTCTACGAGCTCGGCCTGGAGTCCATGCACCTGCTGCAGCTGGTGCGGGAGCTGGAGCAGCGCTTCTCGGTGCGGCTCTACCCCACGCTGCTGTTCGAGTACAGCACGGTGGACGCCGTCGCCGGTCATCTGGAAACCCTCGTCGACCGGTCCACCGTGCCCACCGTGCCCGCCGTGCCCGCCGCGGCCACCCGCGAGGTCGAGCCGGAGCCGAGGACCGTCCGCCTCGCGGGCCGCTGGCAGCCCGCCCAATCCGCCAACGTTCCACAGTGGACCGGACGGCTGCTGGTCCTCGGCGCGTCCGAGCCGCCGGGGCTCACCGACGAGGACCTGTTCGCCCGCCCCGGCCCGGAGTTCCGGTGCACCGGCCCCGGCCGGTACGAGCTGCGCGCCGGGGTGGCCGCGGACCACCGGCGGCTGTTCGCCGAGCTGGACAGGGCAGGCACGCCGCCGGAGGCCGTGGTGCATCTCGGGTGCGCCGAGCAGGGTGCGCGGGCGGTGGAGGACGCCGCCGGCGAGCTCCTGCTGCTGGCCCGGCAGCTCGCCGAGCGCACCGGGCAGCGGGTGCCCCTGCTGCACGCCTCCCCGCCCGAGCTCGCCGAGACACTGCCCGGCCTGGCCAGGACCGTCACCCTCGAACATCCGCGGATCCCGGCAACCGTGCTCGAATCGGCCGAGGTCCCGCCGGTCGAGGTGCTCCGCGCGGAGCTCGCCCGCGAGGAGACCTGGGTGCGCCGCGCGGGCGGCCGACGCTGGGTGCGCCGGTACGCCGAGGCGAGCGACGAGCAGGCGGGACGGCCGGGGCCACGGGCCGGTGGGGTGTACCTGATCAGCGGCGGGACCGGCGCGCTCGGTCTGGCCTTCGCCGGTTTTCTCACCCGCACGGTCGGTGCCAGGGTCGTGCTGTTCGGCCGCTCCGAACCGGACGCCGCCACCGAGCAGCGGCTGCGCGAGCTCGGCCAGGTGCGGTTCGTCCGCGCCGATGTGACCGATCCCGCCGACGCCCGCCGGGTGGTCGCCGAGGCGAGGCAGCATTTCGGGCCGGTCGACGGAGTCATCCACGCCGCGGGCACGCTGGCCGACTCGCTGCTGGCCGGCAAGGACCTCGACGAGCTGCACCGGGTGCTGGCGCCGAAGGTGCGCGGCACGATCAACCTGGACGAGGCGACCCGATCCGAGCCGCTGGACTTCTTCGCGCTGTTCTCCTCGGTCACCGGCACCATCGGCAATATCGGCCAGGCCGACTACGCGGTGGCGAACGCCTTCCTCGCCGGGTACGCCGCGCGCAGGGAGCGGTTCCTCGCCGTGGGCTGGCCGCTGTGGCTGGACGGCGGGATGAGCGCGGACGAGACCGCGCTGGCCAGGTTCCGGGAGCAGGGCCAGCTGCCGCTGCCCGAGGCCGCCGGGATCGAGGCGTTCCGCGCCGCGCTGGCCGGGCCGGAGCGGGACGTGCTGGTGTTCCACGGTGACCCCGAGCGGATCCGGAGCTCCTACGACCTGCGCCCGGTCACCGAATCGGTCACCGAACCGGTGTCCGCCGAACCGGTCACCGGGCCGCGGCCGGTGTCCGAGGAGGACATCGCGATCATCGGCCTGGCCGGCCGCTACCCGATGGCCGAGGACCTGGACCAGCTGTGGGCGAACCTGCTCGCCGGGCGCGACGCGGTCACCGAGGTCCCGGCCGAGCGCTGGTCCCAGCGGGACTTCTACGCCGCCGAGCGGAACACCCCTGGACGGTCGCACAGCAAGTGGGGCGGCTTCCTCGCCGACGCCGACCGGTTCGACCCGCGGTTCTTCCAGATCACCCCGCGCGAGGCCGAGGCGATGGACCCGCAGGAGCGACTGTTCCTCGAGGCCGTCTGGCACACCCTCGAGGACGCCGGGTACCCGGCCACGCGGCTGGCCGGGTCGGCGACCGGGGTGTTCGCCGGGGTGATGTTCAACCAGTACCAGCTGCTCGGCCTGGCCGCGCCGGAGCAACTGCCGGTGCTGCCGACCTCGTTCTCCTCCTCGGTGGCCAACCGGGTGTCCTACTTCCTCGACCTGCACGGGCCCAGCCTCGGGCTGGACACCATGTGCTCCTCCTCGCTGACCGCCATCCACCTCGCCTGCCAGAGCCTGCGCAGCGGCGACTGCGAGCTGGCCTTCGCCGGCGGGGTGAACGTCTCCGTGCACCCCTACAAGTACCTGTACCTCAGCCAGGCCGGTTTCACCTCCAGCGACGGCCGGTGCCGCAGCTTCGGCGAGGGCGGGGACGGCTACGTGCCCGGCGAGGGCGTGGGTTCGGTGCTGCTCAAACCGCTGAGCAGGGCGCTGGCCGACGGGGACCGCGTGCATGCCGTGATCAGGGGCAGCGCGGTCAACCACGGCGGCCGCGCGGGCGGTTACACCGTGCCCAACCCCACCGCGCAGGCCGAGGTGCTGGACGCGGCGCTGGCGTCCTCCGGGGTGGATCCGGACACCATCTCCTACATCGAGGCACACGGCACCGGAACCTCGCTGGGCGACCCGATCGAGCTGGCCGCCCTCGGCAAGGTCTTCGGCACCGGAATCCCCCGGCCGATCGGCTCGATCAAGTCGAACATCGGCCACCTCGAGCCGGCCGCGGGTATCGCCGGGCTGACCAAGGTGCTGCTGCAACTGCGGCACCGGACCCTGGTGCCCTCGCTGCACGCGGACCCGCCCAACCCGGCCGTGGACTGGGCGGCCACCCCGCTGCGGGTACAGCGCACCGTCGAGCCCTGGGCGGCGGACGGGGTGCGCAGGGCCGGGGTGAGCGCCTTCGGTGCCGGCGGGGCGAACGGCCACCTGGTGCTCGAGGAGTTCGTCCCGCCCGCCAGGGAGGAACCCACCCCGGCGGGGCCGCAGCTGGTGCTGCTGTCCGCGCGTACCGAGGAGAACCTGCGCGGGCTCGCCGGCCGGTACGCCGAGTTCCTCGCGCCGGCCACCGGCGGCGAGCGGGATGTCACCGGGGACCTGCTCGCCATCGGCGCCGAGCTCTTCGGGCCCGCGGTGACCACGGTGGGCCCCGACGCGGCACTCGCCGAGTGGGGTGTGGACACCGCCGACCTGCTGCGTTTCGAGCAACGGATCGGCGAGCGGTTCGGGGAGCTGCCACCGCGGCCGGGCCTGGACTCCACGGTCGCCGATCTCGCCGCGGCCGTCTCCCCGTCGTCCACTGTGGAGCGATCCGGTCCGGAGCTGGCAGATATCGCCTACACCACGCAGGTCGGCCGGGACTCCTTCGCGGAGCGGCTCGCGCTGGTGGTCACCAGCACCGACGAGCTGCGCGAGCGGTTGCGCGGTTTCGCCGGGGGCGGCGAGGTCGCCCACCGGGGCACGGTCACGCGGGGGGCGGAGGCGCCCGACCCCGAGCGGGCGCTGGCCGAGCGCGACCTGGACGAGCTGGCCAGGCTCTGGACGGCCGGTGCCGCACCGGACTGGCACCGGCTGCACCGGGGCTCCCCGGTGCGGCGGGTGGGGCTGCCGCTGTACCCGTTCACCCGGCTGCGCTGCTGGGTGTCCACACCGGACACCCAGGCCCCGGCCGGGCCGCGGCCGGAGGAGCAGGACACGGATTTCCTGCACATCCCCGGCTGGCAGGCGACCGAGCCCCCGGCAGGCACCCGGGACGACGCGCCGGTGCTGGTGCTGCACACCCCAGCGAACCGGTGGCTCGCCGAGGAACTGGCCGCGCGGCTGCCCGGTGCCCGGCTCGCCGACCTCGGTGACGAACCCGCGAACCCGCCGCCGCGCACCGTCTACTTCCTCGGCGGGGTACTGGACGGGACAGCGGCACTGGACGAGGCCGAGCCGGCCGGGGTGCTCGCCCTCGCGCGCTGGGCGCGGTACCTCACCGCGGAGCGCGGCCTGAGTTGGAAGGTCGTGCTCGCCGGTGGCAACCCGTACACCGGCGGTCTCGCCGGGTTCGCGCGGGTGCTGGAGCGTGAGTGTCCTACCTGGACGGTCGCGGTGCACGAGCTGGACGACCCGCGGGCGCGGCTGGACGCGCTGCTGGCCGAGCCCGCCGCCCGCGGCGCCCGGATCAGGCACACCGCCGAGGGCCGGTACCGGCAGGTGCTGCGACCGGCGCCACCGGCCGCGGGCGAGCAGGCCCCGATCCGCGGCGGCGGGGTCTACGTCATCGCGGGCGGTTCCGGGGGAATCGGCCTGGAAATGGCCAGGTTCCTCGCCCGTGACCACCGGGCAAGGGTGGTGCTGCTCGGCCGCAGGGAACCGGACGCCGAGCTGCGCGGGCGGATCGCCGAGGCCGACCCGGACGGCGGGCTGATCGAGTACCTGCGGGCCGACGCGAGCGACCAGGAGGCGCTGCGGGCGGCGCGGCAGCGGATCCGGGACCGGCACGGCCCGGTCAACGGCGTCATCCATGCCGCGCTGGTGCGCCAGGAACGCCTGGTGCGCAACCTGGACGAACCGGCGCTGCGGGCGAGCCTCGCGGCCAAGTCCGGGGTCGCCGTCGCGCTGGCCGAGGTGTTCGGCGGGCCGGAGCTGGACTTCCTGCTGCTGTTCTCCTCCGCCCAGTCCTTCCTCGGGGACGCCGGGCTGGCCGGTTACGCCGCCGGGTCCACCTTCCTCGACGGCTACGCCGCCGCGCTGGCGAACCGGCTGCCCTGCCGGGTACGGGTGATCAACTGGGGGTACTGGGGCACCGTCGGTTCGGTCGCGGACGAGTCCAGCCGGCAGCAGCTCACCAGGGAGGGCTTCCGCTCCATCTCGCCCGAGCTGGGCAGGCGGGTGGTGCTGCGGGCGCTGTCCGGCGACGCCGTGCAGCTCGTGGCGGTGCCCGCCGAGGAACCGCTGCGGCGCAGGCTCGGCACCGCGCGGGAGGAGCAGGACGCGCTGCTCACCAGGCCACTGGCCGAGGCCGAGGCGGCGGCGATCGACGGCTTCCACGCGCTGGATGCCGAGCTGGCCGGTGCCGCGAGCGACTGGCTGCTGCGCATCCTGGACGAGCTGGGTGCCTGGCGGGGCACCGCGGGAGAAGAGGTGTCCGAACAGGACATCGCAGGCCGGGTCGGGCTGACCGCCCGGTACACCGGGCTGCTCGGCAAGATCCTGCGCCTGCTCACCGGGGCCGGGCTGCTCCGCGCGGGCGAGCACGGTTACGCACCGCTGCCGGAACCGTTGCGGCGGGCCCGCTCCGGCGACCAGCAGGCCGAGCTGGACGCGCTGGAGCGGCGGCATCCGGAATTCGCGGTGTTCGTCCGGTTGCTCGCGCTGTGCCTTTCCCACTACCCGGAACTGCTGCGCGGCGAGCTGCTGGCCACCGACCTGCTGTTCCCCAGCTCCGGTACCTCGCTGATGGAGGCGGTGTACAAGGGCAACGCGATCAGCGATGTCTACAACGACATCCTGAACGACACCGTGCTCGGCTACGTCGAGGGCAGGCTGCCCGGCCTCGCGGCGGGGGAGAAGATCCGCATCCTGGAGGTCGGTTCCGGCACCGGCGGCACCACCGCGGGCCTGCTGCGGACGCTGGCCCGGCACGGCGCGCACCTGGAGTACCACTACACCGACCTCTCGGTCACCTTCCTCGAGCACGGCAAGCGGGAGTTCGGGCGGCACTACGACTTCCTGCGCTTCACCCGGCTGGACGCGGACCGCGACCTCGCCGCGCAGGGTCTCCCTCCCGGCGGCTTCGACCTGGTGATCGGCGCCAACGTGGTGCACGCGACCCCGAACCTGGCCCGCACGCTGGGCAACCTGCGCGCCGCGCTGCGGCCGGACGGCTGGCTGGTGCTCAACGAGCTGACCACGGTGACCGTGCAGGCCACCGTCAGCTACGGCCTTTTCGACGGCTGGTGGGCGCACGACGACGGGCAGCGGCGGCTGCCGGGTTCCCCGCTGCTGGACGCCGAGGGGTGGCGTGAGCACCTCACCGGGGCCGGGTACCCGGAGGTCACCGCCCTGCCTGCGGCCGCGGAGTCCACCCGGAACTTCCAGCACGTGATCGTGGCCCGTGGCGGCGCCGCACCGGCCACCGGCGCGGCGTCTCCCGCGGCGAAGCGGGAGGCGCCCACCGGTGCCTTCGCCCGCGACCTGCTGGCGCTCACCTCGGAGGTCTCCGGCATCCCGGTCGCCGACCTCGACCCGGAGCAGGATCTCGGCGACGTCGGGTTCGACTCGGTCAGCTACACCCTGCTGGCCCAGCGCCTGAACGAGCGCTTCGCGTTCGACGTCACCCCGACGCTGTTCTACGAGACCCCGAACCTGCGCGCGCTCACCGAGCGGCTCGGCACCGAGTACGCGCAGGCCCTGCACGGCCGGTATGCCGAGGAACCGGTGGATCCGGCACCCGTACCGGCCACCACCGGCCCGGCGCCGGAACCGGCCACTGTGGACGAACCGCTTGCGGTCGTCGGCATGGCGGGGACGCTGCCGGGCAGCACCGACCTCGAGGACTTCTGGCGCCGCCTGGTCGAGGGCGAGGACCTGATCAGCGAGCTGCCCGCCGACCGCTGGGACTGGCGTACCGGTTACGCGGAGGTCGGCGCGGACGGCCCGGTGCACGGCCGATGGGGCGGGTTCATCGAAGGGGTCGCGGAGTTCGACCCGCTGTTCTTCGGGATCTCGCCGGGGGAAGCCGAGCAGATGGATCCCCAGCAGCGGCTCTTCCTGCAGGCCACCTGGACCGCGCTGGAGAACGCCGGGATCGCACCCGGTGGGCTCGCCGGCAGCGACACCGGCGTGTTCGTGGGCGTGGGTTCCAATGACTACCAGGAGCTCCAGCAGGCGGCCGGGACGGTGGCCGACTCCTTCACCGTCACCGCGAACTCGCACGCCATCCTGCCCAACCGGATCTCCTACCTGCTGGACCTGCACGGCCCGAGCGAGCCGGTGAACACCGGCTGCTCGGCCTCGCTGGTCGCCGTGCACCGCGCGGCCGAGTCGATCCGGCACGGGGAGTGCGACCTCGCCGTCGCGGGCGGGATCAACCTGATCCTGTCCCCGCGCAACCACGTGCTGCTCAGCCGGACCGGCATGCTCAGCCAGGACGGGCGGTGCCGGACCTTCGACGCCGCGGCCGACGGCTTCGTGCGCGGCGAGGGCGCCGGCGCGGTGGTGCTGATGACCAAACGCCGGGCCGAGGCCGGGGGTCACCGGGTGCTGGCCTGGCTGCGGTCCAGCGCGGTGAACCACGGCGGCCGGGCCCGCTCGCTGACCGCGCCGAACCCGGCCAGCCAGGCGAAGCTGCTGGTGGACGCCTACCGCAAGGCCGAGGTGGACCCGGCGACGGTGAGCTACGTGCAGTGCCACGGCACCGGGACCGAACTCGGCGACCCGGTGGAGGTCGGCGCGCTCACCTCGGCCTTCCGGGAGCTGTCCCCCGCGCTGGCCGGGCCGGAGGCACCCGAGCCGCACTGTGCCCTCGGCGCGGTGAAGACCGCGATCGGTCACCTCGAGTCGGCGGCCGGGATCGCCGGGATGCTGACCGTGCTACTGGCGCTGCGGCACGGCGAGCTGCCGGGCACCCCGCACCTTGAGCGGCCCAACCCGTACCTGCGGCTGGCGGGCGGCCCGTTCCACCTCCTGGACCGGGCGCGGCCCTGGCGGCCGGTGCCCGACGAGCACGGCGCCCCGCTGCCGCGCAGGGCCGGGGTGAGCTCCTTCGGCTTCGGCGGGGTGAACGCGCATGTCGTGCTGGAAGAGGTCGCGCGGGCAGCGGCCCCGCCCGCGCGACCGGGGCCGTTCGTGTTCCCGCTGTCCGCGCGGACCGGGCAGGCCCTGCACCGCTACGCCGCCGCGCTGGAGTCCTTCCTCGAGGGGAGCGAGCACGAGCTCGCCGATATCGCGCACACCCTCCAGGCCGGCCGGGACGCGATGGAACACCGGCTGGCCGTGGTGGCGGGCACGCGCGCCGAGCTCAGCACGGCGCTGACCCGGTTCCGGCAGGGCCAGGACGGGCCGGGGCTGCACCCCGGCCAGGACGGCGACCACGCCGCCACCGCCGGACCGGAGGAGCTCGCCGCCCGGTGGGCCGCCGGTGCCGAGGTCGAGTGGCCGCCGGTGCCCGGTGCCTCCCTGGTGCCGCTGCCGACCTACCCGTTCGAGCGGCGCCGGTGCTGGCAATCGGAGCTGGAGCGGAGCGCCCCCGAACCCGAGCCCGCACCCGAACTCCAGGCCGCAGCCGAACCGGAACCCGCGGGGCTGTACCTGCCCGGCTGGGTACCGGTGCCGCGCCCGGAGCCCGCCCCCGGCGACGGGCCGGTCTGGGTGGTGCACGGCGCGGACTCCGCGCCGCTCGCCGAGGCGCTGGCCGCGGCCCTCGCGCCCCGGCCGGTGCGGCTGGTCACCGGCAAGGACGCGCTCGAGGCGCTGCCGGAGCCGGAGTCGGTGTACGTGCTCACCGGGGTGGGCGCGCCGCGGCGGCCCGCGGTAGGCGACCATCTCGCCACGCTGGCCGAGCAGGAGAGCGCGGGCCTGCTGCCGCTGTACCGGGTGGCGCGGCACCTGCTGTCCCGCCCCGGCCTGCGGCGGCTCACGCTCACCGTGGTCACCGCGCGGGCCTGCGCGGTGGGTGACTCCGCGGTGGGCAACCCCGCGGCCGCGCAACTGCTCGGGTTCGCGAGGTCCCTGCGCCGCGAAAGTCCGTTGTGGACGGTATCGGCGGTGGACCTGGACTCCGCGGACCCCGCGGAAGCGGCCGCGGTGCCGCCGGCCGCGGGCAGCGGGGACGAGCTGGCCCACCGCGGCGGAACCTGGTACCGGCGGGCACTGGAGCCGTGGACGGCGCGGCCGGGTGCGGTGCCGCTGCGCACCGGCGGCAGCTACCTGATCGTCGGCGGCGCGGGCTCGATCGGCCTGGACGTGGCCGAGCACCTGGTGCGGCGGTACCGGGCGCGGGTGGCGCTGCTCGGCCGCGGCGAGCTGGACCGGCCGCGGCGGGACCGCATCGCCCGGTTCGACCCGGACGGCGAGCGGGTGCTCTACCTGCGCGCCGACGCCGCCGACCCGGCACAGCTGCGCACCGCGACCGCGACCGTGACCGAGCGGTTCGGCCCGGTGGCCGGGGTGATCCACGCCGCGACCGTGCTCGCGGACGGGGCGCTGACCGGGCTGGCCGAGGCCGAACTGCGCAGCGGCCTGGAGTCCAAGACCAGGACCAGCGCGGCGCTGGTCGATGTCTTCGGCGAGCAGCCGCTGGACTTCCTGCTGTTCTTCTCCTCGGTGCAGTCCTTCCTCGGCAACCCCGGGCAGAGCGCCTACGCCGCGGCCTGCGCCTTCCAGGACGCCTACGCGCACGGCCTGAACGCGCGGCTGCCGTACCCGGTGCGGGTCATCGACTGGGGCGCCTGGGCCGGCAGCGACCTGGCGCACCGGCACGCGGATCGGCTGACCGCGGCCGGGGTGCTGCCCATCCCGCCCGCGCGGGGGCTGGCCGCGCTGGAAGCAGTACTCGCCAACCCGGAGGTGCAGGTGGCCGTCGTGTCGGGTGAACCGGACTTTCTCAACGAGCTCGGGGTGCGGCCCCGACCCGAACCACCTGCCCCCGCGGAGGGTGAGCGGTGGCGAGCGGACCTGCGCGCCGAACTGCTCACCCTCGTCCGCCGGGTGGCCAAAGTGGACGAACACGAGCTGGGTGCGGACACCGAGCTGCGCCGGTTCGGCTTCGACTCGATCGCCTACACGCAGCTGTGCCAGCTGTGCAACGAGGAGTTCGACCTCGACCTGACCCCCGCGTCCTTCTACGGCGTGGCCACCACCACCGAGCTGGCCGACAAGCTGGCCGGGGCGCACGGCGAGCGGCTGCGGTCGCGCTACCCCGGGCAGGAGCCCCACCCGCCCGAGGAGCCGGCCGCCCCGCAACCGCGGCCCGCCGCCCGCACCGAGCAACCCGGCAGGGAACCGGACGCCGACGGGGTGGCGATCGTGGGCATGGCCGGGATGCTGCCGCAGTCGGACGACCTGGACGAGTTCTGGAGCCACCTGGCGCGCGGGGCGGACCTGATCACCGAGATCCCTGCGGACCGCTGGGACTGGCGGCGGATCTACGGCGACCCCGAGCCGGGCGAGTTCAAGACCAGGGCCAAGTGGGGCGGTTTCCTGCGCAGGGTGGACCAGTTCGACCCGTTGTTCTTCGGGATATCCCCGAAGGAGGCCGAGGCGATGGACCCGCAGCACCGGCTGTTCCTGGAAGCGGCCTGGTCCTGCGCCGAGGACGCCGCTATCCGGCCCTCCGCGCTGGCGGGCACGGACACCGGGGTGTTCGCCGGCTGCGGCACCTACGACTACTTCGAGGTGCAGCACGCCTTCGGGGTGGAGCTGGACGGCTACAACACGGTCGGCAGGGCGCACTCCATCCTGTCCAACCGGCTGTCCTACCTGCTGGACCTGCACGGGCCGAGCGAGACCATCGACACCGCGTGCTCCTCCTCCCTGGTGGCCCTGCACCGGGCCGCCGAGGCCATCCGGCACGGCGACTGCGAGCTGGCCTTCGCCGGAGGGGTGAACGTGATCGCCTCACCCACCCTGTTCGTGGACATGAGCCAGGCCGAGTTCCTCAGCCCGGACGGCCGCTGCAAGACCTTCGACGCCGGTGCCGACGGGATCGTCCGCGCCGAGGGGGTGGGTGTGGTGCTGCTGAAACGGCTGCCGGCCGCGCTGGCCGACGGGGACGTGATCCACGGGATCCTCCGGGGCAGCGCGGTCAACCACGGCGGCCGGACGAACTCGCTCACCGCCCCGAATCCCGAGGCGCAGGCCGCCGTGGTGGCCAAGGCGCACCGCAGGGCCGGGGTGGACCCGCGCACGATCGGCTACATCGAGACGCACGGAACCGGCACCTCGCTCGGCGATCCGGTGGAGATCGAGGGGCTGAAGTCGGCCTTCGCCACCCTGGCCGCCGAGCACGGTCTCGCCGAGTCCGACCGGCCCGCCGGGCACTGCGCCCTCGGCGCGGTGAAGAGCAACCTCGGCCACCTCGAGGCAGGCGCCGGGGTCACCGGCCTGCTCAAGGTGCTGCTGGCGATGCGGCACGGGATGCTGCCGGCCAACGTGCACATCGAGCGGGTCAACCCCTACATCCGGCTGGAGGCCGGCCCGTTCCGCATCCTCACCGAGGCGCAGGCATGGCACCGCACCCTCGCCGAGGACGGCTCCGCGGTGCCGCGCCGGGCCGGGGTGAGTTCCTTCGGCCTCGGCGGGGTGAACGCGCACGCGGTCGTCGAGGAGTTCCCGCCGGCGGAAACCGCGCGGGCGCAGGCCGGGCGGCACCGGTTGTTCGTGCTGTCCGCGCGGGACGCCGACCGGCTGCGGGCCTACGCCGACCGGTTCACCGGCTGGCTGTCCGCGGCGCACCGGCAGCCCGCGCTGGACGCGCTCACCTACACCCTGCAGACCGGCCGCGAGCCGATGAGCCACCGGCTCGCCGTCGTGGCGGCCGACCTCGGCGAGCTGAGCCGCAAGCTGACCGCCTGGCTGAACCAGGAGTCCGGTGTGGATGGTGTCTTTCACGGGAGTACCGGCGAGCCGGACGCCGGGTTGGACAACCTGCTGGACGGCCCGGAGGGCGCCGAGTACCTGCGGTCCGTCGCCGGGGCTGGCAGGCTGGACAAGCTCGCCAGGCTGTGGACCCGCGGGGCCGAGGTGGACTGGTCCCTGCTGTGGCCGGGCGGGCCACCGCGCCGGATCCCGCTGCCGACCTTCCCCTTCGCCAGGGAGAGCTACTGGCTGCGGCCGGGGCCGCAGTTCACCGCCGTGGCCCCGGAACCACCGGCGCCCGCAGCGGAACCGGAGGTCGCTCCGGCGGCGGGAACCACTGCGCTGGAGACCCCGGCGGCGCCCCCGGTCGAGCTGGAGCGGCGGGTGGCGGAACTGCTGGCCAACCATCTCGGGGTGCGAGCGGACCAGCTCCGGCTGGACCGCAACCTCGCCGAGCTCGGGGTGGACTCGCTCGGGCTGCGCAGGCTGAGCCGCGCGCTGTCCGCCGAGCTCGGCGTGGACATCCCGGTGCGGTTCTTCGCCGCGGGGCAGTCCATCCACGAGCTCACCGCCAAGCTGCGGGAGCGGTACCCGGACGCCACCGCGGGCGGCACCACCGCGCGGGCCGAACCCGCACCACCGCGGGACTCGGTGGCGGGACTGCTGCGCGGCCTGCGGTCCGGGCAGCTCAGCGTGGACGCGGCACTGCGTGAACTGCGGGAGGGATCGGGCCGATGACGAACTCGTTGCGGGACCTGCTGGAAGGCGTGGCCGCGGGCGCGGTGACCGAGGAGGAGGCCGCGCCGCTGCTGCGGGAACTGCTCACCATGGCGGAGCAGGAACAGGAGCAGGAACCGGAGGAGCCGAAGGAGTACCCGCTCACCCGCGGGCAGGCCGCGCTGTGGGCCATCCACCAGAACGCCCCCGGCACCGTGTCCTACAACCTGCCGCTCGCCCTGCGGCTGCGGCCGGACGTGGACCTCACCCTGCTGGAGCGGGCGCTGGACACGGTGGTGCGCCGCTACCCGAGCCTGCGCGTCAACCTGCGGCTGGACCGGGAGGGGCCGGTGCAGGTGGTCGCCGAGCGCGGGCTCACCGTCACCGAACTGGACCTCACGGCGGTCGCCGAGCCGGAGCTGCCGGACCGGGTCCGGCAGCTCGTGCGCACCCCGTTCGACCTGGAGACCGAGCCGCTGTACCGGGCCTACTTCCTGCGCACGCCCGCGCAACCGGTGCTGCTGCTGGTGTTCCACCACCTGATCACCGACGGGGTGTCCAGCCACCTGCTGCTGCGGGACATCCTCGCCGCCTACGACGGCCTCACCGCGAGCGGCGCCGTCCCGCCGGCCGAGCCGGCGACACCGTACCGGGAGTTCGTGTACTGGCAACGGGAACTGCTCGCCGGGCCGGAGGCGGACCGGCACCGGGAGTTCTGGCTGCGCAAGCTGGAAGGGGCCGCGAGCGCCCCGGTGGTGGACGCGATCGCCGACCGCCGCCGGACCGGCCCGCCCAGCTATGCCGGGGAGAGCCTGCAACTGGACGTGGACGAGGCCACCCTGACCGCGGTGCGCACCCGGGCCGCGGAGCTGGGTCTGACCCCGTTCAGCATCGTGTTCGGCGCGTTCGTCCTGCTGCTGCACCGGCACAGCGGGCAGCGGGACATCAGCGTGCTGGTGCCGACCGACGGCCGCGCCGCGCACCGGTTCGACCGCACCGTCGGCTACCTGATCAACCCGGTGGTGCTGCGCACCGCCTGCCCGCGCGGGCAGACCTGCCGCGAGCTGTTCCAGGGCATCCACGAGGAACTGCTGGCGGCCGAGGACCACAGCGCCTACCCCTACGCCGCCGTGGTGGACGACCTGCGCCGGGCCAGCCGCACGGACACCGAGTTCACCATCGGCTTCTACCTGCAGCAGGGGGTCGGCAGGGACCTCGACATGGCGCGGGAACAGACCCTGTTCACCGAGGCCCTTCCGCTGACCCAGGAGGGCGAGGGCGACCTGGTCGTCGAGTTCGTGGTGCGGGACCGCCAGGCACTGATCCACTTCAAGTACGACCCCGAGCTGTTCGATCCCGGTACGGCGGCCCGGCTCGCCGAGCAGTACCGCGAGCTCGTCGCCGGGCTCACCGCCGTGGACCCGGACGCGGAGCCGGCTGCGATCGACCCGCACACCCCGGCCGAGCGCACGCTGCTGGAGCGGGTGAACGCCACCGATGCCGGCTACCCCGCCGGGGTCACCGCGGCGGACCTGGTGCTGGACCGGGCCGAGCGCACCCCGGACAAGACCGCGATCGTGGACGCCGAGTCCAGTGTGGACTATCGTGAACTGGCCAGGAGGGTGGAGCTGCTGGCCGGGTGGCTGCGGGCCGAGGGGCACACGCCGGGCTCGCTGATCGGGATCTCCGTGGACCGCAGGGCCGACCTGGTGGTCGCGCTGCTCGCGGTGCTGCGCGCGGGATGCGCCTACGTGCCGCTCGACCCGGAGTTCCCCGAGCAGCGGCGCGAGTTCATCCGTACCGACGCCGGAATCGGCACGGTGCTCACCCAGTCCACACTGGACCGGATCGACTGGGCGGCCCCGCCGCACCCGCTACCGGACGACCGGCACGGTGAGCTGGCCTACGTGCTCTACACCTCCGGCTCGACCGGTCGCCCCAAGGGTGTGCAGATCGGGCACGACAGCCTGGTGAACTTCCTGACCTCGATGGCGCGTGAGCCCGGCTGCACCGAGCGCGACCATATCCTCGCGCTCACCACGGTCGGGTTCGACATCGCCGCGCTGGAACTGCTGCTGCCGCTGACCCGCGGCGGCACCGTGGAGATCGTGCCCGCCTGGCTGGCGCGGGACGGGGTGGCGCTCGCCGGACACCTTGCCGCCTCCGCCGCCACCATCGTGCAGGCCACCCCCGCCACCTGGCGGATGCTGCTGGCCGCGGGCTGGGACCGGCCGCTGGCGGGCAAGATCCTCTGCGGTGGCGAGGCGTTGCCTGCCGAACTCGCCGAGCAACTGCTCAGCCGCTGCGCCGAGGTGTGGAACATGTACGGCCCGACCGAGACCACGATCTGGTCCTCGATCAGCAGGGTCCGTCCCGGCGCGCCGGTCACCGTCGGGACGCCGATCGCGAACACCACCTTCCACCTGCGGGACGAGCACGGCCACCCGGTGCCGTTCGGGGCCGCGGGCGAGCTGTGGATCGGCGGGGACGGGCTGGCCCGCGGCTACCTCGGGCGGCCGGAGCTCACCGCGGAGCGGTTCGTCACCGATCCGCGCTCCGGTGCGCGGATGTTCCGCACCGGGGACCTCGGGCGGTTCCGCCAGGACGGCAGCGTGGAGTTGCTCGGCAGGGCGGACCGGCAGGTGAAGCTGCGCGGTTACCGGATCGAGCCGGGCGAGGTGGAGTCCGCGCTGCGCCGCACCGGGCTGGTCGACGAGGCGCGGGTGTTGCTGCGCGAGGACTTCGCCGGGCACGAGGGCCTTGTCGGGTTCGTCACGGTCACCGAGCCGCGTCCGGACCTGGAGGCGTTGCTGCGGGAGCGGCTCGCCGAATGGTTGCCCGGGTACATGATCCCGGCCCGGCTGCTGCCGCTGGCGGCGTTCCCGCAGACCCCGAACGCCAAGATCGACCTGGCACCGCTGCGGGACCGGGCACTGGACGAGATCGTGGGCCGCTTCGGCATCGACCTAGCGCCCGAGCCCGCGCCCGCACCCGAACCGCCGGACCGCACGGACTCCCTCGGCGCGGGGCTGCGCGAGCTGGTCGCGGAGATCGCCGGGGCGGAGCCTGCCGAGCTGGCCGTGGACACCCCGCTCGGGGACTACGGCTTCGACTCGATCCGGTTCACCCGGCTCAGCGTGGGCCTGCGGGAACGGTTCGGCATCGAGGTGCCGCCGACGACCTTCTACGGGTACCCGACCCTGCGCGAGCTGACCGCGCACCTGGTGGGCAAACACGGCGCGGCCCGCACGACCCCGGCGGCGCCCGCACCGCCCGCCGCCGCGGGGTACCCGCCGGTGGCGATCATCGGCGTCGGCGGCAGCCTGCCCGACTCCGACACGCTCGAGGAGTTCTGGGCACACCTGGCCGCGGGCCGGGACCTGATCCGGCCGTACCCGCTGCAGCGCGGGTTCTCCCGGTCGCTGTTCGCCGAGCACGCCGCGGGCGCGCCGGACGCCTTCCCCGGCGCCTACCTGCGGGACGTGGAGGGTTTCGACGCCGGGTTGTTCCGCATCTCGCCGCGGGAAGCCGCGCAGATGGATCCGCAGCACCGGCTGCTGCTGCAGGCCGCGCACCAGGCGATGCAGGACGCGGGCTACCCGCCGGCGGAGCTGTCCGGTTCCCGTACCGGCGTGTTCGTCGGGCTCAGCGGCGCCGACTACTTCAGCCTGCTCGGTTACGAGCGGGAGGCCGACGACCACTTCCTGATCGGCAACGTGGCCTCGGTCGCCGCCAACCGGATCTCCTACCTGTTCGACTTCCACGGGCAGAGCGCCACCTACGACACCGCCTGTTCCAGCTCGCTGGTCGCCATTCACCGCGCCGCGCGGGCACTGCAGGCGGGCGACTGCGAGACGGCGCTGGCCGGTGGGGCGAACCTGCTGCTGTCCCCGTACGGCTTCGTCGGGTTGCAGCGCGCCGGGATGCTCAGCCCGGACGGCCGCTGCAAGACCTTCGACGAGCGGGCCGACGGGTACGGCCGCGGCGAGGGGGTCGCGCTGCTGCTGCTCAAGCGGCTGGACCGGGCGCGCGCCGACGGCGACCCGGTGCACGGCGTGCTCATCGGGTCGGCGGAGAACCACGACGGCCGCACCCAGTCGCTGACCGCGCCGAGCCCCCGGGCGCAGAGCGATGTGGTGGTGCGGGCGCACGAGGCGGCCGAGGTGTCCCCGGCCTCGATCGGCTACGTCGAGGCGCACGGCACCGGAACCCAGCTCGGCGACCCGATCGAGGTGGACGGGCTGAAGGAGGCGTTCGGCAGGCTGCTCGACCGCTGGAGCCTGCCCCCCGAGGCAGCCCGGATCGCGCTCGGCTCGGTGAAGAGCAACATCGGGCACCTCGAGGCCTCCGCCGGTGTCGCGGGTGTGCTCAAGGTGCTGCTGGCCATGCGGCACCGGACCCTGCCGGGGCTGGTGCACCTCGCCCAGCCCAACCCGATGATCGATCTGACCGGCACCCCGCTGGAGTTCCAGCAGAAGACGACCCCGTGGCAGCCCCGGCGGGACGGCACCGCGGCGGACTGGCCGCGGCGCGCCGGGGTCAGCTCGTTCGGCATGGGTGGCAGCAACGTGCACGTCGTGCTCGAGGAGGCATCCGCAGCGTGACAGGGACAACAGGGATGACAGACGCCGGGCCGCAGGTCGTCGTGCTGTCCGCGGCGGGCCCGGCCCCGCTGGACCGCTACGTCGAGCGGGTGCTCGAGTGGCTGGCCGAGCACCCGGAAGCCGACCTTCGCCGCGTCGCCTACACCCTGCAGGTCGGCAGGGAGGCCCTGCGCGAGCGGCTGGCCGTGGTGGCGCGCTCGGTGGCGGAGCTGCGGCAGCGGCTGGCCGAGGGCGCGGTGCCGCGCGGCACCGCAGGCACGGACGCCGAGAACATCGAGAACGCCGAGGGCGCCGAGATCACCGACCCGGCCGAACGGGAACCCGAGGAGCTGGCCCGGCTGTGGGTGCGCGGGGCACGGGTGGACTGGCGGGCGCTGCATCCCGCGCCGCGGCCAGCGCGGCTGTCCCTGCCGACCGCGCCGTTCGACACCAAGCGGTTCTGGGTCAGCGAGCCGGCCCGCCCGGTGGCACCGGTCGCGCATCCGCTGGCCGCGCAGGGCGTGCAGTCCGGGCGCAGGGAGTACGCGGTGACCCTCACCGGGCAGGAGTTCTTCCTGCGCGACCACGCCATCGGCGAGCTGAAGGTGCTGCCCGCGGTGGTCGCGCTGGAGCTGGCCACCGCGACCGCCACCCGAGCCGGGTACGGCACCGTGCGCGGGATCGGCAACGTGCTGTGGTCCCGCCCGGTGATCGTCGCCGCCGACCCGGTGGACGTACGGCTACGGCTGGCGTCCACCCCGGACGGTATGTCCTACGAGCTGCGGTCCGGCACGGGTCCGGACGGCGAGCTGTGCTCGGCGGGAACCCTGCTGTTCGGCGAACCCGACGAGGCCGACCTCGCCGAGGTGGTGGACATCGCGGCCATCCGGCAGCGCTGCCAGCAGGCGCTCACCGATCGGGAGTGCTACGAGCTGTTCGACCGGCTCGGCGGCGGTTACGGGCCCAGCTTCCAGCCGATCGGTTCGGTGCTGCGCGGGGACCGGGAGGTGCTGGCCAGGTTGGAGGTGCCCGCGTCGGTCGAGCTGCCCGCGGAGACCTTCACCCTGCACCCCTCGCTGCTGGACGGGATGTTGCAGGCCGCGCTGTGGACCGCGGCGGACCCGGCGGGGGACGGCATGCGCAGGCTGCCGTTCGCACTGACCGCGCTGGAGATCGTGCGCCCACTGCCGCGCCGTGCCTGGGTGCACGCCGTTCCGTCCGAAGTGGACACCGGGGCTCGCGCGGGGAAGGCACACGGGCACGAGCTGACCCTGCTGGACGACGACGGCCGGGTGCTGCTGCGCATGCGCGGCCTGATGACCAGGGCCGTGCACGGGGAGCACGCCCTGAATCCCGGCTCCGGCGCGGCGAACCCGCGGACCGTGGCCTTCGGGCAGGTCTGGCACCCGGCGCCGCTGCCGGAGCGCGCCGAAGGCACCCGGGACACCGTTGTGCTGCTCGGTACCGACCCCCGGCTGGCCGCCGAGCTCGATCCGGCCGAGTTGTACACGGTGCGGCCCGCGGCCACCGCATCCGGCTCGGGCCGGGACCGCCGGCTGCGCCCGGACGCCGAGGAGGACTGGCGCGAGCTGTTCGCCGAGCTGCACGCCGCCGGGCGGGACCCGATCACCCTGGTGTGGGACGGCACCTCCACCACCGGCACGGGCCCGCTGGAGGCGGCGGTGCGGCGGCTGGCCACGGTCTTCCGCGGCTGGTCCGGTGCCGCCGAGGGCGCGACCCGCAGGCCCGTGCGGCTGCTGTGGCTGTCCCCGCGGCGGGAGACCCTGGACGATGCGCTGGAAGCCGCGCTGGACGGGATGGCGAAGGCGATCGCGAACGAGCAGCCCGACTTCCGCGTCTCGGTGGTCGGGGTCCCGGACACCGCTTCCGGGGAACTGTCCGCGCTGCTGGCCGCCGAGCTCGCCGCGCCGGAGCACGAGTTCGCGGTCAGCCATGACACCGGCGGCCGCCGGGTACCGCGCTGGGAGCCGGTCGAGTCCTTCGACCGCGACGGCCTCGGGCCCGCGCTGCGGGACGGGGGCACCTACCTGGTGACCGGCGGGCTCGGCGGGATCGGTCAGCTCCTCGTCGCGCACCTCGCCACCAAGGGCAGGGCCCGATTCGTCCTCAGTGGACGTTCGTCGAACGTGGACGTGCAGCCGCGGCTGCACGCCCTGCGCAGGCAGGGGATCGACGTGGAGTACCTCCCCGCCGCCCTCGGCGAGCGGGGAGCCGCCGAGGATCTCGTCCGGCGGGTACGCGAGTCGCACGGCGCGCTGCACGGGGTGCTGCACCTGGCCGGGGTGACCAGGGACGGGTTCCTGCTGACCAAAGCGGATTCCGAGCTGGCCGAGGTGCTGGCTCCCAAGGTCCGCGGCACCGTCGAGCTGGACCGCGCCACCGCCGACGAGCCGCTGGACTTCTTCATCCTGTTCTCCTCCATGTCCGGCGCGGCCGGATCGCCGGGCCAGGCCGACTACGCCTACGCCAACCGGTTCCTCGACCACTTCGCAGCCTGGCGGGAGGCGCGGCGGCTGGAGGGCAGGCGCTCCGGGCACACGCTGTCCCTGCTGTGGTCGCTGTGGGCCGAGGGCGGTATCCGGATGGACATGGACGATGCCGCGCAGGCGCGGATGGTGCGGCGGGCCGGGCTGCGGGCGTTGCCGACCAGCGCCGGGCTGGCCGCCTTCGACGCCGCGGTCTCCAGCGGCCGGGACCATGTGCTGATCGCCCAGGGTGAGCAGGGCAAGGTGGCCGAGCTGCTGGCGAACACGGCGGCCGGACCGCGGGCGCCGGAACCGGCCGCCGAGACCGCGCCCGGCCCGGCCCCGCGACCCATCCGGTCCGCGGATCCGGCGCGGGCGGCCGAGGAGTACCTGCGGCCGGTGCTCGCCGAGGTGTTCGGCATGACCGTCGAGGAGATCGAGCCCGAGGTCGCCTTCGAGTCCTACGGCATCGACTCGATCCTGATCATGGACATGACCCGGCAACTGGAGGAGCATTTCGGCCCACTGCCGAAGACGCTGTTCTTCGAGTACCAGGACCTGCGCTCGCTGGCGGGCTACTTCGCCGAGCGCTACCCGGACACGGTCACCGCTGCCGAGGCGGAAACGCGGCCGGTACCGGAGCCGGAGTCGGAGCCGGCACCGCAGGCGGGGCCGGACCCCGAGCCCGCGCCGCCCGCGCGCACCGAACCGGCCGCCGGAGCCGGGGACACCGAGCCGATCGCGATCATCGGGGTGAGCGTGCGGTTCGCCGAATCGGACACGCTGGACGAGTTCTGGGCCAACCTCAGCGCGGGCCGCGACCTGATCACCGAGATCCCGCCGGAGCGCTGGGACTGGCGGGACTACGAGGACGCCACCCCGGCCGACCAGTCCGCCGCCTACAGCCGCTGGGGCAGCTTCCTGGACGGGGTGGAGACCTTCGACCCGCTGTTCTTCGGGATCTCCCCGCGCGAGGCCGAGATCATCGACCCGCAGGAGCGGCTGTTCCTGCAGACCACCTGGCACGCGATGGAGGACGCGGGTTACACCAGGCAGGCCCTGCAACAGCTCAGGGCCGGGGTGTACGTGGGCGCGATGTACACCCTCTACCAGCTCTACGAGGGGCAGGACGGCCGGATCGCGGCCTCCTCCTACGCCGCGATCTCCAACCGGGTCTCCTATACCCTCGGGCTGAGCGGGCCGAGTGTCGCGGTGGACACCATGTGTTCCTCGGCGCTGTCGGCGATCCACCTCGCGATCAAGGACCTGCGTTCCGGGGACGCCGAACTCGCCATCGCGGGCGGGGTCAACCTGCACGTCCACCCGTACAAGTACCGCTTCCTCGGCCAGGGCCAGTTCACCTCGAGCGACGGGCGGTGCCGCAGCTTCGGCGAGGGCGGGGACGGCTACGTTCCGGGCGAGGGCGTGGGCGCGGTGCTGCTCAAACCGTTGAGTGCCGCGCTGCGCGACGGTGACCACGTCCACGCCACCATCCTCGGCAGCAGCATCAACCACGGTGGGAAGACCAACGGTTTCACCGTACCCAACCCGGTTGCCCAGGGCGACCTGATCGGGCAGGCGGCCGAGTCCGCTGGGGTCGACCTCGGCTCACTGTCCTATGTGGAGGCTCACGGTACGGGCACCTCGCTCGGCGACCCGGTGGAGATCCGCGGGCTGACCCGCGCCTTCGCCGGAACCGGGCTGCCCGAGGGTGGCCTGCCGATCGGCTCGGTGAAGTCCAACCTCGGTCACCTCGAGTCGGCCGCGGGAATGGCCGCGCTGGCGAAGGTGCTGGTGCAGCTCGAGCATCGGACGCTGGTGCCCTCGCTGCACGCCGAGACGCCGAACCCGAACATCGACTGGACCGGTTCCCCGTTCGCCGTGCAGCGGGAGTCCGCGCCCTGGCGGGCGGAAGGGTCGCTGCGCGCGGGGATCAGCTCGTTCGGCGCGGGCGGGGCGAACGCGCACCTGATCGTCGAGGAGTACCGGGCCGAGCCGCGCGGGCGGGCGGCCGCGGCGGCCGAGCGGGTGTTCCCGTTCTCCGCCAAGACGGCCGAGCGGCTGCGGGTGCTGGCCGGGACCTTCGCCGAGGCACTGGACGGTGCCGAGGCCGATCCCGCCGATGTCGCGCACACCCTGCGGGCGGGGCGGGAGCCGCTGCCCGAGCGGCTGGCCGTCGTCGCCGACTCGCTGCCCGCGCTGGTCGCGCGGCTGCGCGAGTTCGCCCGCACCGGTGAGCCCGGTGAGCACGGGTGGACCGGCACCGTGTCCGGCCGCGCCCGGCGGGGCGGCGAGCGCCCGGCACCCGGGACGAGTCCCGCCGAGCTGGCAAGGGCGTGGACCGAAGGGTCCACCGTGGACTGGCCGGAGGAGCGGGCCGCGCGGCGGATCCCGCTGCCCGGTTACCCGTTCGAGCGCATGCGCTGCTGGATCACCGACGAGGCCACGCTGTGGCGGCCCGCGCCCGCGCCGCAACCCGGCGGGGCGGTGCGCACCCACCCGCTGCTCGGCGCGATCGATCCGGCCGGCAGCGTGGCGGGTGGCCTGGCCTTCGCCCCGGAACTGGACCCGGCGCACCCGGTGCTCGCCGACCACCGGATCGGCGGCAGCACCCTGCTGCCCGGGGTCGCCGTGCTGGAACTGGCCCGCGCGGCGGCGGTGGCCGCCGGTATGGGCGAGCGGCTGGTGCTGCGGGACGTCCGCTGGCTGCGCCCGCTCACCGGCACCGAGCCCGCCGTCCGGCTGCGGCTGCACCAGGAGGAGGACCGTGGCCTGCGGTTCAGCCTGCTCGGCACGGACACCACTTTCGCCGAGGGCCGGATCGAAGCCCTGGCCGAGACCGCCGACGAGCGGATCGACCTGGGTCGCCCTGCCGGGGAGTACCCGCACCGGCAGGAGGGGCAGCGGCTGTACGCCGACCTCGCCGCGGCCGGATCGGAGTACGGGCCCGCGCTGCGCGGCCTCGAGTGGGTGGCCTTCGGCGAGGGCGGGGCGCTGGCCCTCCTGCGCACCCCGGAGATCCCCGAACTGGCCGGGTGCGTGCTCGCGCCCGCGTTGCTGGACGGCGCGCTGCACACCTTCGGGGTGCTGCGGGACCGGGAGTCGGCGGCGATGGTGCCGTTCGCGGTGGCCGCCGTGGAGGTCCGGCACACCCCCGGTGCGGTGGGTTACGCGCGGGTGCGGCCCAGCGGGGCGGACCGGTACCAGATCGACCTCGCCGACGAGGGTGGCCGGATCTGCGTGCGGCTGCGGGACGTGGCCCTGCGCCCCGCGGGCGGCGCCGGCACCCCCGCGCCCGCTCCGGTGGAACCGGTGGAGCGGTCGGAGCGGGCGGAGCTGGACGGCCTGCTGTTCGCCCCGCGCTGGCGACCGGTGCCCACCCCGGATCCGGCCGGCGAGCGGCAGGGTCCGGTGTGGATCGTCGCGGCCGAGCCGGAGGGCGAGCTCGCCCGCGCGGTGGCCGCGGAGATCGGCGGCGGCCCGCTGATCGTGTCCCCGGAGCAGGCCGGCTCGCTGGAGGGCGTACCCGGCAGCGTGTTCTTCCTCGGCACCCCCGCCCCCGCGCGCCGCGCCGACGACCCGGACGCGCTGGAGACCGGCCAGCGGCGCGGGGTGCTGGCCCTGTTCGGTCTGGTCAAGAACCTGCTGGCGGCCGGGGCCTCGGCGCGGCCGGTGCGGCTGACCGTGGTGACCGAGGACGCCTGCGCGGTGACCGGGGAGCCGGTGCGCGACCCGTTCGCGGCCAGCCTGCACGGGCTGACCCTGTCCCTGGCGCAGGAGTACCCGCGCTGGCGGGTCGGCCTGCTCGACCTCACCGCGGGTACCGAACCCGGCCGGGCCGCCCGGCTGGTCACCGGCGGCGGGGACACCGGCGGGCCACTCGCCCTGCGCGGGGGCACGCTGTACCGGCGCGACCTCGTCCCGGCCGCGGCGGCCGAGGACGGTGCCCGTGCGCGCGTCCGTTCCGGCGGCAGCTACCTGATCCTGGGCGGCGCGGGCGGGATCGGGCTGGAGCTCACCGCCTGGCTGGTCGGCACCTTCGGCGCGAGCGTGGTCCTTGTCGGCCGCGGCGAGCTGGGCGAAGACCGGCGGCAGCGGCTGCGCGAGATCGACCCGGAAGGCCGGTTCGTCCGGTACGAGCGGGCCGACGCGGGCGACCCCGCCGCGCTGCGCGAGGTGGTGCGGCGGATCACCGAGCGGGGCCCGCTGCACGGCGTGGTGCACTCCACGATCGTCCTGCACGACCAGTCGCTGGCCAGGATGGACGAGGCCACCTTCCGGTCGGCGCTGGAAGCCAAGACCAGGGTCAGCGTGGCGTTGCACGCGGCGACCGGCTCGCTGCCACTGGACTTCGTGCTGTTCTTCTCCTCGGCCGTGGCGCTGTCCGGCAGCGCGGGCCAGAGCAACTACGCCGCTGGCAGTACCTTCGAGGACGCCTTCGCGCACTTCCTGGACGAGCACTCCACCGCGACCGTCCGGGTGGTCAACTGGGGTTACTGGGGCACCGTCGGCGTGGTGGCGCGGGACCATTACCGCGAGCGCCTCGCCAGGCAGGGCATCTACTCGCTGGACCCGGCGGAGGGGATGGCCGCGATCGAGCGGGTGCTCGCCGGCGGGCAGCGCCAGCTCGTGGTCACCAAGGCCAGCAGGCAGGTGCTGGAGTCCGCGGGGGTGGACTTCACCGCCGCGGGCGAGGCGGCCGAACCCCCGGTGTTCGCCGAGCTGGCCGAGCCTGCCGGGTTGCCGCCGGTGCCGCGGCTGCTCACCGAGGCGGACGGCAGCCGCCTCGAGCGGATCATGCTGGACTGGCTGTGGCGGATGCTGACCGAGCAGGGGGTGTTCACCGCTGCCGGGCAGCGGTGGACCACCGGCGCGCTGGCCGAGCGGCTCGGTGTGCTGCCGAAGTACCGCCGCCTGCTCGCCGAGCTGCTGCGCATGCTCACCCTGCGGGGGTACCTGGCGGAGACCGGCGGCGACGAGCGGGAGGCGGTGGCCGGGCAGGTCACCGGCGACCCGGAGGCCGAGCTGGTCGAGCTGTGCGCGAACACCCCCGCGCTGAACCGCTTCGACCGGCTGCTGCGGCCCTGCCTGCACAAGCTGTTCGAGGTGATGAGCGGCCGGGTCCGGGCCACCGAGGTGATGTTCCCCGGCGGCTCCACCGAACTGGTCGAGGGCGCCTACCAGGGCAGCCCGGTGGTGGACCGGGCCAACCACCTGGTGTCCTCCGCCGTGCGCAGCCGGGTCGAGCGGGACACCGGAAGCGGTCAGGTGTCCATTGTGGAGATCGGGGCCGGTACCGGTGGCACCACGGCCGGGGTGCTTCCCGAGATCGCCGGGTTCGCGCCGGACCTGCGCTATGTCTACACCGACATCTCCGGTGCCTTCCTGCAGCACGGTCGCGCCCAGTTCGCCGAGCGGCACCCGTACCTCGAGTTCCGGACCCTGGACATCGGTAGTGACCCCGAGCCGCAGGGTTTCCCCGCCGGCGGGTTCGACGTGGTGATCGCGGCCAACGTGCTGCACGCCACCGGGGACCTGCTGGCCACCCTGGGCAACGTGGGTTCGCTGCTGCGCGAGGGCGGCTGGCTGGTGCTCAACGAGGCCACCGCGAACGTGCTCACCGCCACCCTCACCTTCGGCCTGCTGGACGGCTGGTGGCTGAACACCGACGAGCACCTGCGGCTGCCCGGATCCCCGCTGCTGTCCGGCGACGGTTGGCGGCAGGCGCTGCGGCGGGCCGGGTTCGGCCGCGTGCTGCCGGTTCCCGCGGACGAGGACGGTACCCAGCATCTGGTGGTCGCCGAGTGGGGCACCCCGGCGTCGGCGGCACGGACCGCGCCCGCCACACCCCCGGTGGAAGCCGAGTCGCTGCGCGAGGCGGTGTTCGGCTACGTGCGGGGTGCCTTCCGCGAGGTGCTCCAGGTCCCCGAGGACCGGCTGTCCGCGGGCGAGACCTACGAGAACTTCGGGGTCGACTCGCTCACCTCGGCCAGGGTGATCGACCTGCTCTCGGCCGAGGTGGGTTCGCTGCCGGCCACCCTGCTGTTCGAGTACCCGACCATCGGCGAGCTGGTGGACTTCCTGCTGGAGCAGCACGCGGACGCGTTGCGGGCCGCGTTGCTGCCGGACCGGCAGCGGGCCCCGGAGGCTCCGGAGCCGGTGGCGGCGGCCACCGCGCCCCCGGCCGAGCCTGCCCGGCGCCCGGAACCCGCCGTCGCCGAGGCGCCGCCGGGCACGACCGCGGAACGGGACGGGATCGCGGTCGTCGGCATGGCCGGCCGGTACCCGATGGCCGCGGACGTGGAGCAGTTCTGGGCGAACCTGCGCGCGGGCAAGGAGTGCGTCACCGAGGTTCCCGCGGACCGCTGGGACCGGCACTCGATGCCCGAGGTGGACGGGACGCCGGTCAGCGGGTGGGGCGGCTTCCTGGACGGCATCGACGAGTTCGACCCGCGGTTCTTCCAGATGTCCTTGCGGGAGGCCGAGTTCACCGACCCGCAGGAGCGGCTGCTGCTGCAGACCGCCTGGCACACCCTCGAGGACGCGGGCTATCCGCGGGCCCGGCTGCGCCCGCACGCCGTGGGCGTCTACGTCGGCGTGATGTACGGGCACTACCAGCTCTTCGAGACCGAGGACGGGCTGGCGGGCGGGATGGGCTACGCCTCCATCGCGAACCGGCTGTCCTACTTCTTCGACTTCACCGGGCCGAGCCTTGCCGTGGACACCATGTGCTCCTCCTCGCTCTCGGCGATCCACCTCGCCTGCGAGGCGCTGCGGCACGGCCAGGTGGACTACGCACTGGCAGGCGGGGTGAACCTCACCCCACACCCGCGCAAGTACGTGCAGCTCGCGACCGGCGGGTTCACCTCAACCGACGGGCGGTGCCGCAGCTTCGGCGCCGGCGGCGACGGGATGGTCCCCGGTGAGGGCGTGGGCGCGCTGCTGCTGAAACCGCTGGCCCTTGCGGAGCGGGACGGGGACCGGATCCTCGGCGTGATCCGCGGCGGCGCCCTCAACCACGGCGGCAAGACCGGCGGGTTCGCCGTGCCCAACCCGAACGCGCAGGGCGAGCTGATCCGCACCGCGCTGCGGGACGCGGGCACCGACCCGGCCTCGATCTCCTACCTGGAGGCGCACGGCACCGGCACCGCACTCGGCGACCCGACCGAGATGGCCGGCCTGGTCCGGGCCTTCGGCGACCGGCGGGCGGACGCGCGGCCGATCGCGCTCGGCTCGGTCAAGTCCAACCTCGGCCACCTGGAGTCCGCGGCCGGGGTGGCCGCCGTGACCAAGGTGCTGCTACAGCTGCGGCACCGGGAGCTGGTGCCCTCGCTGCACGCCGAGACGCTGAACCCGAAGATCGACTGGGACTCGGTACCGTTGCGGGTGCAGCGGGAACGAGCGCCCTGGTCGGCGCCCGGGCCGCTGCGCGCCGGGGTGAGCGCGTTCGGCGCGGGCGGCGCCAATGCCCACCTGGTGCTCGAGGAGTACCCGCGGGAAGCGGGCGCGGCACCGGCGGGGGCGGCCCGCAGGGTGTTCGTGCTCTCCGCGCGGGACCGCGACCGGCTGCGCGAGCTGGTCACGGCCGTGGACGGGGTGCTGGCGGGGGCGGGAACCGGCGAGGCTCCCGCGGTGGACGTGGCCGAGCTGGCCGCGCGCGCCGGGGTTCCCGGTGCCGGGCCGGAGGAGTCGCTCGCCGACCTCGGGCTGGACCTCACCGCGATCCTGCGGCTGCTGCGCGACCTCGGCGCGGAACGGGTGCGGCCCGGCCAGGTGCACGAGGGCATGACCCTGCGTGCCCTCGCCGAGCTGCTGGGCGGAACCGCCCCTACGGAGTCCACTGTGGATCTGGAGCGGCTGGCCTACACGCTGCAGGCCGGCCGGGAGGCGATGGGTGAGCGGCTGGCCGTGGTCGCCGGTACGGCTGCCGAGCTGCGCGCCGGCCTGCGCCGGTTTCTCGACGGCCGGTCCGCGCCGGAAGTGCACACCGGCTCGGTACGGGCGGAGTCCTGGCCGAGCTCCCGGCAGGCGCATCCCGGCGACGGTGACCCGCACCGGCTGGCCGCGGAATGGGTGTCCGGAACCGAGTTCGACTGGGACGCGCTCTACCCCGCGCGACCCCGGCCGATGTCCCTTCCCGGCTACCCTTTCGCCCGGACCCGGTGCTGGATCGACGCCCGCGCGGAGGTCGCCACGGCCGGCCGGCCGGCACCCGCGCCCGGCGCCGACGTCCCCGCCGACCTCGCCGAGCGGGTACTCGGGGTGCTCAGCGCCGTCACCGGCTACCCGCCGGGGGAACTGGACCCCGAAGCCACCTTCCACGAACACGGGCTGGACTCGCTCAGCCTGGTGAAGTTCGCCGACCGGCTCGGCACCGAACTGGGGACCACGCTGTCCCCGGACGAGCTGCTGGCCGCCCCGACCGTGACGGCACTGACCGAACGGCTGTGCAGGGAGCACGGCGGCGCGCTCGCGGCCGCGGCCCCGCGACCGGCACCGGAACCGAAACGCGAGCCCGAGCCCGCGGACGATCCGGTGGTGATCGTCGGCATGGCCGGGATGCTGCCCGGCTCGCCCGACCTCGCCACCTTCTGGGAGCACTGCGAGCGGGGCGACGACCTGATCTCGCAGGTGCCGCCGCAGCGGTGGGACTGGCGGGAGGCCTACGGCGACCCGGCCGAGCATGCCGGTCGCACCCGGATCACCCGCGCCGGGTTCATGCCGGGGATCGACCGGTTCGACCCGCTGTTCTTCGGGATCTCGCCGCGCGAGGCCCGCTGGATGGACCCGCGGCAGCGGTTGCTGCTGCAGGCGGTGTGGTCGGCGATCGAGGACTCCGGGTTCGACCCGCACGACCTGGCGGGCACCCGCACCGGGCTGTTCTTCGGGACCGGGGCCTCGGAGTACGCGGAGCTGATCGAGCGTTCCGGGGTCACCGTGGACGCCTACGCCTCCACCGGGCTCACCCCGTCCATGCTGGCCAACCGGATCTCCTACCAGCTCGATCTGCGCGGCCCGAGCGAGCCGGTGGACACCGCGTGTTCCAGCTCACTGGTCGCGTTGCACCGGGCCGTGGAGGCGATCGAGGTCGGGCACTGCGACACCGTGATCACCGGCGGGGTGAGCGCCCTGCTGTCCCCGGTGAGTTTCGCCGCGCTGGAGCGCGCCGGGATGCTCAGCCCGGAGGGTGTGGGCAGGGCGTTCGGCGCGGGCGCGAACGGCTACGTGCGCGGTGAGGGCGTCGGTGCCGTGGTGCTCAAGCGGTTGAGCGCCGCGCTGGCCGACGGCAACCCGGTGCACGCCGTGGTCCGGGGTACCGCCGTCAACCACGGCGGCAGGGCGAACTCGCTCACCGCGCCCAACCCGAACGCCCAGGCCGAGGTGATCGTGCGTGCCTACGCGAAGGCGGGCGTGGACCCGGCCACGGTCGGGTTCGTGGAGACCCACGGCACCGGCACGGTGATCGGGGACCCCGCCGAGATCACCGGGCTGCGCCAGGCCTTCGGCGAGCTGCTGGCGGGCCGTGACGGCGGCGTCCCGGACGGCCCGTGGTGCGCGCTGGGCGCGGTGAAGAACCTCGTCGGCCACCTCGAGCCGGCCGCGGGGGTCGCCGCGCTGCTGCGTGCCCTGCTCGCGATGCGGCACGGCCGCATCCCCGAGTTGTCCAATGTAGACGAACTGAACGAGTATCTCCGGCTGGACGGCTCCCCGTTCTACGTGCCGAGGCAGGGCCTCGACTGGGCACGCCCGCGGGACGAGCGGGGGCGGGAGCTGCCCCGGCGGGCCGGGATCAGCTCCTTCGGCTACGGCGGGGTGAACGCGCACGTGCTGCTGGAGGAGTACCGGAGCGGGCCGGACACCGGGAACACCGCCGAGCCGGTGGTGTTCACCCTCTCCGCGCGGGACGAGGAGCGGCTCGCCGAGTACGCGCGGGCCTTCCTCGCCACCGAGCGGGAGTGGGCAGGCGACCTGACCGCGACCGCCTACACCCTGCAGCGGGGCCGCGCGGACCTGCCCGCACGGCTGGCCTTCGTGGCGGAGACCGGCGAGCAGGCCGTGCGCATGCTGCGCGGCTACCTCGCCGGGGATACCGCCGGGGATGCCGCCGGTGTGCACACCGGCCTGGTGGCCAGGGGCGCCGAGCCACCCGAGCTCGGCTCCGCGGACTACCGCGACCCGGACCGGCTCGCGGCCGCCTGGGTGGCCGGGGCACGGGTGGACTGGCCCGTCCCGCACGCGGGACGCCGCCGGTCCCTGCCGACCTACCCGTTCGCGCCCGAGCGGCACTGGTTCGCCACGGCCGCCACCGAGCCGGCCACCGAGCCGGCCGCCGAGCAGCAGGCGGTGACCTGGTTCGCCGCCGAGTGGGAACCGGCCGAACCGGTGCGCGCGCGGGGGCCGCTGGCGGAGCCCGTGCTGGTCTTCACGGCGGGTGACTATCCGCTGGCGGAGATCAGCGGGCACCCGGTGCCGGTCCACCCCGGAACCGGGTTCCGCGAACTGCCGGGGGACGCCTTCGAGATCGACCCCGGCGAGCACGAGGACTACGCGCGGCTGCTGACCGTGCTGCGGCAGCGTGGCATCCGGGTCGACCGGGTGGCGCACCTGTGGTCGCTGGACGCCGCGGGGCCGGACCTGCCAGCGCACGGCCCGGAGTCCGGTTTCCTGCTGCTCAAGGCGCTGCTGTCCACCGGGACGCCGATGCCCCGCGTGCTGCACGTCGGGGTGCCCGACAGCAGCCCGTTCGCCGAGGCCTGGGGTGGGTTCACCGGTTCCCTGCGGGCCATCGCCCCGGAGACCACCTGCTCGGTGCTGCGGGCAGGCGAAGGGACGGGAGCGCGGGAGCTGGCCGCCGCGCTGACCGCGGAGCCGGACGCCACCATGACGCGCCACCGGGACGGGCAGCGGTCCGTCCGGCGGCTGCGCGAGTTCACCCCGGCCGAGTCACCCGGATCGGGTGCCCGGCTGCGGGACGGCGGGGTGTACCTGATCAGCGGCGGGATGGGCGGCCTCGGGCTGCTGCTGGCCCGCGCGCTGGCCCCGCGGGGGGCGAAGCTGGCCCTGCTCGGGCGTTCCCCGCTGGACGAGGCCAGGCGCGCCGAGCTGGACCGGCTGCGCGCGCTGGGCGCGCAGGCCGAGTACTGGGCGGCCGATGCCGCCGACCCGGCCGCGGCGATCGGCGTGGTGCAGGAGGTCCTCGCCCGCTGGGGCACCCTGCACGGGGTGTTCCACCTCGCCGGGACGGTGAGCCGCGAGCCGCTGCCCGGCAAGGAGCTGGACGAGCTGCGCCGGCAGCTACGTCCCCGCGTGGCCGGGCCGCACGCCCTGGACGAGGCGACCCGCGACCTCCCGCTCGAGCTGTTCGTGCTGTACTCCTCGATCGCCGGGCAACTCGGCGACTACGGCCTTGTCGACTACGGGGTCGGCGCCCGGTACCTGGACGGGTTCGCCGAGTGGCGCGAGCGGCTGCGCGGCGAGGGCCGCCGCGGCGGGCACACCGTGGCCATCGACTGGCCGATGTGGCGCGAGGGCGGCATGCACGTCGATGCCGACGACGAGCGCCGGTACCTGGACTCCACCGGTTTCCGTTACCTGGACGCCGACGCGGGCCTGCGGGTACTGGAACTCGCCCTGCGCACCGGACGCACCCAGGTCATGGTGCTGCCCGGCGAGCCGGACCGGATGCGCGCACTGGTCGCCGCGGCCGAGGAGGTCGGCAGGCAGCGGCCCCGGCCGGAACGGGCACCGCGGGCCGCCGCGCCCGAGCCCGCCCCGGCTGGAGGCGACCTCGAGGCGGTCGCCGCGCGCGAGCTGCGCCGCGTTCTCGCCGGAATCCTGGACCTCGCCGAGTCCACACTGGACGCCGAGGCCGGGTTCGGCGAGTACGGGCTGGACTCCTTCGGGCTGAAGACCCTCTCCGTGGAGCTGGGTGAGCGGTACGGCATCGACGTGCCGACCACGGCGCTGTTCGGGGCGAACACCATCGGCAAGCTGGCCGCCCACCTGGCGGGCGAGTACGCCACCGAGCTGAACCGGGTGCACACCCCGGCCGCGCCACGGTCCGGGGAGCCCGGACCGGAGCCCGCCCCCGCGGCCCGGCCCGCCCGGTCGGAACCCGCCGCCGAGGCCGAGACCGAGCCGATCGCGGTGATCGGGATGAGCGGGCGTTTCCCCGGTTCGCCCGACCTGGACGCGTTCTGGCACAACCTGGCGGCCGAGCGCGACCTGATCACCGAGACCCCGCCGGGGCGCTGGGACTGGCGGGAGCTGGCCGAGCGCTTCGAAGGCACCGCGCGCTGGGGCGGTTTCCTGGACGAGATCGACCGGTTCGACCCGCTGTTCTTCAAGATCTCCCCGCTGGAGGCGGAGGTGATGGACCCGCAGCACCGGCTGTTCCTGCAGCACGCCTGGCACGCGCTGGAGGACGCGGGGCAGCGGGCCGACCTGCTCGCCGGGCGGGCCGTGTCGGTGTTCGTCGGCACCCAGTTCGCCGACTACGAGACCATGGTGCTGGCGGGCGGCAGGCCCAACGCCTACGCCGGGACCGGCCTCGCCCGCACCATGCTGGCCAACCGGCTGTCCTACCTGCTCGACCTGCGCGGGCCGAGCGAGAGCATCGACACCGCCTGCTCCAGCTCGCTGGTGGCCGTGCACCGCGCGGTCCGCTCGCTGCGCGCGGGGGAGACCGAGCTCGGCATCGTCGGCGGGGTCAGCCTGATTCTCTCCCCGCAGACCGTGGTGGCCGGCAACCAGCTCGGGGTGCTCTCCCCGGACGGCCGGTGCAAGACCCTGGACGCGGGCGCCGACGGCTACGTCAAGGGCGAGGGTGTCGCGGCCATGGTGCTCAAGCCGCTGTCCCGCGCGCTGGCCGACGGCGACCCTGTGCACGGGGTGATCCGCGGCAGCGCGGTCAACCACGGCGGGCACGCCAGCTCGCTCACCGCGCCCAACCCCGAAGCCCAGGCCGACCTGCTGCGCGCCGCCTACGCGGACGCGGGCGTTCCCATCGACTCGGTGTCCTATGTGGAGCTGCACGGCACCGGGACCGAGCTGGGCGACCCGGTGGAGATCGACGCCATCCAGCGGGCGCACGGTGGTTCCGCCGCCGGGGAGCCGGCCTGCGGGCTCGGCTCGGTGAAGAGCAACATCGGGCACCTCGAGCCCGCGGCCGGGATCGCCGGAATGCTCAAGGTGTTGCTGGCGATGCGGCACGGCCGCCTGCCCGCCACCCTGCACCTGCGTGAGCTGAACCCGCACATCCGGATCGAGGGCAGCCGGTTCACCCCGGTACGGCACACCACCGACTGGCAACCCACCGGGCCCGGCGGGGCCGCGGTGCCGCGCAGGGCCGGGGTGAGTTCCTTCGGGTTCGGCGGGGTGAACGCGCATGTGGTGCTGGAGGAGGCCGCCCGGCCCGAGCCCGAGCGCACCCCGGACGGGCCGCAGTTGTTCGTGCTGTCCGCGCGGGACGCCGAGGCGCTGCGCCGGTACGCCGGTGCGGTACTGGAGTTCCTGGACACCGGGGCCGGGGCCGACTGCCCGCTGACCGAACTGGCCTACACCGCGCAGACCGGCAGGGTGCCGATGGCGCACCGGCTGGCCGTGGTGGCCGAGGACCACCAGCGGCTGCGGGAGGGGCTGCGGGCGTTCCTGGACGGTGACCGGGCCGGGCGGGCCCACTGGGTGGCGGGCACCCCCTCGGCGGAGGCGGGGCAGGACTGGCTGGCCGAGCCGGAGGGCCGCGACTACCTGGCCAGGCTGGTCCGGGACCGGGACCTGCCGCGGCTGGCCCGGTTGTGGACCGGCGGCGCCGACCTGGACTTCACCGCGCTGCACCCGGTGCGGCCGGGCCGCGTCGCGCTGCCCACCTACCCCTTCGCCAGGGACCGGCACTGGCTGAGCACACCGGCGGAACCGGAACGGGCGGAAAGGGCGGAACGGCCCGCGGACGAGCGGTTGCTGGTGAAGCGCTGGCAGCCGGCACCGCGGCCCGCCCCCGCCGAGCTGCCCGCGGGTCCCGTCCTGGTGCTGGCCGGGCCGGGGACCGAGGAGCTGACCGCGGGGCTGGCCGGGCATGCGCTCGTGGTCACCCTGACCGAGGCCGAGGACGCCGACCCCGAGGCCGGGGCCCGGATCGCGGCGGAGGTGCTGGACCGGCTCGGCGAGCCTGCCTGCGTGCTCGACTGCGTCGACCTCGCCGAACCCACCGGGCGGGTGCCGGAGTGCTGGGCGCGGGTGCGGCTGGCGCAGGAACTGCTCGGCAGGTTCCGCACCAGCGGCCTGCGTTACCTGCACCTGACGGCCGGCCTGACCACCTTCCGGGCGCCGCGGCCGAGCCTGCGTGGCGCGGTGTTCGCCGGGCTGGTGCGGATGCTGCCCGCGGAGTACCGGGCGGTGCGCGCGCGGACCGTCGACCTCGACCCTGACGCGCTGACCCCGGAGGGGCTGCGCGAGCTGGTCGCCGCCGAACTGGCCGCCGAGGACGAGCACACCGAGGTGTGCGTGCGGTCCGGGGTGCGGTACCTGCCCGAACTGGCCGCGGCCCCGGAAGCGGCCGGACCGGCCGCCGATCCCGGGTGGTGCGCCGACCTCGCCGGGCGGCCGGTGCTGATCACCGGCGGCACCGGGGCACTCGGCAGGCTGCTCGCCGGTGAGCTGGCGGGCCACGGCGCCGACCGGCTCGTGCTGCTCGGGCACAGCCCGCTACCGGAACGGGCCGAGTGGGAGCGGTTGCACGCGGACCCCGGGACCGATCCGGAGCTGGCGCGGCGACTGGGTGACCTGCTGGCACTGGAACACCGCGGGGTGCGGCTGCGGGTCGCCTGCGGGCGGCTGGACGATCCCGCGTGGCTGCGCGACACCCTGGCCGGGGTACGCGCCGAGCTCGGCCCGATCGCCGGGGTGGTGCACTGCGCAGGAACCGGCCGGATGGACGATCCGGCGTTCCTCGGCAAGCGGGTCGAGCAGATGCGGGCGGTGCTGGAACCGAAGGTCGGCGGGCTGGCCGAGTTGAGCGCAGCCTGCGCCGAGGACCCGCTGCGGTTCTTCCTGCTGTACTCCTCGGTGTCCGCGCTGGCGCCGGCGCTGGCGGCCGGGATGAGCGACTACGCCATGGCCAACGGCTTCCTGGACCGGTTCGCCGAGTACCAGGCCGCGCTCGGTCACCCCGCCTACCGCAGCGTGCAGTGGCCGAGCTGGCGTGCGGACGGGATGCCGGAGGTGCACACCCCGGTCTACCGGGAGCTGGGGCTGCGCACCCTGGAGCCCGCGGCCGGGCTGAACCTGCTGCACCGGGCCATGGCCGTTTCCGGGCAGCCGGTACTGGCTCCCTGCCCGGTGGCGGGGGACGGGTTCGACCCGGCGCGCCTGCTCGTCCGCTCGGCCCCCGCCCCGGTGGCCGGCACGGCGCCGGAACCCGCGGGCGGCGGCGACGCGGACCCGGCGAGCGGCGGGGAGGAACTGCTGCCCCGGCTGACCGGGCTGTTCGCCGCGCAGCTGCGGTTGGACTCGCCCGATCCGGACGTCAACTTCGCCGACCTCGGCGTCGACTCGATCATGATCGCGCAGCTGATGGCCGCGGCCGAGCGGGAGTTCGGGATCACCGTGGAACCCTCGGCATTCCTGGAGAACCCCACCCTGCGCAGGCTTGCCGCGCAGCTGGACGGCAAGGTTCCGGCGCGCCCCGCCGAACCGGCCGCCGAACCGGCACCCGCGACCACCCGGCCAGCCGAACCCGGCACCAGGGATCCCGTCGCGGTGGTCGGCATCGCCTGCCACTTCCCCGGGGCGCCGGACCGGCACGCCTTCTGGGCGAACCTGATGGCGGGCAGGGACTCCATCACCGAGGCCCCGGCTTCGCGCTGGGACACCGGCCGGTACTACTCCGGCACCCACGCGCCGGGCCGGACCGTCAGCAAGTGGGGCGGTTTCCTGGACGGCATCGAGGAGTTCGACCCGGACTACTTCCGGCTGGACGCCGCGGAGGCGGTGTACCTCGACCCGCTGGTCCGGCAGTTCCTCGAGGTCACCGCGGAGTGCCTGGCCGAGGCGGGCTACCGGCCGGAGGAGGTGTCCGGGCGCAGGGTCGGCGTGTTCGCCGGGGCGCGCACGGCCAACTTCGGCGAGCGGTACGCGGGTCCCGGCAAGGGGGACATCAGCGGCCTGGCGCAGAACTTCATCGCCGCGCAGGTCGCGCACTTCCTCGACGTGCGCGGCCCGAACCTGGTGGTGGACTCGGCCTGCTCCTCCGCGCTGGTGAGCGTGCACCTCGCCACGCAGAGCCTGCGGCTCGGCGAGAGCGACCTCGCGCTGGCCGGTGGCGTGGAGATCCTGCTGGACGAGCTGCCGTTCGTCGGGATGAGCGAGAGCCGCGCGCTCTCGCCGACCGGCAGGTGCCGCACCTTCGCCGAGGACGCCGACGGGATCGTGCTCGGCGAGGGCGCCGGGGCGCTGCTGCTCAAGCGGCTTTCCGACGCCCTGCGCGACGGCGACCACGTGCACGCCGTGCTGGAAGGGGGCGCGGTCAACAACGACGGCCGCACCATGGGCATCACCACGCCCAACCCGGACGCGCAGCGGGAGGCGATCCACGCCGCACTGCGGGACGCGGGCGTCACCTCGGCCGAGCGGATCGGCTACGTCGAGGCGCACGGCACCGGCACCAGGATCGGCGACCCGATGGAGCTCAAGGCGCTCACCGAGGTGTTCCGCGCCTCCACCGACCAGGTCGGGTTCTGCGGCGTCGGCAGCGTCAAGACCAACATCGGGCACCTGCTCAGCGCGGCCGGGATCGCCGGGCTGATCAAGACGGTGCTCGCGGTCGAGCACGGCCAGTTGCCGCCCACCCTGCACTGCGAGACCACCAACCAGCGGTTCCGGTTCGCGGACTCCCCGCTGTTCCCGGTACGCGCGGCGCGGCAGTGGTCCGGAAGGGACGGGGTGCGCAGGGCGGGCGTCAGCTCCTTCGGCTTCGGCGGCACCAACGCGCACCTGGTCGTGCGCCAGGCCGACCCTTCCCTCGTCGGGGAGTACGTGCCGCGCCGGGCGCCGCTGCGGCCGATCCGGTTCCAGCGCACCCGGCTGTGGCCGCAACCGCCACGACCGGCACGGCCCGCGCACGACTCCGCGGCCCCGGAGGGCAACGGGGCCACGCCGTTCTTCGAGCTGAGGTTCTAGAGGTGGAGGTGACTGTGGACGGGCTGACCTGCTCGGTACTGGTCCGCGCGAGCGATCCGGTGCTGCGCGACCACACGGTGCACGGGACGAACATCCTCCCCGGAGTGTCCTTCCTGGACATGATCTTCCGCATCCTGCGGGCGCGGGGGGTGGACACCACCGGCGTCGAGCTGCGCAAGGTGCTGTTCCAGCAGGCCGTGGCCGCCGGGGAGGACTTCGACGCCGAGCTGGAGTTCACCTTCACCTGGCGGGACGGCCGGTACCACATCACGGCCACCTCCCGGGCGGTGCCGCATGCCGGTGCTCCCGGCGAGGCCGGCCAGGTACTGGTCTGCGAGCTGCTGCTGACCCCGGGGGATCCCGGCGTGCCGGGCGAGCTCGACCTGCCCGCGCTGCGCCGCGCCGCGAGCACGACCGTGGACATGGCGCAGCTGTACGGGACGGTGCGCACCGCGGGGATCGTGCACGGCGAGTTCATGCGCAGCGGCGGCACCCTGCACGTGGGCGCGGACGAGCTGCTCGCGGACCTCGAGCTGAGCCCGCGGGCCGCGGCGTACGTGGACCACTTCCCGCTGCACCCGGCCGCGCTGGACGCGGCCACCCTGCTGCCCAGCCAGTTCGCCGGGCACTTCGAGCGCCGCTTCGGCCACCTCGCGCGAGGGGAGCGCAAACCGTACATCCCGGTGTTCATCGAGTCCTTCCGGGCGCACGGCGGCACCGGGCGGTACTCGCACGTGCACGTCCGCCCGCCGCGCTACGCCGGTGCGGACGCCGACCTGAACACCTGCGACCTCGACTTCTACGACGAGCACGGCCGCGGCCTGATCTCGGTGCGGGGACTGACCTCCAAGCGGGTGCGGGAAGCCGAGTCGATCACCCGGCTGGCCGGCACCGAGCGGGCGAGCGCACCCGCCGCCCCGGTCGCCGGTGCGGAACCGGCGCCCCGGGCGGCCGGGCTCGAGGCACTGGTGCGCGGGCTGCTCGCGGAGAAGCTGGACCTCGCCCCGGACGCACTGGACGACGACCGCGGGTTCTACGAACTCGGGCTGGACTCGATGGCCCTGCTCCAGGTGGCGCAGGAGCTGGAGGGCGCGCTCGGGCTGGAGCTGTACCCGACCCTGCTGTTCGAGTACAACACCGTCGCCGGGCTCGCGGGCTACCTGCGCGAGGCGGGGGCCACCGGGGCCCGGCCCGCCGCCGAACCGGCGGCACCGGAGCAGGCCGGGCACGGGGACGAGGCCCCCACCGAGGTGGTGTACTTCCAGCGGCGGTGGGAACCGGCCCCACTGCCCGCGGCGGCCGTCCCCGGCGCCCCGCCGCTGCTGGTGGACCCCGCAGGGCGGCTGGGCGAGCGGGCCGGGCGGTTCGGCACCGATCCCGCCGCCGAGCGGGTGCTGTGGTGCCCGGAGACCGAGGACCCGGAGCGGGAGTACCTCGCCTTGCTGGAGTTCCTCGGCGAGCGGGTACGGGCCGGGTCCCGCGTCCGGCTGGTCTGCTGCGTACCCGGCGGGGACGGCGGCCCGCTCACCGCGCTCGGTGCCATGTTCGCCGGCCTGCGCCGGGAACATCCCGCGCTGCGCGCCTCGCTCGTGCTGCTCGGCGAGTCCGATGTGGACTCCGCGCTCGCCGAACTCACCACCGCGGCCGAGGGCGATGTCGAGGTCCGTTACCTGGCCGGGCGGCGGCAGGTGCGCCGCACCCGCCCCGTGCCCGAGCCCGAGGCGACGGCGGACCCGCGGCCGGATGGGGTGTACCTGGTCACCGGCGGTCTCGGCGGGGTGGGCCTCGCGCTGGCCCGCCATCTCGCCGGGCGTTCCCGCGCGGTAGTCCTCTGTGGACGATCCGAGCCGGACTCCGGCACGGACGAGCGGGTCGCGGAGCTGACCGCACTCGGCGCCGAGGTGTGCTACCTGCGCGCCGATGTCACCGACCTCGCCCAGGTCGAGGAGCTTGTCGCCACCGTCCGCTCGCGGTTCGGCGGGCTGCACGGGCTGGTGCACGCCGCCGGGGTGCTCGCCGACCGGACCCTGGTCGGCAAGACCGCCGCCGAGGCCACGTCGGTGCTGGCGCCCAAGGTGACCGGTACCCGCAACCTGGACCGGGCCACCGCGGCGGAGCGGCTCGACTTCTTCGTGCTGTGCTCCTCCACCGCCGGCTCCTGGGGAAACCCCGGGCAGTCGGACTACGCCTGCGCCAACGCCTTCCTCGACGCCTTCGCCGAGACCCGCCCGGAGGCGGTCTCCATCGGCTGGCCGGCCTGGCGGGACGGCGGCATGCCGGTGGACGACCGCGCCATGCGGGCCATGGGGCTGCGCCCGCTGGACGAGCGGACCGGGGTCGACATCTTCCGCCGCGCGCTCGGTGGCACCGCGAGTCACCTGCTCGCGCTGGCCGGGGACCGGCAGCGGATCCTCGCCGAGCTCGGCGAACCCGCACCGGCACGGGTCCGGGAACCGGAACCGGAATCGGAGGGCACGGAGCGGGACGCGATCGCCATCGTCGGGATCAGCGGGCGCTACCCGATGGCAGGGGACCTGACCGAGTTCTGGCGGAACCTGCGCCAGGGCAGGGACTGCATCACCGAGGTGCCCGCGGACCGCTGGGACCACGACGCCCACTTCCACCCGGAAAGGGGCAGGCCCGGCAGCACCTACGGCCGCTGGGGCGGTTTCCTGGACGGCATCGACGAGTTCGACCCGCTGCTGTTCCACATCTCGCCGAAGGAGGCGGCGGTACTCGACCCGCAGGAACGGCTGTTCCTGCAGACCGTGTGGCACACCTTCGAGGACTCCGGGCACGCCCCCGGGTCCTGGCACGGCCGGACGGTCGGCGTCTACGTGGGCGTGATGTACAGCCAGTACCAGCTCTACGGCGTGCGCCGTCCCGGCGAGGAACCCGGCCTGGTGCCGTCCTCCTTCAACGCGGCCATCGCCAACCGGGCCTCCTACTTCTTCGACCTGCGCGGGCCGAGCGTGGCGGTGGACACCATGTGCTCCTCCTCGCTCACCGCGATCCACCAGGCCTGCGACAGCATCCGCAACGGGGAGTGCACCGCCGCCGTGGCGGGCGGGGTCAACCTCACCGTGCACCCCAACAAGTACCTGCTGCTCGGCCAGTCCTCCTTCCTGTCCACCGACGGGCGCTGCCGGGCCTTCGGCGACGGCGGTGACGGGTACGTGCCCGGCGAGGGCGTGGGTGCGGTGCTGCTGCGCCCGCTGGCCGACGCGCTGGCCGAGGGGGACCAGGTGTACGCCGTCGTGCGTGGCCGCGCCGCCGGGCACGGCGGCCGGACGGCCGGGTTCTCGGTGCCCAACCCGGAGAGCCAGGCGCGGCTGGTCGTCGACGCCTTCCGGCGCTCCGGCACCGATCCGGCGACCGTCGGCTACCTCGAGGCGCACGGCACCGGCACCTCCCTCGGCGACCCGGTGGAGATCTCCGGGCTGCGCAAGGCCTTCGACCGCCTCGGCGGCGAGTCGGTCGGCTGCGCGATCGGCTCGGTCAAGTCCAATGTGGGCCACCTGGAGTCGGCGGCAGGAATCGCCGCGGTGAGCAAGGTGGTGCTGCAACTCCAGCACCGGGAGCTGGTGCCCTCGCTGCACGCCGACCCGCCCAGTACGGCCGTGGACTGGGCGAACTCGCCGTTCCAGGTGCAGCGCGAGCTCGCGCACTGGCCCCGGCCTTCCGGATCCCCGCGCCGCGCCGGGATCAGCTCCTTCGGTGCCGGCGGCGCGAACGTCCACCTGATCCTCGAGGAGTACCCGGCGCCGGAACCGGCGACCGAGCCCGCGCCGGGGCAGCGGGTGTTCGTGTTCTCCGCCAAGACCGAACCGCGGTTGCACGAGCTGCTGCACCGGATGGTCGGCTTCCTGCGCTCCGCGGGCGAGGAACCCGCGCCGCCGGAGCGGGTGCGGGAACGGCTGGCCGGGCTGCTCGGCGAGCTGCTCGGGGTGCTACCGGACGCGGATGGCGAGGCGGAGAGCCTCGCCGGTCTCGGCCTGGACTACCCGCAGCTACTGGCGCTGGGCGAGGCGATCGAGCGGGAGTTCGGGATCCGGCTACCACCCGGCGAACTCACTGGAGAGTCCACAGTGGATAGTCTTGCCGCCGGGCTGGCCGGGCAGGACGGCTCCGGCACCCGGCGGATCGATCCGGACGCGCTGGCCTTCACCCTGTGGGCGGGCCGGGACGCGCTGGAGGAACGGCTCGCCGTGCGGGCGGGCGGCGTGGCCGAACTGGTGGAGCTGCTCACCCGTCACCTGGCGGGAGAGAACCCCGACGGCACCTACCGCGGCACGGCGACCAGGGCGGGCGCCCAGGACGAGGACCGGGTGCGGGCCTGGGTGCGGGGCGCCGAGGTCGACCTCGGCGACCTCGCCGGGGCGGCCCGGCCGCGCCGGATCTCCCTGCCCGGCTACCCCTTCGACCGGGTGAGCTGCTGGGTGGACGAGCCCGCCCCGCGGGCCGGGGAGGGCACCGCGGGCGGCGCCGCCCCGATCGCGGTCCCGGAGGGCTACCTGTGCCCGGCCGAGCTGTCCGTGGAAAGCCACCCGTGGCTGGCCGAGCACGTGCTCGGCGGCCAGGTGCTCGTACCCGGCACCGCCTTCCTCGGGCTGGCCTGCCAGGCGGGTGCCGCGATCGGCACGCCACGGCTGGCCGAGCTCGTGCTGCCCGCCCCGCTCGCGCTGCCCGCGGGCGACGGTGTGCGGGTGCGGACCCTGGTCGCCACCGCCGACCGGCAGGGACACCGGCAGGTCACCATTCTCGCCCGCCCGCGCGGTGCGGGCGAGGAGCGGCCGTGGACCACGCACGCCACCGGCACCCTCGTCCCGGCGGGGCCCGCCCCCGAACCCGGCGATCAGGGGCACTGGCCGCCACCGGGTGCCGAGCCGGTCGACCTGGCCTGCCTGTACGACCGGCTCGCCGCGGCGGGTACCCAGTACGGTCCCGCCTTCCAGGGCCTGCGGGCCGCCTGGCGGGAAGGCGGCACCGTGTACGCCGAGGTCGAGTCCCCGGCTGCCGCGTCGCCCGATCCGGAGTTCGCGGTCCCGCCCGCGTTGCTGGACGCCGCGCTGCACCCGGTCGCGCTCGGCGGCTTCCTCACCGACGATCAGCGGCCGCACCTGCCGTTCGCCTGGACCGGGGTGTCCGTGCGCGGACCGGTGACCGGTGCCGTGCGGGTGCGGCTCACCCCGGCCGGCCCGGACGCCGTCGGCCTGCTGGTCACCGACCGGGTGGGCCGGGAGCTGCTCACCGCCGACGCGCTGGCCCTGCGCCCCCGGCCCAGCACGCCCGCGGCCGTGCCCGAGCACCTGCTGCGCCCGGAGTGGACCCCGCTGCCCCGGCAGGCGGAGGCCGGTCTGCCCGCGGAATGCGCCGTGCTCGGCACCGACCCGGCCGGGGCGGTCGCCGCGCTGCCCGCGGCGGGGGTCACCGTCGCCCACCACCCGGACCTGGCCGCCCTCGCCCGCGCCGAGAAGGTGCCGGACCTGGTGCTGGTCACCCCGGAAACCACCGCGGGGAACCCGGTGGCGGCCGCGCACCGGCACGGCGGGCAGGCCCTGCGGCTGGTACGGGACTGGCTGGCCGAACGCCGGTTCGACCATGCCCGGCTGGTGCTGCTGACCGGGCGGGGCGAACCGGACCCGGCCCAGGCCGCGGTCGCCGGGCTGTGGCGCTCGGCCCTGCTGGAGAACCCCGGCCGGTTCGGGCTGGTCGAACTCGAGCCGGGGGCCACGGCACTCCCGGCCGCGCTGGGCAGCGGCGCCGAGCGCGCCGCGGTCCGCGGGCAGGAGGTGCTGGTTCCGGAGCTGACCCCGGCGCCCGGCCCGGCCGCGCCGAGGTGGTCCCCGGACCCGGCGGGCACGGTGCTGGTCACCGGGGCGACCGGCGCGCTCGGCCGGATGCTCGCCCGCCACCTCGTCACCGAGTACGGCGTGCGGAACCTGCTGCTGACCAGCCGCCGCGGCCAGGACGCCCCCGGCGCCGCGGAGCTGGAAGCCGAGCTGACCGGGCTCGGCGCGCGGGTCGGCACCCGCGCCTGCGATCTCGCCGACCCAGGTGCCGTGCGCGACCTGCTGGCCACCGTGCCCGGCGGGCATCCGCTGACCGCGGTGCTGCACTGCGCGGGCACGCTGGACGACGGGGTGCTCACCGCGCTGGACCAGCGGCGCCTGGACACGGTGCTGCGGCCCAAGGCGGACGCCGCGTGGAACCTGCACGAGCAGACGGCGGACCTGCCGCTGTCGGCGTTCGTGCTGTTCTCCTCGGCCACCGGCACCCTCGGCGGCGCGGGGCAGGGCAACTACGCCGCGGCCAACGCCTTCCTGGACGCACTCGCCCGGCACCGCCGCGCCGCGGGGCTGCCCGCGCTCTCGCTGGCCTGGGGGCCGTGGACCGGTGGCATGGCGGGGGAACTCGCCGCGGCCGACCGGGAGCGGCTGGCCCGTGCCGGGGTCGAGCCGCTGTCCCCGGCCGAGGGGCTCGCGCTGTTCGACGCCGCCTGCGGGCGGGAGGAACCGGTACTGGTCCCGATCAAGCTGTCCCACCGCTCCGCGCCGCGGCAGCACACCGAACCCGCGGAGCCGGCCCCGAGCATCCCGGATCCGGCGAGCCTGGACGAGCCGCGGCGCAGGCAGGTGCTGGACGAGCTGGTCCGCGGGCAGGCCGCCGAGGTACTCGGCTACCCGGGTGCGCGGTCCATCGAGCCACACCGGGAGTTCCAGGAGCTCGGCTTCGACTCGCTGTCCGCGCTGGACTTCCGCAACCGGCTGGACACCGCGCTCGGCTGTCACCTCTCCGCGACGTTGATCTTCGACTACCCGACGCCCGCCCTGCTGGTCGAGCACCTCACCGGTGAGTTCGGGGACGGCGCCACCGGCACCGGGGAGTGGCTCACGGCGGCCAGCGACGACGAGGTCTTCGCCTTCATCGACAACGAACTGGGGGTGCGGTGAGTACCGAGAGCAAGCTGCGCGAGTACCTGCGCCGGGTCACCGCCGAGCTGTACGAGACGCGGCAGCGGTTGCGGGCCCGCGAGGACGCCGACCCGATCGTGATCGTCGGCATGGGCTGCCGCTACCCGGGTGAGGTCGCCACCCCCGAACAACTGTGGGACCTGCTCGACGCGGGCCGCGACGCCATCACCGAGTTCCCCGACGACCGCGGCTGGGACCTCGACCGGCTCTACCACCCCGACCCGGACCACCCCGGAACCTCCTACACCCGGCACGGCGGGTTCCTCGCCGACCCGGCGGGGTTCGACGCCGCGTTCTTCGCCATGTCCCCACGGGAGGCGCTGGGCACCGACCCGCAGCAGCGGCTGTTCCTGGAGACCTCGTGGGAGGCGCTGGAACGCGCCCGGATCGCCCCCGGCTCGCTCGGCGGCAGCCGCACCGGGGTGTTCTGCGGGCTGATGTACCACGACTACCCCGGCTCCTCCGGAGCGGGCAGCGTCACCTCCGGCCGGGTCGCCTACGCCCTCGGCCTGGAGGGGCCCGCGCTCACCGTGGACACCGCCTGCTCCTCCTCCCTGGTCACCGTGCACCTCGCCGCGCACGCGCTGCGCACCGGCGAGTGCTCGCTGGCGCTGGCCGGCGGGGTCACGGTGCTGGCCAGGCCGGACACCTTCGTCGAGTTCAGCAGGCAGCGCGGGCTGGCACCGGACGGCCGGTGCAAGTCCTTCGCCGCCTCCGCCGACGGCACCGGCTGGTCCGAGGGTGCCGGGGTGCTGGTGCTGGAGCGGTTGTCCGACGCCCGGCGCAACGGGCATCCCGTGCTGGCGACGGTGCGTGGCTCCGCGGTCAACTCCGACGGCGCGAGCAACGGCCTGACCGCGCCGAACGGGCCCGCGCAGCAGCGGGTGATCCGGGACGCGCTGCTCGACGCGGGCCTGACCCCTGGCGACGTGGACGCCGTGGAGGCGCACGGCACCGGAACCACCCTCGGCGACCCGATCGAGGCGCAGGCACTGCTGGCCACCTACGGCGGGGGCAGGGCCGAGGACCGGCCGCTGTGGCTGGGCTCGATCAAGTCCAACCTCGGGCACAGCCAGGCCGCGGCCGGGGCGGCCGGGATCATGAAACTGGTACTCGCCATGCGCCACGGTGTGCTGCCGCGCACCCTGCACGTGGACGAGCCCAGCCCGCATGTGGACTGGTCCGGCGGCACCGTCCGGCTGCTCACCGAGTCACGGCCCTGGCCGGAGACCGCGGCGCCGCGCCGGGCCGCCGTGTCCTCCTTCGGGGTGAGTGGCACCAACGCGCATGTGATCCTCGAGCAGCCACCCGCGGCCGAGGAGCCGCCGGTACCGGAGCACGACGGCCGGGTGCTGCCGCTGGTGCTGTCCGGCCGCACCGCGACGGCACTGCGCGAGCAGGCCGGCCGGGTACGGGACCTGCTGGCCGGCCAGGACGCGCCGGCACTCGCCGGAACCGGGTACTCGCTGGCCACCACCCGGACGGCCTTCGAGCGGCGCGCCGTGGTGCCGGCCGCGGACCGGGCGGAGGCGCTGCGCGGGCTGACCGAGCTCGCCGAGGCGACACCCTCGGCCGAGGTCGTCGAGGGTGCCGGGGACGCCGCCACCGATCCCGGCAAGCTGGTGTTCGTCTTCCCCGGCCAGGGTTCGCAGTGGGCCGGGATGGCGGTGGACCTGCTGGAGACCTCCCCGGTGTTCCGGCAGCGGATGGCCGAGTGCGAGGCGGCGCTGAAGCCGTTCCTCGACTGGCCGGTGACCGGGGTGCTGCGCGGCGAACCGGGCGCCCCGGCCATGGACACCGCCGAGGTGGTGCAGCCGGTGCTGTTCGCCGTGCTGGTCTCCCTGGCCGCGGTGTGGGCCTCGGCCGGGGTGCGGCCGGACGCGGTGCTGGGGCACAGCCAGGGCGAGATCGCCGCCGCCTGCGTGGCCGGTGCGCTCTCCCTCGACGACGCCGCCAGGGTGGTGGCGCTGCGCAGCAGGGCCCTGTCCGCGCTGGCCGGCCGGGGCGGGCTGGCCTCGGTCGCGCTGTCCCCGCCGCGGGTAGCCGACCGCATCGCCCGCTGGTCCGGGCGGCTGTCGGTGGCCGCCGTGAACGCCCCGGACTCGGTGGTGGTCGCCGGGGCGCCGGAGGCGCTGGAGGAGCTGCTCGCCGAATGCGAGGCCGAGGAGATCAGGGCCCGCCGCATCGACGTCGACTACGCCTCGCACTCGCCGCAGGTGGCCGACATCCACGCGGAGCTGCTGGAGGTACTCGCCCCGATCACCCCGCGGCCGGCGGAGATCCCGCTGTACTCCACCGTGGCCGAGGGGGACGACCCCCTCGGCTGGCTGGACACCTCCACCATGGACGCCGAGTACTGGTACCGGAACCTGCGGGAGACGGTCGGTTTCGCGCCGGCCGTGACCGCCTTGCTGGGCCAGGGGCACGGCACCTTCGTCGAGGTGAGCCCGCACCCGGTGCTCACCTCGGCCGTGCAGGAGACCGCCGATGCCGCCGAGGCCGACGCGGTGGTCGCGGGCACCCTGCGCAGGGACGAGGACGGGCCGCGGCGGTTCCTGCTGTCCCTGGGCGAGCTGCACGTCCACGGGGTGGCGGTGGACTGGACCTCGGCGTTCCCGGACACCGGCACGGTGGACCTGCCCACCTACCCGTTCCAGCGGGAGCGGTACTGGGCCACCGCAGCCACCGGCGGCGACGCCGCCGGTTCGCTCGGCCTCACCGCCGCCGACCACCCGCTGCTCGGCGCCGTGGTCGGCACCGCGGCCGACGGCGGCCTGCTGCTCACCGGCAGGCTGTCCACCCGCACCCATCCCTGGCTGGCCGAGCACGCGGTCGGCGACCAGGTGCTGCTGCCCGGCACGGCCTTCGCCGAGCTGGCGCTGCGCGCCGGGGACGAGGTGGGCTGCGACCAGCTCGCCGAGCTGACCCTGCAGGAACCGCTCGTCCTGCCCGGGCGGGCCGAGCTGCTGCTCCAGGTCAGCGTGGCCGCCCCTGGCGAGGACGGCAAGCGCGAGCTGGGCGTGTACTCCCGGCCCGCGGACGGCGACGCCGAATGGAGCAGGCACGCCACCGGCCTGCTCGCCGCGGGCGGCCCCGCGGCCCCGGCGCGTCTCGAGCAGTGGCCACCGGCCGGTGCCACCCCGGTCGAGGTCGCCGAGGTGTACGACCGGATGGCCGGCGCCGGCCTGCACTACGGGCCGGCCTTCCGCGGCCTGCGCAGGCTCTGGCGGGGCGAGGGTGAGCTGTTCGCCGAGGTGGAGCTGACCGGGGACACCGATCCCGCGGGTTTCGGCCTGCACCCCGCGTTGCTGGACGCCGCGCTGCACCCGCTCGGTCTCGGCACCCTGCACGGTGGCGAGGCCGAGGCCGAGGTCGAGGTCGGGGGTGCGTGGCTGCCGTTCGCCTTCGGCGGGCTGCGGCTGCACGCCGTGGGCGCCACCGCGCTGCGGGCGCGGCTGACCGCCGCCGGGCCGAACACCGTCCGGGTCGAGCTCACCGACACCGGCGGCGAACCGGTCGCCCTGGTGGAATCGCTGGCCGTGCGGCCATTCGATCCCGGAGCGGCCACCGCGGTTGCCACCGGACCGGCGGGCACCCTCTACCGGCTGGACTGGCCCGAGCTGCCCGCACCGGAGACCGCGCGGGGCGGGCACTGGGCACTGCTCGGCCCGGACCCGCTGAACCTGGCCGGGGCCGCGGAGGCGGCCGGGATCCGGCTGGACCGGCACCCCGACCTCGCCTCGGTCACCGGCACCCCGGACACCGTGCTGGTGAGCCTGCCCGCGCCGGAGCAGCCCGGCGCCGCCGCCACCCGGGCGGCCGCGCACCGGGCACTGGAACTGGTGCGGGACTGGCTGGCCGAATCCCAGGCCGAACCCACAGCGCAGCGGTTCGCCGACGCCCGGCTGGTGCTGCTCACCAGCGGCGCCGTGGACACCGGCGCCGGGATCGCCGACCCGGCGGGCGCCGCGGCCTGGGGGCTGCTGCGCTCGGCGCAGGCCGAGCATCCGGACCGGTTCGTGCTGGCCGATGTCACCGGGGAGCCCGGCGCGCTGCCCGCGGCGCTGGCCACCGGGGAGGCGCAGCTCGCCCTGCACGGGGGCACGGTCCGGGTGCCGAGCCTGGCGCGCGCCGACCCTGCCGAACCCGCCCGCTGGGACGAAGGCGGCACCGTGCTGATCACCGGGGCCACCGGCACCCTCGGCGGCCTGCTCGCCCGGCACCTGGTGACCGCGCACGGCGTGCGGAACCTGCTGCTGACCAGCCGCCGCGGCCCGCAGGCCCCCGGCGCGGCCGAGCTGGAGGCCGAGCTGACCGAGCTCGGCGCCGGGGTCACCCTCGCCGCCTGCGACGCGGCCGACCCCGACGCGCTGCGCGCCCTGCTGGCCGGCGTCCCGGCCGAGCACCCGCTGACCGGCGTGGTGCACGCGGCAGGGGCACTGGACGACGGGGTGGTCGAGGCGCTCACCGCCGACCGGCTGGACACGGTGCTGCGGCCCAAGGTGGACGCCGCGTGGAACCTGCACGAGCTGACCGCGGACCTGCCGCTGTCGGCGTTCGTGCTGTTCTCCTCGGCCACCGGCGTGCTCGGCGGGCTCGGCCAGGCCAACTACGCCGCGGCCAACGCGGCGCTGGACGCCCTCGCCGCGCACCGCGGGCAGCACGGGCTGCCCGCGGTCTCCCTCGCCTGGGGCCTGTGGGAGCAGGACAGCGGCCTCACCGGCGAGCTGGCCGCCGCCGACCGGGCCAGGATGGCGCGCTCCGGCTTCGCCGCACTGTCCACATCGGATGGATTGGAGCTGTTCGACGCGGCGGGCGCGGGCGCGGAACCACTGCTCGCCCCGCTGCGGTTGGACCTCGGCGCGCTGCGCCGATCCGGCGCCGTCCCGCCCGTGCTGCGTGGCCTGGTCCCCGCGGCCGCGCGCCGGTCCGTCACCGCCACCGCCGGTTCCGGTGGCTCCGAGCTGGCGCAACGGCTGGCAGGGAAGTCCGCGGGCGAGCGCGGGCACATCCTGCTGGAACTGGTACGCACCCAGGTGGCGGTGGTGCTCGGCCTGCCGGGCCCGGAGGATGTGCCGCGGGAAAGGGCGTTCCGCGACCTCGGGTTCGGCTCGCTGAGCGCGGTGGAGCTGCGCAACCGGCTCGCCGCAGCCACCGGCATCCGGTTGCCCGCGACCCTCGCCTTCGACCACCCGAACGCCACCGCGCTGGCCGGGCACCTGGACGGCAGGCTTTCCGGCGCCACGGCCGAGCGGCCGGCGCCGCCTGCGGGCACCCGGTCCACCGCCGAGGACCCGATCGCCATCGTGGCGATGAGCTGCCGCTACCCCGGCGCGGCCGACACGCCGGAGGCACTGTGGCGGCTGCTGGACTCCGGCCGGGACGCCATCGCCGAGTTCCCCGACGACCGCGGCTGGGACCTCGACCGGCTGTACCACCCCGACCCGGACCACCCCGGCACCAGTTACGTGCGGTCCGGCGGTTTCGTCGACGGGGTGGCCGAGTTCGACCCCGCCCTGTTCGGCATCTCCCCGCGCGAGGCCGTGGCGATGGACCCGCAGCAGCGCCTGCTGCTGGAGGCCACCTGGGAGGTGTTCGAACGGGCCGGCATCGCGCCCTCGGCCACCCGCGGCAGCCGGACCGGGACCTTCGTCGGGGTGATGTCCAACGACTACAGCCAGCGGCTGCGGGACGTGCCGGCCGAGGCCGAGGCCTTCGTCGGCACCGGCAACTCGGCCAGCGTGATCTCCGGCAGGCTCGCCTACGCCTTCGGGCTGGAGGGACCGGCGCTGACCGTGGACACCGCCTGCTCCTCTTCACTGGTCGGGTTGCACCTCGCGGTGCGCGCCCTGCGCGCGGGGGAGTGCTCGATGGCGCTTGCCGGCGGGGTCACGGTGCTCAGCACCCCCGCCGTGTTCGTGGACTTCAGCAAGCAGCGCGGGCTCGCCGGGGACGGCCGGTGCAAGCCCTTCGCCGGCGCCGCGGACGGCACGGCCATGGCCGAGGGCGTCGGGTTGCTGCTGCTGGAACGGCTTTCCGAGGCACGCCGCAACGGGCACCCGGTGCTGGCGCTGGTGCGCGGCAGCGCGATCAACTCCGACGGTGCCTCCAACGGGCTCACCGCGCCGAACGGCCCGGCGCAGCAGCGGGTGATCCGCCAGGCCCTCGCCGACGCCGGGATGGAGCCCGGCGAGGTCGACGCGGTGGAGGCACACGGCACCGGCACCGAGCTCGGCGACCCGATCGAGGCGGAAGCCCTGCTGGCCACCTACGGGCAGCGTGCCGAGGGCGCGCTGCAGCTCGGCTCCGTCAAGTCGAACCTCGGGCACACCCAGGCCGCCGCCGGGGTCGCCGGGGTGCTCAAGATGGTGCTGGCGATGCGGCACGGGACGCTGCCGCGCACCCTGCACGTGGACGCACCCTCCCCGCACGTGGAATGGGACACCGGCCGGATCGAGCTGCTCACCGAGCCACGGCCGTGGCCGGAGACGGGGCGGCCCCGCCGCGCCGCGGTGTCCTCCTTCGGGATCAGCGGCACCAACGCGCACACCATCCTGGAGCAGGCCCCCGCCGAACCGCGGCCGCCGGCAGGGACCGAGCCCGCGGCCGTCCCGGTGCCGCTGGCCGCCCGCACCCCGGAGGCCCTGCGCGAGCAGGCGCGGCGGCTGCACGCGGCGGTGTCCGCGGACCCCGGGGCGCGGCTGGGCGACCTCGGCTACTCGCTGGCCACCACCCGCGCCGAGCTCAAGCACCGGGCCGCGCTGGTCGCCCGCGACCGGGAGGAGCTGCTGACCGGGCTGGCCGGGCTGGCCGGGCTCGCCCGCGGGCAGGACGCGCCCGCGCCGGCCACCGGGTCGGCCTCGGGTGGCAGGCTCGCGGTGCTGCTGCCCGCCGGGGAGGACCTGCCGGGCGGCCTCGGGGCACAGCTGCATGCCGAGTACCCGGCCTTCGCCGACACCATGGACGCGGTCTGCGCCGAGCTGGACCGTCACCTCGACCGGCCGGTGCGCGCGCGGATACTCGCCGGGGACACCGCGGGCGCCGCCGCGGCCTTCGCGGTACGGGTGGCGCTGCTGCGGCTGCTCGAATCCTGGGGCCTCGCCCCGGACCTGATCGCCGCGGAGGAACCCGCCGACCCGGCCGCCGCGTATGCCGCGGATGCGCTGTCCCTGCCGGAGGCGGCCGCCAGCGCCGCCGGTGCCGGCGCGGACTCGCGGGAACCACGCGTCGCCCTGGTGACCGGCCCGGACGCGGCGCGGGAGCGGGGAGCGAGCACCGTGCTGGTGCTCGGGTCCCCCCGGCCCGGCACCGAGGGGCTGCGCGCCGACCTCCCCGCGCACCACGCGGTGACCGACGCGCTGGCCCGGCTGTACGTGCGCGGGCACGCGGTGGACTGGTCCGGGGTGTTCGCCGGGCGGGACGTGCGCCGGGTCGGGCTGCCCACCTACCCGTTCCAGCGGCAGCGGTACTGGCCCGAGGCCCGGCGGGAGCCACCCGCGGCGCCGGAACCGGCCGCCGACCACGAGACCGGCGAGTGGCTGCTCGCCCCGCCGCCGGGGGAGGACTACGAGATCGTGGTGCGCCCCACCGGGGTCTGGGCACGCCGGATCACCCCACCACCCGCCGAGGACTCCACTGTGGACGCCACTGTGGACGCCGCGGCGGCCGGGGAGGAAGGGAACCTGCGCGAGCAGCTGGACCGGCTGCCCGAGAGCGAGCGGGCGGCGCGGGTCGAGCAGGGCGTGTGCAACCTGGTCGCCGCGGTGCTCGGGCACGAGTCCGCCGCGGAGGTCGACACCGAGGCCGACCTGATGGACCTCGGCATGTCCTCGGTGGCCGCGCTGGAACTGCGCAACCACCTCGCCGAGCTCACCGGCCTCGACCTGGCGGCGGACCTGCTCTACGAGTGCCCCACGCCCGGCGCGCTCGCCGCGCACCTCGCCGCCGAGCTCGGGGTGCCGACAACCGACGGAACGCCATGAGTACCGGAGGCCTGCTCAGGACCGACCCGGCGACCGCGGGCCGCAAGGCCCGTGCGAGCAGTCGGTGCGGATCGAGCACGACGCGACGCACACGCAAACCTGGACAGGCCGAATTCGACAAGGACACGGAGTGAAAGTCATGGGCAACCCACGTAGCTGGCAGGCCGTGCACGAGGCGGAGGGGCCGGATCTCGTGCTGGCCGCGGACTTCCCGGTGACCGGGCGGAACGAGGGCGGGTTCGCCGAGCTCGTTCCGGGGCTCGGCCTGGACTGCCCGCTCTGGCAGACGGTGCCACCCACCGTCGCCCCGGACGCCACCACGGACGTCGAGGAGTACCTCGCGCCCTGGGTGGAGGAGATCCGGCGAACCGGGCGCACCGTGCGGGCCGTGCTCGGCTACTGCGCGGGCTCGGTGTTCGCCGGCGCGGTCGCCGAACGCGTCGCCGCCCACCAGGACCCGCCGCCGCGGATCGTGCTGTTCGACCCGGAACTGGTCGACGTGCCCACCGTGCACCTCCAGTTCGGCCGGGTGATCGGCAACATGACCGCGGTACTGGACGCCGAGGAACTGAGCACCCTGGAACGGGAGGCACAGCGCCTCGCCGAGGCCGCGGCGAACCCGGCGGGCTTCGCCGCCGAGCTGTTCACCATGTTCCGCCCGATCGCCGCGAAGGCCTTCGAGCGGGCCGGCCTCGACGGCGGGTTCGCCGCCGAGCTGACCGACCTGGTCGGCTCCTTCATGGCCTACCTCGGCGTCGCCGCCCGGCTCGACCCCACCCCCGCCTGGGCCAACGCCACCACGATCACCTCGGCCAGCCAGGGCAGCGGGCTGAACCGGCTGCGTGCCGAAGGGCGGGCCGGGGACGGGTTCGTCGCCGAGGAGATCCGGTTCGAGGTGGAGCACCGCGACCTGCTGCGCACCGGCGGCACCGCGGACGCCGTCGCGAAACTCCTGGAGGCCCGCTGATGACCATGACCACGGCCACGGCACACCCCGCGACCCGCAAGGAAGCCAGCCTCTGGCTGCTGGACCGGTTCGTCCCGGACAGCGGGGTGAACAACCTCTCGCTCGCGTTCCGGGTGCGCGGCCGGCTGGACGCGGGCGCGCTGGAGGGCACCCTCCGCCACCTGCTGCGCCGCTACCCGGTGCTGCGCACCGTGTTCACCGACACCGAGGGCGAACTCAGCAAGCGCTACCTGACCCCGGAGGAGATCTCCGTGCCGGTGGAGCGGCACGAGCGGCCCGCGACCGGCATCGAGGACCGGCTCACCACCTTCGTCGCCCGGCCCTTCCGCGCCGACGGCGGCCCGCTGCTGCGGGTGCTGCACCTCACCGGCGGCGAGGGCGACATCTGCTGCGTCGCCATCCACCACTCGATCTCCGACGTGCAGTCCACCACCCTGCTTCGGGACGCGTTCGTCTCCTGCTACGACGCGCTGGCCGCCGGCTCGCCCCCGCCGGAGGAGGCGGAGGTTCCGGTGTGGACGGAACCGGAACCCAGCGCGGACAGCGCCCGCTTCTGGCGCGAGCAGCTGCGCGGGTTCCGCTCCACCGAGCTGGAGCTGTGGTGCGAGCACCCGGAACCCGGCGAGACCACGCTGGCCGGGGACGAGGTCACGCACACCCTTTCCGAGCAGGCACGGGAGGCGGTGAAGCGGCTGCAGCGGCAGGTCCGCGCCCCCGAGTCGGTGGTGCTGCTCGCCGCCTACTACCTGCTGCTTGCCAACCACGGCGCGGGCCCGGACCTCACCGTCGGCTCCCCGGTGAGCGCGCGCTCCAAGGAGGCCGCGCAGGCCGTCGGGTACCACAGCAACATGGTCACCCTGCGCGTGCGGGTGGAGCGCGAGGAGGGTTTCCGCCAACTCGCGGGGCGCACCCGCCGCACCTTCCTCGAAGCCATGGCGCACCTGGACTTCCCCGCCGACGAGCTGCTCGAGGTGGTGGAACGGGAGGACTCCTCCTGGCGCAACGTGCTGTTCCGGCACGCGTTCAACTACGTGCCCTACGACGAGACCCAGAAGGACTTCACCCTCGCCGGGGAGCCCGCCGAGCTGCTGGTCGTCGAGAACGGGTCCAGCCAGTTCGACCTCGAGTTCTTCGTCACCTCCAGCGCGCGGTCGCTGCAGGTGCGCGGGGTGTTCTACACCGGGGTGCTGGACCGCGCGGATGTCGAGCTGATGCTGCAGCGCTACGAGGCCCTGCTCATCGCCGTCGAGGCGGAACCGGACCGGCCGGTGGCCGAGCTCCCCGCCTGGTGCGCGCGGGACCGCGAGGTGATCACGGCCGCCAACGCCAACGACCGGCCGCTGCCCTACGAGACCGTGCCGCGGGCCGTGGCCGAGCGGGTGCGCGAGGTGCCGGACGCCGTGGCCGTGCGGGACGGCGAGCGGGCGGTGAGCTACCGGCAGCTCTGGGCCGCCGCGGTCGCGACAAGGGACCTGCTCACCGAGTCCGGCATCGGCGCCGGTGACACCGTCGCCCTGCTGGCCCGGCGGGGCCCGGAGCTGGCGGCCGCCGTGCTCGGCTCCTGGCTGGCCGGGGCGGGCTACCTGCCGCTGGATCCGCAGCACCCGCTGCAACGCATCACCTACCAGCTCGACGACTCCCGCGCCGGCACCGTGATCGCCGGGGGAGACACCGCGGTGCCCGGCGGGCGGAAGGTACTGCCACTGGTCACGGTGGACACCGCCGAACCGGTGGACCTCGACCAGGCCGTCGCGCTGGCCGCGGCCGCCGAACCGGAGGGCACCGCGTACCTGATGTACACCTCCGGATCCACCGGCCTGCCCAAGGGCATCCCGATCCGGCACCGCAGCCTGGCCAACGTCATCGCCGACTACGCCGAGCGCTTCGGCGGCACCGGCGGTGCCTCGGCGACCGCCTGGCTGAGCACGGTCAGCTTCGACATCTCGGCCATCGAGCTGCTGATACCGCTGGTCCGCGGCGGGCAGGTGGTGGTGGCGCCGGACGAGGCCCGCTCCGAGGGCACCGCCATGGCCGAGTTGCTGCGGGACGAGGAGATCGGCTTCGTGCAGGCCACCCCGACCACCTGGCGGCTGGTCGCCGGGGAGATCGCCGACCTGTTGCCGGGACGGACCGTGCTCACCGGCGGCGAGCCCATCCCGGCCGAACTCGCCCGCGACATGGTGGAAGCCGGGGCCACGGTGTGGAACGTCTACGGCCCCACCGAGAGCACGATCTGGGCCACCGCGGGCCGGATCCCCGCCGGGGTACGCGGCCGGGTGGACGTGGGCACCCCGGTGGCGAACACCACGGTGTTCATCGCCGGCCCGGACGGCAGGGAACTCCCGATCGGGCTGCGCGGCGAACTCTGCGTCGCCGGGACCGGAGTCGGCCCCGGCTACCACGACCGGGCCGAGCTGACCGCGGAACGCTTCGGCGAGCACGAGACCCACGGCCGGTTCTACCGGTCCGGCGACGTGGCCCGCTGGCGGCCGGACGGCCGGCTGGACCTGCTGGGCCGGATGGACCGGCAGGTGAAGCTGCGCGGCAACCGGATCGAACTCGGCGAGGTCGAGGGCGTGCTGCTGACCCACCCGGGGGTCGGTGCCGCGGCCGTGGTCGTGGTCGGCGACCCCGGCGTGGACGGGGTGCTGGTCGCCTTCGTCTGCCTTTCCGGCGGCCAGGACGTCCTGGGCACGCTGTGGGACCACGCGCACACCATGCTGCCCCGCTCGGTGGTGCCGCACCGGTTCATCCCCGTCGAGGACTTCCCGAAGACCGGCAGCGGCAAGGTCGACTACCGGGAGCTGGCCCGCAGGGCCGAAGGCGAGCTCGGCGGCGAGGCCACCGGCGCGGAACCGGAGCAGGCCTCCGGGGAGCTGGTCACCCGGCTGCTCGGCCTGTGGCGCACCCTGCTCGAACGCACCGACCTGGACGAGACCAGCCACTTCTTCGCCGAGGGCGGGCACTCCCTGCTCGGCGCCAAGCTCGCCCAGGAGATCGAGCAGGGCATCGGGGTCCGGCTCAAGCTCACCGACATCTTCGAGCACCCCACCCCGCGGGCGCTCGCCGCGTGCATCGCCGCGCACACCGAGTCTGACGCAAAAGAGGGTTATGCACAGCGGTAGGCGCGGTTACCGTCCGCCGCCTCACGTCGTATCCAGCCGCCACGAGCCACCCTCCGCACGCTCCGGGTGGCCCCCGTCGTCTGGATTGCGCACAACCCGCACCGACGCACACGCACTGGAAGGGAACTGACCATGGAGATTGCCAAGCTCGCGATCAGCGGGTGGTTTTCCCGGGCGCTCGCGGTGGCGGCGCGGCTGCGGATCGCGGACGTCCTCGGCGACGGCGCGCTCACCCACACCGAGGTGGCCGCGCGCACCGAGACCGACCCGGACGTCATGCTGCGGCTGCTGCAGATGCTGACCGTGCCCGGGGTGGTGCAGCGCGACGAGGAGGACCGGTTCCGGCTCGGCGAGTCCTTCGCCGAGCTGCGTGCCGACCACCCGCTCTCCCAGCGGCACTTCGCGATACTGGCCGCCGAGCTGTACGACGACGCCTTCGGCGAGCTGGAGTACACCGTGCGGACCGGAAAGTCCGGGTTCCGGAAACTGTTCGGCGAACCGCTGTACGACTACCTGGAGCACCACCCGGAGACCGCCGACCTCTTCGACAAGGGCATGGTGGACCTCGCCCGGCCGGTCGGCATGGAACTCGCCCGGCAGCACGACTTCACCGGCGCCGGCACCGTGGTGGACGTCGGTGGCGGCAGCGGTGGGCTGCTGCCCGGCATCCTGCTGTCCAACCCCGAGGCCAGGGGTGTGGTCGCCGACCGGGCCAGCGTGTGCGAACGCGGCAAGGCCGAGCTCGGCAGCACCATCCCGCCCGCGGTGCCCGGCGCGGCGGAGATCGCCACCAGGATCAGCTTCCAGCCCTGCGACTTCTTCGCCGAGGTGCCCGCGGGCGGCGACCGCTACCTGCTGAAGAACGTCCTGCACGACTGGACCTTCGACAACTGCGTGCGCATCCTCCGCACGGTGGCCGACGCGATGCGGCGCACCGCCGAGGACCGGCCGGCAGGCGCCGCGCCACCGCGGCTGCTGGTCCTGGAACCCCTGATCGAGCAGGACATCGACGGCTGGCGGGCGATGTTCCAGATGATCGCCTGCGACGAGGGCATGCTCGGACTCGACGAGCAGCGGATGCGCGAGGCGCTGGACGCCGCCGGGTTCGAGGTGGCTGGCGTCGACCGGATCGCCACCGGCCACAAGGTCCTGGACTGTCTACTCCGGACAGGTCAATGATGGGGCTGGACACCGCCTTCCTGTTCGCCGGCCAGGGTTCGCAGTACCACCACATGGGCCGCTGGCTGTACGACAACGACCGCACCTTCCGCGCGGTACTGGACGACCTCGACTCGGTCGTCCGGGAGCGGCGCGGCGACTCCGTGCTGGAACACGTCTACAGCGAGCGGCGGGGCATCGAGGAGCCCTTCGAGGAGTTCCGGTTCAGCCAGCCCGGCGTGTTCATGTTCGAGTACGCGCTGGCCCGCATGCTGCGTGAGCGCGGCTTCCGGCCTGATGTGGTGCTCGGCACCAGCCTCGGCGAGGTCGCCGCGGCGGTGGAGGCCGGGATGGCCGAACCCGCCGACTGCCTCGCCATGCTGCTGCGCCAGGTCGATCTGTTCGAACGGCACTGCCCGCGCGGCGGGATGCTGGCCGTGCTGACCGGCCCGGAACTGCTGGAGAACGACCGGCTGGTGCGCGAGCACAGCCAGCTCGCCGCGATCAACTCGGAGTCCAACATCGTGCTCGCCGGTCGCGAGGACGAGCTGGATCACATCGCCGACCACCTTTCCACCCAGGGAATCCTGTACCAGCGCCTGCCGGTGCCGTTCGCCTTCCACTCCACGCACATCGAACCGATCGAGGACCGGTTCCGGGAGCTTGCCGGCTCGGTCGCCCTGCGGCCCGCCCGGCTGCCGCTGCTGTCCGGCACCACCGGCGAGGTCGTCGAGGAGATGACCGTCGATCACCTGTGGCGGGTGCTGCGCGACCCGTTCGACCTGCGGGCCGCGCTGAACCGGCTGCTCGAGCGGGACCGGTACCTGCTGCTCGACCTCGGCCCCTCCGGCTCGATGGCCAACCTGGTGCGGCTGCTGCTGCCCGCCGGCGCGCGGTCGAAGACCTTCCCGCTGCTGTCCCCTTTCGCCGCGGGCGGCACGCTGCTGGACGCCGTGCTCGAGCAGCGCCCGGCCCGCACCGAACCGGCCCGCACGGAAAAGGAGCGACCCATGAACCAGGCCACCATGCGCGCCTGCGCGTTCCCCGGGCAGGGCTCGCAGACCAAGGGCATGGGCAAGGAGCTGTTCGACACCTTCGACGAGCTCACCGCCCGCGCCGACGAGATCCTCGGGTACTCCATCCGCGAGCTGTGCGTGGAGGACCCGGAGCGCAACCTGAAGCAGACCGAGTACACCCAGCCCGCGCTGTACGTGGTGAGCGCGCTGAGCTACCTGGCATGGCTGCGGGAGGGGCAGCGGCTACCGGACTACGTGCTCGGGCACAGCCTCGGCGAGTACGTCGCCCTGTTCGCGGCCGGCGCCTTCGACTTCGAGACCGGGTTGCGGCTCGTGCACAGGCGGGGCGAGCTGATGAGCCGCGCGAGCGGGGGCACGATGGCCGCCGTCTCCGGCTTCGACGCCGAGCGGGTCCGCGAGCTGCTGGCCGAACACGGCCTGGACACGCTGGACGTCGCCAACATCAACACCCCGACGCAGACCGTGATCGCCGGCCCGAAAGAGGACATCACCAGGGCCGCCGCGGTGTTCACCGAACGCGAGGGTCGCTGCGCGCCGCTGAACGTGAGCGCGCCCTTCCACAGCAGGTACATGACCGAGGCCGCCGAGGAGTTCGGCCGGTTCCTCGACCAGTTCACCTTCGCCACACCGAAGATCCCGGTCATCTCCAATGTGGACGCCCGGCCGTACACGGCGGACTCCGTCGCGGAGAACCTGCGGCGGCAGATCGTGAGCCCGGTGCGCTGGGTGGACAGCATCCGCTACCTGATGAGCCACGGCGAGTTCGACCTGCGGGAGATCGGCCCGGGCACCGTGCTCACCAAGCTGGTCGCCAAGATCCGTTCCGAGGCGGACCCGCTACCCGCCGAACCCGAGCCGGTACCCGAACCGGCCGCCCCGCAACCGGTTCGGCCTGCGCGGGCCCCGGTCACCCCGGCGGGCCCCGACTCGCTCGGTTCCGCCGACTTCCGCGCCGACCACGGCGTCCGGTACGCCTACGTGGCTGGCGGGATGTACCGGCAGGTGTCCGGCGTGGACCTGGTGGCCAGGATGGCCGGGGCCGGCGTACTCGCCTACTACGGCAGCAGCGGGCTCACCCCGGACGAGCTCGCCACGGGCCTGCGCGAGCTGCGCGAGCGGCTGGGCGGCGTCGACCCCTTCGGCGTGAACCTCACCTACGACCCGTTCGGCTCCGCCACCGAGGAACGGATCGTGGACCTGCTGCTGGACAACGACATCCGCCGGGTCGAGGTGTCCACCTACGTGCAACTCACCCCCGCGCTGGTGCGCTACCGGCTGCGTGGAGCCGGGGTCCGCCCGGGCGGCCTCGCGGTCGCGGGGAACAAGGTGCTCGCCAAGGTGACCCGCCCGGACGTGGCCAGGCTGTTCCTCGAACCACCACCGCCGGAGCTCGTGCGGCGGCTCCGCGAGCAGGGCCGGATCACCGCCCAGGAGGCCGAGGCCGCCGCCCGGCTGCCGATGGCCGACGACGTCTGCGCGGTCGGCGACTCCGGCGGCTACACCGATATGGGCGTACTGCCCGCGCTGCTGCCCTCGGTGCTGCGGCTGCGGGACGACCTCGCGAAGGAACGCCCGGAACTGCCCGCGGTCCGGGTCGGCGCGGGCGGCGGGATCGGCACCCCCGAGGCGGCGGCCGCGGCCTTCGTGCTCGGCGCCGAGTTCGTACTGACCGGATCGGTGAACCTGTGCACCGCGGAGAGCGCGCTCAGCGCGGAGGTCAAGGACCTGCTGCAGGACGTCGACGTGCACGACACCACCCTGGCGCCGTTCGGCGACCTGTTCGAGCTGGGCGGAAAGGCCAGGGTGCTGAAGAAGGGCACGCTGTTCCACGCGCGGGCGAGCAAGCTGTACGACCTGTGGCGCAACCACGACGACTGGCTGGACATCGACCCCGAGGTGCGGGCGCGGGTGGAGCAACGGTACTTCCGGTGCACCTTCGACGAGCTGGAGCGGCGGGCGCGGGCGGGAACGGGGGATGGCGAGCGGCCGGACCCGAAACGCCGGATGGCGCTGGTGTTCCGCGCCTACTGCGCGGAGGCGCTGCGGCTGGCCTGCGAGGGTCCCGCCGGGAGGGAGACGGATGTGCAGATCGCCTGCGGCCCGGCGCTTGGCGCGTGCAACCAGTGGCTGCGCGGCAGCGGGTTCGAGTCCTGGCGCGGCAGGCACGCCGAGGAACTCGCCGGCTGGATCATGGCAGGCGCCGCCGAGATCGTGCACGCCGGCCGGCGCAGGCCCTAGCACGGCGCCGGCTCCGACAAGGAGGGTTGTTCGGAACGACCCAGCGACCGCGGGCCGCCAGGCCCGTTGAATGAGGCACAGACTCAAGGAAAGCGAAACACTATGGCTCCCACCGAAAGCACGGACGGCACCACCGCGACCGTCGGCTGCCCGCACAGCGAGCTGGAGGCGCAGCCGGAGACCGAGTTCGACCTCTCCGACCCGGCGTTCATCACCGACCCGGCCGCGGGCGAGCGCTGGCTGTCCGCCCCCCGCCCGATCTGCCGGGGCCGGTTCGCCGACGGCATGCCGATCTGGGTGGTGACCCGGTACGCGGACGTCAAGGCCGTGCTGTCCGATCCGCGCTTCGCCAGCAAACCACCCGGGGACCTGCACGTGCAGAGCATGCTGGCCAGGGGCATCCCGGAGGACATCGTGGAGATGTTCGACTCCACCGTGCTCACCATGGACGGGCCCGACCACGCCAGGGTGCGCAGGCTGGTCACCGGTGCCCTTTCCGCGCGGCGGGTCCGCTCCCTGCGCTCCGGCATCGAGCGGATCGCCACCGAGCTGCTGGACAAGATGGACCCGGGTGGCGAGGTCGACCTGATCGCCGAGCTCGCGCACCCGCTGGCGATCGCGGTCATCTGCGAGCTGCTCGGGGTGGACGAGCGCTACCGCGAGCAGTGGCGCCAGTGGAGCGAGACCCTGGCGGCCGCGCTGCGGCCGGACCCCGAACAGCTCGCCCCCGCCGTGCGCGGGATGGCCGCGGTGACCCGTGAGCTGATCGAGGCACGCCGGGCGCACCCGGAGGACGACCTGATCTCCGAACTGGTCGGCGTGCACGAGGCCGACGGGGACCGGCTCACCGACGACGAGCTGGTCGCCATGGCCATGGTGCTGGTGCAGGCGGGCCACGACACCGTGCGCAACCTGATCTGCCTCGGCGTGCACACCCTGCTGGACCACCCCGAGCAGGCGGAGCTGCTGCGCGCCGAACCCGACCGCACCGCCCGCGCCGTGGCCGAACTCGTCCGCTACACCGCCCCGGTCAAGCACACCTTCCGCCGCTTCGCCACCGAACCGGTGCGGCTCGGCGAGATCACCGTGGCGCAGGGTGAGGCCGTGCAGATCGTGCTGGCCGCGGCCAACCGCGACCCCGAGCAGTTCACCGAGCCCGGCGAACTCGACCTCGCTCGGCCGGACAACCCGCACCTCGGGTTCGGGCACGGCCCGCACTACTGCCTCGGCGCGGCGCTCGCCCTGAACGAAGCGGAGATCGCGATCAACCTGCTGCTGCGGCGCCACCCCGGGCTGCGTCGCGCCGCACCGGCCGAGGAGGTGGCCCCGCGCTACCTGCTCCCGATGGAGAAACTGCCCGTGTACCTCGAGGAGACCCGATGACCGAGACCGTTCCGAGCCAGGACGGGCTGCCCACCGCCCGGCGCTGCCCGCTCGACCCGCCCGAGGAGCTGGGCAAGCTCCGCGCCGAGGAGCCGATCAGCCGGATGGCCTTTCCGGACGGTCACCTCGGCTGGCTGGTCACCAGCCACGCCGGGGTCAAGGCGGTACTCGGCGGCCGGGAGTTCGGCTCCCGGGCCGACCTGCTGCGCGCGCCGATCCCGCTGGCGATGGCCGCCCAGCCCACCGAGGTTTCCCCCGGCATGTTCACCGCGATGGACCCGCCGGAGCACACCAGGTACCGCAAGCTGATCGCCGGCTGGTTCACCATGCGCCGGATGCGCCAGCTCGAACCGCGGATCGAGCAGATCGTCGCCGAGCACCTGGACGCCATGGAGCGGGTGGGCGGCCCGGTGGACCTGGTACAGGCCTTCGCCGAGCCGGTTTCCGCGCTGGTGATCTCCGAACTGCTCGGTGTTCCCGCGCGGGACCAGGACCGCTTCCTCGCCGCCACCAAGGCACTGTTCGGGGTGCACTCCAGCGCGGAGGACGCCATCGCGGGCTGGCAGGGCATCCGCGAGTTCCTGCTGGAACTGGTCGCCGCGAAGCGTGCGGACCCGGCCGAGGACCTGATCAGCCAGCTGGTGACCGAGGGCGACCTCACCGACCAGGAGCTGATCACCATCGGCAGCCTGCTGCTCGTGGCCGGGCACGACACCAGCAATAACCAGCTCGCGCTCAGCGTGCACGCGCTCTTCCGGCATCCCGAGCAACTGGCCGCGCTGGTGGCCGATCCGGAGCTGGTCCCCGGCGCGGTCGAGGAGCTGCTGCGCTACCTCACCATCGTGCACATCGGATCGATCAGGGCCGCGCTGGAGGACACCGAGCTGGACGGGCACCGGCTCGCCGCGGGGGACGCGGTGTCCCTCTCACTGTCCGCGGCCAACCGTGACCCCGAGGTGTTCGAGGATCCGGACACTCTGGACATCACCAGGTCCGCTTCCAGCCACGTGGCCTTCGGGCACGGGGTACACCAGTGCGTCGGCCAGCAACTCGCCCGTGCCGAGCTGCGCGTGGCGCTCACCGCGCTGCTGCGCCGGTTCCCGGACCTGCGGCCCGCGGGCGATCCGGACCAGGTGCGCATGCGCACGGATTCGATCATTTACGGCGTGCACGAACTTCCCGTCACCTGGGGAAACCACACCGAGAGCGAGGAGTGAGATGACTTCGGCAGTTCTGGCCCGGCTCGCCGGTGATGCCGCGATCGACGACCTGTGCGCGGCACTGGAACGCGACGGCGGCGCCATCGTGGAGAACTTCGTCGACGAGGAGACGCTGGCCGCGCTGTGGACCGACCTGCGGCCCAGCCTCGAGCACGGCGACTACGGCGACAACGTGTTCTCCGGGCACAAGACCAAGCGAGTCTCCTCGCTGTTCGCCCGTTCCCCCCGGGTCGCCGATGTGCTGACCCAGCCACTGTTCCTCGGTGCCGCCCGCAGCCTGATCGAGCGTCCGGTCCGCGTCTGGTTCGGCGGGGAGCAGGCAAGCCTCGCCCCCAACGTGCAGGTCAGCGCCACCCAGCTGATCCAGATCTGGCCGGAGGAGGGGGAGCAGGTGCTGCACCGCGACGACAGCTCGCACCTGATCAGCTACCCCGCCCCGATCCGGCGCGTGCAGGTGATGCTGGCGATGAGCGAGTTCACCGCGGACAACGGCGGCACGATGGTGGTCCCGGGCAGCCACCTCTGGGACGACGAGCGCCCGCCCCGCCGGGATGAGGCCGTACCCACCGAGATGGCCGCGGGCTCGGCACTCGTCTGGGTCGGCGGCACCTACCACGGCGGTGGCCGCAACGTGACCGGCAGCCCGCGTACCGGGCTGACGATCTCACTACTGGCGGGCAACCTGCGGCAGGAGGAGAACCAGTACCTCGCCATCCCGAGGGACACGGTCCGGGAGTACCCGGAGGAGGTGCGCCGCCTGCTCGGCTACACCACCTGCCCGCCGTTCCTCGGCTGGCACGAGTCGAGCGACCCGCACCGGGTGCTGGCCGAGCACGAATGAGCGTCTGCCGTATCGCGGTGACCCCGCGGCCCGCGGGGTCACCGCCGGGCGAACACCGCGTCGTACAGCGCCGCCTGGTAGGGCGTCAGCCGCGGTTCCGCCCGGGGTCGGGGGGCGGGGCGCGCGTGGCCCAGCTCGATCAGCCTGGCCCTGGACTGCGCCAGGCTCTCCCGCTCCCCGTCCCTGCGGCCGGAGGCGAGGGTCTCCCCGGTGCGGCCGTCGTGGGTCAGGCACTGGCGGACCGCGGTCAGCAGCACCGGATGCGGGCTGATCTCCAGGAAGGTCCCGTGCCCGCGCTCGGCCAGCACGCCGACCGCCCGCGCGAACTGCACCGGCCTGCGCAGGTTCCGCATCCAGTAGGACGCGGTCAGCTCCGGGCCGGACAGCAGGTCCAGGGTCGCCGTGGAGTACATCGCGACCTCGGCCCGGCCCGGTCGCAGCCCGGCCAGTGCCTCGTGCAGGTCGTCCCGCAGCTTGTCCACATAGTGGCTGTGCGAGGCCACCGTGTTGCGGATGACCTTGCAGAACACGTCCCGCTCCTCGAGCGTGCGCACGATGTCCTCCAGCGCGGCCAGGTCACCAGCCAGCACCGTCGAGCTCGGGCTGTTGCATCCCGCGACGCTGACCCGGCCGCCGCCGGCCGCGGCCAGCTCCCCGGCCTCCGACTCGGACAGCTCGGTGACCGCGAGCGCACCCTCGCCGCTGATCCGGCGCAGCAGCGCGCTGCGGCGGCAGGCGATCGTCGCCGCGTCCGCCAGGCTCAGCGCGCCCGCGACGTGGGCCGCGGCGATCTCGCCCATGCTGTGCCCGACCACGGCATCCGGTCGCACGCCCCAGTCGCGCCACAGCGCCGCCAGCGCGATCTGCAGCGACACCATGGTCGGTTGCAGCACGTCGATCTCCCGCAGCCGCGACTCGGGTTCGTCCAGCATCAGCTGTTCCAGCACGGAGAAGTCGACATGCCGCCGCATGGCCTGGTCGCACTCGCGCATCGCCGCGTCGAAGGCGGGCTCCGTGCGCAGCAGTTGCCTGCCCATCCCGAACCACTGGGCGCCCTGGCCGGCGAAGACGAACGCGAGCAGCGGGGCATGGTCGTGAGACATACCCGGCACTGTACCGAAAACCCGGCCGGTGACCGAGAAAAACCGCGTTTCTTGTCAAATGTCGGGTTGTGCGGGTCCGTCGCGTGCGTCACCAATGCGTTGGCCCCCAACGACCTCCCGCCCGTCGCCCCCGCCACCCCATCGGTGGCGCTGCGCGCCGCGGTGACCACGGGCCTGGCGGCCCGCGGTCGCCGGGTCGTTCCGAACAACCCTCCTTGTGCCTGCCCGAAATCTCCGAAATCATCGCCCGTGAGGAAATACCCGTGCGTGTCCTTTTCGTACCCTTGCCCTTCCCTACCCACTACTTCCCGACCGTGGGCCTCGCCTGGGCGCTGCGGCTCGCCGGGGCGGAGGTGCGGGTCGCGACCGGAGCGGACATCGCCGAGGTCGTCGACCGGTCCGGCATCCCGGCCGTCACGGTCAACACCCAGCCGGAACTGATCACCGCACCGCGCAAGGAAAAATGGCTCGAGCTGGAACGCATGCCCGAGGAGGGGCTCGCCGGTGCGCTGGTCTCCGGGCCGCTGGACAACTACGCGAAGATCGCCTGGGCGATGGCCGACGACCTGGTCACCTTCGCCGAAGGCTGGCGCCCCGACCTGATCATTTCCGACCCGCTGGCCTACGCGGGCCCACTTGCCGCCGAGGTGACCGGCACCGTGCCGGTGCGGCACCTGTGGGGCGTCGACTCGCCGCGGCAGTTCCGCCTCCCCGGTTCCGGGTTCGACGAGGACGATCCGCACCGGGAGGTGCCGTGGCGGGCGCTGCCGTGGCCACCGCGGCTGCTGGAACTGTTCGAACGGCACCGGGCCACCCCGCGCGACGATCTCGCGGTGTGCACTGTGGACCCCTGCCCGCCGAGCCTGCAGGTCCCCGGCATGGCCAACCCGCTCCCGGTCCGGTACACCCCGTACAACGGCACCGGCCTCGTCCCTGGCTGGCTGCTGGAACCGAGGAAGCGACCACGCATCTGCGTCACCTGGGGTCTCGCCTCCACCGCCACCCTCGGCGAGGAGTTCTTCGGTGTCCCGGCGATCCTGGACGCGATCTCCGGGCTGGAGGGCGACTACGAGGTCGTGGTGGCCGCACGGGGCTCGGACGCGGAACGCATCGGCCCGCGGCCGGAAGGCGTCCGGGTGGAGCAGGTTCCACTGCACGCCCTGCTGCCCAGCTGCGACGCGATCGTGCATCACGGCGGTTCCGGGACCCTGTTCACCGCCGCCTGCTACGGCGTACCGCAGCTGGTCCTCGCGATGATGCACGAGCACACCACGGCGGCCACCCCGTTCGCCGAGCAGGGCGCCGCCGTACTGCTTTCCGGTGCCGAAGCGGGCGTGCCGGAGATCCGGGACGCGCTGGCGGGGATCCTCGGCGGGCCGGCGACCGGCAAGGCGGCCGCCGCGCTGGCCGCCGAGATCCGCGCTCAACCGGCACCCGCCGAAGCCGCCGCACGGCTGCGGGCGCTGGTCGAGGCGACCTGAGCGCCGGCCAGGGGAGCTAGCCGTGCACCAGGTTCCGCTCGTACCAGCCCTCGATGATGTCGCAGGCTCGTTCCACGCCCCGCTCGGCCCGCACCCGCTCGCCGATCCGGGCCGCCTGCTCGGCCATCGCCGCCGAGCCGACCGCTTCCTCGACGCCCGCCACGACCTCCTCGACCCGCATCGAGGCGAACCGGATGGGTTTCGCGGCCACGCCGAGCTTGCGCACCTTGCTCGCCCAGAACGGGTGGTCGGCGAAGGTGGGGATGACCACCTGCGGCACCCCGGCCTTCAGCACCTCGGCCGTGGTCCCGTAGCCACAGTTGTGGATCACCGCGGACGCGCGGGGGAAGAGCCACGAGTAGTCGGCCTCGGTGAGGTGGAAGTCTCCGTCCCGCAACGGTTCCGGCCGGCCGCCGACGACCACGATCCGCCTGCCGGTGCGTTCCGCCGCGGCCCGCAACGCCGCCCTTGTCAGCTCCTCCCGGTGCACCGGCCAGGTGCTGCCGAACGTGGCGACCAGCGGTTTCGGCTCGCTCGCCAGGAACTCCTCGAGCTCGGCGGGCGGCTGCCAGCTGCGTTCCCAGAACCAGTAGCCGGTCACGTGGCAGTGTCCCGGCCAGTCGGCGGGCCGGGGGATCAGGCTCGAGCTGTACGGGTACATCATCGGCAGGTCCCGGCCCAGCTCCCGGTACGGGGACCGCGCGCCGATCGTGGGCAGGCCCCGCTTGGCCCGGAACCCGTTCACCATGCGGCGGGTCTTCCACCACTCGACCTGGCCCGCGACCAGGTGGGTGAGCCGGTTGTAGAGCGGTCCGAGTGGCAGTTCGGGCGCTCCGAAGGCGGGGAAGGCCCCGGTCGGCGTGATCGGCCACCACGAGCTGGCGCACCACGGCCGGTCCGACCGCGCCACACTGATGCCCTTGGTGAACAGCGCGTTGACCGTGAAGTCGGCGTCCGCGCACATCGCGTCGATGCGTTCGAGCAGGCTCGCGTACGCCTCGGGGCTGGTACCGGGCAGCCTGCGTTCCATCCGCAGCGCGGAAGGGCTCTTGCGGAGGGACTCGATGACTTCCGGGATCTCGAAGAAGTTCCCGGTGCTGGTCGGGATCTCCTTCAGATTCAGATCCGCGTCGTCGGCGAGTTTCTGGAAGTCCCCGCTGGTGACCAGGTCGACCTTGTGCCCGCGGCGGCGCAGCGCGGTACCGAGCGCCAGGAACGGCTGGATGTCACCGCGCGAGCCGAACGGGACCAGTGCGATCTTCACCACACGAACCCTTCAGGCCGCGGTCTTGCGCCAGTAGACGCCGGTCCAGTCGATCTTCTCGATGGGGTCGGTGATGCCGCGCTCGGCCCGGAAGTCCTCGACGGCTCGCACGCAGGGGTCCAGGCTGTAGTCGTCGATGATGCAGTAGCCGCCGACGGACAGCCGGTCGTACAGGTGCCGGAGCACCACGTCGGTCGACTCGTACAAGTCGCCGTCCAGCCGCAGTACGGCGACCTGCTCGATCGGCGACTGCGGGATGGTGTCGCGGAAGTAGCCGGGCAGGAAACGCACCTGATCGTCGAGCAACCCGTAGCGGCGGAAGCGGGACTGCACCTCGGCGAGACCGATCGAGTGCGAGTACGGCATGGCGTCGAGGGACTGCTGTGCCAGCGGGCTGGCGAAGCGCGCGTCGGCCGGATACTGCTCAACGTCCGGCGGCGGGAAGCCGTTGAAGGAGTCGGCGACCCAGACCGCCCTGTCCCGCACGTCCCATGCCCGCAGCACGGCCCGCATGAACATGCAGGTGCCGCCGCGCCAGACCCCGGTTTCCACGAAGTCGCCGGGGATTCCCTCTTCCAGCGCGCGTTCCATGCACTGCCGCACGTTGTCCAGGCGGTACCAGCCGAGCATCGTGTCGGCGTCCTGGTGCGCGTACTTGCCCTCCGCGAGGTCCTGCATGGTCGTGCTGTCGTCGGTGGCCCAGGTCGGCTTCTCGAGCGGACCGGCGAGAAAGATCTCACCGTCACCGTACCGGGTCAGGCAGCGTTTCATCAGGTCGAGATACGCGTCCCGGCTCGCGGCCCACGCGGCACCTTCGTGCGTTCGCGAGTTTTCCTGGTCCACCGACATTCTTCCTCCGGATCGTGGATATCGGTGCGGCGTGCCGGCAACTTTGCCGGCACGCTGGCAGTTCGCCATCGGCAGAGAACACGCCATTTCGGACGGTCCCCGGTTACGTCGCCGTCGCTGGTGAGCAGAGTTGACTTACGAGAGGGTCAACCACACGGGCCGCCCCTTTCCCCAGTAGCGCTTATGACGCTAACAGCAGGGACGTCGATGTCAATAGCCGTTCGGAGGTTCCGCCTGAGAGCAAGCTGACAACGCGGATGATTCGGTTGCCGTCACCGGTGTGCTGGCGGCAGGATTGCTTTCGTCATCACAGCAAGGGGAATTCCTCGAGTCGCAGCGGGAGGACAAGACTGATGGAAGCCGGCAGGGACACCGAGGAACTCCGGTCGCTGATACTGGCCGCGGGCGGCAGTGCCGAACAGATCGCCTCGACCGTGACGCGGGTGGGCCCCGACCGGGTCGCCGCCATCCTGGTCGATGAACTGGTGCACCGGGCGGAACTGGGTACCATTCCGCAGCTCGCCGAGCGCCCGATCACCGTGTCGTTCGACTTTTCCTTCGAGGGCAAGGTTTTCGCGCATGCGGTGACCTCGAGCGGTACGCGCACCGAACCGGCGCCCGCCGGCGAGGAGGCGCCGCACGCCAGGGTCGAGCTCGATCTCGTCCAGGTCAACCGCGCGGTTTTCGGCCCGCCCGGCGCCCGCCACGGGACTGATCGAAGGATTCACTGGCGTGACTTCGAGGACCAGCAGGCCCTCGCCGGGAACATGCATGTCGTTCCCGTGGTCCAGCACCTGCTGAGTGGGTTGGAGGACCAGCCGATCGACCTGGCGGGGCTCTCCCTGCGCAGCGGTTCGGACAAATGGGGCCTGCACTATTACACGCCGCACTACGAGCGTCACTTCCGCCCGTTGCGGGACCGGCCCCTGACCATCCTGGAACTCGGTATCGGCGGGTACGACGACCCCGCCGCCGGGGGTGGCTCGCTGCGGATGTGGAAACGGTTCTTCCCGCGAGCGCTCATCTACGGCGTGGACGTCTTCGACAAGGCCCCGCTGGCCGAGCAGCGCATCGTCACGGTGCGGGGGGACCAGTCCGATCCCGCCTTCCTGGAGTCACTGGTGACCGACATCGGGCCGGTTGACATCATCATCGACGACGGCAGCCACTACTGCCCGGACGTCACCACCGCGCTTCGCACGCTGTTCCCGCACCTGGTGTCCGGTGGGCTGTACGTCATCGAGGACCTGCAGACCTCGTACTGGCCCGCCTACGGCGGCAGCTCCGAACGGTTGAACGAGCCGACCACCACGATGGGACTGCTGAAGCAGCTACTGGACGGCCTGAACCACGAGGAGTACGAGCCGGCCGGGCACCACGAGCCGACCGAGTTCGACCGGACGCTGACCGGCGCGCACTTCTACCACAACCTCGCGTTCCTGGAGAAGGGCAGGAACGCCGAGGGCTCACTGCCGGGTTGGATCGGGCGGGAGCGTCCCGCCTGACGGGTCGCCGGACTGGGTTCGCCGGTACCAGGCGACGGTCTCGGCGAGCCCGTCCTCCAGCTCCCTCGGCGCGAAGTCGATGACGTCGAACATCTTCGTCGTGTCCAGCTCGCGCACCGCGGCTCCACCCGGTTTGTCCGGTTCGAGCTCGATGCGCTCGGCGACGTCGAATTCGCGGTACAGCAACTTGGCGAGTTCCAGCAGGGAAACCAGCCGCGGTGTGGATATGTTGAACGTGTCGTAGGATCCTTTCGCGGACAGCTGCAGGACCGCGTGTACGAGATCCTTGACGTAGATGAAAGAGCGTCGCTGCCGCCCGTCTCCCCAGATGTTTATCGGCTGGCCGGAAGAGATACGGCTCATCATGGTCGGTATCACCCGTTGCGAGCGCGGGTTGGTCCCGTCACCCGGCCCGTAGACATTCGTCGGCCTGGCCAGCAGAATGCGCATGTCGAACTGTTTCCGGTAGGCGTCGGCCAGCAGTTCGGCGAAAACCTTGGACAGCCGGTAACCATCGCCGGACAGTTCCATTTTCGACCGGTAGTCGTCCTCCTCGGCGATGAGGTCGACCTGGTCGCTCGCGTAGACCTCGGTGGAGCTCAGCATGACGACGTTGGGGATGTGGTGGTCTCGAGCGCCGTTGAGCACGTTGGACGTGATCCGGATGTTCGAGTCCAGTATCGATCCGAAGTTGTTCCTCTTGAACTCGGAGTTACCGTCGATCGCGGCGCAGTGGATGAGCGTGTCGACCTTCGCGGCCGCATACCGGAAAAGTGCGTTGACGTCAAGGGTCGACAGCAGGTCGACTTCGATCTCCTGAATTCCGAGATCATTCACCTCGGTGACGTTTCCCTGCCCGCTCGCGTCCCGGTGCAGCGAGATGACCCGCGCCCCGGCGGCGGTCAATTCCTCGGCGAAGTGTGCCCCGATGAATCCCTTTCCCCCGGTGACGAGGACGGTCCGGCCATGCCAGTAGTCAGCGTTCACGGTTTTCCCCAGTTGTCGTATGTTATCGGACGCCGGTAAGGCGCCTGCATTCATAGTGACATATTTGGCGAAATTTTGTGCCCGGCGCCGGTCCCGGCCGCCGCCCACGACGGTTCGCCCGCGAAACGCACCGGGTGGGAGCCAGGGGAGTGGGGTGGGGAGACGCGGCGCGCACGGCGGGGATCGCGCCCCGCGGCGGCCGGTGCGGACGGCGGGCGGCCCGGTCGTCAGCGGTCGTCCTCGTCGAACAGCTTCTTGAGGAAGTCGTCACCCGCGGACCCACTCGGGCTCGCGGGCGGCGAGGGAGGGTTCTGCTCCGGGTCTGCCGGCCGGAGGAAGGACCGCTCGGAGTAGTCGTCCTGGCGCTCCTCCGTCACCGGCCGCGGGGCGGGCGCGGCGTCCGCCATCCGGGCCCGGAGGTCCTCCACGCTGGTGCCCAGCACCTCGGCCTGGGTCTCCAGGACCTGCTCGGTGAGCTGCAGGTCATCACCCATATGGGTGTCGACGATGCCGGCCTGCTTCCGGGCCGACTCGGCGACCGCTTCGTGCAGGGTGGACATCAGCGCCTGCGCGAGCGCGTCCGGGCGCTGCTTGAGCGCGGCATCGGTGAGTCGAATGTCCTTGACAGACCCCCCTGGCCCGGCGACCACCGTGACCGAGCGGTCCGGCGAGGTGGCCACCGCCTCCAGCCGGCTCAGCTCGCCCTGCATGTCCGCGATGTTCGCGAACCGGTCGTCGACCCGCTTCATCTTCGACTGGAACTGCTCGAACTGCGCGACGAGCTGCTCGAACTCCGGTGACAAGGTCGCCTCCTTGGCCGTGCCCTGGTGGTCAGGCGCAGATCTTCCCGGTTGGCTCGGGCCGGGGCGCGGCGACCCCTCCGGCGCGTTCCGCCGCGGGCATCGGCCTCGGTGATCCGGTAGGCTGGACCTCGCGAGCCACCCCCGTGCCGGGCCGCCCGGCACAAACCACCCCCGATTTGGCCGACGTGAACACGGGCGGGTATCTTTGACGACCGTGCCCGGCAGACGTCGGGCCGCTCCGCGTGCCATTCGGCCACGGTCGGATGCCCCCGGTATCCGGCTTGCCGGCCGGGGTCAGGCGGGGTCCCTCGGAAATCCTGACGGGAAGTTACCGGATCTTGTGATCCTGACGCGGGCCGACACGCCCGACCGCGGGGGCCGGGGTGACCACCAACGAGAGCTATCGGGACGCTGACGGCTCGACAGATAGAGACAAGCAGGACGCGACAGAAAGCTGGTCCATTGCCCACGATCCAGCAGCTGGTCCGTAAGGGCCGCCAGGACAAGGCTGCCAAGCAGAAGACCGCGGCGCTCAAGGGGAGCCCGCAGCGGCGCGGCGTGTGCACCCGCGTGTACACCACCACGCCGAAGAAGCCGAACTCGGCGCTGCGCAAGGTCGCGCGTGTGAAGCTGACCAGCGGCATCGAGGTCACCGCCTACATTCCCGGTGAGGGGCACAACCTCCAGGAGCACTCGATGGTGCTGGTTCGTGGTGGTCGTGTGAAGGACCTGCCGGGTGTCCGTTACAAGATCATCCGCGGTTCGCTGGACACGCAGGGCGTGAAGAACCGCAAGCAGGCGCGCAGTCGGTACGGCGCGAAGAAGGAGAAGAGCTGATATGCCCCGCAAGGGTCCGGCCCCGAAGCGGCCGCTGATCTCCGATCCGGTCTACAGCTCCCCGCTGGTCACCCAGCTGGTGAACAAGGTGCTGAAGGACGGCAAGCGCTCGCTTGCCGAACGGATCGTGTATGGCGCACTGGAAGGCGCTCGCGAGAAGACCGGCACCGACCCGGTCGTCACGCTGAAGCGCGCGCTCGACAACGTGAAGCCCACCCTCGAGGTGAAGAGCCGCCGCGTCGGTGGCGCCACCTACCAGGTGCCGATCGAGGTCAAGCCCGGTCGCTCGACGACCCTTGCCCTGCGCTGGATCGTGAGGTTCTCGCAGCAGCGCCGCGAGAAGACCATGATCGAGCGCCTGCAGAACGAGCTGCTCGACGCGAGCAACGGCCTCGGGGCCAGCGTGAAGCGCCGCGAGGACACGCACAAGATGGCCGAGTCGAACAAGGCCTTCGCCCACTACCGGTGGTAACACCGCCCGGCTGCGCCAGGAGCCAGCCAGGGCCCCACGCTTGAGACAGGGGACATTGAAGTGGCACGTGACGTGCTGACCGACCTGAACAAGGTCCGCAACATCGGCATCATGGCCCACATCGACGCCGGTAAGACCACCACGACTGAGCGGGTCCTTTACTACACCGGGATCAACTACAAGATCGGCGAGGTGCACGACGGCGCCGCGACGATGGACTGGATGGAGGAGGAGCAGAAGCGGGGTATCACCATCACCTCGGCTGCCACCACCACCTTCTGGACCGACTACCAGATCAACATCATCGACACCCCCGGGCACGTCGACTTCACCGTCGAGGTGGAGCGGTCGCTGCGGGTGCTCGACGGTGCGGTCGCCGTTTTCGACGGCAAGGAAGGCGTCGAGCCGCAGTCCGAGCAGGTCTGGCGGCAGGCCGACAAGTACGAGGTCCCCCGGATCTGCTTCGTCAACAAGATGGACAAGCTGGGCGCGGACTTCTACTTCACGGTGCGGACCATCGAGGAGCGTCTCGGTGCCCGCCCGCTGGTCATCCAGCTGCCGATCGGCGCGGAGAGCGGCTTCGAGGGCGTCGTCGACCTGGTCCGGATGAAGGCCCTGACCTGGCGCGGAGACGTCAAGAAGGGCGAGGACTACGAGGTCGAGGACATCCCGGCCGACCTCGCCGAGCGGGCCACGGAGTACCGGGACAAGCTCATCGAGGCGGTCGCCGAGACCGACGACGAGCTGATGGAGAAGTACTTCGGCGGCGAGGAGCTGACCGAGGACGAGATCAAGGCCGGGATCCGCAAGCTGACCGTCGACCGGACCGCGTTCCCGGTGCTGGCCGGCTCCGCGTTCAAGAACAAGGGCGTGCAGCCCATGCTGGACGCGGTGATCGACTACCTGCCCTCGCCGCTGGACGTGCCGCCGGTGGAGGGCCTGCTGCGCGATGGCGAGACCCCCGCGAGCCGCAAGCCCTCCACCCAGGAGCCGTTCGCGGCGCTGGTGTCCAAGGTCGCGGTGCACCCGTTCTACGGCAAGCTGACCTACATCCGGGTCTACTCCGGCAAGGTCTCCTCGGGCACTCAGATCATGAACGCGACCAAGGAGCGCAAGGAGCGCATCGGCAAGCTCTTCCAGATGCACTCCAACAAGGAGAACCCGGTCGACGAGGCACAGGCCGGGCACATCTACGCGGTGCAGGGCCTGAAGGACACCACCACCGGGGACACGCTCGCCGACCCGCAGAACCCGATCGTGCTGGAGTCGATGACCTTCCCCGCGCCGGTCATCGAGGTGGCCATCGAGCCGAAGACCAAGGCCGACCAGGAGAAGCTCTCGACCGCGATCCAGAAGCTGGCCGACGAGGACCCGACCTTCCAGGTCAACCAGGACGAGGAGACCGGCCAGACCATCATCAAGGGGATGGGCGAGCTTCACCTCGAGGTGCTGGTGAACCGGATGAAGTCCGACTTCAAGGTCGAGGCGAACATCGGTAAGCCGCAGGTCGCCTACCGGGAGACCATCCGCAAGACGGTCGAGAAGCACGAGTACACGCACAAGAAGCAGACCGGTGGCTCCGGTCAGTTCGCCAGGGTGATCATCAAGCTGGAGCCGCTGCAGACTGGGGACGGTGCACTCTACGAGTTCGCCAACGAGGTCACCGGTGGTCGCGTGCCGCGGGAGTACATCCCGTCGGTCGACGCGGGCGCCCAGGACGCCATGCAGTACGGCGTGCTGGCCGGCTACCCGCTGGTCGGGTTGAAGCTCACCTTGTTGGATGGTGCGTACCACGAGGTCGACTCTTCGGAGATGGCGTTCAAGGTCGCCGGTTCGATGGCGATGAAGGAAGCCGCGAAGAAGGCGGGCCCGGTACTGCTGGAGCCGATGATGGCCGTCGAGGTGACCACGCCCGAGGAGTACATGGGCGACGTCATCGGCGACCTGAACTCCCGCCGTGGTCACATTCAGGCCATGGAGGAGCGCGCGGGCACCCGTGTCGTGAAGGCTCTGGTTCCGCTGTCGGAGATGTTCGGGTACGTGGGCGACCTGCGGTCCAAGACCCAGGGTCGTGCGAACTACTCCATGCAGTTCGACTCCTACGGTGAGGTTCCTTCGAACGTCGCCAAGGAGATCATCGCGAAGGCTACCGGGGAGTAGTACCCCGGTAGCCACCCCCCAACGCGGGTCGCCCAGGTCCGCACAACTGACCAGATGACCCGCCGCGACGCAGCCACGCTGAGCGGCGGCAGGAAAGCAAAAGTCCAGGAGGACATTCCAGTGGCGAAGGCGAAGTTCGAGCGGGACAAGCCGCACGTGAACATCGGCACCATCGGTCACGTCGACCATGGCAAGACCACGCTCACCGCGGCGATCACCCAGGTGCTGCACAACAAATACCCGGAGCTGAACCAGGTATCCGCGTTCGACATGATCGACAACGCGCCCGAGGAGAAGCAGCGCGGTATTACGATCAACATCGCGCACGTCGAGTACCAGACCGAGAAGCGGCACTACGCGCACGTGGACGCTCCCGGTCACGCCGACTACATCAAGAACATGATCACCGGTGCGGCGCAGATGGACGGCGCCATCCTGGTGGTCGCGGCGACCGACGGCCCGATGCCGCAGACCCGGGAGCACGTGCTGCTCGCCCGCCAGGTCAACGTGCCCTACATCGTGGTGGCGCTGAACAAGGCCGACATGGTGGACGACGAGGAGATCCTCGAGCTCGTCGAGCTGGAGGTCCGTGAGCTGCTGAACTCCCAGGAGTTCCCCGGCGACGACGCCCCGGTGGTCCGCGTGTCCGCGCTGCAGGCCCTCGAGGGCGACGAGAAGTGGCAGCAGAGCGTCCTCGAGCTGATGAACGCCGTGGACGACAACGTCCCGGACCCGGCGCGGGAGATCGACAAGCCGTTCCTGATGCCGATCGAGGACGTGTTCACCATCACCGGTCGCGGCACCGTGGTGACCGGCCGGGTCGAGCGCGGCAAGATCAACGTGAACGAAGAGGTCGAGCTCGTGGGTATCCGCGAGAAGTCGACCAAGACCACCGTGACCGGCGTCGAGATGTTCCGCAAGCTGCTCGACTCGGGCCAGGCCGGTGACAACGTCGGTCTGCTGCTGCGTGGTGTGAAGCGGGAGGACGTCGAGCGCGGCCAGGTCGTCGTGAAGCCCGGCACCACCACCCCGCACACCCAGTTCGAGGCCTCGGTCTACATCCTGGCCAAGGACGAGGGTGGCCGGCACACGCCGTTCTTCAACAACTACCGTCCGCAGTTCTACTTCCGGACCACCGACGTGACCGGCATGGTGACCCTGCCGGAGGGCACCGAGATGGTCATGCCGGGCGACAACACCGACATCAGCGTCGAGCTGATCCAGCCGGTCGTCATGGACGAGGAGCTGCGGTTCACCATCCGCGAGGGTGGCCGTACCGTCGGCGCGGGCCAGGTCACCAAGATCGTCAAGTGATTCCAGCCGGACCCGGGGCGCATTGGCCCCGGGTCCGGCTTGCGAATCCGCGTATGCGACACTATTAGGGTTGCTCGTCACTGGGTGGCCGTTCGTCGGAGTGATTCGACAAAACGGCCACCTTGGTACGAGTGCCCAGGACTCGGGTTACGAGTCGGGGGCCTCGGAAACTACCGGCGGCTCCTTCCGGAAGAGACCTACGGCACGGCGATCTCCCTGGGGATCGGTCTGTGCGCCGGGCGCGACACGCCCGACCGCGTGGACCGGAAGCCAGGGTGTTGACGTGCGGAGACTGGCGACGAAGCGGGCAGTAGCTGCCCCGCTCGGCGCCGGGTGTGAGAAGCGGCACGAGACTCCAGGGCCAGTCACCGACCCGTTCGGGCTGGCCACGGAAGAGACGAGAAGGAACGAGCTGCCACCATGGCGGGACAGAAGATCCGCATCCGGCTCAAGGCCTATGACCACGAGGCGATCGATGCTAGCGCGCGCAAGATCGTCGAGACGGTCACGCGCACCGGCGCCTCCGTGGTGGGGCCGGTGCCGCTGCCCACCGAGAAGAACGTCTACTGCGTCATTCGCTCGCCGCACAAGTACAAGGATTCGCGCGAGCACTTCGAAATGCGCACGCACAAGCGTCTGATCGACATTCTCGACCCGACGCCGAAGACGGTGGACGCACTCATGAGGATCGACCTCCCAGCGAGTGTCGACGTCAACATCCAGTAAGCGGAGCGCAGCGGCGGAGATAAGAGACTCATGTCTGACAGGCAAGTGAAGGGCATCCTGGGCACCAAGCTCGGCATGACCCAGGTCTTCGACGAGAAGAACCGGGTGATTCCGGTGACCGTCGTGCAGGCCGGGCCGAACGTGGTGACCCAGGTGCGCAACGAGGAGACCGACGGCTACCAGGCCGTGCAGCTGGCCTTCGGCGCGATCGACCCGCGCAAGGTCAACAAGCCCGAGACCGGGCACTTCGGCAGGGCGGGTGTCACCCCCCGGCGCTACCTCGCCGAGTTGCGGACCAGTGATGCCACGACCTACGAGGTCGGCCAGGAGATCACCGCCGAGGTGTTCGACGCCGGCACCGTGGTCGACATCACCGGCACCAGCAAGGGCAAGGGCTTCGCGGGTGTGATGAAGCGGCACGGCTTCGGCGGCCAGGGCGCGAGCCACGGTGCGCAGGCGGTGCACCGCAAGCCCGGCTCGATCGGTGGCTGCGCCACCCCGGGCCGCGTGTTCAAGGGCATGCGGATGGCCGGCCGGATGGGCGGCGACCGGGTCACCACCCAGGGGCTGACCGTGTACGCGGTGCGCGCCGACGACGGCCTGCTGCTGATCAAGGGTGCGGTGCCGGGCCCGAAGGGCGGCGTGGTGTTCGTCCGTGACGCCGCGAAGGCGCCGCAGAAGGGTGGTGCGAGCAAGTGAGCAGCCTGGACCTGAAGACGCCTGCCGGCGAGGCCGGCGGCACCGTCGAGCTGCCCGCGGAGATCTTCGACGTGCAGGCCAACGTGCCGCTGATGCACCAGGTGGTGGTGGCGCAGCTGGCCGCCGCGCGCCAGGGCAACCACTCGACGAAGACCCGCGGCGAGGTCTCCGGTGGCGGCAAGAAGCCGTACCGGCAGAAGGGCACCGGCCGCGCCCGCCAGGGTTCGATCCGCGCCCCGCAGTTCACCGGCGGTGGCACGGTGCACGGCCCCAAGCCGCGGGACTACGCCCAGCGCACCCCGAAGAAGATGAAGGCCGCCGCGCTGCGTGGTGCCCTCTCCGACCGGGCCCGCTGCGGGCAGCTGCACGTGGTGACCGAGCTGGTCGGTGCCGAGAAGCCGTCCACGAAGGACGCGAAGCAGGCGCTGGCCGCCGTGACGCAGGCCAAGCGCGTGCTGCTGGTGCTGCACCGGGACGACGAGCTCGGCTGGCGCTCCGCGCGCAACCTGTCCTACGTGCACCTGATCACGCCGGACCAGCTGAACACCTACGACGTCCTGGTCAACGACGACGTGGTCTTCACGAAGGCCGCTTTCGACGCGTTCGTCGCCAAGGACGCCAAGGGCAATGCCGCTGAAGGGAGTGAGCAGCAGTGAGCTCGGTGGCGATCCCCGACCCCCGCGACATCCTGGTCGCGCCGGTGATCTCCGAGAAGTCCTACGGGCTGCTCGAGGACCACAAGTACACGTTCCTGGTCCGCCCGGACGCCAACAAGACCCAGATCAAGATCGCGGTCGAGCAGGTGTTCGGGGTCAAGGTGGTCAGCGTGAACACCCTGAACCGCCAGGGCAAGCGCAAGCGCACCCGGTACGGCTTCGGCAAGCGCAAGGACACCAAGCGTGCCGTCGTGACGCTGTCGGCCGAGAGCAAGCCGATCGAGATCTTCGGCGGCCCCGCCGCGTAAGGGACTGAGCAGACATGGGCATTCGTAAGTACAAGCCGACAACCCCGGGGCGCCGGGGCTCCTCGGTCGCCGACTTCGCCGAGATCACCAGGACGGAGCCGGAGAAGTCGCTGCTGCGTCCGTTGCACGGCAGCGGTGGCCGTAACTCGTCCGGCAAGATCACCACCCGGCACAAGGGCGGTGGGCACAAGCGGGCGTACCGGCTGATCGACTTCCGGCGCAACGACAAGGACGGCGTGCCGGCCAAGGTCGCGCACATCGAGTACGACCCGAACCGCACCGCTCGGATCGCGCTGCTGCACTACGCCGACGGTGAGAAGCGCTACATCATCGCGCCGGACAAGCTGAAGCAGGGCGACCCGATCGAGAGCGGCCCGCGCGCCGACATCAAGCCGGGCAACAACCTGCCGCTGCGCAACATCCCGGTCGGCACCGTGGTGCACGCGATCGAGCTCCGCCCCGGCGGTGGCGCGAAGATCGCCCGCTCCGCCGGTGCGCGGGTGCAGCTCGTCGCCAAGGACGGTCCGTACGCCCAGCTGCGGATGCCCTCGGGCGAGATCCGCAACGTGGACGTGCGCAACCGCGCCACCGTGGGCGAGGTCGGGAACTCCGAGCACTCGAACATCAGCTGGGGCAAGGCGGGCCGCAGCCGCTGGAAGGGCAAGCGCCCGACCGTCCGCGGTGTGGTGATGAACCCGGTGGACCACCCGCACGGTGGTGGTGAGGGCAAGACCTCCGGTGGCCGTCACCCGGTGAACCCGAACGGGAGGCCGGAAGGCCGCACTCGGCGTAGCAAGCCGAGCGACAAGATGATCGTCCGCCGCCGGCGTACCGGCAAGAAGCGCTGAGCAGGGAGGTAAGAGAACATGCCGCGCAGCCTGAAAAAGGGCCCGTTCGTGGACGACCACCTGCTCAAGAAGGTGGACGCGCTGAACGAATTGGGCAAGAAGACGGTGATCAAGACCTGGTCCCGCCGCTCCACGATCATCCCGGACTTCCTGGGGCACACGATCGCGGTGCACGACGGCCGCAAGCACGTGCCGGTGTTCGTCACCGAGGCGATGGTGGGTCACAAGCTGGGTGAGTTCGCCCCGACGCGGACCTTCAAGGGCCACGTCAAGGATGACCGCAAGTCACGCCGCCGCTGAGCGCCGAACACGAGAAGGAAGCAAGCGATGAACGCCCAGAACGACGCTGCGACGGCAGAGGAGCTGCCGGTCGCCGTGGCGCGGGCTCGCTTCGTCCGGGACTCGCCGACCAAGGTGCGCCGGGTGATCGAGCTGATCAAGGGTCGCAGCGCCAGTGAGGCACTGGCCGTGCTCCGGTTCGCGCCGCAGGCGGCCAGTGGCCAGGTGGCCAAGGTGCTCTCCAGCGCCATGGCCAACGCCGAGAACAACCTCGACCTCGACCCGGACACGCTCTGGGTGAAGAACGCGTACGCGGATGAGGGTCCGACCCTCAAGCGCATCCGCCCGCGTGCTCAGGGCCGTGCCTACCGGATCCGCAAGCGGACCAGCCACATCACGGTCGAGGTCGAGTCCCGGCCCAAGGCAGACGTGAAGAAGAGCGGCAAGAAGAAGGCAGGTGGCCGGTAGTGGGCCAGAAGATCAACCCGCACGGCTTCCGGCTCGGGATCAGCACGGACTGGAAGTCCCGCTGGTACGCCGACAAGCAGTACGCGGAGTACGTCGCCGAGGACGTGAAGATCCGCAAGCTGCTGGCGACGGGCATGGAGCGGGCAGGCATCTCCAAGGTGGAGATCGAGCGCACCCGGGACCGGGTGCGGGTGGACATCCACACCGCGCGTCCGGGGATCGTGATCGGCCGCCGTGGCGCGGAGGCCGACCGGATCCGTGGCGCGCTGGAGAAGCTGACCAAGAAGCAGGTCCAGCTGAACATCCTCGAGGTGAAGAACCCCGAGTCCGATGCCCAGCTGGTCGCGCAAGGGGTCGCCGAGCAGTTGTCCAACCGGGTGGCTTTCCGCCGTGCGATGCGTAAGGCGATCCAGACCTCGATGCGCTCGCCGCAGGTCAAGGGCATCCGGGTGCAGTGCGGTGGCCGCCTCGGCGGTGCCGAGATGTCCCGTTCGGAGCACTACCGCGACGGCCGGGTTCCGCTGCACACGCTGCGTGCCGACATCGACTACGGCTTCTTCGAGGCCCGCACCACCTTCGGCCGGATCGGTGTGAAGGTGTGGATCTACAAGGGTGACCTGGTGGGTGGCCTCAAGGCCAAGGAAGCGCGGGACGCGGCCGCGGCCCAGGAGCGCGCTCCCCGCCGGGAGCGTCCTTCCCGCCCGCGCCGTTCCGGTTCCTCGGGCACCACGGCCACGTCGACCGAGGTCGGGCGGGCAGCGCAGGAGTCCGGTGGCGGCAAGTCCTCGTCCGCGCAGGGCGGTGGGCAATCGGACCCGGACGTCGCGACCAACCAGGCGCCGCAGGTGGCCTCGCCGGACGCGGCAGAGAAGACGGAGGGCTGAGAAGTGCTCATCCCGCGCAAGGTCAAGCACCGCAAGCAGCACTCACCGAGCCGTTCCGGCGCAGCCAAGGGCGGCACGAAGGTGCACTTCGGCGAGTACGGCATCCAGGCGCTTGAGCAGAGCTACGTGACCAACCGGCAGATCGAGTCCGCTCGTATCGCCATGACCCGGCACATCAAGCGTGGCGGGAAGATCTGGATCAACATCTTCCCGGACCGCCCACTGACCAAGAAGCCCGCGGAGACCCGGATGGGTTCCGGTAAGGGTTCCCCGGAGTGGTGGGTCGCCAACGTCAAGCCGGGCCGGGTGATGTTCGAGATGAGCTTCCCGAACGAGGCTACGGCTCGTGAGGCACTGCGCCGCGCGATCCACAAGCTGCCGATGAAGTGCCGAATCGTGACCCGTGAAGGTGGTGAGTTCTGATGGCGAAAGCAGGAGGCGTTGCGGCGTCAGAACTTCGCGAGCTCACCGCGGAGGAGCTCGTGCTGCGGCTGAAGGAATCGAAGGAAGAACTGTTCAACCTCCGTTTCCAGATGGCGACGGGCCAGTTGGACAACAATCGCCGGCTGCGCACGGTTCGCACCGACATCGCGCGCATCTACACGGTGATGCGCGAGCGCGAGCTCGGCCTGTCGGTCTCCCCCGACGATGCTGAAGCCGAAAGTGAAGGTGCCGCATGAGCGAGCAGATCGAAGAGATCGCGAAGCAGCCGGTACAGAAGGCCGACTCCGGCCGGAACTACCGGAAGGTCCGCGAGGGTTACGTCGTCTCGGACAAGATGGACAAGACGATCGTGGTCCAGCTCGAGGACCGGAAGAAGCACGCGCGGTACGCGAAAGTCATGCGCTCCACCACCAAGGTGAAGGCGCACGACGAGGAGAACACGGCCGGCATCGGCGACCGCGTGATCCTGATGGAGACCCGCCCACTCTCGGCGACCAAGCGCTGGCGGCTGGTGCGGATCGTGGAGAAGGCCAAGTAAGCAGGGGAACCACCCCTTCCGTTCCGCCAGGCTGGGCTATCCAGAACCGGCGAGACATACAGGAGTTGACGTGATCCAGCAGGAGTCGCGACTACGAGTCGCCGACAACACGGGTGCCAAGGAGATCCTGACCATCCGCGTGCTCGGTGGCTCGGGGCGGCGCTACGCGGGCATCGGTGACATCATCGTCGCCACCGTCAAGGACGCCATCCCGGGCGCCAACGTCAAGCGCGGTGATGTGGTCAAGGCCGTCATCGTCCGCACGGTGAAGGAGAAGCGTCGCCCCGACGGCTCCTACATCAGGTTCGACGAGAACGCCGCCGTGCTCATCAAGAACGACAACGACCCACGGGGCACCCGCATCTTCGGGCCGGTCGGCCGCGAGCTGCGCGATCGGAAGTTCATGAAGATCATCTCGCTCGCGCCGGAGGTGTTGTGATGAAGGTGAAGAAGGGCGACACGGTCCTCGTCATCGCCGGCAAGGACAAGGGCGCGAAGGGCAAGGTCATCCAGGCCTACCCGGATCGCAAGCGGGTGCTGGTCGAGGGTGTGAACCGGATCAAGAAGCACACCCGGATCACGCAGACCCAGCGCGGTGCGCAGTCCGGCGGGATCATCACTCAGGAAGCATCCATCCACGTGTCGAACGTGCAGGTCGTCGACTCCGACGGCAAGCCGACCAGGGTGGGCTATCGCATCGGCGAGGACGGCAAGAAGGTCCGTGTCTCGCGCAGGACCGGTAAGGACATTTGATGACGACCGCACAAGAGGCCTACCCGGTGCCGCGGTTGAAGACCCGGTACCGCGACGAGATCAAGGCCGAGCTCGACAACGAGTTCAACTACGCGAACGTGCACCAGATCCCCGGTCTGGTCAAGGTCGTGGTGAACATGGGCATCGGCGACGCCGCCCGGGACAGCAAGCTGATCGAGGGTGCCGTGCGTGACCTGGCCACCATCACCGGGCAGAAGCCCGAGGTGCGCAGGGCACGCAAGTCCATCGCGCAGTTCAAGCTGCGTGAGGGCATGCCGATCGGTGCGCGGGTCACCCTGCGCGGCGACCGGATGTGGGAGTTCCTCGACCGGCTGCTGACCATCGCGCTGCCGCGGATCCGGGACTTCCGTGGCCTGTCGGGCAAGCAGTTCGACGGTCGGGGCAACTACACGTTCGGCCTCACCGAGCAGTCGATGTTCCACGAGATCAACCCGGACTCCATCGACCGCGCGCGGGGCATGGACATCACGGTCGTCACGACCGCCACGACCGACGACGAGGGCCGCATGCTGCTTCGCAAGCTCGGCTTCCCGTTCAAGGAGAACTGAGATGGCCAAGAAAGCGCTGATCCACAAGGCCTCGAAGAAGCCGAAGTTCAAGGTGCGCGCCTACACCCGCTGCCAGAAGTGCGGCAGGCCGCGCTCGGTGTTCCGCAAGTTCGGACTTTGCCGGGTGTGCCTGCGCGACATGGCGCACGCGGGCGAGCTGCCCGGCGTCAGCAAGTCCAGCTGGTAACGGTTCCACCGACTCCATACTTCGCCACAGGCCCTGCCACTCGGGAAGGGAACCAGGGCGAGAAAGGTTGACAGGTCACCATGACGATGACCGACCCGATCGCAGACTTCTTGACGCGTCTGCGTAACGCGAACTCGGCGTACCATGACGAGGTCGTGCTCCCGCACTCGAAGCTCAAGGCGAGCATCGCCGAGATCCTCAAGCGGGAGGGCTACATCGCGAGCTTCCGCGACGAGCCGGGTGAGAAGCACAAGAATCTCGTCGTCGAGATGAAGTACGGCCCCAACCGCGAGCGCAGCATCGCGGGGCTGCGACGAGTGTCCAAGCCGGGGCTGCGGGTGTACGCGAAATCGACCAACCTGCCCAACGTCCTCGGTGGCCTCGGCGTCGCGATCATCTCGACGTCCTCCGGGCTGCAGACCGACCGGCAGGCCAAGCGCAACGGCGTGGGCGGGGAAGTCCTCGCCTACGTCTGGTGAGGAAGGGGGACCAGGCATGTCACGCATCGGAAAGCTGCCGATCGCCGTCCCCGCCGGGGTCGAGGTGACGATCGATGGCCAGCACGTCACGGTGAAGGGGCCGAAGGGCACCCTGGAGCACACGGTCGCCGAGCCGATCAGCGTCACGCGCGCCGAGGACGGCTCGATCGAGGTGAGCAGGCCGGACGACGAGCGGGAGAACCGTTCGTTGCACGGGCTGAGCCGTACCTTGGTGAACAACCTCGTGGTCGGGGTCACCGAGGGGTTCGAGAAGAAGTTGGAGATCTACGGGGTCGGTTACCGCGTGCAGGCCAAGGGCACGGACCTCGAGTTCGCCCTCGGCTTCAGCCACTCGGTGACGGTTCAGGCACCGGAGGGCATCACGTTCAGCGTGGAGAGCCCCACCAAGTTCTCGGTGGCCGGTATCGACAAGCAGAAGGTCGGCCAGACGGCTGCGGTCATTCGCAAGCTGCGGCGCCCGGACCCGTACAAGGGCAAGGGCCTGCGCTACGAGGGCGAGCGCATCCGCCGCAAGGTCGGGAAGACGGGTAAGTGATCATGAGCGAAACGGCTATCAAGCGCAAGCCGATCGGCAAGGACATCTCGACCCGCCGTCGTGCCGCCAAGGACAAGCGCCACTTCCGGCTCCGCAAGAAGATCAGCGGTACGCCGGACCGGCCGAGGCTGGCCGTCAAGCGGTCCTCGCGGCACATGGCGGTGCAGCTCATCGACGACCTCGCCGGGCACACCATTGCCTCGGCGTCCACCCTGGAGGCGGACGTCCGGGCGATGGAGGGTGACAAGAAGGCCAAGGCCGCCAAGGTGGGCGAGCTGGTGGCCGCCCGCGCGAAGAACGCGGGTGTCTCCGTGGCGGTGTTCGACCGGGGTGGCAACGCCTACCACGGCCGCATCGCCGCACTGGCCGACGCGGCCCGCGAGGCGGGCCTGGAGTTCTGACAGTGATGGCCACGAATGTGAATGGAAGGAAAGCCTGATGCCGGGACGTGCACGGCAAGGCGGCGGCCAGGGCGGCCAGGGTGCCGCCGGTGGCGAGCGCGGCGACCGCCGCGAGCGCAGGGACCGTCGTGATGGTGGCCGTGGCGGGGCGGCCCAGGAGAAGACCCCGCACCTCGAGCGCGTGGTAGCGATCAACCGCGTGGCCAAGGTGGTCCAGGGTGGCCGTCGGTTCAGCTTCACCGCTCTGGTGGTCGTCGGCGACGGCGACGGCCAGGTCGGCGTCGGCTACGGCAAGGCCAAGGAGGTGCCCTCGGCGATCGCCAAGGGCGTCGAGGAGGCGAAGAAGAACTTCTTCCGCGTTCCCCGGATCGCCGGCACCATCCCGCACCCGATCCAGGGTGAGGCGGCCGCGGGCGTGGTGCTGCTTCGCCCGGCCAGCCCCGGTACCGGTGTCATCGCCGGTGGCCCGGTGCGTGCGGTGCTGGAGTGCGCGGGCGTGCACGACGTGCTGTCCAAGTCGCTCGGTAGCGACAACGCGATCAACATCGTGCGCGCGACCGTCGCCGCCCTGCGCGGCCTGCAGCGTCCGGAGGAGGTCGCGGCCCGTCGCGGCCTGCCGCTCGAGGACGTCGCGCCCGCCCGCATGCTGCGGCAGCGCGCGGGGCAGGAGGTCTGAGATGGCACAGCTCAAGGTCACCCAGATCAAGAGCAGGATCGGCACCAAGCAGAACCACCGGGACACCCTGCGCACCCTCGGGCTGCGCAAGATCCGGCAGTCCGTGGTGCGTGAGGACACCCCCCAGGTCCGCGGCCTGATCCACACGGTGCGGCACCTGGTGACCGTGGAGGAGGTCAAGTAATGGCCATCAAGATCCACCACCTCCGGCCGGCAGAGGGCTCGAACAAGAGCAAGATCCGGGTCGGCCGCGGCGAGAGCTCGAAGGGTAAGACCGCTGGCCGCGGCACCAAGGGCACCAAGGCGCGGAAGAACGTACCCGCCGGGTTCGAGGGTGGGCAGATGCCCATCCAGATGCGGCTGCCGAAGCTGCGTGGTTTCAACAACCGGTTCCGGACCGAGTACCAGCCGGTGAACGTGGGCGACATCGCCAGGGTGTTCACCGACGGCGGCACGGTCACCGCCCAGGACCTGGCCGCCCGTGGCCTGGTGCGCAAGGGCAAGCTGGTGAAGGTGCTCGGCAACGGCGAGGTCGGCGACGTCAAGCTGGACATCACCGCGGACGCCTTCTCGAAGAGCGCCCGGGAGAAGCTCGAAGCCGCCGGTGGCTCCGCCACCACCAACAACTGAGCAACCCCCCCCGAACGGCCCGCCTGGCACCCCCAGGCGGGCCGTTTCGCGTCCTCCCCACCCACCCACCCCCCACCCCAGCGCGTTTAGCGGGCGAACCGTACCCCGGGCACCGCGGTTCGCCCGCTAAACGCACTTCGGGCCGGTCGAGCTCCGCCGTTGCCGGGTAATGGTGCGACCACTGCGTGTTCACTCCGATGGCTCCGGCCGGTCGGTCTTTCCTCAGGCGACTTTCGTCGGTTACCGGCCGGTCGCGTTGTGCCTGACCGAGTGTGGGCGGAACGTTTCATGTGGTACCTGAACCGATTCTGAAACGGAACCGAACCCGGGAAGGAGGTAGGTGTGATCCACGCGAGAACCGGCAGGCACGCCAGACGCGGGAGGGGAATCACGGCGTTGAGCCTTGCCATCGGACTGTCGTTCGCGACGGCACCGACCGCCGCCGCGGCCGCCCCCGAAGAGCACTGCGTCTACTCGGTGACTTCGCAGACCTACGACTGCTACGACACGGTCGACCAGGCCCACGCCCGGGGCGAGCGGCTGGCGAGCGCCAGCGCCGAGATCATCGGCGGGATGGTGTTCGAGCACATCAACTACGGTGGCCGGTCGCTCACGCTGCTGGTCCCGGAGCCTTGCCCGAAGAACGATCTCGTCGACTTCTGGTTCCCTCTCGAAGACCATGTCCTGCGTAACGAGATCTCATCGGTTCAGGGGTGGTCGACCTGCTGGGTATGGCTGTACCGGCAGGACGGCAGCAGGGAAGGGCCGTACCGCGGTGACCATGCCGACGTCGGTAGCCACATCAATGACGAGACCTGGGTCGTCGGGCTGAGTTGAGGAGCCGAGAATGAGAATTGGCAAGCGAATGCTCACCGTGCTGGCGGCCGCCATGATGACCGTGCTCGGTCTGCAGGCGCCGGTCGCGGCCTCGGCGCACGATGAACCGACCATCCGGCAGCTGCTCGACCAGTGCGAGCGGGGTGTGCCTAACCTGTGCGTCTTCCATCCGACCAGCTCACCCCAGGTCTACCGAGGTGAGTACCAGCTGGCGGGTGGGGCGCGGAACTGCTCGGCGGGGACCTCCACCAGGGTGATTCGTTGGGAGTCCTCGGCCACCACCACCAACAGCGTCGGTGTCACGATCAGTGCCAGCGTGCGACTGGGGGAGATATTCGAAGCCGGTTTCGAGACCAGCTTCACCCAGGAGTGGAGCTGGAGCTCCACCAGGGCTGACGAGATCCGTCACGAGCTCGGGCCGTACCAGGCGGTGGACATCTTCGCCGCACCCATGCGGCAGCGCGTCGTCGGTACTTACGAGATGCACTTCGAGGACCGGTACTACGGGCACTACTACTGGTACGTGCACAACGTGGCCGTCGACGGTCCCGCCGCCCAGCCGGCCTGGGACATCTACGTCCAAGAAACCAACCCCCAGTGCTGACTGGCTACGGTTAGCCCGCTAAACGTAGCCCGCCGGCCCGCGCACCGTGCGTTTAGCGGGCTAACCGTCGGGCCTCTGGGGAGGAAGGTGAACGGATACATAGAGGCCACCCGGCGCATGTTGCCTGGCCTCAGACAGCGCGGTGAGCCCTCTTCCCGGACGGTCCAGGTGCGGCCACTCGGCGGAATGGACGCCGCTGTCCTACCGACCTCCGTCGGTTTTTGCCGCACACGGTGCAGCTACTCTGCGCGAGGCTGTTAGAGTCGGCGACACGCTTCGGGACCGATATGCCCCGAAGCGTTCCCGGCTTGCCCGTCCGTGGGTGAGTCGGGAACTGCTGTGTTCCCGCCGGTCGCAGCACCGGCCAAGCCGATCGTCGGTCGACTCCCGACGACGCCGAGGAGGTCCCCCGCGTGCTCAGCGCCTTCCGCTCGGCTCTCGCGACGCCGGACCTGCGCAAGAAGATCCTGTTCACGCTGATGATCGTGGCGGTCTACCGTGTGGGTGCCGTCATGCCGGCGCCCGGGGTCTCCTATCCCAACGTGCAGGCATGTCAAGCGCAGGTCGAAGACCAGGGCATCTACTCGCTGCTGAACCTGTTCAGTGGCGGGGCTCTCCTACAGCTGTCGATTTTTTCGACCGGCATCATGCCGTATATCACCGCGAGCATCATCGTTCAGCTGCTCACCGTGGTGATCCCTCGCTTCGAGGAGCTGAAGAA